>JAFDVL010000075.1 GCA_018268995.1 Acidobacteriota bacterium | reverse complement strand
CAAAGACGGGCTGAACAGCAATGAAGTCTATCCGCTCCTGCAAACGCAAAACGGAGATATTTTCATCGGCACGACACAGGGCGTAAATCGTTACGCGGACGGGAAAATCTGGGATTTGAAACTGAACTACGCGACGGGGGTTCCGCTTTATTTGCGCGGTTTCTGGGAAGACAACCAGACAAACTTATGGCTCGGCTTCCAAGGCGAAGGCGGATTCGGGCGCTTTGCAGCACCTTCTTCCGTAAAACGAATCGGGAAAAACGATCTGCCCAACGGCGTGACCGACTTTGCCTCTGACCCGGCAGGCAACGTTTGGATAGCGACGGACGAAGGCATATTCAAATACAAAGACGATCAGGAAATCGCACATTACACGACCACCGATGGCTTGCCCCACAACGCCGTCATCACCATTCATTTCGACCGCAACGGCACTCTTTGGGCGGGAACGTATGATGGATTGGCGCAAGGCAAAGACGGCAGATTTGTTAGCTACAACGCCGAAGCTGGCAGCCCGAAAGGATTCGTCCGCGCGATCTATGAAGATGCAGACGGCGTGCTGTGGTTTGGAACGTATGGTGATGGTTTGGTGCGTTATAAAAACGGCAGGTTTTTCAATTATCGCGTCGAACACGGGCTATTCAATAACGGTGTCTTTGCCATCCTCGAAGACAAACGCGGCAACTTCTGGATGTCCAGCAATCGCGGCATTCATCGCGTCAGCAAGCAAGAACTCAACGAGTTTGCCGAGGGGAAAATCCCGAAACTCAACAGCGTTTCTTACGACGAAAAAGACGGCATGCTCAACGCCGAATGCAACGGCGGCAGGCTGCCTGCGGCACTCAAAGCCAAAGACGGCAAGTTCTGGTTTCCGACGATGGGAGGCATCGCCATCATTGACCCCGAAGCCGAAGCCGTAAATCCAAATCCGCCGCCCGTCGTCATCGAAAACATCACGATTGATCGAAAGCCAGTTGATTCAGCACTCTTTCAAGCCGCAATCCAAACCCCACAATCGGCCATCACCTTGCAGCCCGGTCAATCCAACATTGCGATTGAATATACCGGTTTGAGCCTAACCAAATCGGAGCAGATCAAGTTCAAATACAAACTCGAAGGACTGGAAGAAAATTGGGTGGAAGCCGGGACGAAGCGAACGGTGGACTATTCGTATCTTCCCGCTGGCAGTTACACATTTCGGCTGATCGCCGCGAATGCCAACGGCGTTTGGAACAACGAAGGCACGGCTTTGAAAATTATCGTCCGCCCGTTTTTCTATCAAACCTGGTGGTTTCTCGGACTGTTGGCGTTGGCGGTGGGAGGAGTGAGTTGGTGGATGTATCACACGCGCGTCTCCCGTTTGCGCGCAATTGCCGAAGCAAAAACTTTGTTTTCGCGGCGTTTGATTGAATCGCAGGAAGCCGAGCGAAAACGGATTGCATCCGAACTCCACGACGGTTTGGGGCAAAACCTGGTCGTCATCAAAAATCGCGCGGCGCTCGGAATCAAAAAAGGCGACGACAAAGAGCGCGTGGCGAAGGAATTCAGCAATATTTCCGAATCCGCCACGCAAGCGTTGGACGAAGTGCGAGAAATTACCAACAATCTGCGTCCGCAATTGCTTGACCGTTTGGGTCTGACCAAAGCGATTCAGGCCATGCTCAAAAAGGTTTCGGACGTTGTCGAAATTGAGAGCGAGATAGATTCGATTGACAATATCTTCAACGAGAGCGAAGAAATCAGCGTCTATCGCATCATTCAGGAATCGCTGAACAATATCATCAAACATTCCAACGCATCCAATGCGAAGGTGAAAATCAAGCGAACAGAAAGTCAGGTTTTGATGATGATTGAAGACAACGGGAAAGGATTTGACACAACAAGCGCAAGTAGCGGCCTCGGCTTGGTTGGATTGAAGGAACGCGCACAATTGCTAAACGCTCAACTTTTGATTGACTCGAAACCTGGGAAAGGAACAGCGATTCAAGTCGCAATCCGTCTTTCGTGAGAAAGCTAGTTTCACTTGAATAACGAGAGATGAAGAAAGAGATTTCACCACAGAGACACAGAGGTGACACAGAGGCGCGCAGAGAAAACTCTGTGAAACTCTGTGAGTTCTCTGTGCCTCTGTGGTGAAAGTTCTACTCATTCAGATGAATCCGCTATATGAGCAAAGAAATCACAATCATCATTGCCGACGACCATCCGATTGTGCGGAAAGGGCTGCGGGAAACCATCGAAGAAGAAAGTGACTATCTCGTTTTGGCGGAGGTCAAAAACGGGCAAGAGGCCATCGCAGCCATCGAAAAATTTCGCCCAACAGTCACGATTCTGGATGTGGATATGCCCGTCAAGAACGGCTTTGAAGTTGCGCGAGAAATAAAGGCGAAGAAACTTGCCACCGAGATTATTTTTCTGACCATGCACCACGACGAAGATTTATTCAACGAAGCCATTGACCTGGGCGCGAAAGGGTTTGTCCTGAAAGATAGTGCGTTGACTGACATTGTCGAATGTATCAAAGTGGTTGCCGCACGCGAACATTACACGAGCCACGCTCTCACTTCGTATCTCATCAACCGCAGCCGCCGAGCCATTCAGCTCACAGAGAAACAACCTACGATCAACGACCTTACCGCCGCCGAACGTCGCGTCCTAAAACTCATCGCCGAAAATCTCACCAGCAAAGAAATTGGCGAACAGCTTTTCATCAGCTTGCGAACTGTCGAAAAACATCGCGCCAATATCTGCGAAAAACTCCATCTACACGGCAGCCATTCGCTTTTCAAATTCGCCCTGCAACATAAATCCGAATTGTTCTAAAGATCGAAAAATAAGACTCCTAACCACAGAGAACACGGAGGACACGGAGGCACGAAGGCAAAATAAGGCGAACCGATATCCGCCTGATTCCTTGCAATTCTGGCGATACTCCGTGCGCTCTGTGTCCTCCGTGGTTTACTTGGTCGAAATTCCAAACGCCAAAACCTCCCCTCGAAATAAGTAGTTCCACGTATGCTTTTTACGCAGAACTATGTATTCTAACTCCCTTCATTTCAGCCTATCTTTCTCACGGAAATTACAGCAATGCTCGGTTTTGGTATGGAACCAATGAAAGTGTTAATTGTGGACGACAATCAACCAGTCCGCCTGCTTTTGCGGGATTATTTACCGCCCTCGGTGGACGAAGTTTTTGAATGTGGTGATGGCGGCAACGCAATTGCGCTCTACCGTAAACACCTTCCCGATTGGGTGTTGATGGATTGGGAAATGCCAAAAATGGACGGCATTACGGCGACCCGTGAAATCATCGCCGAATTTCCGCAGGCCAACATTTGTATGGTCTCGGCCTTTGATGAGGCCGAGATTCGCACCGCCGCCTTGTCGGCAGGGGCGTGCGAGTTTGTGCTGAAAGATAACTTAGCTGAACTGGAAGCAATTCTGGTCACCGATCTCGAACATTGAACGCAAAAACAACTCCCTTTGTACTTGAAGCATTTTCACACTGGAGGTACCAAAGCTATGAGACTTGAACGAAACGAAAGAGCAACCCATCACTTCCTAACCGTCAGTCAATTTATCAGTCACATCGTCGCAACAATGCTGGTGCTGCTATTTGTACAGGCGAGTAGCCACGCACAAGCGCCTCCTGCGGGAGCAGTAGAATGCGCGAAGGAAAGCGAACGCTGTAACTTTTCTGGCACAGGCGATGTGAGTTACGGGGCGGGTGATAAATGGATTACCAAGACCGCAACCGATGGCATTAACTGCGGGGTTGCGGCCTTTGGCAAAGACCCGGCCCCGAACGTTTTGAAGACCTGCAAAATCGTGGCCGTAGCGAGGAAATGTGCAGATGAAGGCGGAGTCTGTGGATTTACAGGCACCAGAACGATTCGGTACGGCGCGAACGGCATTTGGGCGGAAAAAGTTGCGACGGGTGCGATTTTCTGCGGAGTGGCTGGCTTTGGCAGAGACCCCGTGCCGAATGTTTTGAAGCAGTGCTATATCGCTCCTCCAACGATTCCCAATAAACTCTCTTCTTTCAATATGATCTTCGCGTCAGACCCGCAATATGCTTTTTGCGAGAGCAAGGCTTGTAAGGAGGGACCGAAAGACAGCAAGACGGCAAACCAATGGCATTCCCTGGCTATCGGTAAATTGGGTATTGCCAATCCTGATACCCAGGGTGTGGTGATCAACGGCGACCTCACCAATGCGATGCGTTGGGAACACATAGATGTTTTTGAAAGTCTCTACGCATCAAAATACGTGATCTATCCGGGGCTGGGCAATCACGACTACCAGAACTACACTGCCGCAAGCAATGACACAATCTGGGGGCCTTACGACGGAAATGCTACCAGCCCGCACGGGACACTGTTGAATTTACTGCAATATTTCGCCAAAACCGTGCGCGCCAACAAAAACATTCAGGGCTTTGACTGGAACGACTCCGGTTACTGGGATAAATCGGGCAGTCTCGCCTATTACTGGGATGTCGGAGACTACCGTTTCGTCCAGCTTAATAACTTTCCCCCGTTTGCCTTTAAGTTCTCCAATTTTGCTTCAAGGAAAGCTGGAAATGAGAATTTCGATATTCAGAGTTCCTTGCCGTGGCTCAGAACTCTCCTGAGTAAATCAAAAGATAAGAAAGTGGTTCTCAATATGCATTCCATCAACTCTCCTGATTGTTTCGGTATGTTTGATGTGTCTCCGCATAAGAATGCGCAGGATAAATGGGTTCGTCAGCCGGGAGCATATTCCCAGCTACTGTGGCTGCCTGGCGCATACGAATTTGGGCGACTTCTTGGGGAGAACTTAAATGTCGTAGCTATTTTCGCTGGTCATGTGCATAACTACGTTGGGGATCAAGTCTTTAATGATAACGGCACCCTAGAATCACTTAACTCTGAATATAGTACATATGATCGTCGAGATGCCAATAATCAAGTTGTTGCTGGTAAGGCAGTCCCTGTTCTTTTTAGCGGAAGCGCCGAGTACAACATGTTGCTCTCGGTAAAGTTCGAGCCGACGAAAATAACCGCGCAGCCTTACCGCACCCTCAATGGAAATGCGACATCCATCGGTACTGCGAAGGTGATAAATGTCAGGTGAAGTAACTGACGATCCACGATTGCACAAATAACAATCTCACACCTGAGGAGCTACGTTTATGAAACTCGAACACACGAAAGAACGCTATGCTATCACCGCATGTTTGTGGTTATTCCTGCTGACCTTTTCAGCGTTGGCGCAAACTCTCAACCTGGAAGGAAGTTGGGAGATGTATAACGACAAAGGCGAAAAATTTGATAAACCAGCGAAAGTCGCCCAAAGCGGTACTAAACTTTCCATTAACAATGGCTATGGCGGGAAATCAACCGCCGTGCTCAACGGCAATACCTTTACGACCTCAGACGGATTAACCGGAACCATTTCCGCCGACGGGGCGAAAATTAATTGGTCAAATGCCTACGTTTGGGTGCGGCAAGGCGCGACTGCACCACGCAAGCTGGTAGAGATCGCGGCACTCCCCGGCGACCCACCACCGAGCAGGAAGATCAAGATATTCAACAACGCAGGGTTTGTTGGAAGGATGACGGCGACCTATTACGATCAACAGGGCGTCGCGAAAACAGTTAAATCCAACGGCCTCATGGTGCTGCAAAGTGAAACGCTTGAAATTCCGGCAGAGACAGCGCCCAAGCCAATTGAGATCAAGTTTCTGAAAGGCACAGGAGTAAATGCTCAACTCAACGACACTTATGCGGAATTTTCAACTGCTACCATCCCCGCCTCCTTTAATGCCGAACTTTGCTATCGAATGGAGGGAACGTTGGTCAATCCAATTGTGTCCAACTGCGATAATTCCATCGGCGATGCCACGAACAGCGATGTGCGGCAGATCAGATTCCAGAATGACGCAGGTTACGATGCCCAAATGACGGTCACGTATTTCGTCAATGAAGTGGTGAACGGCAACTCCATCCCCATGCCTAAAACGGTTACTTCTGGCTTCATCAATGGGCTGGGCGGGAAGTTTCGCCTGCTGAATCTTCCCAAGGAAACTTCCCCCAATCTGCCGATTCAAATAATGCTGACGGGAAATGCCACCGTCAAAGATAGTATTTTCGTAACTACGCTTCCCGCGAATTTTGCGGCCAGTCCGGCTCCGTGCTTCAAGGTGTGGGGAACGCTTTTCGACCCGAAGGGCGGCACCTGCAATCAGTAAGGTAATTCAATGCAGAAGCCCGCACGAAGTAAGGGCTACTCCGTGCGGGCTTCTACTTCTCTCGCCTCACTTCTTCAGATAATTTCGATGTAGCCACTGCTCGCCATTTTTGCGGTCGCGGGTCTCAAAGAACAGGTGCTTGTCTGACTCGCGTTTTTCCATTGCCACGCGGGTCGTCACTTGTTTTTCTTCCGCCTTGCCCGCTTCGGCTTCGGCCAGAAACGTCTTCACGGAATTCTCTGTCACCGCTTCCGTTTTGCCAGCCTTGTCGAATTCCGCAATCGCTTCGACGGCGCTCGATTTCAGCAGTTTCGGCCACAGCTTCACGAACAACGCATGCGACGAATACACGTCAGCGGAATTGATTTGGCCGTTGATCGCAAACGCATAGCCGATGACGTCCGTTTTGCCTGTGATGGCGGAGGACAAGGCTTTGATGTAATCGTCGGCAGTCTCCTTCACGACTTTGTTTTCGAGCGTTAATTGCAAACTCGTGCGCGAAGCCGAGGACGTCACCTCAACCGTGGCGGCTTCTGACATCGCAGGCGGTTGCCCCAGCGCGACTGCGCCGCCCGCGCCACCGTTCCCAGCACCGCCGCCAATCTGCATGGCACCGCCTCCGCGATTGCCAATTCTTCCTGACGCAACCACCACATTTTTACTGAGCTTCGCCTGCGATTCAGAAACTTTCGCCCACACCTCACCTTGCGAATTCTTACTCTTCGCGGCGATCTTCAAATCTTTGTGATTGAGCATTTGATCCGACGAACTGAAGGCCGAAACCATTTCTTTCCCGCGTTGTTGCCAGCGGCCTTGCTCCACGCAAAACGAATCAATCGAGATGCGCCCCGAACGCGGTGGCACCAGTAAATCCATCGCCAGCACGCGATCCTGTTGTCCGCCTTTGACGATGTCGCCGGATTGGATGAAGACTTCCTGATGCGAGAGGTTTTGAATCGCCAACTGATTCACATCGCCGGTTTCAATTACTCGAACTTTCTTCTGCGCCATCGCCTCCTGCAACGTGAGCGGGGCTTTGCCGGTAGATTTGTTTGCACCGTGAATCAGATAGACCGTGAGATTTTTGTGCGTGTACGGGCCGCTGAATTTGTAGTCAGTGGGAAGGACTTGTGCGGGAGTTTTTCTCCAGCCATTGCCCGCATCGTCGCGTTGCGCTTGTGTATTGGAAACAGAGACCAGCACGAACAAGCTTGCGAAAAGGAAAAGACTGAGCGCCACAATTTGTTTCTGCATACTTCCTCCAAATCGGAATGCTCGGTACAGTACGACGAGCGGTAGCGAGTTGGTGAGCGCATAGCGGATGACCAGCTCGCTACCGCTCGTCGTACTGTACCAATCGTTGATTTACCTAACTACAAACCGCGTCGGAGCCACGACGGCCCGTGCTTCGGGATTGTAGTAGTCATAGAGAATGGACGCCGATGATTGCGCCTTTGTTCCAAATCGCGAACGGAATTGGAAGGAAAACTTGCAGCCTCCGGCGCGCGGCCACAAATAAAAAACGACGCGATCCGGCAACACGTCGTAATGGTTAATGTCATAGCCCGCGCCCTTCACTGCTAATTCCAACGAAGCCCGATCCACTTCCGCGCCCGGAGGCAAACCAATTTCTGCCAGCAGCATCCCGTACCCATTAAAGGCGACGCGCTCGGCTTCGATTTTGCAAGTGATGTTCTCGCCAATTTGCGCTTCGGTTTTGTCGAAATTCACCGCCAACCGCAGTGCCCGCGAAACACCGGATTTGAAGTTTTCGCCCTGTGTCGCTAGTGATTTGGCCCACGGCAAATAATGTGTTTCGACCAGTTGCGCCGTCGCCAATGCCACATTTGCCGGACGTTTAATTTCGATTCGATTGTTGCCTGTGGCGAGTTGTTGTGTCAGGTCAACGACCAGGGGATTGCTGAGCTGATTGCTGGGCGGGAGTGTGATCGTGCTGGTGCGTTGTCCATTCACGAAGACTTCGGCTTTGGTTTCGCCAGCAGTTTTATCGTTTGCGGCCAGCGCGACAAACGCATCCAGCACGTTGACCGTCGCCTGTGGCGAAAGCCACACGCCGTAACGATCTTTGTTGCGCAAGAGCCAGTACACGCCTTTGCTGATGAGTTCTTTGGAATCAACCACGGAGCGCACGGAGGACACGGAGGGCGACTTCACAATTGCAGAGGGTTTGTTTTCCTCTTTGATTTGCAGAGCTTCGTTTTTCTCCGTGCCCTCCGTGCGCTCCGTGGTTTGATTCAACGCTTTCAGTGCCAGCGCCGTCGTTTCAATGCGTCCCGCCAGTCCCCAGCCATAAAATGGCGTGTTGGTTTCCAGCGCCCAATAGATGCCGCCCGCTTCTTCTTTGCTTGTTGCGCGCAATCGCTCGACGCCCCATTTGGCACGGCTTTCATCGCCGAATTGCTGTGCGGCAATGGTGTACAGCGCGATGGCATACGGTTCGTCAACTTCGGCGAGTTTGGGGGCAAGGTAATCAAATGCCTTTTGCAAAGCCTTCTGCTCTTCTTTCGACAGCACGCTGCCTGATGTCAGCGCACGCGCCAGCAAGGCCGTTTGCATCACGGTTTGGCGCACGTTTTCCTGCTTGTCGTAATAATTACGAACGGCCCAGCGACCATCGGCCATTTGTTCTTTCAGCAGCCACGCTTTCGCTTCGTCAATGATGTCGTCGTTGACCTCAATGACTTCGCTGGCATCGTGTAAAAACCGAAGCGCGTAGGCCGTGAGCGCGAAGTCCGGTTCACCTTTGCCCCAATAGGTGAAGCCGCCGCTCACGTCACGATAGCCGAGCAATCGCTCATATCCTACCCGCGCATATTTGCGCGCTTTGGCAGCAATCGCAGCCGTGCCCGGCACTTCGTCCTGTCCGGTGTTTTTTAGTAATCGTAGTGCCATCACGTTCGGATACGTCGAAGAAATTGTTTGCTCGCCGCAGCCGTAAGGCCGCTTCAAAATGCCTTCGATGCCCTCGGTGACGTGCGCAATCAAGTTCGGATAGACCTTGAGTTCGGCATGTACTGAACCTTTGATCGCATCGGCAGGTACATTGATTTCCAGCGTGCCTGTTTCGCCAAAAACGTTGGCTACGGTGTTTGCCAGCTCTTCGCCATCGGGATGAACATGCACCGCTTTTTCAATCGCATCGCTTGCGCTGGAACCAATTGCCGTGACGCGTTGTTTGCCCTCCTGAATTGAGGCGATGGCGCGAAAGCCAAAGATTTCTTTGGCGAAATCATTTGGTTTGACTTCGGTTCGTTTGCGCGCCGGGCTGAGCAGCGTGAACCAGCTTTCCGGCTTGAATTGCAAATCTACATTCTGCGTTTTGTCGAGGTAATTGCGCAGCACGACAGGTAGCGAAATCTCATCGCCTTCCGTCAATACTTTCGGTGGATCAAGTTCAGCAAAGAATGGCTGAAACGCGCGAATGTCTTTTTCCATCGTGCCGATTTGCCCGTCAGCCGTGGAGCCGATGAGCGAGAGTTTCCAGGTCGTAATGTTGTCTGCGAGCTTAAATTTCAACTGCGTGCGGCCCTGTTTGTCGGTTTCGAGATTCGGTTGCCAGAGCAGCGTTTCCGGGAAGTATTCACGCAAGCGCGGCGTTGAAATATCGCCTTGTTTCATCACGCCGGGTTGCACCGCTAACAGTTGCATCGCATTGCGACCATTCAGCGGCAGGTTCATGATTTGTTGTGGGCTGACGGTAGATGCCACTGATGCCGAGGTGGTTTGCAAGGCTACCGTATCAGCCGTAATCATCACGGCTTCTGTGACGGCTCCGACCTCAAGTGTCATGTTGAGCTGCACGATTTTCGATGCCAGCACCTTTACGTCCACCTGACGTAGTTTCTTGAAGCCGGGCGATTCGACCTCAACGTCATAGAGTCCCAACGGCAGATTTTTCAGCAGGAACACGCCTTCGTTGTTGCTTCGCGTGGAATAAAACGAAGTAGTGTCTCGGAGCGTCGCCTTGATAAAAACGTTGGGGATGATCGCGCCGGAAGAATCTGTGATGACGCCTGCAATCGCGCCTGCTGCGCCGAACGAGGCAGCAGACGCGGGCTTGATATTTCCTGACACCCTTGTTTCGTGCAGCACGACATCGGCTTTCTTTTCCGGCGTTTTTGTTTGGCTGGTTTGTTCGGCAATGACGCGGGAAAACGTTGTGACGTGAAAATCGTCCAGGTCGCCCACCTGCCCATTTTCGCCAGCACTGCGCAGGTGAATTGTGATGACAGTTTGCGTGACAGGAATCACTTCAGTGCGTTGTTGCGGTTTCTCGCCGGGCTTGGCCACATCCACAATTTCGACGCGATTGGAATAACGCGAATCCTGCGTGAAGAAGATTTGATATTTGTGTCCCCACGGATCGGCAAACTTGTCAAAATCTACGCCCGCGTTTTGCAGTACGGCGCGTAAGCTCACCTCGTCGCCGGGGAATTTTTTCGTTGCATTGAAATAGTTTTCCAACGCGGAATAAATCTGCCAGTACATTTCGCTGGAGAATTCAATCGGTGTTCGCCAAACCTGCACATCATCAATGCCCAATGGCGAAGGCTCTTCAAATCTTCGGTTTCGGCCTGCGGAAGCAATGACCATTTGATAGCCATTCCAGTCTTTGCGGAACGTGACTTGGTAGGGCATATCCCACGGATCGTGCAAACTGTCGAAATCAATTCCGGCGCGCCTGAGTTCGGTCTTGAGCGTAGCGGCGTCGTTGATATATCCGCCCGTGCGAGTCTGGTAATTGGCGACGACGCGGTTGATGGCTTCGCCGGTAAATTTGAAATAGGGACGCGCTAGGCTCAACGCAATGAAGTCATCATTGGTGTGGAATTGCTTGTCGGCCCCGGCGCAGAGGATCGTCATCTGATCCAAGTCTCGTTCGGTGAGAAAACTGAAGCGATATGGCGTATTCCACGGGTCGAGCAAGGCTTCGGGATTTAGATTGTGTGATCGCAGGATTCGCTTGAGCGCTGCAATATCTTTGGGATAAATCGCCTTTGCATTGTAAGCGGATTCCAGCGCGCTTTGCAGCAGATAAAGCTGCGCATTGATAACGCCGGAAAAAAGAGAACGCTGGTCTTTGCGATAGTTGGAATTGGTGTGATTGCTGATGTGGCTGCCGTAATCACGCAACAGGATTTCTGCAACCAAATCTATTTCTGGTGAAATTGCTTGTTTGAGATCAAGCTTGTCCAGATCGCGTCGTGTAATGCCAGAGACATTTTCGTTGCCGTAAAAATAATTGAAGTACGAACGATAGCCGCTGCCAAATTCGCTGTCAGTGCGGGCGCGCTCTTCGACGGCAGTGTCAACAATGACTGCCCCAATTGCACTCAGCGCGGCGCGCCCGTCTGGCGTTCGCACGTTGATGCCTGCCGTGACTTCTTCGCCGGGCTGGTAATCCGTGCGCGGCAATTTTACATCCAGTTTCAGTTCACGATCACGCGGAAAAAGCACGGTGCGTGCATTGTAGACAAACTCGTCATCATTTTCGTCCACCATCACATTGGCATAGGCCGCAATCGTGATTTCATCTTTGTATTCCGATTTGTACGGCAATGCGATGCTGGCTTGGCCGTCTTTCAATTCCAGCATTTGCGATTGCAGGATGCGATTGTCTTGCAGCACTTCCAGTACCAGCCGCGTATTGGGGATGTTGGATTTGATTGTGGCCTGAATGTTTTCGCCCGCGCGGTATAACGCTTTGTCTGTGCTGACACGAATAACAGGTTCAGCATCGCGGGAAATTGTCTTTTGCAATTTCCCGATTTTTCCCTCGGCGTCACGCGCTTCTAGCACCAACTCGGCATCGTTATCTGCATTTGGTAAATGCAAATTGCTGGCTTTAGCAACGCCGTAGCGATTGGTTTTGATTGTGCGCACCAACGTTTGCTCGTCGTTCGCAAACTGTTGCCGGAGCGCGATGTCACATTGCGCAGGCGTGCCGTCGGCATACGAAGCGGTGACGTAAAATTCGAGCGGGGAGTTTTCGACTTGGCGTTCTTCGCTCACCAGATAAAGGTGAATCGGGTCTTTGGTCAGGCGGATGTCAAAGCGGCGCTGTTCCGTGCGTCCTGTGGTCGTGTCTGTAAAATATGCGGCAAAGTGCAAATCCTCAAACTTGTGGTAATCGCTGCTTTCAAAATCGTCGTGATGTTCCTTGAGCGGAATTTTCGCGGTGAATTTGCCTGTGTCGTCGGTTTCGCCCTCGAGCTTTTCGCCTTCTTCTGTGTCGTATTTCTGCTTGCGGTAATTCCATGTCCGTTCGCTTTCGCGCACGACTTTGACTTTGCCTTTCGTCACAGGTTGGCCGAACAGGTAATCCGCTTTGACCGTGATTTCAGCGTCCTGGCCGGGCAAATAATAGGCGCGATCCGGTTTGGCATTGACGATGAACGTAGGCAAATCGTAGCGCGAAATTTTGACTTCCGCCTGGCCCCAGATGCGTGTTGCAGATTGTTTGCCGACGATGATGCGATAGTTGCCGAGCCGTGTGTTGTCGGGGATTTTCCAATCAAAACTGGCGACGCCGAAATTAGAAGTTGTCATTTTCGTCCGGTAAAACTTCTGCTCTTCCTTGTCCTCAATCACCGCATCCAATTCATGATTGCTGATGGCTTGTCGGTTGGAATCAAACAACAGCACGCGCGTGTGAATCGTTTGCCCCGGCTGATAAATCGGCTTGTCGGTGGTGACGATGTAATGATCGGTTTGCGTCAGGACAATGTTGGCATCTGCTGTTTGTTCCAGACTGCCGCGTTTGGCCGTGAATTCAATTTCCAGACTGCCATTTGATTCGCCCAAATCCTTGGGCAAAGCAAAATTGATGACTGCATAGCCGTTTTCGTCCGTGCTGCCGGAGGCTTTGAGCTTTTGTTCTGTGTCATCAATTTCGATGGTCGCTTCGGCGCTGATTTTGACGTCCCGAATTGGTTTCCCTGTAATTGGATGCGCGGTGCGAACGCGCGTTTGATAGCGGCTTCCGGCGTTTGCCTGATTGGGCGAGAACACCTGAAGTTCAAAAATGTCCGGCGTGATTTCTGAGGCCGAGATGACGCCGTCAATCGTCGGCAACGCAGCATCTGCTTCTGCGATTTTCAGCGGTGTGATGACGTAATGCAGCCGCAGCCAAAGCTGATCATTTGCACCGAGCAGGGCATTGTTTTCGACAGGCGCGAGATCAAAGTTTAGTGTGACGTTCCCGCTTTTGATTGGTTCATCGCGTTCGATGCGATAACGCACGCGATTTTGTGGATCACGCAATTCCAGCTTGAAATTCGCGGCGATGATGCGCCCTGACGTGTTTTCTAAGGCTAAGGACGCTTTGGTTTTTGTTTCTTCAAAACTAAGGCGACACGCCTTTTCATTCAGGCGTAAAGAAAGATCATTGGCAAAGTAATTGGCTGCTGAGAAAGCCAAAAGCAAAACAACAAAGACAATCAAAGACACCACAAGCCGAGGCCGTGCGTAGGTCATAAACATCCTCCTGAAAATGCGCAAACGAGAAAGGTGAAAGCCTGCCAGCTCTCACGCCGCTAATGCCCGAAAATGTTCACCCCGCTGATCCCAGCTCGTTGTTTATTCTTATTTCAATATCTGCCAATCCCTAAACGCCGCCCAGCCGCATTTTGTGACAACCGAAAAACAGTCTTGACAAGACTTTATGGCAGGGCGTAAGTTCTATCGGTAGCTTTATTAAATGATTAACCAATGAAATCGCGGCAATGATCCTCGCCGCGAACCTCACGAAGCCGCCAAGAACCTCAACGTCCGGCAGCCAAGAAACTTGCGGTTTTACAAGGACTTATTACCGATTTTTAGGGTGTGACGCTCGCCATTCTTAATGCTCAACACGCCAGTCTCTTCACTGGGTAACGTTCACCTATCGGATCATTCAGGAGTCAGCCTCATGGTGCTTCGCAATTTTTTTTCATCTGCCCGTCGCCCGCTAAGCCTGTCCTTAGCCGTTGTTATTTGTTTATTTCTTGGTCTGGCCATTAGAAATATTTTTTCTGCCACCGCTGCTCCCAATGCAGTAACTGCGCCAGTGCCTGCACCCTCTGCTGCTCCGGCTGCTGCCTTAGCGGCGGCGATGCAAACGACGAACAATCTATTGTCACTGCGTTTTGAAAACGTCCTCACGGGTGACCAGGGCGAAGTTCCCGTCCAGTCTGCCAGCGTTACTTTTCAGACGGGGATCAGCGGGCAAGGCCTATACATGGATCGCGGTAATCGGCTTACTTACTCCAGTGAAGGCAATGTCAACTCGACCGAAGGCACGATTGAATTGTGGTTGAAACCCAGCTGGAATGGCACCGATGGACAGAACCATGCCATTTTTCGCTATGGCACAAGCAATGGCTACATGCTGTTGGGCAAGGAAGGAAACGTTTTGCGAATGGTGCTGAATCGAGCGAATGAGAATGGCAGTCTGGAATTGGATGTTTCCACTGACGTTCAGTCCTGGCAGGCAGATCAATGGCATCACGTCGCGGCTTCGTGGAGTAACACCGGGCAATTTATCCGATTGTATGTGGATGGCACCTTGGCCTCAGAACGTGCCTTTGTTGCGACCTTGCCAACGATCAGCACAGTCACGAACCCGACCTTGCAAATCGGTGGCGATTCAGTTCGGTATCCGTTGCTGGCAACGATTGATAATGTGGACATCAGCGATGCCGCGCGTTCTTCCCAGGAAATTGCGAACCGGATGCTGACAGGCTTCATCGTCAACAGTGCAACGCTGACACCGAACCTCAGTTCGATTGAAATGTATCCGGGCTGGACGTACTGGCAGGATTTCAAATATACGGCTGTTGCGTCTGTCGGAACACTGACCGTACCGTTTGTGGTTGCTTCGCTCAGCTCTTCCAGTCCCGCGATTGCTACTGTGGATACATTGACAGGCCGGATCAAAGCAGTTGCCCCCGGAACCGCAACCATCACCGCTACCTATCTGGGGCAGCAATCCGTGATCACTGTGAATGTGCTGACGCCGCAAAAAGCTGAGGCCGAAGAAACAGTAGATACTTATCTCAACACGCCCGCCACGGGATACTTATATAAGATTCCCGTGGCCATCATTCGATACTTACCGACCAAAGACGGTACGAATTTGGATGCGACGACGGTTGGCTATGCGTCAACGCTGGATGCATTGCACACCAAACAAACCCGCGTCGAAAAGAAATTGAAATTCATGCTGGAAGATGGAAGCCGATTTCGCGGCTATGGCGGAGCGATTGCGTCCCCTTCACTTGGCTATCAGGTAGTCAAAATTATCAATGTGTATGAAGACCTCCCGCCCGGTCTGCCAACCTCCACCAGTGGGGTCTACTTCCCGGATTACAAGCAAATCTTTAAGCGTCACAATGTTGAAGACCTGGTGACCAAACAAGGGGTCAAGGAAATCTGGTTGGAGCAGTACGTGAATGGCCGCATCGCGTTGAATGAATCCAATATGTATAGCCTGATCACGGGCGATATTTCCAGCAGCCTGCGGACGAATGATGACCTTCCGGCCTATGCCAAGCCCTATACAGTGTTTGGCATCAACTTTGTGCAATCAGAAAACCTGGCGGCACGCAGTCGCGGGCATCATCTGGAAGCACTGCTGAACTACGCCACCATTTTACAGGATCGCAGCGATGCGCTCTTTCAGGAATCCTTCATCGGGCGGACGCCAGAGGGCACATTCCAGCAGGGGCGTTGCGGCAAAACTGATATTCCACCCAATGGCATGGGCAATTTTGATTTTGAGAACGGAACGGAAGTAGACAGCGATATTGAAGACTGGTTTCCTGATGGCAGGGGCAATCATCGGCCCATCAACCGAGATGCCTGGGCGAGCTTGACATACAATTGGCCGGAGACCCCGGAAGGCAGAACCGAAGGTCAATGGTATATCTACTGGATGCAATCCATCCCCGGTCTTGACAACGGGATCACTCGCTTTGACACAGATCGAATCACAAACTGGTGGCAGTTTGCGGCGGACTGGGATGTTGCAATGCAAAGCAAGCTAGGCGTTTCTGAGTCGATGTCTTGTCAATATGCCCTTTCTAGTACCACACGCAACGCGCCTGGCAATGGCACCAGCGGCAGCGTGAATGTGACTTGTGGGGCGAACTGTAAATGGATTGCGACCACTGCTGAATCGTGGATCAAGCTGACGAATGCGGCAGGGAATGGCAACGGTGCAGTAAATTACACGGTCGAACCCACCACCGTTGCACGGACAGGCAAAATTATCATTGCCGAAAAGGTCTTCACGATTTCGCAGAGCACGGTCAATTGCCTCTACTCACTTTCCGCCGTCGCGCAAAACTTTACGGCCAGCAGCGGCACGAGCAGTGTGAACGTCACCACAGACACCGGATGCACGTGGTCTGCTTCCAGCAATGCGAATTGGATCACTGTGACCGCAGGCAGCACCGGCAGTGGTAACGGGACGGTCAATTTTACCGTGGCCGCCAACACAGGCCCGGCGCGTGTGGGCACGATGACGATTGCCGATCAAACCTACACGGTCAATCAAAGTTCTGGCTGTACCTTTGCCCTAAGCGCAACCAGTCGCAGTATGACAGTGACTGGTGGAGCGGATAGCGTCAATGTCACGGCGGGCACGGGCTGTGTGTGGACAGCTGTCAGCAATGATTCCTGGCTGACGATTTCATCCGGGAATAATGGAACAGGCAATGGCACGGTTGCGATTGAGGTTGCGGCGAACCCTGGTGCTGCGCGGACGGGCACGCTAACAATTGCGGCCATCACATACACAGTCAATCAAGCCTCTGCTAACCCTGCGCCAACGCTCACCAGCCTGAATCCAAATGCTGTGACTGTTGGCAGTGCTGCGTTCACGTTGACCGTCAACGGAACGAATTTCAGCGCCGCTTCAGTTGTAAATTGGAACGGAAATGCGCGCACGACTACCTTTGTTAACACGACGCAGTTGCAAGCTGCGATTACTGCGGCAGACGTCGCCAGCACAGGCACGGCCAATGTCACAGTGACGAATCCGGCCCCTGGCGGAGGCACGAGCGATACGCTGAACTTTTCGATTAACAATCCCGCGCCAACGCTGACCAGTCTGAATCCTGCTGCGGTTGTCGCGGGCAGCGCAGGATTTACACTAACGCTGAATGGCTCCGGTTTTGTGGCTACGTCAACGGCGCAAGTGAATAGTGTCAATCGCACCACGACTTTTGTCAGCAGCACGCAACTTACGATCCCCGTCACTGCTGCCGACATTGCTAATGCTGGCGCGCTCAACATCGTTGTCGTCAATGCCGCACCCGGCGGGGGAACCTCCGGGCAACAATTGCTCACGATCAATAACCCTACTCCAACGCTGATAAGTTTGAGCCAGACATCTGCCACGGTGGGCAGTGCGGAATTCACATTGACAGTTAACGGAACGAATTTCGTTGGCACTTCCAAAGTTCGTTGGAAAGGGGCTGATCGCACAACTACCTTCGTGAACACTACGCAGTTGACTGCGACGATTCCGGCCTCTGACCTGACCACGGTAGGCACGGCAGATGTGACGGTTGTCAATCCAACTCCCGGCGGCGGCATAACGGGTGCCATCACGTTCACGATCAACAATCCCTTGCCCACACTGACCAATCTTGCTCCCAACACAATTACAGCGGGTAGCAGTGCTTTCAGTCTGACAGTTACCGGAACAGGGTTTGTTGCAAATTCGGTTGTGCGTTGGAACGGGTCAGATCGCACGACAACTTTTGTCAGCGGCACGCAGCTTTCAGCCAGCATCACAGCGGCAGACATCGCGTCAGCAAGCACCGCCAACGTCACGGTCTTCAATCCAACACCGGGCGGAGGCACCACCAGTGCAATGTCTTTCACGATCACCTCACTTTGCACATTTGCGTTGGGTTCAAGCAGTCAGAATTTTGCGGCGGCTGGCGGAAACGGCAGTGTGAGTGTGAATACAGGAACAGGTTGTACCTGGACAGCGACCAGCAATAATCCCTGGCTCACGATTAACACTGGCAGCAGTGGCACCGGGCCAGCAAGTGTGACGTTTACTGTTGCGGCCAACACGGGCGCAGCGCGAACGGGTACGTTGACGGTTGCCGGGCAAACTTTCACCGTCACACAGGATGCACAAGCCACATCCTGTGTAGCACAGCGGACACTGCCAGCGGGATATTTTGTTGGGCAGGCATTCGTCGTTTCAATCCAGGTTACACCTGCTGCCGGAACCCAATCTTACGCAGTGGAAGATGTTCCTCCGACTGGTTGGGCAGTATCCGGGATTGATAACGGAGGCCAATTCGATGCAGTCAATAACAAGGTCAAATGGGGGCCGTTCTTTGATGCGCAGGCGCGCACGCTTACCTATTCCGTGACGCCGCCGGTCGGAACCACAGGGACAAAAACCTTTGCAGGCACGGCCTCTGTGAATGGTGTCAGCAGCACGATTTGCGGGAACACCAGCATCGAAGCCAGCACGGTATTCCATCCGGCTGACCTGAACGACAATCTCAAAATCGAGATCAATGAATTAACCGCGTATGGGGCTGCGTGGAAAGCTGGTACAACCTGGAGTCGCGCGCCCAATCCGATTGATATTAATTATCTGACGAATGCGGGACTGATTTGGAAGACCGGCGAAGTCTATCATTACGATGGGACGAAGTCGCCGCCCTTTGCCGCCGGAGTCAGCATCGCAATGCTGGCACCGAATCGCGAGGCTCAAGAGGAAAGCCCCGATGTTGTTGATCGCTTGGTCATTCCCAGTTTTAGTACGATGAGTTATACGCCGGGGTTGGAGGTTTTCGCCGCGACAGATGCAACCTTGCAAATGGCGATGCAGACTTCTGATCCAGCGGATGCTCAGTTGAGTGTTTTTATCAATCCTCAAGTCGAAGATTCGACGACTACGGCGAATGTGTTTCCTGTTGCCGCATTTGAAGAAGCACCTTTTGCGGGCGGTGTGGCACAGGCGACTTTCAATGCCGCAGCATATGCGCCGGGCGTAGCAATTACCGTAACGATAAACGTGACGCCCGATGCGGCAACCCAGGTTTACGCCGTTGAAGACACGCCACCGCTGGGTTGGGTTGTCTCGAACGTCGGCAGCAGCGGAGCGTTTGATAACACCAATAAAAAGGTCAAATGGGGGCCGTTCTTCGATAATGCTGCTCGTACACTGACGTATGTTGTGACTCCGCCAACGGGCGAGACAGGCAACAAATCATTTGTCGGTTCCGCTTCCTTTGACGGCGTCAGCGTAGCCGTGGGGGGAGCAAGAGCTTTGTCCCCGTTGCCTTCCTGCACCTACTCGCTTGCTACCTCCAGCCAAAGCTTTGGCGCGACCAGCGGGGCAGGGAGCTTCAACCTCACGGCTACGAGTGGTTGTGCCTGGAACGCAACGACCAACGATAGCTGGATTGTGATTACGCAGGCGAGTGGCAGCGGGAATGGCACGGTCAATTTTTCTGTAGCCACGAATGCTGGATCAGCACGCATTGGGACGATCACTGTGGGTGGGCAAACCTTCACCGTGAATCAATCTGCCAATGCCGCACCCACCATCACGCCTGCGGCAGCGCTGGCGCGACAACAAGGGGCGACGGCGGCTACCGTCACGGTTGCGACTATCAGCGATCTTGAAACTGGGGCTGCCAATTTAGGGATTGCTACGACTTCTGTTCCAACGGGTCTTAGTGTGACAGGCTTAACGAACACGAATGGCACTGTCTCAGCGGTTGTCACGGCTTCCTGTCAGGCTACCTCTGGAGCAAATACTATCGGGTTGAAAGTCAGTGATGCGCAAGGAGCAACGGCGCAGGCGAATCTAACGGTCAACGTTGCTTCCAACCCAAATTGTTTCCTCCAAATTTCAGAAGCTTCTGGCAGCGATCAGCGAATGGGTTCAGTGTTGCTTTATAGCTATTACAGCTCAAGTATTAGCGCGCCTGCGTTGCAAAACACACAAGTCCGCATCACGAATACCCACGAGACCTTAGAGACCGCTGTTCGCTTGTATTTTGTGGATGGGCAATTTTCCTCTGTGGCCAGTCTGTTTATTTGCCTGCCGCCCAGTCAGACAGCAAATTTTCTGATGTCAGAAACAGACCCTGGGATCACGGGATACGTGGTCGCTGTGGCAGTAGATAAAACCAGCGGTTGTCCCACGAATTTCAATTTCCTGACAGGCGGGGCTGCCATCAAATTGAGTGCTGGCCACACCGCGAATTTGCCCGCAATGGCGGTTGCGGCGTTGGCTGCCAACCCGACGACTTGCACAACGGGCAGCAATGTCGCGACCCTGAATTTCGACGGAACCAATTACGGACGATTGCCTCGAATGCTGGTGCTGGACAACCTGCCCAGTGTGAAAGATGGAAATGATACCCGTCTGTTGCTGGCTCGGATTGGCGGTAGTCTGGTGAATAATGCCGGGACGTTGGGCGCGATCTCAGGCAGAATTTATAACAGCAGTCGCACCGCACAGGATTTTTCATTCAGTGCCGGAACCCCACAATTGGCCAGCAGCTTTTCCGCGAGCTTCCCTCGTCTGGGGACTCGGCTTGATATGTTCATTCCTGCTGGGCAAGGTGGCTGGCTGCGGCTTTGGACTGACGCCAACATCGGCATTGTCGGAGCGTTGATTAACCTGCCCACGAACCTGCGAACGACCAGATCGTTTGAGGGCGGATATAACTTGCAGCATGGTGCATTGTCTTCCGCCGTCAGCCTTGATATTCCAATCTCTACGCCGACTTGCCAATAAAATTATCGCCAAGAGCCTGTGAGCGTCAGCCCGTGAGCCGATCAGATGATTCACTCGCTGACGCTTGACGGCTGCCTGCCTTGTCTTGCGGATTTAAGTTGAGCCGAGTATGATGCCCGCCGTGATAAGCCGAAACTACAACGCAAAAAAATGTTGTTGTCCCTGTTGTAGCGCGATCTGTTGTTGTCGCTAGGCACTCTCCCCTTCGTCTTTATTCCCTTTCGACAATATCCCAATCAACTTGAAGGAGATCAAACTTATGTCTATTCGTATCGGAGATGAAGCACCAAACTTTACGGCGGAAACTACTGAAGGCCCCATCAACTTCCACGAATGGCTTGGCAGTAGCTGGGGCGTTTTGTTTTCGCATCCACGCGATTACACGCCCGTTTGCACGACTGAATTAGGCGCTGCTGCCAGACTGAAACCAGAGTTCGATAAGCGCAATGTCAAGGTCATTGGCCTGAGCGTTGATCCGTTGCAGGATCATCTCGGCTGGACAAAAGACATCGAAGAAACGCAAAACTGCACGATGAACTTTCCGATGATTGCTGACCCCGATAAGACAGTCGCTAATCTGTACGAAATGATTCACCCAAACGCGAGCGATACCTTCACTGTGCGTTCTGTTTTTGTCATCGGGGCAGACAAGAAAATCAAATTGACGCTGACTTATCCAGCCAGCACAGGCCGCAACTTCGCTGAAATCTTGCGCGTGATTGATTCGTTGCAACTGACCGCCAAACATCAGGTCGCTACGCCCGTGAATTGGCAAAATGGCGAGGATGTCATCATCGTTCCGGCGCTGTCGGATGAGGCCGCGAAAGAGAAATTCCCGGAAGGCTGGAAGACTGTGAAGCCGTATTTACGTGTTGTGAAACAGCCACAGTAAAGAAGAGCAGCGCAATTTTTGAGGACGCAGCAAGCTGGCAACGCGCGATCAGCTTGCTGCGTCTTTGCGCGTAAGTGGTATACTTTCGCGGCAGGAGGAGGCAGCTATGGCACTACCTAAAGAAATGCTTTTGTACACGGTGGATGAATATCTGGCGTTGGAGCGTTCGTCCGACGAGCGACACGAATATCTGGACGGGCACGTTTTCGCAATGGCAGGAGAAAGCCTGGAACACGGTGACATTACAGTAAATTTGGTAGCCGAATTGCGTGCCCAATTGAAGGGGCATCCCTGTCGTCCGCTAACTAAGGACACAAAAGTGCGCAGCGGACCGGAACCCAAGCCGCTACAAAACAAAAAGGGACTTTATTCCTTGCCCGATTTGGTTGTGGTTTGCGGCACGCCTATTTGGCACGATCACCACAAAGACGTTTTGCTGAACCCGCGCATAATCATCGAAGTGCTTTCGCCCACAACGGAGGAGTTTGATCGGGGCGAAAAATTCCAGCGCTATCAGACCTGGAATCCGACATTGACGGATTACGTGTTAGTGTCACAGGATCAGCCCTTGATCGAACATTTTGCCCGGCTGGAAAATGGCGAATGGCGTTACTCCAGAGCGAACGAATTGTCCGGCAGCCTGCCAATCGCGTCCATTAACTGCACCTTGTCCTTATCAGAAGTTTATGACCGTGTGTCTTTCCAGACTGAAGAACTCTAGCCACGAATTGACAGGAATTGGCACGAAAAGAAATTAGCCACAGATTACACAGATTACTTTCCTGCAATTGAATGTTCATCTGTGAAAATCGGTGTGAATCTGTGGCTAAAATAATTTGTGTCAATTCGTGGCGCTTATTCTTTCTTCAGCCAGATGCTCGTCCGATTCGCCTCAACACCATCCACTGAAATCACCACTTCGATAAGGCTCGGCACTGTAGTTAGCTCAGTCGCTAAACCTGTTGGCAATTCAAGATTGAGTTGATCAAGGCCAATGAATTCGCCTTGTGCGCCCGCATACAACACTTTGGCCGGGAAGCCGCCAATCGTGGCGGAGACGCTTTCTGCAATTCCGTTGTCGTCGTTGGCATTGGCTGTGGTTGCGCGCCGCAAGCCTGTTCCAAACAAGAGCAAATAATTCGGCTTGCCATCAACGGCGAGGCGAAACGGCGCACGTTGATAACGGATGCCATCCACGGTTGAGACGGCGGCAGCCTCGCCTCGTCCCGAAGCATCTGCCGTGAAAATCGCGGGCGCAGATGCTGTGATTGTGATGTGGCCGAGCGAAAATTTTCCGAGCGAATTACTGACAATGACCGTCGCAATGCCTGGCTTTACGTCGGAAGGAATCACAAAGTTAATTTGCTCTGGCGACACGTACAGCAGCGGCGCAGGCAATCCATTGACCGTCACTGAAGTGCCTGCCATTGCGAGCGGCAACGGCGTCGCCTGCGCCTGTTCCGTGCGCGGCGCGAGGTTTGCGCCAAAGCCTGCGGCAATGGAATCTGCTGCGACTGCACCGCCGAAATAACTCGCCGCATTCACGACGGCCAGCGATTCTGCGGCCACGACACGCAACGTAACAGTCCGGCGATCAACAAACTGTCCATCGCTGGCGGTGAACATCAATGTCCAACTTCTCCCCGCGTCTTCTGGCTTTGGCGTCCAATAAAAAAGACCACGCGTATTGTTATTGGCTTCCGTGTTAATGGTGAAAGTCGCATTTGCGGGCAAGCCTTCTGCTTTGAGGTTGAGCGCAGTTCCTGAAGCCAGATCGTTGGCGATGACTTCAAATTGTGTTTCTGTCCCAACGATGGCAACGGCTGAAGCGGGCGCAGCCAACACGGGCGGCTGATTCGGGCTGACAGGCGTAATCGCATGGATGGGCAAGGCTTCAAGCTGGTTGCTGATGACATAGGCTTTGCCATCATCGGAAAGTATTGCCCCGCCCGCCGCATACAATTTCCCATTGAGAACTGCGCTGGCAAGCTGCGTACGCCCCGCGCTCAAGTTGAATGAATTATCCAGCGGCAGCCAGCGATTGTTGCGTAGGTCATACACTTCGCCATCGCTGAGCGGCAGGGAAGTGTTTGGATCATCGCCGCCAAAAATGAACCACAACGGATTCCCTGCGGCATCGCTGCCAACCGCACTGATCGCAAATCGTCGTGCTTTGTTCAGACTTGCAATTTGTGACCAGGTATCTGTGATTGGATCGTAGCGCCAGCAATTGCGTTTGCCGCCGCTGCGATCTGCGCCACCTGCGACAAAGACTTGTCCCGCGATAAACGCCGCTTCGTGGCCATAACGCGGTTCCGGCATATCCGACAATTGCGTCCACGCGTTTGCTTGGACATCGTACGCCAGCATATCCGAGATAGGACGTGTAATGCCGACCGCAGAGCCGGAAACGCGATAGTAAACGCCCTGTGTCGCATCCGTCGCCAACGCAAAGAAATTGGACGAACTCGGCGCTTCCAGCACTTCGGCCCAACGGTTGTTCGCAACGTCATACACTTGCTGATTGCTGATGACCAATCCTGAACTGAGCGTTCCGCCGGGGACGTAGATTTTTCCATTGAGAAACGTTGCCGCTGTGCTGCTTACCGCGCGCGGCATCGGGGCAAGTGTTGTCCAGATGTTGTTGCCGGGATCGAAGCGAACCAGCCTATTGACAGTGGTGCCCGCGCTCCCGGTCAGACCGCCAAGCGCAAACAAGCTACGCCCGTCGCCGACCAGTGCCGATTGCCATCGCACCTCTGGCAGTGAAATGGCAGCCTCCCAGCGGCGGGCGATTTGAAATGATGCAGCGGATTCGGCGTGTGTTTCGTTGCCTTCGTCATCAATCGCTGTGACGCGCAGGCGCAATCCAGACGCCAGCACGGGCGGAACTTCCCACACCAAAGATTGCTGTGCGCCGCTGATGTCATTCGTAATTTCAGTTGCAATGGAACCGTCACTATGAACTAACGCGAGCCGATGTTTGGCGACGGCGTGATCATCGCTCGAAGCCCAGCGCAATACGATGTTGCTGCCAACATACAAGGTTTCAGCGCTAGATGGAGATAACACCTGAACGCGCGGCGGCGTTGTGGCCAGATAAGTAAATGTGGGCGCTTGCGCCGCGATCAGATTGCCATTGGCGACTTTGATGGCAACCGCGCCAGCCGCTGCGGCTGGCGTCGTGATACGCAACTCATTGGGGTTCACGAATGTCACCGTGCCAGTTTGCACGCCAACCATCACGGTAGTCGCAGGCGTGAAATCAATTCCATACAGAGTCACGACTGTGCCGCCTTTCGTTGAGCCGGAAACGGGCGCAAGACGATTGACCGTGGGCGCTTTGGTCGCGGCTTCGCCTGCCCAGTAGGTAAAGCCCTGATTAAGCGATGAACCGCCGTTGCGATTGAAGATACGCACGGCAACCGTTCCAGCCACGTGCGGCGGCGTTTTCGCCGTGATCGTGTTGCTGCTAATGACGTTGATGTTGCTCGCCGCAATGCCATCAATTGTCACGCTTGTGTCGCTGGTTTCGGTGAAATTCGCGCCCGTCAGCGTAATCGCTGTCCCACCCTGCAATGGGCCAAAGGCTGGGCTGATGCTGGCAATCACGGGCGCTGGCGTGCTGCCAGGCTGGATGACGGTGGCGTCTGTCGTACGCGCCAGCAATCGAATATCGTCAATGAACCAGCCGTCCGCGTTGAGTTCCAGATCGCTCAACAGACGAAACCGAAAGCGAAGCTGTTTTTGCCCGGACACTGTGTTGAGATTGACTTGGACTTGCGTAAAATTCAACTGCGTGCCGGTGAAGGACGTTGCGTAATTCCAGGTTGAGCCATCATCCAAAGAGTATTCGATGTACCCATAATCATAGCGGTTTTCCAAATCATACCGATGCGCAAACAGTAACGTCACATCGCTGTAGTTTGTCAGATCAAAAGACGGCGAGGTCAGCGATGAATCACTGAGATTCGTGTAATTGCCCGCTGGACTGTCTGTCCACGCGTGCGAAGCCGAAGCCGCAGTCGTGATCGCCCACGTGCCAGTCGCGATCCAGCCTTGATTGCCTGCTTCGACCGTATCTTCAAAAATCAGTTTTTCTCGCACCATCGCGGCTTGTGTTGTGGCGATTGCCGTCGAATTGTTGTCCGTATCCGGGTCGTTGTACGTCACAAGGATTTTGTCTCCGACCTCAACCGAAGCTTGCAAGACGCCGTCATTGGCCTGTTTGCGTGTCGGCGAGGTTTTGAGCATCCCGCGATAGCTTCCACTCAATCCGGCGTCGGACGTGAGTTGTACTGCTTCCTGATCGCCCGTGACAGAACTGGTGATTTGCACAGTGACGGGCGCTTTGGCATTCCGATCCCACAATGAAATTTGCATCGTTTCGCCGCTGACATAATTCGGTTTGTCGAGTTTCACACTGCCACGGTCGCTGCAAAATGGTGGTGCATCGAACGATTCGACGGGGCGGCGATCATTCACCTGAATTGCGCTGGCCCCGTAACCAAGGCCGCGTTTGGCAAAGGCTTGCCAGAGCAGACATTGATTCGCGCCGTTGTTGTTGACACGATCTGCCAGCAAAATTGCATCGCGCGCTTCGATGAAAGTTGGCTCGACGGGCGTCAATTTCATCCCATCAATCACGAGTTGAATGCCTTGGCGTTGGCCTTCACGAAAGCCATATTTTTTGAGCAGCAGCGCGCGCAAATCCCACAACGTTGCGCCCCAGATTTCGCCTACCGGATGTGGCAGTGGATTCGTGAAAATGCGGCTGAACGTCATCGGCGATACCGTCAAATCAGTGCTGTAAGGAAAGAACCGCAAGCCCCGTTCATATTGGCCTGTGGCGTATTGCGCGATCAGGTATTGCCCATCAATCGGATCGCTTTCCTTACCCAGCAACGCGAGCGCCAGATAATCTGACCAGCCTTCGCCCAGCCCACGCGCGTGAATGCCGCTCAGGCCCAGCCCATTGCCAATCAGGCGATTGCTTACGCCGTGCGTCAGTTCGTGCAGGATAATCGTTTGATCTACACTGCCATCCAATTGGGGCGAACCGCTCCATAGAAACATCTGCACCCGTCCGGCACAACCATCGGGCGGCGTCGTGAAATTCGCATTGTTGACGCCGCTGCCATCCTGCGCATCTGCCTGCACAGCATCGTTGTCTTGTCCGCCCAATCCGAAATTGTCGGTTTGAAAATTTCCGGCGGACTCGGTGAAGCCGAACGAATACAAAATGTCGTGAAAACGATTTGTCCAATAAAACAGATTCGTTTGGGCGGCTTTTTGATTGTCTGCGGTTGTCGGTGCTTTGGTCAGATCAAGCGGAAACGAAAAGTTACCGTCGGTTGTTTTTAGTGTTGGCAGATCGGGCAAATCGTCGTTGTTGCGATCCAGATGCGCATCTACGTTGTTGCCACTCAACTCCAGCGCAGGCTTGCCCGCCCACCAATCGAAATGCGGATCATTGGCCACAAAAATCACGCTGCCATTGAATGGGGCAGGGCGAAACGCCACGTCCTGTCGTTCGACCAATGGCGGATTATTGTTCACATGCGGATTGTCGGGACGCGGAGAATTACCGGTGAACACAAGGCCATGCGGATCGCTTTCATAGCAAGTCAAATTGTGGCGATAGAGCAGGGAACCGCGCTCCGCATCAATGATCATCAGGTAAGCATTGGGCGATTCTGCGGGCCAGATTTCCAATTCCCAGGCCAATTGCAGCTTGTCTGCCGCCAACGGAAAGTACACAAGCTGGGCATTGGCTTCGCGTGCAAGTTCTGCGGTGCGGGCGAAGGTTTGTTGTTGTGCAGCGTCTGTCGTGAAACGAGATGCAGGCAGCGCCTTGAGTTGAATGCCAACGGAATTTGCTGCACGTTCCAGAGATGTGTTGGCGGCCAGTCGCGGACGACGGATATTGATTGTGCGCGCTGCCTGCGGAATCAGTTCGCCACTGGCGGCGAAGACCTCGCCTGCGCGATTGAGATGGACGGACATTCGCCCACCAAAAACTTCGATGCCGTTGACCTGCTGTTGCAATGTTATGTGGGTGACACCGTTGTGTGTGGTTTGATCTTGCTGCGTGAGTTGCAGGGCATTTGCTTCGGCGCTGTCGAGTTGAAAGATTCCTTGTTGCAGGAAACGGCGCGCTATGGTTTCAGCCTGATCGTTGCTGCGTTCGGTCAATGCACCAGCTTGTGCCCACACGCGGCTGGGCGTATTTGTCAGCGAACTCCACCAGAGACTTGCCTGTGGATGCGCCTGCTGAAATTGCTCGCGCGCGTTGCTCATTTCGGCACGAGATGGACGTGGCGTTGTGGGCGGGACTGCCAGCGTGCGCTCGTGTCCGCCGCGAATGTCGAAATCTTCGTAATATCTGAGTGTCGTGCGTTGTTGTGCCGAGCTAACAGTCGTTCTTCCAAACTGCGCTGCTGCTGCAAACGCAAGGATCGAGGTAGCAAGGATTGCTAAAGACAGGCTTGGGTTTCGCTTCATACTTCGCGGTCGTCGCGAGCTGGAAAAACAGCTCGAAATTTATCAATGAGGTCTATGTGTGGAAAGTCAGACGGCTGAAGGTGCAAAAGAACGTCTGCGAATGGGGCAATCAGTAATCAGAAAATCGGGGTTCAGCAAGGACACAATCTGATTGCCCGAAAACTTCCGAATTTTTAATGAATCCGTCCCGGCCCCAGCACAATTGCGCTATACGCCACGGCAGTTCTGGCGGTTCGATTGGCATAGGAATGTTTTTGATCGCCACGAAACACGATGACATCGCCTGCGATCAGCTTAAATTTCTCACCCGAAACAACCAGCTCAACTTCGCCCGTCTCACACGCCAGATATTCTCTGGTGCCCAGGCGATGCGGCACGCCGACCATATGGGCACCGGGCGGTAATTCCATTCGATCCAGTTCCATTCCCTGCAATTGATCGGGCAGCAAATGTCGGATTTGGACACCACCGCGCTGCCGTTTGGGCAGGGACGCTGCCGGGTACAGTTTCGCTAAGGCTTTCGGCGGGCTGATTAATTCCTCCAGCGGCACTTGTAACGCATTCGCAATCCGCGCCAATACCAGGATGGTTGGATTCGCTGAGCCGGATTCCAGATTTGACCAGGTCGGCCTTGGGACGCCGGAAATTCGCGCCAATTGGTCTTGCGTTAGATTGCGGCTTTGGCGCAGTTGCCGGATGTTTTGGGCAATATGAAGGGCGATAGCATCTTTCATTGTATTATCCTCTTGCTAATATATTAACAATCCTGCCAACGAATCGGCAAAGTGATCGTATCCTGTGTGTGGCAATAAAGCCGAAAAAGAAAGGATATGAGCTATGTTTGATTTACGTGAAAAATCGGTTGTGGTCACAGGCGCAAGTCAGGGGTTAGGGCGTGCTTTAGCGCTTGGCCTGGCTGCACGGGGGGCAAAAGTCTCGCTGGTCGCACGGCATCAGGCAAAACTGGATCAGGTGGTACGTGAAATCCGCGCCAAAGGCGGGACGGCCTTTGGCATTGTGGCAGATGTGGGCGACAAGGAAAGCATTTATCCCATTGTGGGGCAGGCGAGCGCGCTGGCCGGGCCAGTGGATGTACTCATCAACAATGCCAGCACGTTGGGACCAACGCCGCTCCGGTTGTTGTTGGATACTGAATGCGAAGATTTCGAGCGTGCGCTGCAAGTAAACACGCTCGGCCCGTTTCGATTGCTGAAGGCTGTTGCCGGTTCAATGATCCTCAGACAAACAGGCGTGATTGTGAACATTTCTTCTGATGCGGCGGTCGAAGCCTATCCGACGTGGGGGATTTACAGCGCGTCGAAAGTGGCGCTGGATCATCTGACGCGAATTGCCGGAGCCGAATTGGTTGATACTTCTGTGCGTTTTTTCAGCGTTGATCCGGGCGAAATGAATACGCAAATGCACGCCGATGCAATGCCAAGCGCTGATCCGCAAGGTTTGCAAGACCCTCAAACAGTCGCCGAAACGATCATCCATATGATCCAACATTCGCAACAAATCGAAAGCGGAACCAGATTGGATGCACAGCTTTGGAAGGAGCCATATGAAAGCAGCTCGCACGCCACGCGCGGATAACCTTCGACTGCTGGTCGTCACTGAAAATGAAATGCGTGATGGCCTGATGACATCATTGCCAGATCATTTACGAACGGGCGATTTATTGGTCGTGAATGATGCCGCGACATTGCCTGCTTCGATACAGGGTCAGGATGCCAACCGCAATCCGCTGGAAATTCGCCTCATTGCACAGGTACGTGAACGGGTCTGGCAGGCAGTTTTGTTTGGCGCGGGCGACTGGCACACGCCAACCGAGTTGCGGCCTTTGCCGCCCGCCATCAGACCAGGCGAAGATATTTTCTTCACCGAAGATTTCAAGGCGCGTATTGTGCAGGGCAGCCCGCTTTCAAATCGCCTGATACAGCTTGAATTTAATCAACAGGGCGAAGCGCTGTGGCGGCGTCTGTATCGCTACGGAAAGCCCGTTCAGTATTCGTATCTGCAAGACGAACTGGCGCTCTGGTCAGTGCAAAATGTGTACAGCAGTCGCCCGTGGGCGGTCGAGATGCCCAGCGCCGGGCACGGACTGAATTGGCGGCTGTTGCTTCGTTTGTTGCAGCGAGGCATTCAGGTTGTTTCGCTCACGCATGCGGCAGGGCTGTCATCCACCGGAGATGCAGCGATAGATCAGTCCTTACCATTGGCCGAAAAATTTGAAATCCCGATGACGACGATGGAGGCGGTGCGACGAACGAAAAGCGGCGGCGGACGCGTCATTGCTGTCGGTACTTCGGTTGTGCGTGCTCTGGAAAGCGCTGATGAAGCATTAAATGGATGGACGCAATTGAAAATCGGGCCGGAACATCGGTTGAAATTGGTAGATGGATTGCTGACCGGGACGCACGATGTGTCAGAAAGTCATTATCAACTGCTGAGCGCTTTTCTGTCGCAGGCAAAACTGGCACAAATGTCTTTGCATCTGGAGCAACAGGAATATCTGACGCATGAATTTGGCGATGCCTGTTTGATTTTGCGTTCATCTTTTCGCTGAAGCGTTCTGTCGTGGTTAGGATCGGGTCGCCCTGAGAGGGCAATCAACCAGCCTGTGCCCCGAGGTGCTTCGGGCTATGTTTTCTGATACGCGCTGCTCCATTGCCAATCTTCTGCTTGCCCGCACAGGCCAGCTTCGACAGGATTGTTCTCGATGTACGAGTGGGCGTTCGCAAAATGTTTCGCATCGCGAATAAAGCGATCAAACGGCTCGTGCTGCCAAAACTCGCCGGAACGTCCCAATGCTTTGTTGCATTCGTGCGCAGTGAAGGATTTCCAAGCGTGAGCGATCTTGCTCATTTCCCAACCGACTCGCGGCGTGAACAATACGTGAATGTGATTCGGCATCACGACCCAAGCGTGCAGCGCATATCGTTCGCCATCGAAATGCAGCAACGCTTCCTGCACGATCTTCGCCAGGCGCTCTTCGCGCAAATAACAACTGCCGTAGCCGCGATCCAAATACGCATCAATGCGCTTGCGCCGTTCGCGGTCGAAGGCTTCGGGCGACAACTGGGACAACTCTTCTTTCCACAGGTTCAGCAACGCTTGCGGCATCGAATCGAACAGCCGAAACGTCACCGTCTGCGCGATTTCTCCACCATCGAAATGCGGCAAATATCCGCGCGAATGCCAGCCCCAAATACCAAACTTCTCGGCGGTCTTTTTAGAAAGCACATTCCTCTTTTTCCATTCCTCCGTCATAAACATTCTCCTTAACTTTTTCGGTAATTCTGGAAACGCGAAGCACCTGGGGAGTGCGAAGCGCCTGGGAGCGCAAGCGTCCCGCTTGCTGAGCGCGTGACTACGCGCTGAACCCTCTGTGAGCAAATCCTTTCTCTTCAGAATATTCCCTCCGCCAGCCGTTGTCTCCGCTCATCGCTCCGCCAATAGCAAGCGGGACGCTTGCGCTCCCAGGCGTTCCGTACCCCAAGTTTATTGCCCGCCCCGCGCCTGCACTTCTGCGTCCGTGGCCGCGCGCCAGAAGCGGATGGTGTTGTCTTTGCTTGTGGACAGCAGCGTCTTGCCATCGGGCGAGATGGCGAGCGACCAGATTTCGTCCGTATGCTCGGAGAGTTGCAACAATTCCTGCCCGGTGTAGCCATCCCAGAGCTTGATCTTTTGATCGGTGCTTGCCGAGGCGAGCCGTTTGCCGTCGGGCGAGAAGGCAAGGGCAGTAACCAAGCCTACGTGTCCTCTGACGCTGGAAATGCGACGACCGGTTTTGATCTCGTAGAGATTCACATCGCCCTCAAAAGATGCCGCTGCCAGTCGTTCCCCATCAGGCGAAAACGCCAGATATGTAGTGCTAATCGTTTTAGTAGCCTGCTCAAAAGCGCGGAGTTCTTTTCCCGTCTGTGCATCACACACACTGATTTTCGTCGGCATCCCAAAGACAAGCTGTTTTCCATCGGGTGAAAAAACTCCACGATATTGCCCTGCTCCGCCCATACTGTCTTTGACTAAGAACAGTTCCTGCCCGGTATCCACATCCCACACTTTCAAGGTGATTTCCCTACCTGCGCGCTCCCGCGTCACCAGTCGTGTGCCATCGTCAGACAGCCCTGAAACCCATCCTTCACCTGTCAATTGAGGGCGAAAACTTCGGATCAATTGTCGCGTTTCCAGGTTCCAAACTTTGACATCTTGGGCGCTAGATTGTTCGTTAAAAGCTTCAGCAGTAACCAGCCGTTTTCCATCAGTAGTAAAGGCTATCATCGGATCTGCGCTCGTCTTGTCGTATGCGCTGAAGGTAAAAAGCTCTTTGCCTGAAACAATATCCCGCCCCTGCACATTACCTTCTCCTATAAAAGTGGCAAACGTCTTCTTATCAGGAGAGAGCGCAATTCTCCAGTTACCCTTTTCGGTCAATATCCTTTCTGGCTCTGAGGTCGGCGAAATATTCCAGGTCAAAACGGTCGCTTCCCTGTCAACTACCATCAATTTTTTCTCTGCCTCGATAAAAGCAATAGTAGCGGCAATGTCGCTAAGCCCCTTGAATACGAACAGCTCGCGCCCTGTTTTGGTTTCCCATACTTTGACGACTTTGCCGCTAACAGCGGCGGCCATCATCTGCCCACTTGGTGAAAAGGAAAGTGAACCTCCTAAATCCTGAAGCTTTTCCAGCTTCACAAGTTGTCTACCCGCTGTCACATCGTAGATGTAGATAGAATCGTCATCGTAGGCCAGGGTGCGACTGTCAGGCGAGAATTTGGCAAAAGGGAAAACCTGGCCGGAAGTTTTGAAAGACCGGATTGGCTTGCCTGTGTTCGTGTCCCAAATCTTCACCGCAAAATCTGATGCACTGGAAACCAGAAACTTTCCGTCGGGGGAAAACCCCACTGACATCCATCCACCACCGTCAGTCGCCATACTTCCAAGCTTTTGGTGGGCCGCAATCGAAAGCGATTCCTGCCACGTAGTAATATTCCAAAATTTGACGGTTCCGTTTTGATACCCTATCGCCAGCCTCTGACCATCCGGTGAAAACGCAAAACTACGAGCGTTGAGGGAAATATTTTCATTGACGTCCTCTTCCTGCCCCGTGGCCATATCCAAAAGGCGTAGCTTGCGTTGAATGCCAGAAGGGCTAAGCTTGCCAAGGCTCAGCGACCCCAGTTTTCGACCATCCGGTGAGAACGCAAGCTGACCATATCCATTGAGGGTTTTCTGCTTTTGCCAAGTGGAGGTGTCCCACAGTGTGAGGTTCTCTTTATCATCCGCCACCGCTAATTGTCTTTGATCAGGGGAAAGCGAAATATTTATTATCGTCGAGTCATGCGGTAGCTTTCGCCTATTGCCATGTGCCAGCCGCCAAAGATAAAACCACTCGAACCCACGCTGATCTTCCTGCCCATTGACGGGAAGCTGTGCATCCAGCAATTCTCGCATGCGCCCGAAACTGCCGTTTTCTAAATCCTGCCCTGCCAAATTCATCTGCGCCGTGTACAACAATCGCCGATTCGCCTGCTCCGATTGCACGGCGCGATTGCGTTGGCGAATGGCTACGAACGACAGCACGCTCAACGCGGCGACAATCACTGCCGCGACCGCTGCGGCACGCCACAAACCGCGCCGATACGCTGCCCGCTGCCGCAACACTTCGGCATCCGGCAGATTCGCCAGCACCCATTCCCGATCAAACACGCGGTAGTAAATCCGATTGCGCACGTACAACAATCCTTCCACCACGCGCGTGATGCCGGACAGGCGCAGCACGCTGATGAGCGGGTTGGTTTCGTCATCTCGGACACGTTTGTTTTCACGCAGCTTTTTGTACAAATCCAACAACGCGGCGCGGTCGGCTTCGCTTTTCAGCAGGCGTTCGCGGACAAACAACAGGTTGTCATCCCGCTCCCGCGCGCGCGTCGTGAAAAACAACTCTTCGCACAACCGATCAATCCCGGCGGCATCGTTGACGCTCGCGTCTTCGGCAGTGGCTTGGCAGAGCCGCTGCGTCAAATACGGATGCCCGCCTGTCCAGTACAGAATGCGTTTGAGCAATTTTGCTGCGGTTTTATCGTCGCGCCCCAAGCCTTGTGTGAGCGGCGCGGCTTCGTCGTCGGTGAAGTCGTTGAGTTCGATGCGCTGCCCGATATTGAACGGCGTCGTGCGTGTGTCGCGGATCAAATCCGACGGCGACGCGACACCGAGCAAACAGAACGTCAGCCGTTCAAGTTCTGCGTCTTCCGTGCGCCGATTGTAGAGTTCGCGGATCGCGGCAAAGAATTCATCGGTCGAAAACGGCAAGCTGCGCACGGCATCAATTTCATCTACGAATAGTACGATGCGACCTGCGAGGCGCGGCAACACAACTTCGCGGATCGCCTTCATCCACCGCAGCAACGGGCTGAGGCGCGCGTGATTGAGCCAGAACTCTTCGAGTTCATCTTCAAGCTGGAATTGCTGTCCCAAACGCGCGAGCAAGCCGTCATACCATTGCTCAGCATTCAGGTTTTGCCCAATCGAAGTCAGATCGAGCACGGCGACATGCACGCCGTCTTCGCGCAATCGTGCGGCAGTGCGTACCATCAGCGACGATTTGCCCATTTGCCGCGACGTCAGCACATAGCAGAAGTTGCTTTGCATTGCCCCGTCGTACAACGCCTGATCGGCGCGGCGTTGGACATAACACGCGGCATCACGTCTGAGCGTGCCTCCGGTGACATAAAAGCTGTCGGTTTCAGTTGTGTTCATAGCTGCAATTCCTCTCTCAAAATTGTTTGCAGCGGGTAAGGCGGGAACGGCGGAAAAAAACTGCCACGCCAAAATAAAAAAATGAGAGGCGAAAAAAACGCCAGGACACGCAAAGCGCCTGGGAGCGCAAGCGTCTCGCTTGCTGCGCGCGAGCGCAGCGAGGCTCGCGCACTTCACGAGCAAATCCCTTTCTCTTCAGCGTACTTCCTCACAAGGGTTGTTTGCGCTGCTCCCGCGCGCAAACAGCAAGCGAGACGCTTGCGCTCCCAGGCGCTTCGCGTTCCCCCCAACACCTCGTGCTTACAACAACCGCTTCGCCAGATACGTCGCGTACAACTGACAACGCGGACGTGCTTCGCGCGCGGAATCGCCAACGATCAATCCGGCGCTGCGCAGACGGTAAAAGCTTTCCTGTGTTGGGCAGGATTGGTTTTGCAAGATGCCGCGCACGATGTCGCTCAACTCTTTGTCCTGTTCCAGCGATGCGGCGATGCGGCGCAAGTGATCGCCGAACGGGCCGTCTTCGTGGTCGGCGATGGCAGTCAGCTCAGATAGGCTGCGCTGATGCGTGACCATCTCTTGCAAACCACAACGCACCAGATACGGATGGCCGCTGACCAGTTTGTAATAAGTTGCGACTTCATCAACTCGCAGTGGTGCGCCGTAGCGTTGATTCAATTCGCCAACCTGCGTAGGCGTGAAATCTTCGAGCGCGAGCCGGGTGCCGACATTGAACGGCGATTGGTTCATGTCGCTGATGAACAGATGCGCTTCGGTCGCGTAGGCAATCGCCATCGTCAAGCGTTGCCACGGGCCTTGTAGGGCGAACGCATCACTATTGA
>JAFDVL010000074.1 GCA_018268995.1 Acidobacteriota bacterium | reverse complement strand
CATCGGCATGTCGCATTCGGTCAATACAGCCTCTATCGAAGCATTCAAGCACAGCATGGTTACCTCCGGCAGCATCATGGTTCCGTGTCCCTGGTTCCCTGAAATTGCTGATTATGCCAAACAGCATCCCGACCTGGATTTGGGATTACATCTGACCCTGACGAGCGAATGGAAATATTTGCGCTGGCGTCCGGTGGCTCCGCCTGACAAAGTTCCCGGTTTATTAGATGAACAAGGCTTTATGTGGAAGTCGGAGCGCCAAACCGCAATGAAGGCCACGCCGCAGGAAATCGAAGCAGAACTTCGTGCGCAGATTGATCGTGCATTAGCCTTTGGCATCAAGCCCACGCACTTGGATACACACATGGGGACGCTTTACACCCGCAAGGATTTCTTTGAAGTGTATGCCAAGCTCGGCAAAGAGTACGGACTTCCGATTATGGCAATGCGGGCTACGCCGGAATCAATTGAACTGGCCAAAAAAGATGGTTCGCCCATCACCGCAGAAATTTTGACCAAGCTCGAACAAGACGGGTATCCCTTACTGGATTATCTTGTGACGGGCGTTTCAGGGCGAACTTTTGCAGAACGAAAAAAGGCGTATCACGATTTGCTGCGAAATCTGAAGCCCGGCGTCACGATGTTAATTGTTCACCTTGGGATGGATAATGATGAGTTGAAGGCGACCACTGGATCGTGGCAGCAACGCCACGCAGATTTTCTAAGCTTTACTGATCCTGAGACTAAAAAACTGATGGATGAATTGAATATTAAGACGACGACGTGGAGAGAGCTTGGTAAATTAGCCAACTGGAAGAAGTCCGCAAAATAGCACTGTCGGTAATTTCTGAAATAAACGCGAAAGCAAAGAGGGCGAATCAGCCCTCTTTTTTTTCTTTAATTTTTTCTCTTGACTCTGTAGTTGGCTACAGGGTGTAGAATCCTTTTGCATCAAAATTAAGGAGTTGTAGAACGCAATGAAACCTATCAAGTCAAGACAGCAAACGAACGGGCAAGTAGGCGAGGTATGCCTGAAGATTGGGGAAGTTTCACAGCAAACAGGGATAGGCATTGAAACACTTCGATTTTACGAACGAAGCGGCCTGCTGGATCGCCCGGAACGCACAGAAGGCGGTTACAGACTTTACGACGCTTCGGTTTTGGAGCGGCTCCGGTTTATTCGGCAGGCGCAGGTGCTGGGATTTTCGCTTGATGAAATTCGCCATCTCATCACCGAGAGAAAGAGCGGAAATCGCCCTTGTGCCAGTGTTCGAGAAATTGTCCAGAAACGACTGACTGAGCTGGATGAACGAATGGCGCAAATGCGCAGGTACAGGCGAGAACTTGCTACAACCCTGGCGGAATGGGATGCAACAGGAGACAAAGATGGAATGATCTGTGGCTTGATTGAGGGAACATCCATTGCATCTGCACAACCCATTGAGCAGAAATTGAGAGGGAGGAAAAAATGACTTCAAATCAATCAATTGATCTAGTGTGTGGAATGTCTGTTGATCCGGCAACGGCCAGGTTTTCGTACCAACACAATGATACGACCTATTACTTTTGTTCGTCTTCGTGTCAGCAAAAGTTCAGCGCCGAACCCGCGAAGTATCTGGCGAAACAAGCCGTTTCCATCGGACATCCGGCAGGGAAGCACAGCATGCCGATGCCTGTTTCCGATGCACCAGCAACCGTGATTGATCCGGTCTGCAAAATGAAGGTAGACCCAGCCACCGCGGAATGGAAATACGAGCACGATGGAGCGCCTTATTACTTTTGTAGCCGCATGTGCTATGAAAAATTCAGTGTTGACCCCGGCGAATTTCTCAGGCCCAAATTCGTATCCTTGGGCGGTTTGGGCGCAAAACCAAAAATGCATATGTCCCACATGATGCCTGCGACAACGATAGCCGCAAAACGTGGGCAGGAATATTTTTGTCCAATGGACCCAGAAGTCATCAGCGATAAGCCCGGCGCATGTCCAAAATGCGGAATGGCTTTGGAACCCCGAATAGTGTCTTTAGCGGAAACCGAAAATCCAGAGTTGGTGGATATGAAACGTCGGTTCTGGATTTGTCTACTGTTGACCGCGCCAGTGTTTTTGCTGGCAATGGCAGAAATGATTCCGGGCTTTCATCTACAACATGCGCTTGGGCAGCGAGCCGTGACTTGGTTGCAATTGGTGTTCGCGACACCTGTGGTTTTATGGGGCGGCTGGCCTTTCTTTGAGCGTGGTTGGGCCTCGATTGTGAATCGTAGCCCGAATATGTTTACGCTGATCGCTATTGGCACGGGGACGGCATATCTTTACAGCATCATCGCCGCTCTGATGCCGAGCCTTTTTCCCGCGTCTTTCCGTGGGCATGAAGGCGAAGTGGCAGTGTATTTTGAGGCCGCAGCAGTCATAACTACGCTGGTTTTGTTGGGACAGGTTCTTGAGCTTCGGGCGCGATCACAAACCAGCAGTGCCATCAAATCATTGCTTGGCTTGGCTCCCAAGACTGCGCGTGTGATTCGCAGCAATGGAATTGAAGAAGACATCCCGCTCGAATACGTCGTCGTAGGTGCGAACCTGCGAGTGCGTCCCGGTGAGAAGTTGCCCGTTGATGGAACGATCCTTGAGGGACAAAGCGCCGTGGATGAATCCATGATTACGGGGGAACCGATTCCCGTGGAAAAAACGATGGGCAGTAGCGTGACTGGCGGCACGATCAACGGCACTGGTGGTTTGATCATGCGCGCCGAACGTGTTGGGAGCGACACCTTGCTTTCCCAGATTGTACACATGGTCGCTGAAGCACAACGCAGCCGTGCGCCGATTCAGCGATTGGCGGATTCTGTTTCTGCCTGGTTTGTGCCTGCTGTGGTTGTCGCTTCAGTCCTCACGTTTGTAATTTGGAGCGTATTTGGCCCTGAACCGCGCTTTGTCTATGCGCTGGTCAATGCTGTTGCCGTTCTGATCATTGCCTGTCCCTGCGCGCTTGGATTAGCCACCCCGATGAGCGTGATGGTTGGGACTGGACGCGGTGCGATGGCGGGTGTTCTGGTGCGAGATGCGGCAGTGTTGGAGTCACTGGCAACCGTCACGACGCTGGTGATGGATAAAACTGGAACCCTCACTGTGGGAAAACCGCGACTGGTTTCTGTCTTGGCCGCTTCTGATCCGAGCGAAGAGGAAATCTTAAAGTTCGCAACCAGCTTGGAAAAAGCCAGCGAACATCCACTCGCTGCGGCCATTGTTGCAGGCGCACAGGAAAAGGGGATTCAACCCGCTCACGTGAAAAACTTTCGTTCGATCACAGGCAAAGGAGTGATCGGAGTCGTTGATGAGGTTGAAATTGTATTAGGGAATCAGGCGTTATTCGATGAATTGAAGATTGCAACGGATGTGATGCGCGTTGAGGCAGCAAATCTTCAGGAACAGGGACAAACGGTCATGTTTTTGGCGATGAATCAACGTGTCGCAGGGCTGCTCGGTGTTGCCGATCCAATCAAAGAAAATGCCATGCCTGCGATTCAATCCCTCAAACAAGAAGGGCTGCGTCTGGTCATGCTGACTGGGGATAATCAAAAAACGGCCTCAGTGGTTGCACAAAAACTTGGCTTGGATGAGGTGATCGCAGAGGTTCTGCCACAACAAAAAGCCGATGTGATTGCCCGATTAAAAGCCGCAGGGCAGAAAGTGGCGATGGCGGGAGATGGTGTGAATGATGCTCCAGCGCTGGCAAAAGCGGATGTTGGAATTGCAATGGGCACGGGCACAGACGTTGCGATGGAAAGCGCGGGCATCACGTTGGTAAAAGGCGATTTGCAGGGCATTGTGAGAGCACGCGTCTTAAGCAAGGCAGTAATGCGAAACATCCGTCAAAACCTGTTCTTTGCTTTTATCTATAATGCTCTGGGAATTCCTCTGGCCGCAGGCATTTTGTATCCGATCTTTGATCTCCTGTTAAGTCCGATGATTGCCAGCGCGGCAATGACATTTAGCTCGGTTTCTGTCATCAGCAATGCACTCCGCCTGAGGAGGCTGACATTATCCTGAATACTTCGGCAATCCGTTTGGGGAAATTAGCCAGCACGCCCAATTGCGGCATGCAATCAGTGCAAGGAACAAAAAATTGCCTGATTCCTGCCCCAGTAAATTTTGGGGGAACGTTGACGGTTTTCGCAAAAGCGATAGACTTGAACTCCACAAAAACAATTGAGCGGCCCTGCTACTTTCACGATCAAGGAGAATCAGCAGTCACCAATGAGCCAAGTTATGAGCAAAACGTCGTTGAGTCTGGTCTTCGTAATCCTCTTCTTCTGCTTTCAGCACGCAATTGCACAACCACAATCAACGGTGATTCGTGATGGCTTAGCTGTGCAACTTTGGAGCTATCGTCACGACTTTGAAAAGGATGTGCCTGGAACCCTGAAGCGAGTGAGAGCGCTTGGAATCACGCGTGTTGAGCTGGCGGGATATTATGGGCTGACTGCCACCCAATTTAAGCAGGAATTGGACAAGGCTGGGCTCCAAGCCGTCAGCATGCATATTGATTTTGAAGAGGCGCAAACGAAACTGGATGATTTCATCAAAGATGCAAAGATTTTTGGGGTAAAACAGATCGGCATCCCCTGGATTAATTCGCCCTTCACGAAAGCCGATTGTGAGAAGGCGATCAGGGTTTTCAATCAGGTCGGGAAAAAGCTTGCCTCATACGACATTACATTTTTTTACCACCTGCATGGATATGAATTTGTTTCAAATGAAGGTGGGAAAGGGACGTTATTTGATTTGCTCATGTCGAAAACGAATCCGAAGTTCGTCAAGCTTCAATTGGATACCTTTCATGTCGCGCAACCTGGGCAAGACCCCGCGCAACTTTTGAAAAAATATCCTGAACGATTTGTTTCTCTTCATCTGAAAGATATTCGCAAGGATAAGATTCCTGATGACACTGGCGAAGCCCGTGATGAAGATGGTCGTCCGCTTGGGCAGGGGAAAATAGATTGGCCATCGGTGCTGAAAGCGTCTCGTCGAGCAGGCATTAAGTGGTACATCATTGAAGATGAGACTCCAGCGGTCTGGCAATCAATCCCAGCAAGCCTGCAATATTTGCAGAGTCTCAAGTTCTAGTCGTGATTTGACAAACAACAGCAGTGACGAAGAAACGGAACATCCTTCAGGAAACCACGTATTGAAGGATGCTCAACTTCCCCCTGTTTCCACGATCTTTGCTCATTCCGAATTTCAGAAAACAAGCTCCAATGTTACACTGCACTCGCATTGCGGAAATCTTTGTAACCAGACGAAATCAGGCATGAACATTTGCCCCGGCACAAGTTTCAGGCAATATGAAATTCTCTCACAGCTCGGAAAAGGTGGGATGGGTGAGGTCTATCTGGCCGAGGATACGAGGCTGAAACGCAAAGTTGCGCTCAAGATTTTGCCAAATGAATTCACGGCTGACAGCGAACGGCTAAGACGATTTGAGCAAGAGGCGTTAACCACTTCCGCCCTGAATCATCCCAACATCATCACGATTCATGAAATCGGAACCTTTGATTCAACGCATTACATCACGACAGAGTTCATTGAAGGCGATACCGTTCGTGATCGGATGAGTCTCGAAAAACTCAGTCTGGTCAGCACGCTCGACATCATGATTCAAACGGCCAATGCGCTGGCAGCTGCACACGATGCTGGCATTGTTCATCGTGATATTAAGCCGGAAAACATTATGCTGCGGCGTGACGGATACGTGAAAGTTCTGGATTTCGGCATTGCTAAACTTTCAGAGAAACTCGTCCCGGCGGTGACGGATTCTGAGGCTCCGACGTTGGTGCAGTCCACTACCAATCCGGGCATCGTGATCGGGACGGCAAGTTACATGTCCCCAGAACAGGCACGTGGCGAGCGGGTGGATGCTCGGACAGACATTTTTAGTCTTGGCGTTGTTTTGTACGAGATGGTGACGGGGCGACGTCCATTTGCTGGTTCAAGCCCGATTGAAACTATCGCCGCAGTGCTGCAATCAGAGCCACTCCCAGTCAAGCAACACGTCCCTGCCACGCCTTTTGAGCTACAACGGATCATCAGTAAATCGCTGCGCAAAGATCGCAACGAACGGTATCAAACCGTTAAGGACTTCATTCTGGATTTGCAGAACCTGAAACGCGATCTTGAAGTTCAGGCGCACTTATTGCCGGGCAGGCAAATTACGGATACGCGGACGGTCTCCAGTGCCGAGTATTTATTGACTGAGTTTCGCCAGCATAAACGAGGTGTCCTACTGGCGATCTCCGGTGTGATTTTATTGGCCTTGGCCGGGACGCTGGTCGCGCTACGAAGAGGCGCAATTGACTCCATTGCGGTGCTGCCACTTGGTGTCAGGGAAGGCGTAGAAGGGAAGCTCAACGATAAGATCACCAGCGACCTCATCAGCAATTTGCGAAAATTCTCTAGCGTTGGCGTGAGCGCCCGTGGGGAAGTAGATAAAACGCGGATGCTCCTGCAAAGTGACGTGCAATCCATCGCCAGAGACCTTGCCGTCAAAGCCGCATTGACCTGTGAAATTCAACGCGATGGCGACAAACAAATCTTGCGCTTGGAATTAAGCGATGTGCGTGATCGAAGACATCTTTGGGGAAAGGATTATGAATGGACGGCTGCGAACTGGGAGGTGATTCCGCTCCAAATCTGCCGCGACCTATTTGAGAACGCCGTGCTGAAAATTACTGATCAACAAAAGCAAAGGCTGGATGCAACACTCGCCTATGCCATCGGGCGTACTGCCTGGCGCGAAAGAACTGTGGTTGGTTTGCAGCGCGCTCGCAAGTCATTTGAAGAAGCCATTCAAATCCTGCCTGATTTTGCTCAGGCGTATGCAGGTTTGGCTGATTGCTACAATATGTTTGTGATTTACAACGTCATGCCTGCGGAAGAAGGATTCCCCAAAGCCAAGGAATACGCCGAAAAAGCATTGAGCCTGAATCACCAGCTCCCTGAGGCGCACGCCGCAAAAGGCTATTACCTGTACCAAAAGTGGGAATGGAAAAAAGCTGAAGACGAATTTTTGCAGGCATTGAACCACGACGATAAATATGGCCCAGCCCATCAATGGTATTCCAGTATCCTGGCACAAGGTCGCAATTTCGAGGAGGCGTTGCGGCAGGCTCAGCGAGCAAAAGACCTCGAACCGAATTCGGCAATTGTTACCTCGCATGTAAGTTGGATCAGCTATCTGGCTGGCGACTATCAACGTGCCATTGAGACTGCTAAAGAGACATTACAACAAGACCCTGGATCGTTCATCGCCCATCGTTATTTAGGCCTGGCCTATCTGAGCCTCGCCCTTCAGGGAGAGCGCGAAAAGTTCGCCGATGCCCTGACAGAATTAAAGCTCGCGCATGATCGTTCACGGGGAGGATTGTTGACCCAGGCTGATTTGGGATTCGCACATGCCGCACAGGGAGATCGCGTTGAAGCCGAACGAATCTTGAAAGAGGTTGAGGCCAAAGATCCAAAAAATCCTTATTATCTGGCGTTGATCCATACCGGATTGGGAAATTCAGACAAAGCTTTTGACTTGCTCTTTTTGGGCAGTGAAAAGCATGCCGAACGCATTCCCTCCGTAATCTCGGACGCGCGGTTCAGCGCTTTGCGTGCTGATCCTCGCTTCAAGGATTTGGCCGCTCACATCGAGCTGGGCGAATAGTGAATCGTCAGAATGTTGAAATTGAAAGTTTGTCGTTTCAATTGTTGATTATCCAGGACCTGCATCAACCCAAAATTTACTATGCAAAAATATGACTTGATCGTTATTGGTTCGGGGCCGGGCGGACAGCGCGCGGCGATTCAAGGCGCAAAACTTGGCAAGCGAGTCGCTGTTATCGAAAAACGTGAGGTCTTTGGTGGCACCTGTATCAATGCGGGCACCATCCCCAGCAAGACCATGCGCGAAGCAGTTTTGCATCTGTCTGGTTATCAATATCAGAACGTGTATGGGATGAATTATCGGGTGAAAGAGAAAATCACGATTGCTGATCTTTCCTTTCGTGTCCAGCACGTGATCAAAACTGAATGCGATGTCACACACGCTCAGCTTACACGCAATGGGATTGACTTGCATAACGGAACCGCCAGCTTTCTGGATGATCGTTGTATTAAGATTGCCAGCCAGCGCGGGACGGTCGAGCTTGAAGGCGAGAATATCATCATCGCTACCGGAACGCGTCCTGCCGTGTCTGAAACGGTTCCACTCAACAATCGCACGATCATCAACAGCGATCAGATATTCCTGCTTGATCAAGTCCCCAAAACACTAATCGTTGTGGGCGGCGGCGTGATCGGGGTCGAATACGCTTCGATGTTTGCCGCTTTAGGCGTGCGGATTATCCTGATCGAAAAACGCCCCCGGTTATTGGAATTTGCAGATGCCGAAATGGTCGAATCTCTTTCGTATCATTTGCGTGATCATCGCGTCACTTTGCGATTAGGCGAAGAAGTCGTGAGTGTTGAAGAGATGTCGGACGGCAGCATTGTCGCTAACCTGGAAAGCCGAAAAAAGGTGATTGGTGATGCGCTCCTGTACGCCGTCGGAAGACAGGGAAATGTGGATGGCTTGAACCTTGAAGCTGCCGAGTTAAGCGCAGATTCACGGGGACGCATTCCGGTTGATTCGCAATATCGAACGTCAAAGCCGCATATCTTTGCGGTCGGTGACGTGATCGGGTTTCCAAGCCTGGCTTCGGTTTCGATGGAGCAGGGAAGGCTCGCCGCTTGTCATGCCTTCGGGGTCCCGGTTCAGACACATCCCGATAGTTATCCATACGGCATTTACACGATTCCCGAAATTTCGTTTGTGGGCAAAACCGAAGAACAGTTGACCGATGAAGATGTACCTTATGAAGTTGGCGTCGCTTACTACCGTGAAATCGCACGCGGTCAGATTCGCGGAGATACCACAGGCCGCTTGAAACTGATCTTTCACCGCGACACGAAGGAGATTTTAGGCGTCCATATTATTGGGGAAGGTGCATCTGAGTTGCTGCATATTGGGCAGGCGGTGCTGATTTTAAAGGGAACGATTGATTACTTCATTGATACTGTCTTCAATTACCCAACGTTGGCCGAATGCTACAAGGCCGCCGCTTTTAATGGCTTAAATAAATTGGTTCGTTTCTCAAATTAAAAGGAGACTACAACTCATGGCAAGCATCGGTGTTCTGGCTTCTGAAAAAATCGCTGTCGGTTTCGTTGAGGATCATCACCTCTCAGGTGCAGTCCGCGTGTTTCCTCCGAATCTGGATGATGACCAGGAATATTTGAGCGACTTACCTGCTGAAGAAATTGCCCGTTCAATCACAGGGCAAATTCAGGCTGTTGGAGCAGGAAGAGAAATCACGGCGATTGGCATTGGGTTCCCTGGATTGATCCGGGACGGTCTGATTCAGGAGTCGCCTAATCTGCAACAAATGAAAGGCCAGCATCTGGCCTCCATGCTCGCCTCTTTGCTGGCTGAGCAGGGCATTAATGCACCGATTCACGTCATGAATGATGCCGATGCCACCGCCGCTGGAGTGGCTGCAACACGGGGACAACTTGACCAGCAGATTCGTGTTTGGTGGTTGGGGAATGGGATCGGGTTAGGGCTTTATCCACCGGTTCCTGGGGCTGGTGAAGGCGGCCACCTAATCGTCACGCTTGATCCGAAAGAACAGTTTTGCCGCTGTGGGGGAACTGGTCATTTGGAAGGCATCACCGGCAATCGCGCCATGCGAATGCGCTTTCTTGATCTGGAACCCGAAGAGGTTTTTGCTCATGCCTTGCAGGGGGATGCCCGCTGTTCTGATTTCGTGAAGTTATGGCATCGAGCGCTGGCTGCTGCTACAGCAACCACTGTGCATCTAAGCGGGCCGGGCAAATTTTATTTCTCAGGCCCGAATGCTCGCTTTGTCCAATTAGGACTGATAGATCTTTATGTCCACGAAATGGTGAAGATGAGTTCGTTGCAAAGTTCATCCTTTGAGGTGATTGCAACCAGTGATGAAATCGCGGTGATTGGCGCTGCCATCAGCGCTGAACAAACAACTTGAAGAAAGAATAAATTTAATCTGGGAGTGACTCATGAAACATAAGCTACTGACAACTGCCTTGTTGGTTTTCGTCCTTTCAATGGTGCTGGCTCAGACCACGAACTGGGTGAAAATATTCGATGGCAAGACCATGACAGGCTGGAAAGTAATGGCGGTTCACGGTGGGAATGGTGGAATCTGGGAAGTTCAAAACGGCTTGTTGGTTGGCAATCAGGAAAAAGACCATAAAGGGGGACTGATTGGGACGGAAAAGAAGTATTCAGATTTTGAGATTGAACTGGAATTTAAGGTAGATAATCCCGCTGATACGGGCTTATTTTTGAGGACGCGTGAGGATGGAATGGGGTATCAAATTACGATTGATTACCACAAAACCGGATATATCGGCAGTTTGTATGCACCCGCTGAAGGCGGCTTCATTCAGGTCAATAAACTTTGGGAACAGTATTTCAAGAAAGATAAGTGGAATACCTTGCGCGCACGCGTCGAAGGTCAACCTGCGCATGTGCAAGCCTGGCTGAATGGGTATAAAACAATTGATTTTACTGACAACCGGGATCGTTATCCTCGCGAAGGGTACATCGGGCTACAAGTTCACGGCGGTGCTGATGCGTGGGGTGACGCCAGCCGCGCGCGCTATCGCAACATCAAAGTCATGGAACTGAAATAAGCCATATTTTTTCTGGCCAGAAGGTCGTGGCAGAAGAGGCGGATGATGACAATCGTTTCCCTCTTCTGCCCTCATTTTTTCCGGGGAAGGTGTTTCACGATTATGTCAAATCCATAATTTAATAATTCATTCAGAAATTCTGATTGACGCTCAATTTTTCACTTGTTAGTATCCGCTCCGAGTTAAGTAAATAAACATATAAATGCCCACCAGGAATCGAGCTTGAGACTGCCCTACGCGCTTGTGAACTGACATTTGGCCCTCACTAAACTTCATCACCATTTGTTTCTAAAAGGAGTCCTCCATGAAGAGAAGAACGTTGATTTCTATCGCGCGAGCGTTCGTTTGTAATCTGCTCATTTGTCTCTTATCCACATCTCCCAGTTTCGCAAGTACAACAACTGTAATATCCCGCGTTGTCAGTTCAAGTCAGGATCGAAATGAACGCGGTCAACGTGAATCGAGCCAGCGCAAAGGAGACATGAGCCGCTCATCAAATGAAGAAGTGCAGGAGAATGGATTCGTAACCTACTCTGATGGAGAGCGATCAACCTGTCGTGATATGTCGAGAGAAGAAACGCAACGCCTCCAGCGTGATCCTGAGCAGTTGCGCCAAATGCGCGTCATTACACAGCGTGAACGTGACGAAGTTCTCGGACGTCGGCAAACAGAAGCTGTTTTAGAAGCCACAAGTCTAAAAATTATTCTTCGTTCGACCGCACAGCTTGATGGATTCCCCGACGCGAAAGCTGCCTTTATTCGTGCGGCGGCAGCGTGGGAAGCACAAATTAAAAACCCGATCTCAATTATCATTGACGTGGATTATGGGCCAACAAGATTCGGGCAAGCCTATCCATCTGGGGTGCTTGGCAGTACAAGTACGCCTTCCTATCGCGTTGGGTATGACACCTTGCGAAATAGCTTGTCACAATCGGCAACCAGTGCAGCCGAAACATCACTCTATAATGCTTTGCCAACATCTTCTGTGAACACAGATATTGGAGCTATTGGAAATGCCTCTGTCACTTCGCCCTTGATGCGTGCATTAGGCTTGTTGGCTGTAGATGCTGCGACATCTGATCCTGCTCCTGCTATAGGCTTTAATTCAGCTTTCAATTTTGATTTTGATCCAACTGATGGAATTGCCGCAGGCAAAACAGATTTCGATGCGGTTGCCGTTCACGAAATGGGACATGCGTTGGGATTCGTTTCCAATGTTGGATTATTTGAAATCTCCCCAACGAGCACTCGTGCATTGACGGTGTGGGATATTTTCCGTTTTCGCCCAGGAACGACGATGGCGACATTTACTGCTGCTGCACGCGTGCTTTCCACTGGGGGCGAACAACGATTTTATGATGGGCATCCTGAGCTGGCCACTTCAACCGGGAACCCGTATGGATCAGGTGGTGATGGCCGACAGGCAAGTCACTGGAAGGCAGACGAACAAAGTGGCGTTTATATCGGAATCATGGACCCAACGCTTTCGTCAGGTGTGCGCAAAACGATGTCGTCCAACGATCTTCAGATGCTGGAAACCGTCGGCTATACGATTTCTGGTACTGTCACACCTCCCCCACCTGCATGTACCTACAGCTTATCTGCGACAACTGCTTCTGCTGCTATTACTGGCGGGCCGGGTTCCGTCGGTGTGACATCATCGTCAAGCACCTGTGCTTGGAGTGCAACGAGCACTGCGTCATGGATTTCTGTGACAACAGGGGCAAATGGAACAGGGAACGGAACGGTGAGTTACTCGGTTCAGCCTAATAGCGGCAGTAGTCGAAGTGGTACGATCACCATCGCAGGACAAACCTTTACCGTCAATCAAAGCGGATGTTCTTTCACCCTTTCTTATTCAACCAATTCATTTCCATCCAACAGTTCAACTGGCAGCGTGATTGTGACTGCATCGGGAGGGACGTGTTCCTGGGCGGCTGTCAGTAATAATAGCTGGATTACTATCACTGGTGGCGCTGCTGGGACAGGGAATGGGATGGTCTCATATACACTTGAAGCAAATACCTCGGCAGCTTCCCGTACGGGTTCGTTAACGATTGCCGGGCGTGTGTTCACCATTACCCAGGCAGCGCCAGCCTGTACTTATACCGTCGGAAGCTTCAATACGAACTTTCCAGCAAGAGGGGGTAGCGTGAGCATTCCCGTTACCACAGGCAGTTCTTGTTCGTGGCAGGCTATTGAGAATGTTTCCTGGTTGAGCTTTAGTCCTGGGTCTACAGTGTCGGGGAGCCGAAGCGTTACATTGAATGTAAGCAATAAAAATACGGTTCGCTCGCGTTCTGCAACTGTCACAATTGCAGGGGTGACCTTTACGATTACGCAGTCCGGGCGGTGACGTAGCTACACTCCGAATAAAATCGGTACAAACAATCTAAGGGCGTCTGTCAAAAAAGCAGGCGCTCTTTCTAGTTAACGGATGTGATTCTCAGTGTAATTTGAGGGAAAGCGGTAAGGTGGTGGGGATGGTGGGAATCGAACCCACACTTCCTTGCGGAAACAGGTTTTTGAGACCTGCGCGTCTACCAATTCCGCCACGTCCCCACTTGTCAAAGCTCAATAACGGGCGCGATTATATGGATCACCCGCCATTCGGTCAAGCTCACCGGAAAAGAACTTTCAGAAACTTAAGTTTTCCAACCTGCAAAGTCGTTTCAGAACTCTCTGCTGGGTTGATCTGGAACCCAATGTCGCTGATTCTCTCGCCGTTGCATTTTACTCCACCTTGAGAAATTAACCTGCGTGCTTCAGCTTTTGATGGCGATAAGTCTGTTTGTACCAATAGATCAATCAGTTTAATAGCCCCATCGGTGCGAATGTGTCGAGTTTCGATTTCTGTAGGGGCTTGATGCTCACGGAAGCGGCGTGTGAATTCTGCCTCCGCCTGGGTTGCTGCACTTTGAGAGTGAAAATCTGCCACCAATCTCTTGGCTAATTCCGATTTTACATCGCGTGGATGTTTCTTGCCTGATTCCACTTCAGATTTTAGGTCAGCGACTTCAGTGTTGGTAAGGTCGGTGAGGAGTGTATAGTATCGCCACATCATCTCATCTGAGACCGACATCGCTTTTCCATAAATATCGTCAGGGGCTTCATTGATGCCAATATAGTTCCCGTAGCTCTTGGACATCTTGTTGACGCCATC
>JAFDVL010000073.1 GCA_018268995.1 Acidobacteriota bacterium | reverse complement strand
TGGCTGCGACCAAAGCGCGTGAAGTCCGGCATATTCAACGAAAGCGTCGCCCAGAACCCAATCATCGCCGTCAGCGAAGGAATGAACACCGGCCAGAATTCGGCGAACGTCTGAAACTTCCCCGACTCTGTCAGCAAATTGCCTAATCCACCCGCGCGCCAAATCGCCCAGCCCAATAAAATCGCCGTCATCACCAGCACATACGGCGCGGCCCAGTTTTCGACTTCGCGCAGCAAATCCATCCCGCGATAAATGATCCAAATGTTCATTCCCCAAAACAGCAAAAACGAAAGCCACGCCGTCACCGTATGCCCGCCAATTGCGCCTCCGAGCAACGTTTCCCAACCGGGAATGATCGCCTTGAAAAGCGTATGCAATGCCTCACCACCAATCCACGCCTGAATGCCGAACCACCCGCACGCCACAATCGCCCGCATCAACGCAGGCAAGTTCGAGCCAATCGTTCCGTACGCCGCACGCGCGAACACGGGAAATGGAATGCCGTACTTCGTCCCCGGATGCGAGTTCAGCAAAATCGGAATCAGCACAATCACATTGCCGAGCAGGATCGTGAACAACGCCTGCCACCAATTCATCCCCGCCGCGATCAAGCCCGACGCCAGCATATACGTCGGAATGCAATGCGCCATCGAAACCCACAACGCCGCATAGTTGTACGTCGTCCAGTTGCGCTTGGCGACCGGCACAGGCGCAAGGTCTTCGTTGTAGAGCGGGCTGGATTGAATCGAAGCGTAATCGCGCAATTCCACGCGTCCGTCGGGATGTTGGATGGTTTCGTGATGGTTGAATTGCATTTGCTTTGGCCTCTTCGTTCCGTAGGAACGCTTGAGTTTAGGCAGGTCATTTATGGCCTGTATAGTGTACCAACAAACCCGCCCCGTCGCGTAGCGACGATTGAGTCAGCCCCACAAATAGCGTTCGTCATATTCGATGCCCTGCCGCTGCAAAAACTCCACATACTCTTCCTGAAAAGTTTGTGTCTGATGATGCTCGCGCTGATTTTGAATGTAACGCACCGCACCTTCGACATTCGCCTTGCTGACGGTAAATGCGCCATAACCTTCCTGCCAAGCGAAGCCGCGCAATTCGGGAAATTCTTCATGAATCCATTTGGACGAATCGCCTTTGAGATATTGCGCCATCTGGCTGGGAGCTAAGATCGGTGGGGCGAGAACCAGCGCGTGAATGTGATCTTCGACGCCGCCAATTTGGATGGCCGTCATCCGGTGATGCCGTGCGATGCCGCCGATGTATTGCCACACGCGATTTTCGATTTCGGGGGTGATCCAGGCCACGCGATTTTTGGTGCTGAACACAATGTGGTAGTAGAGGGATGTGTAGGTATTTGCCATAGATTTGCCTTTGTCATCTCGTAGAGACGGTTGAGTGTAGGCAGGTCATTTATGGCCTGCAAGGCGTAGAATCAAAACCCCGCGTCGCGTAGCGACGATTGAATAGCGCCGAATGCAAAACGTTCAATCGTCGCTACGCGACGCGCGTGCTTTTTCGCATCGCACACAGGCCATAAATGACCTGCCTAAGCTCAGGCGTTCCTACGGAACGAAATCCATTTTGCGCCCATGAATACAGGCCATGAATGACCTGCCTACATTCAACCGTTCCTACGGAACGAAATCCATTTTGTGCCCATGAATACAGGCCATGAATGACCTGCTTACATTCAGGCGTCTCTCCGAGACGAAGAATGCAATCACGATCTACGCGCCCGTCAATCCGCGCTTGATAAATTGCCCTGCGCCCGCTTTGCCTTTCCACTCGCCATTTTCGACAATCACGTTGCCGCGCGACAACACAACTTCGGTCACGCCTTTGACCGTCCAGCCTTCATACGCACTGTAATCCACGCGCATGTGGTGTGTCGCGGCGCTGATCGTTTGTTCACGGTTCGGATCGAAGATTACGATGTCGGCATCTGACCCGACCGCAATCGTGCCTTTCTTCGGAAACAAGCCGAAAATCTTCGCTGCGGCGGTTGAAGTCAATTCGACAAAGCGGTTCAGGTTGATGCGGCCTTGCGCGACGCCGTGATGGTAAATCAAGCTCATACGGTTTTCGACGCCGGGGCCGCCGTTCGGGATTTTGCTGAAATCGTCGCGGCCTAATTCTTTCTGCTCTTTCATGCAGAACGGGCAATGGTCGGTGGAGATGACTTGCAGATCGTCGCTGCGCAAGCCCTTCCACAACTTCTCCTGATTTTCGATGCCACGAAGCGGGGGCGTCATCACGTATTTCGCGCCTTCAAAATCCGGCTTTTCGTAATAGCTGTAATCCAGCAGCAAATATTGCGGACAGGTTTCGGCATACGCGCGCAGTCCGAGGTCACGCGCGTTCTGTACTTCTTTCAGCGCGTCGTAGCAGCTCAGATGCACGATGTACACGGGCGAATTCGCCATCTCGGCAATGGCAATCGCACGATGCACGCCTTCGGCTTCGGCGCGCGTCGGACGTGTGAGCGCGTGGTATTTCGGCGCGGTGTGTCCGGCAGCCAACGCACGTTTGACCAGCACATCAATCACGACGCCGTTTTCTGCGTGCATACAAATCAACCCGCCGTTTTCGCCTGCGGCAGTCATCGCTTTGAAAATCGTGCCGTCGTCTACGAGAAACACGCCGGGATAGGCCATGAACAATTTGAAGCTCGACACGCCCTGATCTATCAACGCCTTCAATTCCGGCAAGCGTTCATCGGGCAAATCGGTGCAGATCAAATGAAAGCCGTAATCGGTTGTCGCTTTGCCTTCGGCTTTTTGAAACCACACGTCGAGTGCTTCGTTGAGTGCCTGTCCTTTGGATTGAACGGCGAAATCAATGATGCTGGTCGTGCCGCCAAAGGCTGCGGCGCGTGTACCCGTCTCAAAATCATCGGACGAAGATGTACCGCCAAACGGCAAATCCATATGCGTATGCGGATCAATGCCGCCAGGGATGACGAGTTTGTTCGTCGCATCAATCGTGCGGTCTACGTTGGTGATGACGGAGGCGAGGTCTTTGCCGATCATCGCAATCGTTTCGCCGTCAATCAGAATGTCGGCAAAGTACGAATCAACTGCCGTGACGATGTGGCCGTTTTGGATGAGTGTTCGCATAACGACTGTTCCCTTCACTTCGGCAATTCGCCGAATCGTTCTCGATAGCGTGCGAGTTCTTTTTCTACTTCGCTCAGATGTTGTTGGGCGGCAGCAGCTTCTTTGGCGGTCGGCAAAACCTGCTCGGTTTGCGGATCGAATAATCGCAACGTTTCGCCTGTGTCTACTAACTCCAGTCCTAACACTTCGCTGCGCAAGCGGCTGTCACTCGCTTCCATCTCGACATATTTGCCGTCTTCCAACCGGTAGCCAATCAGCGGCGTGTCCAGGTAATCGTATTCCGGGTCGAAGATGAAATATTCCTGCACGTCGAGTTCGGCATACAGTTGCCATTTCTTCTGCAAGTCATCGCGCCAGGTTTGCCGCGAGGTCAGTTCAATCACAACTTGTGGCATCACGCCTTCCGCCCAAAGCCTGTAAATGCGCCGCTGCCCTTTCGGCACGCCGAACGCCACAAACACATCAGGCGCAACCTGGCGCGCAGGATTGCCTTCGACGTAATAAATCAACAAATTGCCAGACACATAAACATCGGGGTCGGATTGAAAGTACGTGTCCAAAGTAAATACCAGATCAGACAAAAGCTGCCGGTGCATATCAGTTTCTGCCATAGGTTTGCCATCGCCTTCCGGGTAGATCGTTTGCAGTAGTTGTGCGGGATTACGCATGCTCATAATTCACCTCTCGTTTGAGCGTTTGTTTTAGAGTGTCGCCAATGATTCATCCAACGCCGTTACCAATTCGTCCATATCATCCTTCGACGCAATCAGCGGCGGCCCGATGCGAATGCAATTGCCATACAAACCGCCTTTGCCGATCAAGACGCCTCGCTTCTTGGTTTCCTCGAAAACGTGCAGCACAGCCTGCGGATGCGGTTCTTTGGTTTTGCGGTCTTTGACGAATTCGAGTGCTTGCATCAACCCCATTCCGCGCACATCACCAATCACGTCATATTTTTCCTGCAAGCCCATCAAGCCAACCCGCAAATGATCGCCGACGACTTTCGCGTTGTGGACGAGGTTCTCGGTTTCGATGACTTCAATCGTCGCGGAGGCTGCACGCATCGTGACCGGGTTGCCGCCGAAGGTTGAAAACGTCAACGTGCCAACTTTGTTCGCTACTTCGGGCGTTGCAATCGTCCAGCCAATCGGCGAGCCATTCGCCATCCCTTTCGCTGACGTGATGATGTCCGGTTCGACGTTCCAATGTTCGATGCCGAACCACTTGTCGCCCGTGCGTCCCCATCCAGTTTGCACTTCGTCGGCGATGAACACACCACCGTATTGCCGCACGATGGCGACGGCTTCCTGGAAGTATTCTTTCGGCGGCGTGATGTAGCCGCCGACGCCTAGAATTGGCTCAGCCATAAACCCGGCGATGTTGCGCGAGGTCGAAGTTTCGATCAGTTCCTTCATATCTTTCGCGCACGCCAGATCGCATTCGGGGTACGTGAGCTTGAACGGGCAGCGATAGCAATACGGTGCAGGCGCGTGGTAATAGCCCGGCACTTGCGTCGGCAATAATTTCCAGCTTGCGTGCCCTCCGGCGGATTGTGCGGCGGCGCTTCGCCCGCTGTAGCTGTGGCGCAAGGTGATGATTTCGTGCCGTCCGGTGTAAAGCTTCGCCGCCATCGTCGCGGTTTCGTCGGCTTCGGTACCGCTGTTCGTGAAGAAGCTTTTTTCGAGCTTGCCCGGCGTGATTTCCGCGAGCTTTTGCGCCAAGTCGGACTGTGGTTTGTTGGCGTAGAGCGTCGAAGTGTGCGCGATCTTTTTGACCTGATCTACGATGGCTTCGACGACGATTGGATTCGCGTGGCCGACGCTGGTCGTCAGCACGCCGCCGAAGCAATCCAGATATTTGTTGCCCGTCTCATCCCAGACGTGCATGCCTTCGCCGCGTTCGAGCGCAAGCGGTTCCTGGTAATACATTGTGACGGCGGGGAAGAGGTAGTCTTTGTGATTGTTAATCGTGTCAGATGAATTGCTCATTCAGTTAATTCCTCTAGCAAAAAAATCAACGCAAAGATTCAAAGAAGCAAAGGGACAATGTAGGTTTTCTGAATGTATTCCCTTTGCGTCTTTGAATCTTTGAACCTTTGCGTTAAGAACGTTCTTTATCAAAACTTCCGCGACCATTCTTTGGGCCAGCGTTCGACGACGACTTTTTTGTCTGTGTAAAACTCAATTGCATCGCGTCCCTGCCCGTGCAAGACGCCCATGAAGCTGTCTTTCCAACCGCTGAACGGGAAGTAGGCCATTGGAGCAGCGACGCCAATGTTGACGCCGATGTTGCCCGCCGGAGCTTCGTAGCGGAATTTGCGTGCGGCGGCTCCATTGCTCGTAAAAATCGAAGCCGCGTTGCCGTACTGACTGCGCGCTAAAATTTCAATCGCTTCGTCCACGTCGTTCGCGTGAACCAGACTCAAAACGGGGCCGAAGATTTCGGTGTCAGCGATTTCTGTGCTGGGCGTGACGTTGTCGAGAATCGTAGGCTTTAAGAAATTACCCGCTTCGTGATTGGCAACTTTCGCACCACGCCCATCCAGCAACACGGTCGCGCCTGCGCTTGTGCCTTTGGCAATTAAGCCTTCAATGCGCGTCTTGCTTTCACGCGTGATGACCGGCCCCATTTGCACGCCATCTTCGAGTCCATAGCCAACTTTCAGTGAAGCAGCAGCGTTCGCAATCGCATCTCGAAAAGTTTGCTTTGCCTCGCCCACCGTGACCGCGACAGAAACTGCCAGGCATCGTTGTCCTGCACATCCAAATGCGCTATCGCTGACAATCTGTGTCGTCATTTCCATATCCGCATCCGGTAACACAACGACGTGATTTTTTGCGCCGCCCTGACATTGCACGCGTTTGCCATTTGCTGAGCCGCGCGCGTAAATGTACTTCGCTACAGGTGTCGAGCCGACAAAGCTGATCGCGCGCACGTTTGGATGATCCAGCAGCGCATCCACCGCAGGCTTGCCGCCGTTCACCATATTAAAAACGCCTGCGGGCAATCCGGTTTGCTCGATCAATTCTGTGACGCGTTGCATGGTAACGGGAACGCGTTCGGAAGGCTTCAAGATAAATGTGTTGCCGCACGCAATCGCATAGGGCAAAAACCAGAACGGCACCATCATCGGAAAGTTGAATGGCGTGATGGCAGCGACTACGCCCAGCGGTTGGCGGATCATGATTTCATCAATGCCGCGCGCCACGTCTTCCAGATTGTAGCCTTGCATCATCGTCGGAATGCCACAGGCGACCTCAATGTTTTCGATGCAACGCCGCACTTCGGCACGTGACTCAACCAGCGTTTTGCCATTCTCAATTGTGATGAGTTGGGCGAGTTCTTCAAAGTGAGTTTCAAATAATTGCTTAAGCTTAAATAGATATTGAATGCGATCTTGTGGCGGCGTGCGTCGCCATTCGGGATACGCAGCGGCGGCGGCTTCGACCGTAGCGTTGACTTCGGCTAAGCCTCCGAGCGGTGTTTGCGCGATCACTTCTGCCGTTGCCGGGTTACAAACATCCAGAAACTCTGTTGCGCCGGAATGTCGCCATTGCCCGTTGATGTAATCGGGTAACTGACCATTGATTGGCATCGTCGGCCTCCTTCGAGATGGGGAAAATATATGCTTACAGATGGAAAATTCGTTTCGTATGTTTATGCTCGTAGCTCTTTCGGTTCGGCAGGCATCATAGAACACTCAGAGCGGGAGGAAAAGCAGAAAGACTTGGAAAGTGGTGGCAGCCCGACTGTCAAAGAGGGCACCATAGACTGGTCGCCTACGCCCTTCTTGACAGTCGGGCTGCCACTACCTTGCGAAGTTCTTCCAGCAAGAGCAACGTGAAAGGAAAGACGGCAAGAATCACCCAGTGATTCCAGCTTAAGGGAGCGAGTCCAAAAATATTTGCCAGCGGTGCGATGTAAATCAGCAGCAAGATTAATAACAACTCTACGGCAATGCCTGCCAGCAGAATGCGATTGCTGGTCAAGCCAATGCGCCAGATGGATTGCCGTTCGCTGCGGCATGCAAAAGCATTGCCGATCTGGCACGTCACAATCCCAGTCAACGTCATCGTAGTCGCAATCGCATACAGCGTTCCGCTTTCTTCCATCACCATTCCCGGACGCCACCCGGCAAGCCAATACGCGCAGAAAAAAGCCAGCAGCGAAAGCACTGCTTCGATCATGCCAAGCCAAATATAGGCGCGCAGAAACGTGGGGAGATTAAGCAAGCGCTCCTGCCGAGAATGTGGTTTGCGTTGCATCACATTTGGCTCTGGCGCTTCCATTCCCAACGCAAGGGCAGGCACTAAATCGGTGCCCAGATCAACCGCCAGAATCTGCATGATGGTCAGCGGCAACGGAATGTGAAACAGGACGAAGGCGATGAATGGAATTGCTTCAGGAATGTTGCTGGCAAAAATGTAGGTCACGAATTTGCGTATGTTGTCGTAAACGGCGCGGCCCTCTTCAATCGCAGCAACGATGCTGGCGAAATTGTCATCGGCTAACACCATGTCGGCGGCTTCGCGTGCGACGTCGGTGCCGACTACGCCCATTGCCACGCCAATGTCTGCACGCTTCAGCGCAGGAGCGTCATTGACACCATCCCCCGTGACAGCCACAACTTCGCCGCGCTTTTGAAAGGCTTCGACCAACCGTAGCTTATGTTCTGGCGTAGCGCGAGCAAAAAGCACGTCGGGCTGAGTCAGAATTTCCTCCAACTCAGCGTCCGTCAGCCGTTCCAATTCGTTTCCACTGATAACGCGAAGGGTGTTTTTATAGAGGCCGATTTCCCTGCCAATGGCTTCGGCGGTCAAGCCGTGATCGCCTGTCACCATCACGGCGCGAATGCCCGCTCGTTGACACGCGGCAAGCGCGCCTGCAACTTCGGGCCGGGGCGGGTCTTCCATCGCCAACAAACCAAGCAAGGTTAGCTCTCGCTCGACCTCTTCGACGCGCCAGCCATTGCCCGGCTGTAAAGCTGTCGCAACTTTGCGTGTGGCCACGGCAAGCACGCGCAAGCCACGCCGGGCCAGTGCATCATGCGCGGATTGTACGGTTTCACGCTGCGCTTCGGTGAAAGGCAAATTCGCGTTCTGAGATCGAATGGAAGTGCAGCGCGGAAAGATTTCGTTGGGCGCGCCTTTCACACAGGCAATCAATTCATCGTTGATTTGCTGAATCGTCGTCATCCGCTTGCGCACGGAATCAAACGGCAATTCAGCCACGCGGGGCCACGTGGCTAAGGCTTCGCCATTGATGCCGACTTTTACCGCAGCCAATAAAATCGCGGTTTCGGTGGGGTCGCCGATCACCTGTGGCGGCTTGTTGGCATCGGATGACACAACCAAATGCGCGTCACAACACAAAGCTCCGGCTCGTAAAAGTTCAAACAAAGATCGTGCATCGGCGGGAATGAAGCCTGTGTCAGATTCCTGATAGCTGATGCCGTCCGCCCAGATTTCACGCACTGTCATTTGGTTTTCGGTTAACGTGCCGGTTTTGTCAGTCAAAATCACAGTCGTCGCGCCCAGCGTCTCAACCGCAGAGAGTCGCTTGACCAGCGCATTCCGGCGCGCCATTCGTCGCACGCCTGCGGCCAACGAAAGCGTCAGGGTTGGCAGCAACCCTTCGGGAACATTAGCTACGATGATGCCGATAGCGAAAAGAAAGCTGGTCGTCAACGATAACCCGGCAATTGACCAACCAATGATGAAAAATGCGAGGCCGAACCCCAACGCGATTTTTGTAACCAGATTGGTGACGTGCTTCAGTTCCTGTTGCAACGGGCTGGGCCGTTCATCCTGCACGCTGGTAAGTTGCGCCAACCGCCCGAATTCAGTGGCTGCGCCCGTGGCGAACACGACAGCTTCACCTTTGCCGCTGGCAATGCTGGTTCCGGCAAAAACCAGATTGGGTAACGTGGGGGCGGTTCGTTCTTTCGCCGTGACGACATCTGCGATCCGCGCGACAGGCCGTGATTCGCCCGTCAAAGAAGATGCATCCACACGCAAGCGCTCGGCGGCAATGATGCGCGCATCGGCGGGAATCGCTTCGCCTTCGGTTAAGAGCAAAATATCGCCGGGCACAATTTGTTCGGCAGGAATCAGCTTTTCTACGCCATCGCGCCGCACTAAAACCTGACGCGGCAACAATGCTGCTAAGGCCTCGGCAGCGCGTTCAGCCTGGAATTCCTGCCAGTAACTGAACAAACCGTTAATGAGAATGACAATGACGATTGCCAACGCAAGTTGCGGCATTCCGGCCACCCACGCCAGAGCTGCGCCGACCCATAACAACAAGGCGAACAGATGAATGAAATTTGCCGCCAGCTCCTGATACCACGGACGACGGGCGGCGTGTGGTAAAGAGTTTGGCCCATATTGTTGAAGCCGAATTCTCGCTTCTGATTCGGCCAATCCGGTGCGGGCTGAGGCCAATGATTGAATCGCATCCTCTGCACGCATCCCCGCCCAGAATGTGGGAGAGGAAGAAGGCTGCGGTACAGTGATGTCAGCTACGGCTTTCGACATAGAACACCAAGAAAAAAAAGCAGCCACAACACCCTGTGCCCAAGCGGGTATTGTGGCTGCCACAGAAGACCTCACCCTATTCAAACCCACCTTCACTGCCCGGCAAAGCTTTTGGCTTTTGTTCGGGCAGCTCGGTGAGGGTGGCTTCTGTAAGTAACAAAACACTGGCGACGGAGACAGCGTTTTCCAGCGCAACGCGAACCACTTTGGTGGGATCAATGATGCCGACTTCCATCAAATCCACATATTCGCCCAGTGCGGCATCAAACCCATAATTCCCGGTTCCTTTGCGCATGGCATTGACCACGACGCCCCCGTCGAAGGCTGAATTTTCGGCAATCTGACGCGCGGGCGATTCCAGAGCGCGTTTGAGAATCAGCAAGCCTGTGCGCTCATCGCCGTCCGCTTTCATGGCTTCCTGCTCGACGGCATCAATGACTCGGAGCAATGCTAACCCACCGCCGGGAACAATGCCTTCAGCCACTGCGGCTTTCGTGGCGCTGATCGCGTCATCAAAGGCTTCTTTTCGGTTTTTCATCTCCGCTTCAGAAGGCGCGCCAACGTGAATGACTGCGACTCCTCCTGCGAGTCGCGCTAATCGTTCCTGCAATTTCTCACGATCATAGTCGGAGGTGGTTGCTTCAACTTGTTGCCGCAATTCTTTGCACCGCCCGTCAATGGCTTCTTTCGTGCCGCCACCGCCGATGAGGGTCGTATTATCTTTATCAGCAACAACGCGGCGGGCACGGCCCAAATCTGCCAGCGTAACCTTTTCCAGTTTCAGGCCGATCTCTTCGCTGATGACCTGTCCGCCTGTCAGCACCGCTATATCCTGCAACATCGCTTTGCGGCGATCTCCGAAGCCGGGGGCTTTCACGGCAACACACGACAGCACGCCGCGAATTTTATTCACCACCAGCGTCGCCAGCGCCTCGCCTTCGACCTCTTCGGCCACGATAAGCAGGGATTGTGCGTTCTTGGCAATTTGTTCCAGCAACGGCAGCAAATCCGTCATCAGGGTAATTTTCTTTTCGCATAGCAGGATCAACGGTTCATCCAACACGGCTTCCAGCTTTTCAGCATTGTTAATGAAATATGGCGACAGATAACCGCGATCAAATTGCATACCTTCCACAACTTCCATCGTGGTTTCCGTCGTCTTGGATTCTTCGACAGAAATGACGCCTTCATCGCCGATTCTTTCGGTGGCATCGGCGATCAGTTCCCCAATCACCGGATCGTTGTGCGCAGAAATCGTAGCCACCTGCGCCTTTTCTTTGCGGCTTTCGACCGGGCGCGAAATCGTGTGTAGCGCGTCAACAGCAACCTTCAAGCCGCGATCCAGTCCGCGCTTCAAATCAACGGCGCTGGCTCCGGCGGCGACGTTGCGCAAGCCGTCAGCAAAAATCGTATAGGCCAGAATCGTCGAAGTGCTGGTGCCATCGCCGACCGCATCACCGGTTTGTTCTGCCGCCTGCCGCAACATTTGTGCGCCCAGATTTTCTTCGGGGTCTTTTAATTCGACCTCTTTGGCGATGGTTACGCCATCATTACAAACCAACGGCTTGCCCCATTTCTTTTCAATCAAAACGCATTTTGATTTTGGCCCCAGTGTCACGCGCACAGCATCGGTCAACGCCGCCGCGCCGCGTAAGATTTTCTCGCGGGCCTCTGAACGAAAAAGCATCTGTTTGTGTGCCATTTCAATTTCCCTCCCAACAATTCAATCTGAGAACTAGGCAGAAATGTTGCAACATTCAGTCCAAAACTGAAGCAAAGAGTTCCCAAAGACTTTCGAGCTTACGACGGAAAGCGAGGTGGGATTTCGCGCATTCAAACCTGCCGGATGGGAAACTTTGCGCAACCTAAGGCGCGCAATTCCACGCGCCTTCCCGATCAAGGCGGTAAGTGCTTTGTACAATGCGACAAGGTACTTCCAATCCGTGCGGAACGTCGCTTGCTGAACCTAAAAAGGGAAGGAGGCTTATATGATTGAACCACTCGGAAAAGTAGATTCCCAAAAGATATTACAAGAGCACCATTTCGGCAGATTGGGCTGTTGCATCAACGGCGAGCCGTATGTTTTGCCAATTAATTATCTGTACGAGGGAGAGGACATCTACATTCATTCGTTGCCGGGCCTGAAAATTCAGGTACTACGCGAGTCTCCGCACGTATGCTTGCAGGTAGATGAAGTCCAGGATGATTACAATTGGCGCAGTGCAATTGCCTTCGGAGAATATGAAGAAATAGGCGAGAAAGAAGAACGAGAACGCTGGATGACCGCGTTTTATCGGCATTTCCCGCACATGACGCCAGTCGAATCAAGGATGACGAAAGGCAAAGACGAGGTTATCGTCTTTCGTATTCACGTCAACAAAGTGACAGGCGTGAGCGAGCATTGGCAATAGTTGTTTGGGGAGCATCAACCTTTCTGCGAGTGCTCCCTAAGAGTGTGTTAGGGAATTCTGTTGTTATTGAAGAGCCCAGTCGTTGACGGCTGGGGAAGCACCAAACAAAGGCTCAAAGCCCGCTGAATCGGGCTTTTCCCTTGGCTTAAGCCTGCGGAAAAGGACGCTCAGAAGCGCCATCTTCGCTCTTTCCTGCCTTTTCCCCAGCCGTCAACGACGGGGCTCTTGAGAAAACGCAAACCATCAGAATTCCCAAACACGCGCTAAGACTTGTTTCTGACCTGATAGCGGACTTTAAGCATACAAAATCGGGCCTGGCATCCCGTTTGCTCTACGATTAGGCATAAGAGGAGGGCAATCATGCGAAACGCAATTCGTCTGGGGTCATTGTTTGGAGTCTCAATTTTCATCCATCAAACCTGGATTATCATTTTTGGTCTCGTCACCTTTTCCTTAATTGCACAATTCGGTGAGCAATTTCCGCAATTTTCCAAGCCTGTACAAATTGTGATTGGCCTGACAGCCAGTGTCTTGTTCTTCAGCTCTGTGCTGTTTCACGAAATGGCGCATTCGTTAATGGCCAAACGGGGCGGCCAGCCCGTGCGCTCTATCACATTGTTTGTTTTTGGCGGTGTGGCAGAAATCGAGAAAGAAGCCTCCTCTCCTAATCAGGAAATCCGCGTTGCTTTGATCGGCCCTTTATCCAGCTATTTTCTGGCCGCAGTCTTTGGGTCAGTGTGGTTTCTCGCGGGCAAAGATGCGTCCGTGATTGGCAGCGTGGCAGGTTGGCTGGGCATCGTGAATTTTGCCTTGGCAACGTTTAATTTGCTGCCGGGAATGCCGTTGGATGGTGGGCGCGTCCTGCGTGGAATTGTTTGGCGCGTGACCGGAAGTTTAGAGCGGGCAACGCAGGTGTCGGTGAGCATTGGGCGGAATCTTGGGTTGATGATGATTTTCTATGGACTGTGGCTGATCTTTGGGCAAGACGCGATTTTCAATGGGTTGTGGATGGCGTTTTTGGGATGGTTCTTAATGAATGCGGCAGAAATGAGCGGCGCGCAACTGCTTGTTCATCGCGCTGTTGCCGGGGTGCGGGCGGAGCAGGTCATGTCAACCGATTGTTCTTTCATTTCCGGCGGAATGAGCCTCAGCGAATTTGTCGAATCTTACCTATTGCAACGAGGCTATCGGTGCTTTGTGGTCGGAGAACCAGAGCATCCGCGTGGAATCATCACGCTGTCTGATGTTCGTACAGTGCCGCGTGCAGAGTGGAATAACACTTCGGTACAGGCGGTCATGCGTCCGCTGGATCAACTCTCGGCAGTCGCGCCGGATACCGATGTTGAAGCAGTCCTGCAATTAATGGTGACGAAAAACATCGCGCAAATCCCGGTCATTCAGGAAGGCAAAATATTAGGAATGATCGCCCGCGATCAACTGCTGCAAATAATTCAAAATCGCATCGAACTACGTCCTACCTCCTGAAAGGAGTTCGGTGATGAATGTGGGCGAAGAAAAAACAGACTTGGCGGAATGGCTGAAAATGGTCGAACAACTTCAGCATAGCCCGGACTGGCCAGCGGATGAGTTGCCGATTGAGATGAAGCAAACGCATATTTCGGTGCTCCTGCTGGGGAGCAAGCACGTCGTCAAGCTCAAGAAACCCGTGGATTTTGGGTTTCTTGATTACACGACGCCACAAAAACGACGACAGGCCTGTGAAGATGAGGTCAACTTAAACCGACGACTGTGTTTGGATACCTACATTGGCTACAGCGGTGTGATCGAATCCAACGGCAAAATTGGCTTTTCCGGCCAGCACGGCAGGGTCGTGGATTATTGCGTCTGGATGAACCGCTTACCTGAGGATCGGATGCTGGATCGGATGGTCGCCGAAAATACTGTTACCGAAGCTATCCTTGATCGCATCGCCGCACAGCTCAGCGCGTTTCATCAAAATGCACGGCGTGGCCCCCAAATCAATCAATGGGGCAGCCTGGCGGAAATTTGCCACAACTGGGAAGAAAACTTCATTCAGACCGAAGCCTTTATCAATCGCACGATTAGCGCGTCGGATTTCAATGCCATTCAGGATTGGGTCAACGATTGGCTGACCCACAAAACTGACCTCTTTGCCCGTCGAATTCACGACAAACGAATTGTGGATGGGCACGGCGATGTGCGATGTGAAAGTATTTGCGTCATGGATGATGCGATTCGCATTTACGATTGCATCGAATTTAACGAGCGGTTTCGATGTGACGATGTGGCAAGCGAAATCGCATTTCTGGCAATGGATTTAGACGCGCGCGCGCGGCCTGACCTTGGCTATTACTTCACAGAAGCCTATCAACAACGCGCCAACGACAATGACCTGTTTACGCTCCTGCCCTTTTATCGCTGCTATCGGGCGTACGTGCGCGGCAAGGTGTTGAGCTTTCGCTTAAATGAGCCGGAATTTAGTGACGCAGAAAAAGAAACGGCGGCGCAACAGGCCAGAAATTATTTTGAACTGGCACGACGTTATGCCACCCCGCTGCAAAAACCGACTGTGATCGCGGTCTGTGGTCTATCAGGCACGGGCAAAACATCCGTCGCACGTGCCATCGCCAGCGAACTTGGGCTGCGCGTAATTTCTGCCGATGCGGTACGGCAATCCCTGTTTGGTGATGCGAAGAAACCGAGCGGCTATGGCGAAGGCGCATACACCACTGAAGCCAGCAGGCGCACATATCAAAAAATGCTTACGACAGGACAAGAATTCCTCGCAGCCAATCGCGGCGTGATTCTGGATGCTACATTTCAGCGAGCAGCAGATAGAAACAGTGCGCGGCAGATGGCAATGAACGCGGGGGCGGATTGGCGCATCATCGAATGTACGCTTGCGCCAGAGTTCGTCCAACAGCGATTGGAACAACGCGCGGCTCGCGGCGACGGCCTTTCGGATGCCAATTGGGAAATTTACCTCCGACAGCGGGAAACCTTTGAAGATATTCGCCCTGAAATCGAAAAAACCGCCTTCACGCTAAACACCAATGATCAGCTGGCTCAAGTTGCACACCGGGCAACAGATTGGCTCCGCCAACAAGAGCTGATTTCCAAGCCAAACCTTCAATTGCTGATTGCGAATGGTAAATAATTCCCGGCGTTTCACCTCAACAGCAACGCACAACCTGCGATACGCAAATTGCATGGAACAAGTTGAAGCGTTGAAATTGGATGAAGTTGTAAATATCCACAATTTTTGGGTGAAACCCCACAACCATTCAGGAAAGGTACACAATCATTCCTGCCATAGTAAGGAGCAAGATCATGAGAAGTGAAGAAAACATTTATGCCACCGATGATCCGGTCAGAAATGATCCCCACAATTACAAAACATTGCTGGAAAATGACCGTGTCCGTGTCATGGAATATCGCAGCCAACCCGGCGAGAAATCCGCCTTACATTCGCATCCTGATTGTGTTGTGTATTCTTTCGGCCCCGGCACGTTGCTGATTACGGCTCCCTCCGGCATCAGTGAAGAATTTGAACTGAAAACCGGCGCGTTGATGTGGCGGCACGAAACAACGCATGCCTTACAAAACATCGGTTCGACCGAAGCGCATTTGTTGGTGGTTGAATTGAAATCGCCGGAAGAGCCAATTCCGATGGGATAAGAATTAGTGCCGCGACTGGGAAGAAGCGCCGCTCACGCCCCTTACCAGTCGCGGTAATGATTTTAACAGGACTGATTTAAGCAATGTACTTTGCCACTAACACAGAACAGGGCGCGTCCTGCGCAACTTTGGTGGAAACACTCCCCAGCAATTGATGTTTCAAATCATGCTCTCCGGTTGCGCCTAAGACAATCAGATCGTATTCATCTTTTTCCGCTTCGCTCAGGATTTCCAAAGCCGGATCACCTTCTTCAATCAGCGTGGTTGCTGACAGACCAACGCCATCCAGGCGGGCGCGGACTTCGGCCAACACGTCTTCCGCTTCGTTCTGTAGTTCGCGCTCCAGTTGGAAGGATTGGTCATTGCGATCAATTCCGCTTTCGGCATAATCCAACCATTCGCGTTCCAGTCCCAGATAAATCCACGGCGTTTCGACCACATGCATGAGGGTGATTTCCGCCGTGCCCACATCGAACATCCGCAGCATCACCTGCAATGCGTATTCAGAAGCCAGGGAACCATCCATCCCCAGCAAAATGCGCAAACTCCTTCCGGCAGTCAGCTCGCGGGCAACCAGAACAGCGCTGGAAGCGTGCGCAACCACACGCGTCGCAACAGGCCCTAAGCCTTGCTTGCTGCGCTCGTAACGGTCGTGCGCGCCGATCACAACCAAGTCTCTTTCGGCGGCCTTCTGCAAAATCATGTTCGCGGGCGAACCAACTTCAGCAATCGTGTTGGCTTCGATTCCCTGCGTAGCCAGTTGGGCTTGTGCGTGCAACAAAATTTCTTTCGCCTCCGATGCCGCTTTATCCTGATAGTTTTGGTGTAAGCGCGCGATTTTTGGTTTTTCCTTTCGGGCTTTGGATTGCGGGAAAGCCAGCCTTGGCGCAACGCAAAGCAAATCGTACTGGTGTCGGCCCTTGTGCAATAACCGGCCTGCTGTTTGCAATGCGGTTTCCGCCTGCTTTGAACCATCTGTCGTTAATAACACTTTCATACAGCGTGTTCCTTTCGACTTTCTAAAGTTACCGTCGTATTGGTTTCAGCCCACACCATTAAGCCCGGCAAAAATAATGTGGTCAGATCGGCATGATACGGCAACACACGAATCGTGAAGCCGTGCAAACCGCTGCGACTACACATGATCGGATCAGTGGCGAAATTCCAGCTCCCAGCCCGTCCACCTTCCGTCATGTGCATTGGCGTTGTCGTGGCAGCGATAATATCGCCGGACGGACTGACTAAGCCTGTGTAGAGTTCCACTTTCACGTCTTCTGGTGTCAGCGCGCCAAGGTGAATTTGTGCCCGGACTTTGATTTCGCGTCCGACGCGAATTTCCGCGAGCGAATCAGCGCTGACCGCTTCCACACGAATTTCAGACCAATGCTGACGGATGCGTGCTTTCCAACTGGCCAAGGCTTTCGCGCGGGTCAATTCCTGTGCAACCAGTTGTCTGTGACGTTCTGCGGCGGGCAGGTAAAACTGCTCGGTATATTCCTGCACCATTCTGTGCGTGTTGAAGTAATGGCACAGATTTCCAATCGAAGACTTCATGCGTGCAATCCAATCACGCGGCAACTTATCTGCGCTCCGCTCATAAAACGTCGGCACGACATCACGTTCCAGCAACGTGTAAAGCGCTTCGGCTTCGACCTGATCCTGATACTCCGGGTCATCGTAGGATTCGCCTCTGCCAATCGCCCAGCCAATCGAATGTGCATCCTGATCTGTGATGGGTTCGGTGATACCGTGTTCTGCATTCCGTGCACCGAACTTCCAGGCTTCGTCCCACCAACCATCCAGCGTGCTGAGGTTCAGGACGCCATTGGCTGCGGCTTTCATGCCGCTGGTGCCGCTGGCTTCCAACGGACGGCGCGGCGTGCTGAGCCATACGTCACAACCCTGTACCATCGAACGGGCAATGGCCATATCGTAGCCTTCCAGAAACACGCAACGATGGCGAAATTCCGGCTTGCGACAAAGTGTGACGATTTGCTTGATGATTTCCTTGCCTGCTTCATCGCGTGGATGCGCCTGCCCAGCAAAGATGATTTGCACAGGATGTTCAGGATGGTTCAGGATGCGCGCCAGGCGTTCGGGGTCACGCAACAACAGGTTTGCGCGTTTGTACGTGGCAAAGCGCCGGGCAAAACCGATGGTCAGGATGTCAGGATTCAGCACTTCGTCAGCGGCTTCGACCTCGGATTGCGGAGCGCCGCGTCGTTCCAGTTGTGCGCGCAAACGACGACGGGTGAAGGCCACTAATCGTTCGCGGCGCTTGTCGTGCGTGCGCCACAACTCTTCCGGCGACATGCGATTGACGCGGCCCCACAAGGCCTGATCCGCCGGTTCGTTGCGCCAATGCGTGCCAAGATAGCGGTTATAAATCTCATCCATTTCCTGTGAAATCCACGAGCGAAAATGAATGCCGTTGGTGACGTGGCCAATCGGGATTTCATCTTCTGGCACGTTGGGCCAAAGCGATTGCCACATCTTGCGCGAAACCTGCCCATGCAAACGGCTGACGGCATTGCTGTGTTGCGCCAGACGCAAGGCCAGCACGGTCATGCAAAATTGTTCGTTGTCATCATTCGGGTCTTTTCTGCCAAGTGCCATGAAATCTCGAAACGATAAGCCCAACTTGCCTGCGTAATCGCCGAAATACCGCGCCATCAAATCCGGCGGGAAGTAATCGTGACCGGCGGGCACAGGCGTATGCGTTGTGAAGATCAACCCGGCAGAAACCGCTTCGCGCGCTTCGGCAAACGAAAGATGCTCGGTTTCTATCAGGCGACGCATGCGCTCCAGGGCGAGAAAGGCTGAGTGGCCTTCGTTTAAGTGATACACATCGGGCGTGATGCCCAGGGCTTCCAGCGCACGATACCCACCAATGCCGAGCATCAATTCCTGCTTGATGCGCAATTCATTATCGCCGCCATACAACTGATCGGTGATGTCCTGATCTTCCTTGCGCGGATTGGCCGGGATATTCGTGTCGAGCAAATACAACGGCACGCGCCCAACCTGAGCACGCCAGATTTGCGCGTAGATATTGCGGCCTGGAAACGGAACTTCAATCGTAATCGGCGTTCCGTCTTTATTGCATTCCAACGTCAGCGGCAAGGTGAAGAAATCATTTTCCTGATAAATTTCCTGCTGCCAGCCAGCGTCATTCAAATACTGGCGAAAGTAACCTTCCTGATACAGAATCCCAACTGCCACCAGCGGCACGCCCAAGTCACTGGCGGATTTCAAATGATCACCAGCTAAAATCCCTAACCCACCCGCAAAAATCGAAAGGCAATCGGTGACGCCAAATTCAGCCGAAAAGTACGCCACCAGCCGATGATCCGTTTTGCCATGCGTGCGCTGAAACCAGGTGGTATCACTTTTCAGGTATGCATCAAAATCTCTGGCAACGCGATCCAGTTGCGTGAGAAAGCCTTCATCTGTGGCGGCAGCCTGCAAGGTGGCCTGATCTATCGTGCCGAGCATCAGCACAGGATTGTGACCAGAACGTTCCCACAGTTGATTATCCCAACGAAAAAGTTCAATAGCCTCGTGATTCCAGGCCCAGCGTAAGTTGTAGCTTAAATTGCGTACCCGTTCTAATTCGGGCGGCAAAAATGGAGTGACATTAAAAGTGCGAATCGGTTTCATATAGACACCCCGTCAGTGCGGCTGTAAATAATGCTGAAACCATCGGGCGGCAAGGTGGGCAACAGCTTCCAGCGCCCCCGCCTCTTCAAACAAATGAGTTGCGCCCGGAACAACAGTCAATTGCTTCTGACAGGACAATTTTTCAAATGCTTCTTCGTTCAGTTGCAATACAACGGGGTCGTGTTCGCCAACAATCAAAAGGGTGGGAGCCTGCACAAACACCAATGCTTCTCCGGCCATATCCGGGCGGCCTCCGCGCGACACCACGGCCTGCACCGTTGCTCCTAACTCTGCGGCGGCCACCAAGGCAGCAGCCCCACCCGTGCTGGCACCGAAATATCCAATTGGCAGGTTCTGTGTCTCTGGCCTGCTTTTGATCCAGTTCGTCACCTGCACCAATCGCTGTGCCAGTAACCGAATATCAAAACGTAAATGCCGTGTGCGAAGGTCAATGGCTTCTTCTTCGCGCGTCAGCAAATCAAAAAGTAATGTTCCTAAGCCGTGTGCGCGGATAACCTGTGCGACAAATTGATTACGGGGACTGAGACGGCTGCTGCCACTGCCGTGAGCAAAAAGCACCATCCCACTTGCCCCGACAGGGATTTCTATGATCCCTGTCAGCGTAATGTCTCCCACCGGAAGCGTTACTTCATGTCGGTGGACAGTTTCCATCGCCACACCATTCGTTTTATGGCCGATGCCGAACGATTTCGACAGAACAGGACGCGTGCCCAACAACGGCGTGCGTCACCGATCCGAGCAAGAACCGACCCAGCAGGCTGTGCCCATGCGACCCCATCACAATCAAATCAGCTCCCCATTCATTGGCTTCGTTCAGAATCACATCCTGGGGATAGCCTTTGGTAACTTTCGCGGTGATGTCCAGGTCTTTTGTGCCTGCGCCCTGACGCAAATTTTCAACGGCGCGGACGACAAAGCCCTGTGCGTGCTGACGCTCGGATTCAAGCAATTCCTGATAAGTTGTTGCTGCCAGCATTAACGGATCAGGTGTATTTGGGACTTGTAGCTTTGCGACGCTAAACACTTCAATTTCCGTGTCCGCAGGCCAGGGGCGCGTTGCCACTTCATTCACCGCCACATCACTGCCGGATGAACCATCTATCGCCAATAGAACTTTCATATCCGTCAACCCCTCCTCCAATAAACCCGCGCTAATTTGTTCTCGTGCGAAAAGTCATAACGCACCTCACCATCAAAGGCTTTCTCTAAAGCGTGTCCCAGCCGCTGTGCCAGATGTTCGGTGGTGGTGGTAATCGTGGCCTTTTCTGTTCCTTCGTCCTCCCACTCCATCATCCTCGCCAGCGGGTTTTTCACGGCAGTTCTTTCGATTTCGTTCTGAATCAGGCGTTTGATCTCATCACGATGCGCGGCAAAAAATGCGCCTTCAAGATAGACATAGCCACTGGGGACGCCTTCTTCTTGCCGTTGGCAGGCGGGGCAGACAACCTGCGTTGCAGGACGGAAATGCGGATGCTTTTCACTTTGTGCTTCAGGCTCAGGCACCGTCCAGCGCCGATCTGCATAGACATCGCCACAAACTTTGCAAACCGCAGGCTCAGTCATCGCACGCGCTGTGTGATGCCGACCTGCTTCGTGGTCTACGCGTTTTGTAAAGGTCTGATTGGTATATTTTTTTTGGCCTTGCATAATGCCCTCCTTTTCAATTCGATCTGTTTACAACCTTATCTGAGCAAGCCGTATGCCGAGCCGAAAACACAGTCGAAGGCAAAAGGATCTGCAATGAATGCGGGATTTCGCACGATTTAATGAGGAAGATTTCGCACAAAATCAGTACCGCGACCCGTAGGGAGCGTAGCCTCAACGGACAAGCGCTCCTTACGGGTCGCGGTACTGACAGGTATGACTAATGCCGCGTCATTATTGGCGATGGTGCGTTACGACCGCAAACAGAGCGATGATCGTAACAGCCACCACCACGCCCAGCACTTTGATACCCGGACCTAATTTTTCTTCTGGCTGAATCGTTTTTATCTCGCTGTACAAAATCTCGCGCGGCTCGTCGTTCTCGGCCTTCTCTGTTTGCAACGAAAGGCGATCCTGATTGCGTTGCAGGATTCTTCCGGTAACTTTCTCTTCGGATTTCAACTGAATCCGCACCTTGTTTTTCGCCGACAGTTTTTCGACTTGTTGTCGGATTGCGGCGAATTCATCTTTCGTGGCAACCACCTGCTTGCTGCCTTTTTTATCAGCCAGACAAACTCCTGTGCCGCCCGTATGGATCAGCAAAAAGCTCAGGGTAACAATTAAAATTTTTCTCAGCGTGTACATGGTGAGGTCACTCCTCCAGCTGTTGTGCGGCGCGTTCTTCGGCTAACTCAATCTCAAACTGCTCCAATGCACCAAAGGCTTCACAGCCACGAAGCCTTGCCGACTCGCCTCCCATCAAAACGGCGACGCCGATAGCATCCATAATTTCCTGACGCGTTGCTCCGGCCCGAAAAGCATCGTGAACGTGTGCAGCCATGCAATCATTGCTATGGCTGCAAATCGCAATGCCCATCGCAATCAACTCCTTTGTCCTGGCGCTGAGTGCGCCGTCTGCAAATGTCTGTTGATACAATTCAGCCAAACCCGCCATCGGCACCGGCAAATCTTTTGTCAGCCGACGCATCAGCCAATTTAAATGCTGGTGATTTCTTGGATAGTTTTGTTCAGACATAATCGGCTTCCTATTCGATGAAAACTCGCCCGCGATTGTTAGCTGATGGTGCCAGCCAAAAGAGCGGAGCAAGTGCAAACGGTTTACGAACCAGTTGCTGAGCCGATGGTACGCACGCTCATCTCTGTTCCGCTATCAAGGATCAATTCTTTTTTCCCTTGAATGAAAACCGAACCGGCACCAACGCCTGCACCAATAATGGCACCGATAGCAGCGCCTTTCCCGCCTTTGGCAATTGCTCCAATGATCGCCCCCAACGCAGCTCCGCCGCCAGAGCGGATGAGAATGTCACGCGTCTTGGTGGCACTATCAATATTGCCCTCTTCGTCTGTTGTCTTGATCGAATCGCCGATATAGATCTTTTCAATCTGCGCATAAAATGCGCTGCGACGCCCATCGCGAAAAGTGATCGTGTCAAAATCCAACGCCATCTCTGTATGCCCTTTCAACTTGCCGGAGCGTTCGATGCGGGCGATGTATCCTTCCACGGTTGCGCCTTCATACATGGCTGGCTCAAGAACACGGGCTGTAAAGCGGTCGCCTTCGTTGTTGGTTTTAGTGTTAATCGGAGTCGTCAACTGCAATCGTAAAGCCGTATCAATCGGAATCTCGCTGCTGGCGCGCGGGCGATTGCGATCACGCTGCCGCAAAATCGTGCCTCTGGTATTGCGGGGCGTTTGCTGATTCAACGTGCGCCCGTAATAGCCATCGGTGTATCCCAACTCGAAGCCCAGCCGATACCCTTCGCGGTAATCAGCTAACGAACCGAAGCGCGCTTCATAGCCTCGATCCGCTTCCTGATAAAGCTGTGATCGTTGATGATCGCGCGTCGCATTCTGCCCATAATCATCTTTTCCCGCGCGATAGCCGTCATCATAGCCATCCGTATAACCCCGGTCATAGGCGACGGTCGTTGTTTGCGGCGTCCGGCTGCGACTGCGCGTTTGCGCCGACGTCCATCCGCTGAGCGCCGTCACATTGCCTAACGCCAGCACCAATGCCAGTGCCCACATTCTGAGTTGTGTTGATGATCGTTTCATATTCCCTCCTTCGTTGGTTGTTGTGAACGATGTTGGTTGGCACAGAACAAATGCTTCTTGCATCAATGCGTAATCCGCACCAGCCATTTTTTCATTTTCTGTTTGAAGGTGAACTTTTCAGGATGTTCCAGAAAGCGTGCCTGAGCGCTGGTGCGCGTGGTGTTTGGCGCAGGCAAGGCGGCACAACGCGTGGCGAGTTCCTGCATCAATTTCCAGTCAGCCTCAAAAGCCTCAAACGTCTCGCGGTTCTTTGTGGCACCGTACAACTCGTTCCGCACCCGCACCAGCATCAGCTTATAGGCCAGTTGCGGATCAGAATCTGGGCTCAGGATGTTCGCGCGCGTCAGGCCCAGTCGCCGCGCTACGCCATAATCCCGGACGCGCAACATCAATAAGCCGTTTTCATCAAGGAAGGGTTCGCTCTGCAATTCCAAATCCTTGAAAAACGTCTGGACTTCTCGCTCATCTACGAAGTACCCCTGCGCAATGGCCTGCCGCAGCAATGGCTCAAAGGCGGTTTTGTAATGCGCCCAATCCGGTTTCGTCCCGAACAGACGCAACCGCTCTGCCGCCTTCTCGCGTTCGATTTCCATTAACCGCGCAGCACGCGAATCAGTGCCGTAAGGGGCCAAACTATTGCTGTATGGCTGAGAGGCCACCGATTGTTGTCGCAATTGGATGGCTTCCAATTCCAGTTGAGCGATGGTCAGCGACGCGTATCGCTCATAAGCCCGCTGCGGATTGAAATGGCCCGTCGCAAAGTAAGCCGTAGCAAAGATCGGAATCAAAATTGGCTTAAAAACGATTTGCGGAACCAGATACTTTTTCGATGTCAGCGCCTTCTCGCTGAAATTGCGATTGTCCAGGCTGCGACGAATCGGGCCGGGGTATTGCGAATATTTCGTGATGTAAAAAAGCCGTTCTGGTCGTTTAGTTGCGTAATGTGTAAGCGAGTGGGCCAATGCCTTGGGCGTAGTGATCGTAAAATCATTTAGCACATCGCGGTGCGTGGCCTGCGGGAAATAGGCGTTGAGAACTTCGCGCACAAAGTCGGCGCAGTTGTGGTACAACACATTGAAAGGGCGTTTATTCGCACGGCTGTTGTACTCCTCCACCAACGCGGCGTCTTCCTTCCAGTCTGTCTTCAGCGTGAAAACATAAACATCGCGATTAAGCAACGTCCCGATCATTTCCTGCCAGCGTCCAATCGGTAAGGCTCCGTTAGGGTCGGCTGGCACGATGTCATTGAAATACTGGCGACGACCATTGCTACGCAGCAAAGTACGAATTTCACCATTGACGTAGAGTGGAACTTCGCCTGTCTGTGCCACCCCATACAGATAAGGAAACCACGGAATCGCCAGCCATTCGTAAGGCTTGTCAGCACCAAAGCCGGGATACGCCGCCATCACGATTCCCTGCTCGCCAGGACGGCACATGCGCAATTCCGTAGGGCCTTCCAAGCAAATGTTGGAAAAATAGATGGCGCTGTGTCCACCAGCCGTAAACTCGCCAGAGCCGCCGATTGCTTCGTGCAAAAGCAGAGAAACATCTGCATAGGCACGACCAGAAAACCACCCAATTACAAGTACTAACAACGCCATTTTCTTCAACATATTGCCTCCTCTCCATCGTCTTTCTTCAAACACAGACGTGCATTTTCGGTTTTGGCAAGTGCCGCTTGCCCGTTTATTAGTGAAATGCTTCAGCGCGACGTTTAATGCCAAGCATCATCTTGCGCATCATCACAAAATCGCCGGGTTCAAAGATCTGAAAGTAAAGTGAACGGCGAACGCCCCAGCGATAACTCAGGCGCAGGCGCAGAATCAGACGTGTGTTTCCATCCTCAAGCGCATTCAGCATTGCTGTCACGCTCAGGATGTTTTTCTCGCCGCGCATCGTCATCACCAGCAAACGTTCCGGTTCGATTTTTTCGACGATGAATCCCTGATTTGGTGAGGTTGGAATGGCATCGCCGACTTTTAGAAATTGCAGCTCTGGGATAATGCGTTCGGCACTGTGGCGGCGGCTGTTATCAACGAAATCATAGCTGTAAAAGCCTGCGCGCCCATAGCCCATTTGCATCAGCCAGGGCCAGACTTCGGCAGGTTTCGCCTGAATCGTGATCGCGCGGGTTGCATTCAAAACAGGATTTTCGACAATCTCATCGCCCGGCATGGCCTGCGCAACTTCTTCGGCGGTTGCGCCCCATTGCCGTTGCCAGGGTTTGACGAACGTCCGATATGCTCCGACCGCAGCAACACCGACTGCCGCGCTACCTGCTAATTTGAGGACGGTTCCTTTTTTCATATGTACCTCCTTGTGTGAATTCACTTCCATCTGATTTAGGGCAAGCCACATACCAATGCAATTTCAGGCTTTATGGGCGAAAGAGGAAAGAATTTGTGCGGATAGTTCCCCGATGCACTGAGCGAAAATGCACACTGCGACCAAACTTCCCTCACATTTGTAATCGCGTTCGAAAAGCACTGACAGCAGATTCGCAGCGATCTGCCAGATTGTGGCACGGGCAAAGGCTTCGACCGATTCACGCGTTCCCAGAAAAGCCGGAGTGGATTGCGAATTGCAGACGGTAAAAAAGCGAGGAGGTGATTTACTATGCCGTCGCTGAAACAACGGGTTACCTGGGAATCGTTTATCCCGATTTTGACCAATCGTTTTTTTCTCTACGATACGCTGAAAATCGTCCTGTTTTCCCTTGCGCTTTTCACATTGATCTTCGTGCCTGTCTTTCTTGGGTTTCAGGGCATTCAGGCGTGGCCGATCCTGTATCAATTCCTCGGATTTCTGGCCTTGGTCTTTCTGGGACTGGTGTCGCTGGCGTTATTGCTGATGACGACGATTTACCGGAATCATCTGCGCGCGCGATTCACGATTACTGAAGAGCGAGCGGAATATGAAACGTTAAGCCCGCCCGCCCAATGGCTGACGTATGCCCTGTTGGTGATCACGATTTTGACCGGGCGCATTGGGGATGCCGGGATGGGATTGCTGGTCACAGCCAAAGCCAAACTGGGAATCAACTGGCGTGAGGTGTATCGCGTCAAAGAGCATCCGCAGCAACAGGTCATTACGCTGCTGAATAATTGGCGCACCGTGCTACGCCTGTATTGCACGCCTGAAAACTATGGCGAAGTTGCGGCAATGGTCAGCGCACTTGCAGCGGAGGGCACTGCGTGGCGCACACAACATCACCTCAAGCCCGGCAGGTTGTTCCCACGGCGATTGCTCTTCCTGACTGTGCTGACGTTGCTCGGCGGGTTGTTCCTGTTTCTGATCCCCTTCAGGATTAGTCCGATTTGGGCAACGGGCATCATGATTTGCGGGTCGCTGCTGATCTGGCTTCCCGGTTGGAATCGCTTCTTTGGTTCACTGACGTTGATTGGCGCGGTGGCCTTACTGAACTTGATCCTGATTGAAGGATTCAAGATTACACGATCTATCGGCCTGATCGGCGCGCCTGACTCACAGCCTGAATTTATGGTCAGACAATACGGGTTTCAATCGCTCATCGTGGGAGAATGGATCAATCTTTTGCTGGCAAGTACCAGCCTCGGATTCTTTGTCTGGCTGGCCGTTAGCGCCCTGCGCGGCAGCCTGTATCAACGGCGAAATCGCTAATCGTTACGTGGATTGACAAGCCAGGTGAGAAAGAGCAACAAACAAGATGTTTGTTGTACACCTTCGAGATGTAGCGCAAACAGCTTGTTTGCGCCTCCGATGTGTTTTGACAATACAGTTACGGCCTACGCCACCGTCTGCAATCAAATTACAAGAGGGAGGGCATCAGGTCTGACCTGTACGCCCTCCCTCACAAGCTTCCGCCCGGTCACAGTTCATTACCGGGATGTTTGATCTGCCGCACTACCTGTAGCAATAGCGCTTCTGACAAAGACATAACTGCCGTGCCAGCCACCATATCCAGCTGTCGTTACGCCATAGCGCGTGCTGCCCGTGTATTGCGATTGGCCTGCACGAATTTCCAGCGTTACGACGCCGCCCGCTTGCGGCGAAATCAACCCGGAATGCACAGCAGCGGTGCAAACCGAAGAATCATCCGTGTAAACATCTGTGCCCCAGACACGCCCCAGGCTTCCATTCGCGGGGCAGCGATAGGTTACGCGCTTGCCATTTTGGCCACGCAGCGCAGTTACAGTGGCTGCCCAGGTGATTGTTTCTACGCTTGGCGGTGGCGGTGGTGGCGCGCTTCCGGCAAAAACATAGCTGCCGTGCCAGCTGCCATAGCCAGCTGTCGTCACCCCGTTCCGCAAACTACCAGTGTATTGCGATTGCCCGGCACGAATTTCGATGGTCACCTTTCCGCCCGTTTGCACATTAATTCGCCCTGCATGCACAGCCGCAGTGCAGATTGAAGAATCATCGGTGTAAACATCCGTCCCCCACACGCCGCTGGCCCGACCATTGCCTGGACAGATGTAATTCATCCGTTGCCCGTTGCGCCCACGCAATGCAACTGCGTTTGTGCTCCAATTTATCGTCAGGGTATCTGGTGGTGGCGGAGGTGGTGGCGGTTGGATAACACCGCCCACAAAAACATAACTCCCATGCCAGCTGCCATATCCCGCCGTCGTCACCCCGTTCCGCAAACTACCAGTGTATTGCGATTGCCCCGCGCGGATCTCAATGGTGACTTTTCCGCCGGCTTGTGTGGTGATTCGCCCGGCGTGAACCGCCGCACTGCAAATCGAGGAATCATCGGTGTAAACATCCGTTCCCCACACGCCGCTGGCCCGACCATTGCTTGGACAGATGTAATTCATCCGTTGCCCGTTGCGCCCACGCAATGCAACTGCGTTTGTGCTCCAATTTATCGTCAGGGTGTCTGGCGGTGGTGGCGGTTGCTGCCCGCCTCCGACAAACACGTAGCTCCCGTGCCAGCCGCCATAGCCTGCACTGGTCACGCCGTACCGGGTGCTGCCCGTGTACTGCGATTGCCCGGCGCGAATTTCGATGGTCACCGTTCCACCCGTTTGCACATTAATTCGCCCTGCATGCACAGCCGCAGTGCAGATTGAAGAATCATCGGTGTAAACATCCGTTCCCCAAACACTGCCGAAGCGACCGCCACCCGGACACGTATAAGTCACGCGTTGTCCATTCTGTCCACGCAAAGCAGTTGCATTCGTCCCCCAATTGATTGTGGTTTGCGGGATATTTGGGTCTTTGTTGCCTGTTCCCCATACTGATGCTGGAATCACAATGGACGACAGCAGCATGGTGATAAAGATGCTCAATCTTTGTAAGGATTTCATATTTCCTCCTTTCCATTAGCCTGTGAGGCTTATAATTTGTTTTCTAAAGAACACTATGCCCTCTTAGAACATTTTCCAATGCTGCCGGATTCGCCCCAATCACTTCATGCTTCCATGATGAGCAATCCATGTGCCGATTTTTCTGGCTTGAATTGTGCGGATATTTAGCAAATCAAGGTTGTGGGTTGAGCATTTTGGCTCACGCAAAGGGGGGAAAATCCGCGTGGCGGTTGCGGGTCACAGGACGATTGCCGGAACTTAACGAAAATGCACTTTCGCCGTCTTGGCTTTGCGACCTGCGACACTCAATTCGAGATTGACTTCGCCTCGTCCAATCAGACTCTTGGGCACGCAAACATTGATTTGATCGAGTCCCACGTAGCCGCCTTGCGCTCCGGCACTCAGTCACCTGAAACACAGTGTTAGAACTGAGCCTGGCTTGCGGTGATGGCGAAGTTGTTTGTGCAATTGTTCGCGGAATGCGGTTGCTGGCAATCGTGTAAAGTAGAATCAAACCTGCAATGATCAGTCGTAAAGAATAATAAACTTTTCGCATCTCAGCCCCCTTTGCCTAAGCCTGGGCGCCTTTCAAATACCTGTGCTTTTCCGACGTTTCACTTCAATGAAACTGGAACGGTCAGCTCCGTCACGCCTTTTTCAAATCCTTCTTTCGTCGCTTCGATTCTCATTGCATAACTCATCTCTCCGGTGTAAGCGCGCGCTTCGTACGTTTGCCAATTCGTGCGAAACAGGCCCTGTGCATCTGTCACCCCATCAGCGTTGGTTACGCCTGTTGCGGCAAAAGACCCGCCACCGGCTGAAACGCGCACCCTTGCCCCGGCAACGGCATTCCCCATTCGATCAGTGACGCGCACCAGAATCGTCGTCTGTCCGCCAGCCACCACGACGCGCGGATTGTTATTCACGCTCAGATGAAGCGGCCCGCTGGCCCCCGGCAAAGTGACTCGCGTCGGTGTAGCGAGAGGTGCGCGCGTCGGGCTGGGTGGAGGAGACGTTTTACCGTCAGGAGGTTTAGGTGGAGAAGAAGTCGCGAAACTAATGACCACCAGAATTGTGCCGAACGTGCCCAAAAGAAGTTGTCGTGCGAGAGATTGCAGCATCGGAATTTCGATCCCAAAGGCTTTCAATCCCCCACCGACAATCGCGGCAATCAGACAGGCAATTCCTGCTGAAAGAAGAACCGTTTCCATACTCCCTCCAGTACCTGAGTCACCTGCAATAGGAGCAAGATGTGTGCCAGTTGAAAATATGAGGGAAAGAGAGAGAGACGGGTAATTTTGAGTCAGATTTTAGCGAAAGGCGGAGGCAATCAAACAGCATGTGGAAATCCACTCAAACAGGTTGAGCATTTTTCGCAGGCCAGCATGAGAGCCTCTTTTGAACCTGGTTTCCGGCGTTCACTTTCAGTGCACCAATAAAGAGGGGAAGTTCCATAAATACTCGGCTCCGCCGGAGACGAAAGGCAGTGTCCTGACTTGGCCTACTTACAGACACCAGCAACTGTCAGGTCAACCAAACGATCCCCATTAAAATCACCCACAACTCAAAAGCGAAACCCAAATCCGATGTTGAATTGTGGGTTATGCGTGGTGAACGGAAAGGCAAACGGCGGATACGGACAAATCCTTTCCAGTTTGGTAATCGTGTCGCCCGCATCAACGCGGATGACGGTACGACGGGAGGGATAGCCTTCCACTACGCCGCCCACATCCATCGCAAAGTTCTTTTGTCTAAGTCCAAAACATGCTCCGACTGATGGGAAAGGAGGCGCAGGCAAACGCGGATCGCTAAAGTACAAAATTCCTGGCCGGGCTTTGGCAAAGATGCCAAATCGTTCCGCTCGCCAGCCCGCCTTCACCCCAAACAGGCCCAGCGTACGATTGCCTGGTGCGCTGCTTTTCGGGAAATAGTTAATTTCGGCTTCTGTGCTTAGCCAGCTTTTCAGGTTAACCGTAAACCGACCGCCAACGCCTGCCTCATTGCTGGTGCCTCCCTGCGGTGTAAGCTGCTCGCTTTTTAATAACGTGTAGAGTGCTCCGACCTCTACGCGCGGCACCTCAGACTGTGCGAGCAGGACATTAGGAAGAAGTAAAGCAAGCACAAAACACGCAAATCCAAGTGATCGGGTAAACATAACGATGAACCTCCTTCTCAGCTAGTTGTATTGACAAACTAGATCAGAGCAACAAACAAGATGTTTGTTGTACAGTTTCGGCGTTTACATAGCGCACACAGCTTGTTTGCGCCTCCATCTGAGTTTTCAATACAGCTAGTAAAATAGGTAGAACGCTGTACCCGACGGTTCAGGGATCGCGGCAATTCGGAAATTCTGGATCGTGTGCTTTTCGTGTCCTGCATTCAAAACTTCAAGCAGGCCTGTGGCATTTTCACGTGTGAGCCAATGCCACACGGGCGAGGGCATTCCCGGCGCGTCATACAAATGCGGCGCGCGATAGAAAACGTGGAACTTGTCGCCCGCGCCCGTAATTTCGACATCGGTCAGCAACTCCTGATCGCGGCGGCGTGTCAGAAAGCCTTGCACCGCCACGGGACGATCAAATGATTCGCACTGCCAATTCCATTGGCCTTTGGCTGCTTCCGGCGTCCGCCCTTCGTATTTGTGATAGAAAATCCAGAAGGACGGTGTTTGTATTGCAGCCGCATCGCCGCAAATGCGGAATTCTTTTTCCGGCGTTTTGGCAAAGGCTCCTTGCGAGTTCACAAAGTCGAGCGCCTCGGTGACCGTTGCGGCTTTTCGCACTTGCCACGGTGTCGAAGAAAGTTGCACACCTGCTTGATAAAACACCTGAAAGACCACTGCGCCCGCAGAGGTTTTCTGCGTAGCGAGATAAAATTGCGCTGGAGCCGTCTTGCTGTTTAGCAATTTGAGCACCTGCGCCGCAGTTGGATATTCCGCAAGTTGCCAAACCGGATTCACCGTCGGTGGCCAGCTTGATAACAAAAACAGAAGCAAAATCCCCTTCATTGTTGCCTCGACTTTCGCAGGATTATTGTCCGCCAAAGGGCAAATTCGTTTTCAAGCGATTACTTTCGTTGCCGTCTTTGTCCTTCAGGCGGAACTGCAATTCACACTCTGGCTTGGCGTGCGCGAGCTGATCTTTGTGAATACTGAAGTACACCGTGCCACGATTCTGGCCTTCCATCACAACCCTGGTTGGCACGGCATAAAAGCCGCTCCCCGTGCGTCCGCATTTCAGCATCACCTGAATGCTGGCCGCTGAATCATCGGAGTTGATGTCGCCGGCTTCGTCCTCAAAATTGAAACTGTAGTTGGCTGCTGCGATCACGCGCTCGCCTTCTTCCAGCTTGATAACTTCCTGTCGCCTGGATTCGAGCTTCAGATTGCGAATCGTCAGGTCGTGCGTGCCAATAGAAAACCACACGATGTCCATGCGGTTGTCTTTGGCGGTGAGCGTTGCGGTGCGCTGCCCAATTTCTGCATTCGCCTCTACAGACAACACAATAGAAACCGCATTCAGCCCGTCAGGACGCGTCTCAAGTTTTTTGATCTCGACCACCTTGATGCCTGTTGCGGGTTCAATTTCGACCGCTTTTGTCTGGGAAAGCGACTTGCCAACGATGGTCAGCGTTGAGGTTCGCCCGCGTACCACAACCGAGGATTCGACCTCCGGCAAGGCATCTGATGATTGCAAGCCAGGGACACGAAAGGACACTGAATTCACCTTCGCCGTCAGCGCAAAGGCTACTAAACACAGGGCAAAAGCGATAAAGTTTCGATGCAGCATACTGCCCTCCTATTTGAACCGCACAACGGTTTTGAGCCGATTGCTTTCATTGCCATCGCGATCCTGAAGTGCGACTGACACCTGACATCCGGCCTGAATGCTCATCGGCTTTTGCTTCGCCTGTCGCTCGGCAGGTTTGACGCCCATCTCTTTCAACTCGGTGATACTCAATTCGCCCGATTGCAATTGATCTTTCGGCAATGTCAGGTAAACCGTCCCATTACGTTCATCGCTCATCACGATTTTCGTCGGTTTCAATCCGGGACTTCTGCCCCACATGTCGCACATCAACATTACCTGCACCCGCGTGCTGTCATCATTCGGTTTAATGTCGCCCGCCTCATCGGTGAAATTAAAGCTCACTTCAGCCTGTTCTGCTGCGGGTGAAGCCATCGCAAATTTCAAATTGGAAATCGTGATCGGATGCGTGCCAATGCGAATGTCTACGCGATACGTGCGCGTTTCTGTTTCGAGCATTGCGACACGCAATCCACCCCACGCTTCGGCCTCTGTCACAAACACAACGGGAACAGCCTGACGTCCGTCGGGACGTGTTTCGGCGCTTTTAATTTCGACAACTTTGATGCCGACAGGTGGAATGATCTTGACCGACTTGATCGCAGGCAGTGATTTGGCGACGAAGTAAATCGTCGAAGAGCGGCCACGAATGACAAGCGGTGGATCGGCTTCGATTTCACTTTCGCTTTCCTGTCGTAGTATCTGACCTGCCTGTTGCGGCAGTTGTGCGGACAGTGCTGAAGTTACGGCGAAGAGAATGAGCAGTAGACTAAAGGTAATCCGAAAACATTGGTTACAAGGCATACTCCCTCCTACAACGGAATTACCGCAGACCTTATTTCTATTGGCAGAAAAGGCACAAACGACCTCGTGCGCGGCCTTTTCAACTTCTATCCTGTAACTGAGCAAACTGCATTCCTGAAAAAGGAAAGGAAGAAACCGCCCTTAGCGAGGCCAAACGGTCATTTCGTAGGAAATTTCCGTAGAAAAGCGGGGAAATTTCGCCAGCCTCCGCCGAAATCCACAGTGAAGAACCGATGCGCTTCTCTGCTCGCAATGTGCCGCATTCCGTTGTTTCCCCCTCGGCACCGTGCCATAATCCGCCTCCCCCAACGAGCGACAAGTCAAAGACCTAAAACACGAGGAGAATCTGTATGTCCGAAAAGAAGATTATTGCAGTTGTCGGCGCAACCGGAGCGCAGGGCGGTGGCTTAGTCCGTGCCATTTTGAATGACCCAAGTGGGGGCTTTGCGGCGCGGGCGATTACGCGTGATGTCAACTCTGACAAGGCAAAAGCATTGGCGGCGCTGGGGGCCGAAGTCGTTGCGGCAAACGCACACGATGTTGATAGTTTGAAGAGTGCTTTTGAGGGCGCGGATGGAGCGTATTGCGTGACGTTTTTCTGGGATCATTTTTCGCCGGAAAAGGAGCAGGCCGAAGCACAGGCAATGGTGGAAGCAGCCAGGCACGCGAATTTGCAGCATGTGATTTGGTCTACGCTGGAAGATACGCGGCAATGGGTGCCGCTTTCGGATGATCGAATACCGACGTTGATGGGCAAATACAAAGTGCCGCATTTTGATTCCAAAGGCGAGAGCAATCATTTCTTCACCGATGCGGGATTGCCAACGACGTTCATGCTGACTTCGTTTTACTGGGATAACCTGATTCATTTCGGGATGGGGCCAAAGAAAGGCGAGGACGGAAAGCTGGTTTTCGCTTTGCCGATGGGCGACAAAAAATTGCCCGGCATTGCAGCAGAAGATATTGGCAAATGCGCGTATGGTATTTTCAAGCGCGGCAGCGAATTGATCGGGAAAACTGTCGGCATTGCGGGCGAGCATCTGACCGGCGTGCAAATGGCAGAGGGCTTAACCGGAGCCTTGGGGGAACCCGTTAAATACTATCCAGTGCCGTTTGATGTGTATCGCGGATTTGGCTTCCCCGGTGCTGAAGACCTGGGCAATATGTTTCAGTTCAAGCACGATTTTGAAGAATACTTTTGTGGCGCGCGCGACCTGAGTTTTTCCCGCAGCATCAACCCTGAGATACTAACCTTTGCCGATTGGCTGGCGCAGAACAAAGACCGAATTGCGCTGGAATAAAGAGCATGGAGTACAAGCTTTAGCTTGGTTTTATGCTGAATCAGGGAAAAGCCAAGCTGAAGCTTGTACTCCATGCATTGCTACCAGGAAATCTTTTATGACAAACCGTGATTACGATGTGGTGTTGTACGGGGCGAGCGGCTTTACGGGCAAGCAAACGGTGGAATATTTCGCCAAACGCGCGGGAACCGTTCGCTGGGCGATTGCCGGTCGCAATCGTGAAAAACTGGAAGCGGTCAAAACTCAGGTCGGCGGTGTGGCAAGCAAAGCCGATGTGCTGGTGGCTGACAGTCAGGATCAGGCGGCAATTGATGCGATTGTTTCGCGGACGCGCGTACTGCTGACGACTGCGGGGCCGTTTGCTTTGTATGGGACAAAGATTGTGGATGCTTGCGTTCGCTTCAAAACGCATTACGTGGACATCACAGGTGAAACGGTTTGGGTCAAAGAGTTGATAGATCGGTATCACGAACAGGCAGCGGCAGCCGGCACGCGCATCATCCCGTTCTGTGGCTTTGATTCGATTCCATCCGATTTGGGCGCGTATCTGGTGGCGCGATTTATCCAACGTGAAATGGGTGCGTCGTGCAAACAGGTGAAGGCCTATTTTCAGATGGCGGGCGGCGTGAATGGTGGCACGCTGGCGACAGCTTTTAATATGGCTGAGAGCGGCCAAACAGCACAGGCACGCGATCCATTTTTACTGAATCCGCCGGGCGAGCATTCCGTACAAGAGCAACGACAAAATCAAGACCCAACAGCGCCGCAATACGATGCTGATGCGGCTTCGTGGGTCGGGCCTTTCATTATGGGGCCAATCAACACGCGCGTTGTCAGGCGCAGCAATGCGCTCTTCAATCAATGGCAGGAAGGATACGGCACAGATTTCACGTATCAGGAATACATGAAATTTTCCGGCCCGTTGGGTTGGATGCCTGCCGTTGGGATGACAACGGGTGCAACGCTGTTTGAGGTTGCATTGCAAACGCCGCTGCGCCCGCTGCTGAAATCCATGTTGCCCGCACCGGGGCAAGGGCCTTCGGAAAAGACGATGAACGAAGGTTGGTTTCGGTGTGAATTGTTGGGAACGACAAGCGATGGGCAAAAAGTGCGCGGACAGATTAGCGACAAAGGTGATCCGGGCAATCGGGCGACGGTCAAGTTCCTTTGTGAATCAGCTTTGAGTTTGGTGGTGAATACAAACGAATTGCCGGGCGGGGCAATTCGGGGCGGCATTCTGACTCCGGCAACGGCGCTTGGTGATGTCCTGGTGAACAGATTGCGGCAAGCGGGAATGACGCTGGAGGTCGCCAAACTATCGCGTTAACCATCAATCATCTGGTTCAGCTTATACGCCGCCCAAATACCAACGAAACTGCCGATAAAGCTGCCGAAAAGTGACGAGAATGAAATCGCATCGGCTCCCCACATCGTCGGCACATAACCGCCCACAAATGAGCCGAACAGCATTCCAATCCAGATTAGTTTTTTAAGATTCATGCGCTGTCTCGCGGGGGGCAAGTGCGCCGATCTTACCGCTTGCCGAAAAGCACCGCAATTTTATTTTCATCAGTAAATTCCGATTGAAAAGCCGCTGAGAAAAGTGGAAACTCGCGCGCAATGAAAGCGAAGTTGAAAAAAATCCTGGCTGCGCCATTTGTCTTTCTGGCTGCGATTTTCGTGTTGCTTGAGGATTGGCTATGGGATGATTTGCTGCGACTGGCGGCTGCGATTGGGCGATTGCCAGTGTTTCGGCAAATTGAAATGCTGATTGCTACGCTGCCACCGTATGCGGCGCTGGCAATGTTCGCAATGCCTTCGCTGCTCCTGATCCCGGTTAAGCTGACGGCGCTGTGGTTTATCGCGCATGGTCAGCCAGCGATGGGATTCCTGACTGCCGCCGCCGCCAAAGTTGTAGGCACGGCATTGGTCGCGCGAATCTTCTCATTAACAAAACCCAAGCTGCTCAGCATCCACTGGTTCGCCTGGTTGCACGACCGGTTTCTGGCCTTCAAAGTCAAAGTCTACGCCTTCATCAAAGCCACGAAAATTTACCAAGCCGTCCACGTGCAATCCGTCCGGCTGAAAGCTCGCGTGAAAGCGTTTCTACGAGGCAAAGGCAAAGCGTTCTGGCGCAAACGTTGGGACGCCGCACGCCGTCTCACGCGCCGATGGAAACAACCGGAAGAAAGCGAATGAACCTTAAGGTTTTTGTGTTGTTCGTTCCTTCATCTTGTTTCCTTTCAACTGATTTGCTGATTCATCGGCTGAATAAGCCGCCAGACTCGCCATCCTGAAACTGCAATGGCCAGCATCACCAATAGGGCAATTCCCCATTTCATCCAGCTTGAAATTCCTAATTTTGCTTCGTCGTTGAGCGGCGTATTTTCATTCGTTTTTTCGCCCACAGTGCCCAGCATCAGGGCTTTGCCATCGGCAGAAATTTTGCGCACGCGCGGGCCTTTTTTCTCGCTGGCCATCAGGTCGGATTGAAACTCCAACACGTACAAGTCACCGCCCGCAACCGCAACGCCGGACGGTGCCCAACCGCTTTCAGAATCAAATGCGGCAAGGATTTTGCCATCCGAAGCAATTTTCACGACTTTTTCGCCGCCGTAATTTGCGACATAAAAATTGCCCTCCGCATCCAGCGTTAAGCCAAACAATTGGCCACCGCTACCACCCAGTACACGAGCTTTCAGATTTGGCCGCAATTCATCATTGCCGCGCGTGATCGTGGTCACAGTACCATCCAACGCGACCCGACGCACGGCATCGCTGTCGGTCACGTACAATGCGCTGTCTGGCCCCCAGGTGATTCCGCCGATGCTGGTAAACTTTGCCTGCGTCCCCTGGCCATCGGCCCAGCCCCAGCCTTGCCCCGCGATTGTCACCAACTTGCCATCGGGTAATCGCTTGACGATGCGCGAATCATCTTTTTTATTGTTATTCCCTGCCCATTCATACCGATTTCCCTCTTTGTCCATCAGCAATCCCCACGGGAACCCAGACGCAGGCGGAACGATATAACGCACTTCGCCCGCTGGCGTTGCCTTCCACATGTGAAAGCGCCAGCTATCGTTGCCGGGCACATATTCCAAATGTTCGCCGTACAGATTGCCTTGCTCATCCAGCACAACGCGATGCGAATGCTTATCTTTGATGAACGGGATCAGCTTGCCATCCTCAATCTTCCAGACCGTATTGTGCAAAACATCGCCAAAATAGACGCGGCCCTGCTTGTCCACGACTAGCGTATTGCTGGGATCAGCCTGCGCGCGGGCAAAGAGCAAAATCAGTTGCGCGATGATGCTCAAAAGAATTGCCAGGAATTTCATGGTGCCTCCAGATTTTCGGGGTTAGGTTGTTTTTACGGGCATTAGACGAGTCGGCTAGTTCTTTTCTTCCATTATTTTTTTGTCTGAGCCGATACCCAATGTGCTAGAATCTCGCGTTTATTTTGGCATTAATTTTTATCGTTTAGTTTAATGAATCAACCCACGACCGCTGTAGCAACCGATTTTCCCACCACTCAATCCACAAATCCGACTCATTTGGTGATTGCCTACTACCTGGCGTTTATGGCGTTGGGGATGATGATGATGGCGCTGGGCACGACGTTGACGGAGTTAGCCCATCGAACGAATTCTGAATTTCACGAAATCAGTTATTCGTTTATGTCGCGTTCGTTGGGGTTCATCCTCGGCTCGATTTTCGGCGGCAGAATTTATGATCACTTGCGCGGGCATAAAGTTTTAGCTGGGGCATTGGCCGGAATGGCTTTGCTTGCAGCCTTTGTGCCGGTGACGCCAAATTTGAAACTATTGATTGCGCTTTTCTTAGTGCAAGGACTGGTCGGCAGCCTGATCAATGTTGGAGGCAACACGCTGCTGATGTGGTCGCATCGTGACAGCAATATCGGCGCGCTGTTGACCGGATTACATTTTTCGTGGGGATTGGGCTCCGCCATTGCCCCGTTGATCATCGAACAAGTTGAAAGCCTGAGTGGTGACATCAATTGGGCCTATTGGGCGTTATCGCTGACGGTGCTGCCTGCCTGCATTTGGTTGTTGCGATTGCCCAGTCCGGTGCATCCATATTCGGCAGAAGGCGAAACCAAGGTGCCGGTGAATCGCTTGTTAGCCGGACTGGTCGCGTGTTTCTTTTTTCTCTATACCGGATTTGAAGCTTCGATCATCAGCTGGATTCACACCTACACTATGAAAGCAGGCCTGGGTGACAAAAGCGCAGCCTACAAACTGAATTCAGTGTTTTTATTCCTGTTCACATTTGGCCGATTATTGGCGATTCCGATTGCGACAAAGTTTCGCCCACGCACAATTTTAATCTGCGACTTTACTGGCATTTTCTTCAGCGTCGTGGCAATTCTGATTTGGCCTGCATCCGTTACAGTATTATGGATCGCCTGCTGCACCTTGGGGCTTTCAATGGCTTCGGTGTTTCCGACGATGCTTTCCTTTGCCGAGCGGAGAATGTCGCTCAGCGGTAAATTGACCGGGTATTTATTTTCGGCCTCCAGTGGGGGATCAATGATTTTGCCGTTCATCGTTGGGCAGTTCTTCTCTTCCATCGGCCCGCAAGTGTTGTTTTATGTGGTCATCACCGCGCTAACGATTGATGTCCTAATTTTCACCGTGATGATGATACTGTATCCTTCACACACCACTCATCAGTACCAGGAGCGATAGCGAGCGCAGCTTTTATGCCAGACACGCTCGCTATTGCTCCTGGTACTGACCGGGTGCTCAATCGCTATGACACCTGAACAGAAACTCCGCAGCCTGCCTTCAATTGATGCGCTGTTGCGGCGCGACGAAGTGCAAAGGCTGATTGCCAAGCAGGGACGCGACAGTGTACGCGACCGATTGCGCGAAGTCCTGGACGAAATGCGCGCGGAATTTCGTCACGAACCTCAAAGCTCAAACATCAACGGTTTGGCTAATGCAGAAGCGCTAACGCAGGAAGCCGAGCGTCGTTTAGCCAATCGCTTCGTCAAACGTCAACAAGCACTCACCCAACGCGTGATCAACGCGACCGGCGTAGTTCTGCATACGAATTTAGGGCGCGCGCCGCTGAGCCAGGCGGCCATTGAAGCCATCACAAAAGCTGCCAGCGGATACTGCAACCTCGAATACGATTTGACCACAGGCGCACGCGGCAAACGGGGTTCCGGGTTGGAATCAATGCTCCGCGATTTGCTCGGATGTGACGCCGCAGCGGTCGTGAACAATTGCGCCGCAGCCGTATACCTGACGCTCAACACGTTGGCAGAAGGCGGCGAAGTGCTGGTTTCGCGCGGTGAACTCGTGGAAATCGGCGGATCGTTTCGTTTGCCTGATGTCATTGCCAAATCCGGCGCTCGTATTCGTGAAGTCGGCACCACAAATCGCACACGCCTGAGCGATTTTGCCGAGGCCATCAACGAAAACACCAAAATCATTTTGCGTTCGCATCCGTCGAACTATCGCATCATCGGCTTCACCGAACGCCCGTCTTTAGCGGAGCTGGCGCAGCTTGCACGCGAACGAAACATCCCGTTTTTTGAAGATTTAGGCAGTGGCGCGTTGCTTGACCTTGCGGCCATCGGCATTCCTGACGAACCAACTGTACAGCATTCACTGCAAGCAAACGTGCCGTTACTGGCCTTCAGCGGCGACAAATTGCTCGGCGGGCCGCAGGCCGGAATCATTCTTGGCCAAAAAGAATTTATTGACCGCATCAAACGCAATCCGATGATGCGCGCCTTTCGCGTAGATAAGCTGATTTTTTCAGCACTGGAGGCAACGATTGCGACTTACGCCAATAGCAAAGCATTGACAGAATTGCCTGCGATTGCGGCGTTGCAAGCCACGAAAGAGGAAGTGGCTCGCCGCGCCCGCAACGTCCTTCGCCGCGTTCGCAATGACAAGCTCAAATTACAACTACTGGACGGGAACTCAGTGGTTGGTGGCGGCTCAGCGCCGGGAGCTGTCTTGCCAACCAAATTGATCAGCCTCACGAGCGACCATCTAAGTGCAACTGAAATGGAAGCACAGCTGCGCCAAAATACGCCCCCGATCATTGCGCGGATCGAAGAAAACAAACTCCTGGTTGACCTGCGTACTGTCAGCAAAAACGAGGAAAAAGAATTAGCCGCAGCGTTAGCCAGGCTATAGTCACAAACCCTGTCCACGATCCTTGCATTGAAACAAGTAGGCAAAGGCAAAGAAGCCCGCACGCAGTCAGGACGGCAAGAGAGCACGTTGCGACGCCCTTACGGTGTGCGGGCTTCTGCATTAGTCATACTTTGAAACGCAAACGAAATTGGCTTTTCGGATTGCCACACGTTACAATGCCGCTCGTTTTGGCCCCCGATTTTATTGCTTTTGCCCCTCCTGGAATTTATGCCGCGCATTGGAATTGAGCTAAATAACGTTTGCAATTTGGATTGTGGTCACTGCTTTCGCGATATTTATCGGGGCGTCGGCGACAAAAGCAATTTGTTTTTCCCGCTGGAACTGCTGGAAAAAATTCTGACCGAAGCTAAGCCTCTCGGCTACAAGTACGTGGCGATTACGGGCGGCGAACCGCCGATGCATCCGCAGTTTGGCGAAGCGCTGGAAATGATCGCCCAACACGGTTTCCGGTATCACTTTCTGACGAATGCGCGAAACTTTGCCAAGACGCTGAAGGCTGTCACGCCTAAAATTCGCCGCGCGCAACTGGCCAACATTTCGATCAGCGTGGATGGCGCGACAGAAGCAACGCACGATCAGATTCGCGGCAAAGGTTCATACCGCGAAGTCGTCTCAGCACTGGCGACCTGCAAAGCGATGGGCATTCCCACCGCCCTGATTTCCACGATTAACCGCGCCAATCGTCACGAGATTGATCAACTCGCCTTGCTCGGCGCACATCTCGGAGTCGAACGACACGTCTTCGTTCATCAAAATCCGACACAACATAATTTCAGCAATGATCTGGTGCTACCGCTGAGCGAATGGCGTGGCGTGGAGCGGGATGTAACGCGGCTGCGCAATGAGTTTCGGCATGAGATCGAAATGGCCATTGGCTTTTACACAGAATATTACTTGCCGCGTTGTGCGCCGCTGACGATGGATGATTTGAATATTGATTATAAAGGCCGTCTGACACTGTGTTGTCAAATCTCGAATTATCGTGACGGAGAGCAGGACGGCGAAGATGTGGTGGCAGATTTGCGCCGTGAAAGTTTGCCCAGCGCGCTGTCCCGACTGATCAAGCTCGTGCATCAGGTACATCAGGAACGGTTGGAAATGGCAGCAGATTCCGCGCGGCGAGAGCAACTACATTATCCCTGTCTCGCGTGCCTGGAACGATTCGGCAAGTCCACTGAGCAAACGACTATTGTGCAATTGCAAGGATTGCAGGCGAAAGGATAAGAATGACGGACGAGGTAAAAACGCCTTTGGCGAAAAAGCTTGGCATTCAGGCAGGTTCCCGCATCACATTTCTTAATGCTCCCGCAGGCTTTCGCGAATCGTTAAATGACTTGCCCGCGCGAGTCAAAATCATCGGTGTGCAAAAGCCGATGGATTTGATCGTGTTCTTCCCGAAATCCCAGGAAGAGCTGGAAAACAAATTTGCCAAACTGGCCGAGAAACTTAGCCCGGCAGGGATGCTCTGGGTGGCGTGGCCCAAGCAGGCGGCGAAGGTCGAGACAGATTTGACGTTCAATGGCGTGCAGCAAACCGGACTGGCAGCGGGTTTAGTAGATAATAAATCCTGCGCGATTGATGAAGTTTACACGGCCTTGCGGTTTGTCTATCGCCTGAAAGATCGAACCGAATAAAGTTAGTGTACTGCAAACATCTTGTTTGCAGCGCGCTGCCAGACCTGACGAACAAAGAAGCAAACGATATGTCCGCTCTAGGTCTAACGCAGCTTTTCGTATTCCTTTTTCGCTTCCAGCAACAGCGGCAAATCAGCATCTGCGCGATTCCAAAACGAAAAGAATTTCTCATAGGCACTGCGGCTGACGGCCAAATCATTATTCAGCACTGATGCACGCGCCAAACCAAGATGGGCCAATGGCCACAACATCGAAGTCGGTTCCCAGCCACGATGCGCGATGATTTTCTGAAATTCTGCGGCGGCTTCACTTCCCTTTTTTGCCTGTAAATAGGCTTGCCCGCGCAACCACGTGGGCCAGAAAGAGGAAGCCGATTCGTAAGACTCCGTGGGCTTCAGCAGTTCAATGGACTTGTCAGTCTGCCCGCGCCGCAATTCAATCGCCGCACGCGTCGCCGGAATCCAAACCGCTTGTGAAAGTGAATTGGTGGGATTTTGCCTGGCCGTTTCGTCCAGTAAAGACTGTGCTTGTGTAAGTTCTCCATTCAAGGCAAACACCATCGGCCCCAGCGGAAGGATCACAACGTTGCGATACCCTCGCGTCAGAATATGCGGCGAAAGCGCAAGGGCTTTGGCAATATTCTCTTTGGCGCGCGCGGAATTTCCAGCCAGCGCCTGCCGCGAAGCCTGATCTACCAGCACAGAAGCCGCCGTCTCGCGCAAATTGCGCTGCTCCAGCAAGATGACTGAACGTTGGGTTAGCTCTTCCGCTTCGGTCAGTTGCCCGTTGAAAGCCGCAGCCAGCGATTGCCAGTTGAGCGTGTGCATTTCATCCAACCGCCCTTTTCCCCACGCAACTTGTCGCTGCAATAATTCCTCGTTGCCCTGAGCAAAACCAATGCGAAATAACACCAGATGATAAAGCATCGAATCCAGTTTACGCTCTTGTGCCTGTTGGATCGCCGCGATGGATTCGTCATAACGCCCCAACCGCATCAACGCTGCCGCTAAATTGCCATACGGGAAAACATAGTTTGGATCAAGGGCGCGAGCTTCATTGGCTTCGTTGGCGGATTCCTCGAAATTGCCCAGACAGTGATAGCGCATCGCCAGCGTATTGTGCGGGTAAACATCGCGCGGATAGGTTTGCGCCCAGACTTTGAGAATCTCAATATCCTTCTCAATCTCGCCCGTGACGCAATCATAGTAGATGGACGAAATGTAAAACTTCTCGCGTTCGCTGGTGCGTTCGCGCAATTGATACGCCTTTTCACCAAACTTTTTTGCCAGCTCTGACTGCCCGATGCCATCGTAGGTATTAGCCAGCCGTGCATATGGCAACGCAAAATTCGGATCAAGTTCAATCGCTCGCCTGTACAGTGTGATCGCTTCCAGCCGATTCCCTTTCAGGAATTGATCGCGGGCCAGCGAAACCGCTTTCAGGGCATCAAGTGAAGACGTTGTGCCCTGCTCCATCGGCACCGTAAAGCGTTGCATTGAGCTGAGCGATTCCCCCAGCTTTTCGCGGAGTTGATTGGCGGCGCGGCCCAGCGCATGTAACACACTATCGCGGCCTTCCGCTTCGACCAGCGTGCGAGCAAAAACGGCTCCATTCTGAACGTCCACAGCTTCCAGCGTGATGGAATAGTTGCGATCAAATTTCGTGATCGTGCCGATAAGCGCAGCTTTTACCCCCTGACGCAAACAGATTTCCCGCGCAATTTCGCGCGTCAATCGCTCATCCGGTGCGCGATTCATCAGCTTCAAGGTTTCGCGCACGCGTTCCTCAGGATAAAAATTCAGGAAGGGCGTCTGTTCTAGTTGTGCAGCCAGCGCCTGCTTGAGCGAGCCATCAAAAACCGGATCACCTGTCTGATTGACAAAATCGGCCAGCAACACGGTGTCTTTTTCAGACAAGGCATATGTACGTTTGGAAAAAAAGAACCACGACACAGCAGCAATAGCGACAAGGACAATGACAAGGGCAGCCAGAGAGGCGCGATTATGCTGTTTGATCTGTTTTGCAAGATACTCTGCTGTCAGCGTGAAGCCCGTCGCGGCACTTTGATGCGGGATCGCGCGTCGCACCAGCGTCAGTTCTCCGCTCGCGGCTTCAGCGAGGCGCTTGAAGCTTTTGATATCCGCCAACAATTCTTTGCTGGTTTGGTAACGTTCCTCACGATTTTTTTGTAGTGTCTTATGAACAATTTGCTGTAGCTCCGTGGGGATGCCCGCGACTAAAGATGAAACTGGCAGCGGGTCTTTTTCAACAACTGCGATGATGACATCCGTGGTCGTTTCTCCCTGAAAAGGCGGATGTCCCGTCAGCATTTCGTACAACACGGAACCAAAGCTGAAAATATCGCTGCGCTCGTCTATGTTCACACCGCGCGCCTGTTCAGGAGACATGTAACGTGCGGTGCCCATCACAATGCTGGAAGCCGTAGAAGGAGCGAGGGAGGGAGGGGGAGCAAGAGGGCGCACGGGATCATCCTCTCCCCATCGCGCCGTCGCTCCGTCACTCTTTCTCTCTGTCAGTTTCGCCAGCCCAAAATCCAGCACCTTGACAAGATCATCCTCGCGGATCATCACGTTTTCGGGCTTGATGTCGCG
>JAFDVL010000072.1 GCA_018268995.1 Acidobacteriota bacterium | reverse complement strand
CAACATCTTCAACCACACGAACTGGGGAGCACCCGTGACATCTTTCACGTCGGCTAACTTCCTCCAGTTCACACCAGCGGCAAGTGTCGAAAACGGCACGAACAGCCCAGGTGCGCGGCGCATCCAGATGGGCGTGCGTGTGGCTTTCTAATTCCGCAGGCAACCAAATTTCAGCGGGCGACAGATATCAATTCTGCCGCCCGCTTTTTCATATACAGCGTATTAACCTTCAAGAAATTGAGAGTTCTCACATGCACATTCGCCAACTGCCCTATACATTTCTTTTTGTCTTCTTCCTGAGCATCTGGTCTGATGCCGCATTGCAGGCGCAGCAACTAGGCGGGTACAGCGAAGCCTCAGTGGAAAATCAGGACATCGTGAAAGCCGCAAAGATTGCAGTTGCGGTCGAGAGCAAAAAGAGCCGGAAGCGGCTTACACTTTTGTCGGTGCTGCACGCCCAGTCTCAAGTGGTCGCCGGAGTGAATTACAAGATTTGTCTCAGGGTGAAGGTACGTGGCAGGACAAAAACATCTGAAGCCATCGTTTACCGAAATCTGCAACAGGCCTACAGCCTCACGAGTTGGGAATGGAAGGCATGCCCGTCTAAATCGTAGTTTATTTCCCTGTCCAACAAGGCGAACGCTTGGCTAGAAATGCTCCGATGCCTTCCTGCGCATCTGCTGCCATTGCATTCAGACTCATCACTTCTTTTGTGTAGGCATACGCTTTTGGCTGATCCAGATCAATCTGGGCATAAAATGCCTGTTTGCCAATACCGAGGGTGAGCGGGCTGGCTGCCGCAATCTGCTGCGCCAATGCGAATGTTTCAGCTTGCAGTTGATCCGCTGGAACCACGTGATTGACCAATCCCCAATCTGCCGCAGTATGGGCATCAATTGCTTTGCCCGTCATCAGCATTTCCATCGCTCGTTTGCGCCCGATGCACCGCGTCAGCGCAACCATTGGGGTGCTGCAAAATAATCCGATCTTGACCCCCGGCGTGGCGAATTTGGCTGTTTCGGCTGCGATGACTAAATCGCACGTTGCCACCAATTGACATCCAGCGGCGGTCGCGATCCCGTGGACTTCTGCAATGACGGGTTGAGGAATGGACTGGATAGCAGTCATCATTTCCACGCAGACATCAAAGATTTGCCGATATTCATTAACACTCCGATTAGTCATCTCGCTCAAATCGTGACCGGCAGAAAACGCCGGGCCTGCGCCTGCCAAAATTACTGCCTGAATTCCCTGATCGTTGCCGATGTCGCGAAAGCAGGCGAGCAGTTCCTGCATTAATCCCTGCGACAAGGCATTTCGGCGTTCCGGGCGATTCATCGTGACGCGTGCAATCGAGTCTTTCGTTTCAGTCAGTAAATATTCGTAGTTTGATTTCATAGCTGTTGCCATCCGTTTCGACTCAGTGGAGAATGCTCGCAAAATCTTATCAACTAAGGAGATGATTATGAAGCGACGAACTCTGCTGCTGTGGTTTTTACTGACAATGCTCTGTACTTCTGCTTTGGCGCTTGATCCCGATTTCGACAAAAAAGTGAAGCATGATTTTGCCGATAGCAATGGCGTCAAGATTCATTATGCCGCGCTGGGGAAATCAACTGCGCCGCTGATTGTGATGATTCACGGCTTTCCCGATTTCTGGTATTCCTGGCGCGATCAAATGGACGCTTTGTCGAAGGATTATTACACCGTCGCAATTGATCAGCGCGGATATAACCTGAGCGATAAACCCAAAGGGGTTGAGCAGTACGATATGACCTTACTGGTTAGCGATGTAGCTGCGGTCATCAAACATCTGAATCGCGATAAGGCGATTATCGTTGGCCACGATTGGGGCGGGGCGGTCGCCTGGACATTTGCAATGATGAAGCCGGAACTGACCGAAAAACTTGTCATCCTGAATTTGCCGCATCCGAAAGGACTGGCGCGCGAATTGGCAAACAATCCGCAACAACAGAAAAACAGCGCCTATGCGCGGAACTTTCAGCAGGAAGGGGCACACACCAGGCTGACGGCGGAAGGCCTGGCCGGTTGGGTAAAAGACCCCGAAGCCAAGAAGAAATACGTTGAAGCCTTTAAGAAATCTGACTTTGAAGCGATGTTGAATTATTACAAGCGAAACTATCCGCGCGAACCGTACGATCAGCCGAATCGCTTTCCCGACATCAAAGTTAAAGCTTCGGTGCTGATGATTCACGGGCTTGGCGACACTGCCTTATTGCCGGGCGCACTCAACAATACGTGGGATTGGTTGGAGAAGGATTTGACGCTGGTGACGGTTCCCGGCTCAGGGCATTTTGTCCAACAGGATGCGTCTGAAATGGTGACACGCTCGATCAAAATGTGGCTGGGGCGATAAGCCTTGCAAGCGCATAGCCCTGGGAGCGCAAGCGTCCCGCTTGCGGTTGACGGAGTGACGAGCGGCGTCAACTATTTGGTAAGGGGACGCTAAAGAAAAGCTATCGGCTCGTGATGCATTCGAGCGCGTATGCTCGCGCTTAAGCAAGCGGGACGCTTGCGCTCCCAGCCGCTTCGCGTCACCAACGTTATAACAAACTCTCTAACTTCAAAGGACGCTCTGCATTTTTCCACGCCGCTTTGAATTCATTTTCCACCCAGCGAACGGCATCTTGTTTTCCCTGTGCCTTGAGGCTTTCCAGCAACCCAAACAAAGAGCGTCCATTGCGAGGATTGAATTCCAAATCTTCCCGAAACATTTTTTCTGCTTCTGCTGCATTTCCGTTCAATAACAGCGCTGCACCCAGCGATTCACGCACCGGAAAATACCACCCTGGTGGCTCATCATAGTTGAGCGCATCCTGTGCGGTGACAGCTTTGCGGAAGGATTCGATAGCCGCCGCCTTGTTGCCTTGTGCCCAGTGGATGCGTGCCTCCAAAACGAATTCAGCAATCGCCAGCACATCCTTTGCCGGATTGAGGCCAAAGGGCGTTTCACCGGGCAGATTTTTGACCATTTCTCTCAGTGCCTGCTGTTCGCGTTTGGCGTCTGCTACTTTGCCCGTTGCCGCCAGTGCGACGCCGCGCGCGTAATGCCTGACGGTCGTCGTGATTTGTTGTGATTTGTCAGGTTCCGGCACTTTCAGCATCTCGTCCCACTTGCCAAATCGCAACAGCACAAACATTGGGTATGGCAAAAAGCCTTCGACCATCGGCATTGCTTTCACGTGTTGCTGGACGTTGGCTTCCAGCTCACGGGCAGCGCGACGGGCTTCGGAAAACTGTCCCGTGCGATTGAAATTTTCGACTTGAAAATGCAGGTTGTGGCTGAAATACATGGCCGGATACATCCCGTTTGCACCCGTAGCCTTGATGTATTGCCGATCTACCGTCGCCGCATCAATATTGACTCTGGCCGCTTCGGCATAATCTCCCGTCCGAATGTAAATGTGTCCTGGCATGTGAACCAGATGTCCAGCGGCAGGGGCTAGTTTGCCCAGCACGCTCGCGCTAGGTAATCCACGCTGCGGATTGCGTGAGGCTTCGACCGAATGAATGTACAAGTGATTGGCCCCAATGTGATTCGGAGCGCGGCGCAAGACATTTTCCAGCACGCTGACAATTTCTTCCGTATTTCCTAATGGTTTGCCATCGCGTGACCACAATTGCCAGGGCTGCACATTCATCAAACTGTCAGCATAAAGCGTTGCCGCATCCAGGTCGTCAGGGAAGCGCTGGTAAACCACGCGCATTGCGTTGCTGTAATCGGTGCCGAGTTTTTTTACATCGGGATTAGCCTCAAGCGTGAAACGTGTAGAAAGCGCCTCGATATACGCACGTTCAGCGTCTGAGGCGGATGACAATTGCGCTTGTGCTTTCCTGACCGCGTCTACGGCAGCCTTCATGCGCGCCGGGTCAATCGTCGGCTCATTGTAATTCGGCCCAACTGCCAACGCATATCCCCACCATGCCATCGCCAATTTAGGATCAAGCTCAGCCGCTCGCTGAAATGAGCGGACCGCCTCTTCGTGGTTGAAGGCATAAATCAGCGTTAATCCCTGATTGAAGTATTTTTGTGCTTCGGAATTTTGGGTCGAAACCGGATGATGTAGGTTGCCAAGGCCCGGCATCAGCGTAGCAGGTTTAGGCGGTATCTGACTGTGTTGCTCGTGTTGGGCACACAGCATGGTTGAAATCAGAGTAATCGTAATAGTGATGAGCGATAATCTCTTGTTAGTCATACGCATTCCTCGTTGGTTGTTACTAAGTATATTGCTGGTTGTCACTTGTATTGTAACTTTCTGGCGGCAGCCTGCGCCAAGTCGCGCGCAATAGATGCCCGGCCAAACCTGCTTGGCGTGGCAGCCACGAAAAAAAGGTTTCCTTACCTAATTTGGGGGATGACAGTGACAACATAACGAATTATAGTTTCCGCGCAGCCTATTGCAACGAAGCCATTACGCGATAACTCAGCTTTGCCATATCGGCCAGCCCGCTGAGCTTGCTTGAAACAAATTTTCAACCCCGGAGCACGTATGATATTTGCTAAATCTTTCTCTCAAGCCTGTAGCAGCTTTCTTCTGCTGACGTTGTTAAGCCTTCAGATAACGGGATTCCAGCGGCTCAAGCAAGTGGTTGAAGCGACGGAGCCGCAAGCGCATTCACGGCCAGCCGATGTTTTTAATCGGCTGGCCACCGCACAAGCGCAACAACCGACATCCACACCGAAACCACCTGCGGAGGTCAAGACGCAAAAGGTCAAACTGGCCTACCAGCAGGAGGCCACCAAAATCACGGCGATGTTGAAAACTGCGGCTGCGGTCAAAGACTCGGTTGTTTTTGGTCTTCTGGCAGCAAATATCAAAGAGGATGAAATCGTCCTGACAGGAACGCCATCGCAAATAAAATATGCCGTGGATATTATTGCTGCCCTGGATCAACCGTCGGCGATTCCTGCCCGGCCTCAGGAAGAGGCCGGGCAGCGCGTGAAGCTGTATTACCTGCGTGAGGCTGGGAAGATAAAGTTGATTTTAAACGGCGTGGCAGATGAGGATGGGTCAGCGCTGCGCGGTCTAAAAGCGGCGGATGTGGCGAGCGACGAATTGATCCTCTACGGACCACGCAAACAACGGGAAAATGCGTCGCGGATCATCGCCGCGCTGGACTTGCCGCGTCCGGGCGTGCGTTTGGAAATGTGGGGCATCCAATTGTCCAGCGCCAAGCCAGAGGAAATGGACAAGGTGATGCAAAAGATACGCGTTGAAATTGACCAGACCCAACAAGCCGTGCGCGAAACGTACGCGCTTCTGCAACGGGTTTCGCTGGAGGCTGTCCCGTCAGGCGATCTGGAAGCAGGCTTTAAGGATTTGTTGGAAGACACCTTACAGTTCCAATCCGCCTTAGACCAAAATCGCCCCTTAGCCTTTACCGATATTTTGCTGCGTCTGCTCGCCACGAAAACGCCGGTCAGTGCTGTGCAAACATTGGCCAGTTCATTCACCCGTGATGTCCAGCAAATCGTCACTCGCAGATTTGGCCAATTGCCGCCCACTTTCACTGGCCAACCCTTTGAGCGGTTCTTTCACGTGCGTAAGTTAGTGTATGCGAATAACCAATGGCGGGGCACCCCCACGGCCATTGAGTACAGCACTAAGCTGGGGCGTAGCGCATTGCTGGAATTCGCGTTTGAATATAGTCGTCTGGTGCATGACCCGGATGAGTTCAGCCCGTACTATTTGCAACGGGCGGCAGATACCTTGAATACACGGTTGCAGGAAAATATTGATGCGCTCAATCTCGACATCCAGGGATTGTTCGTTGCGCCTACCCTGGAGCGGATTCGGACTATTGTTGGCAACTACAAACAGGTGGAGTTTGCGCAGGTTGGAAAAACCAGCATCGCTACCTTAAGCGGAATTGCTACCGAAATATCGGCGCATTCAGTTAGCGCTTTTGATGTGACACCGCCCTTGCGTTTATCGGAGCTATTGAAATCTGCCCATACCCTGGCGAACGGTGCCGATGAATTTATCCCGGATGTGAAAAAGACGGGAGCGCAACAGGTCGTGGGGACGATGCCACTGGCGCAGGTGATCGGTTTGCTGGCGGCCTTTGGTGAAAACCGCGAGATTTGGCGTGAACTTCGGGCGGGTATTTCCTTAAAGGTTACGCCGAATGTTTTGCGCACAATGACTTCGGCGGAGTTGCAAATTGATCTGCAAACCGGCGATCCGCAAGGTGGCACGCGTGAGAGCGGCGTGCGTCCGCTTTCGCGGATCAGCCAGCACGATCTGAAAACGAATATTTATCTGAACGCATTGGACTTTTTCGATTTGTCGGCTTTTGTCAGCCAAAGCACGATGGATGGCGGGCGTGGGTATGTGCCATTATTGGGGCCAATCTGGATGGGATTGTTCAGCGATATACCAGCGCTGGGGACTATGTTTAGCTGGAAAAAAGGGCCAAAGACGGTCTATCACCAAAGTCTGGTGCTTACAAATTCCTTCATCAGTCCGACAGTCATGGGAATTGCGTATTTGTACCCCACCACAAATTCGGGACGCAACCCGCTGAAGGGGCGCAAGGCTGGGCCAGCTAGGTTCAGTGACCGTTTGGAGGAGGTCAGAAAGTATACTGAAACCCTGGAAACGCTGGATTTGAAGCGTTAACTAAGGTGAACTGCGCTTCTTTATGCCTGCGCGCTTAACTTGGCGCAGACCACTTTGGTTACTCACGTTGCAAATATAATCGCGGTGGGAATAATGATTTGTCGCGGAAATCATTCTCGCCGCGACCTCCTGCCTCGCTTCCATTGCCATCCCGTCAGCAGCGGTATAAGATACGCGCCGCTTATCCACGAGCAACGCACTTCTTTATCCAAAACAACTCGTAGCAGGTGAAATCATCATCTGCCACGCTCTTACTTAAAGCTTAGGAGGAACAGCGTGAAGATCAATGTCACCATCAACGGGCAAGCACACGAGGCTGATGTCGAGCCGCGTTTGTTATTAGTCCATCTGATTCGGGATGTCGTCGGACTGACGGGAACACACGTGGGCTGTGAGACATCCATTTGCGGTGCCTGTACTGTGCATTTGAATGGCCGCGCGGTGAAGTCTTGTACCGTATTGGCGGTGCAAGCCAATGGTGCAGAAGTCACGACCATTGAAGGCTTAGCCAACAATGGCCAGCTACATGCCGTACAGGAAGGCTTCTGGGAATGTCACGGATTGCAATGCGGGTACTGCACGCCGGGCATGATTATGGCTTCGTGCGCGCTGCTCAAGGACAATCCAAATCCGAGCGAGGGCGAAATTCGGCACGGGCTGGAAGGCAATCTCTGCCGTTGCACGGGCTATCAGAACATCGTCGAATCCGTTAAATACGCTGCGAATAAATTACAAGGCGCGTGAACTATGTTTCTTTCATCCACGAAGCCACGCGAAGTGGCACGAAGTTTATTCGACGGGATTTACAGGATTATCAAGATTTGGATGATTCATCCTGTTCATCTTGTCAATCCTGTCTAATTTCTTCGTGGTGCTTCGTGTGGCTTCGTGGAAGAGAATGGAGGATACCAAATGTCTTTCTTAGCAAAATATATGGGACAGCGCGTGAAGCGAACCGAAGACCCGCGCCTGATTCAGGGCATTGGGCATTATGTGGATGACATCAAGCTGGCAGACACGTTGCACGTTGTAATTCTGCGGAGTCAATACGCACACGCTCGCATCAATTCGATTGACACAAGCGCTGCCAAAGCGGCTCCCGGTGTCGTTGCCGTTTACACGGGTGAGGATGTCGCGGGAAAAGTTGGCAATGTGCCGTGTGCAGGGGCGCTGCCCGGTTTGAAGGTGCCGAAAATGCCTGTGTTGGCACAGGGCAAAGTCTTTTTCGTTGGGCATCCTGTAGCCGCTGTTGTCGCGACAGATAAATACAAGGCACGTGATGCTGCCGACTTGATTGAAGTGGATTACGATCCGCTGGATGTCGTGAGCGATGGCGAAGCGGCGGCGAAACCCGACTCACCCGTGATTCACGAAGACCTCGGTGACAACATTGCTTTTCAGCATAGCGCGGGTTCCGGTGATGTGGATGCTGCTTTCGCCGCAGCGGATAGGATCGTGACGCAACGTTTGAATCATCAACGCCTCGCCCCGATTTCCATCGAACCGCGTGGCGTGCTCGCCCAGTATTTTCGCGGCGAAGAACAACTGAACCTCTGGTCATCCACGCAAATCCCACATCTGTTACGCACGCAAGTCGCAATTATGCTTGGCATGGCGGAAAACAAACTTCGCGTCATTACGCCGGAAGTCGGCGGCGGCTTTGGTTGCAAGCTAAACGTCTATGCCGAAGAAGCATTACTTGGCTGGATTGCAATGAAGGTCGGTAAACCCGTCAAATGGATTGAAGGACGCCGCGAGAATTTGCAATGCACGATTCACGGGCGCTCGCAGGTCGGGACGGTCGAAGTTGCTGTCAAAAACGATGGCACGCTGCTTGGTTTGAAGTACAACGTCACGGCAGACCTCGGCGCATATCATCAATTGCTGACGCCCGCGATTCCGACTTTGACGGGATTGATGCTCGCCGGATGTTACAAGATTCCCGCGATTCAAATGAACTGCACAGGTGTGTTCACGAACAAAATGGCGACGGATGCATATCGTGGAGCTGGGCGTCCTGAAGCCACGTATCTGGTCGAACGCATCATGGATCGCGTGGCGCAGGAATTGAATATGGACCCGATTGAATTGCGCCAAAAGAATTTCATTCAGGCGAATGAATTTCCTTACACGACGGCCTGTGGCGTCACGTATGACAGCGGCGACTATGAAGCCGCGCTGGCCAAGGCAATGGAGCTTGTGGATTACAAAAAGCTCCGCGAAGAACAATCTGCCGCCCGCGCTGCGGGTCGTGTGATGGGCATTGGGGTTTCGACGTACGTGGAAATTTGCGGCATGGGGCCATCGGGCGCAATGCCTGCGGGGGGCTGGGAGTCTGCGACCGTGCGTGTCGAGCCAACAGGCAAAGTGACGGTCCTGACAGGTATCTCGCCACACGGACAGGGCGAAGAAACATCGTTTGCGCAAATCGTCGGCGATATGCTCGGCATAGACATGAATGACGTGCTCGTGATTCATGGCGACACTTCAATTGTGCAATACGGCATCGGCACATTCGGCTCGCGTGGCTTAGCGGTCGGCGGTGCGGCCCTTGTTTGTGCGACGGAAAAAGTTGTCAAGAAAGCGAAGGCGTTAGCCGCGCATTTGCTCGGGACGGGTGCCGACAGTTTGTCATTTGAGAATGGCAAATTCGTTGGCGCACCCGATGACCGAACGCTGACGATACAGGAAGTCGCGCTTGCCGCGCACACGGCAGCAAGCATTCCCGAAGATTTTGAGCCAGGGCTTTCTGCACAGCATTTCTTCGAGCCAAAGAACTTTACCTATCCTTCCGGCACGCATATCTGTGTTGTCGAACTCGACAAGGACACGGGTGACATAGACATCAAACGCTACGTCGCGGTGGACGACTGCGGCAATCAAATCAATCCGCTGATTGTGCAGGGGCAAGTTCACGGCGGCATCGCGCAAGGCTTGGCGCAGGCGTTGTACGAAGAAGTTGTGTACGACGAAAACGGCCAGCTCATCACGGGCGAATTAATGGATTATGCCGTGCCCAAAGCATTTCAGGTTCCGCATTACGAATTGGATCATGCGGTGACGCCGACACCTGTGAATCCGCTCGGCGCAAAGGGCGTCGGCGAAGCAGGAACGATTGGCTCAACGCCTTCGATTGCGAATGCTGTCTTGGATGCGTTAGCACCTTTTGGCGTCCAGCACATTGATTTGCCACTGCGACCTGAAAAATTGTGGAGGGCAATGAATTCATAGATGTTGAATGCTAGAGGCTGGATGCTAGGAAAAATGTGATCCTCCAGTTTTAGCTACCAACACCTTTCAATATAGATTTGTATTTGTTGGGGAAACCCAGCATCCAGCATCTAACATCCAGCATCTCTCTTGGAGAATTTATGATTCCAGCAAATTTTGATTACCACACTCCGAAAACAGTAGCGGAAGCGATTGGCTTGCTTGCGGAGCACGGCGAGGATTGCAAGGTGTTGGCGGGCGGACACAGTCTGATTCCGGCAATGAAATTACGGCTCACGCAGATTCCCGTGCTGGTGGACATCGGCAGGATTTCTGATTTGAGCCACATCAAAGTGGATGGCAGCACAATCCGCATCGGCGCAATGACGACGCACGGTGCAATCGCTGCCTCTGCGGACATCAAACAGCATTGCCCCTTGCTGGCTGAATGTGGTGCGCAAGTCGGCGATCAGCAGGTTCGTAATCGTGGCACGTTCGGCGGCAGCCTCGTTCACGCTGATCCGGCGGCGGATTGGCCTGCGGCAGCGTTGGCGTTGAATGCCGAACTTGTGCTTCAGAGCGCATCCGGGGAACGCGTCGTCAAAGCGTCAGACTTCTTTGTGGATATGCTGACAACCGATGTGCAACCAGGCGAGTTGCTGACAGAGATTCGGATTCCAGTCCCGGCACAGCCAATGGCCTCGGCTTATTTGAAAGTGCCACAGGCTGCCTCGGGGTTTGCCATCGTGGGGGTTGCTGTCCAGCTTGAAATGGATGGCAGCACCTGTAAAGCCGTTGGTATTGGAATCACCGGGCTGGCACCGAAAGCCTATCGCGCAACGGCTGTCGAAGCAGCATTGGCAGGCACAACATTGGATGACGCTACGCTCAGCGCTGCTGCTGCAAAGGCGGATGCCGATGCGTCCGATGCCATGGGCGACATTCACGCCTCCGAAGACTATCGGCGTCATTTGACGCGTGTGTATGCGAAGCGCGCGGTGCAAACAGCCGCAGGACGCGTGTGAGAAAACAGTTGGTGTCAGCGTCAGCGATCCTGGTCACCAGGTCACGGATGCTTGCGCTTGTCTGTACAGACAACTCAGATTGGGCAATCACCTTACGAATCTGAAGAAGTTGGGGCCGGAAAAGAACATAATGTCAGATGAAACTGTATTGTAAAGTTTTCCGGTTTTTATAGCCCAACAGGGGCACGCCCGGTGAAGATATTGGCAGGAGTCTTTATGCACACGTCTCATGCCATTCTCATAATTCTTGCACTTGCCTTTGGCACTGTATCCTCGGATGCGTATTCGCAGGATATAAACCTCCTGCCCAAGTACGGTTTGCTACCAAAGACGGAAGCACAAAAGGAAGCGGACACAAAGTTCCTAGCCAGCATAGACGAAATTTACAAGGGAAACCGAAAGAAGGCCGCCAAAGAGTTCTCCGCTCGCGGTTGGCAGTATCTGATGGAGGGAAACTTTACGGACGCAATGAGGCGCTTTAATCAAGCTTGGATGCTTGATAATGCAAACGGCACTGCCTTGTGGGGGATGGCCGCAATCCAGGCTGCCGAGGAAAAGTTTGATGAGTCTTTGAAGCTTTTTGCTGAGGCGGAAGCGATTGTTGGTGAGGATTATAATTTTACGACTGACTATGCCAAGACACTTGCCATGGCGGGGACGCAAAAAAAGGACGATAAGCTTTTGAAGGATGCCTTTGCTCGGTTCGAGCGTGTTTACAAAAAGGCACCGAAACACAAGATGAATCTACTAAACTGGGCAATAGCCTTTTATTTCGCGGACAACTACGCTGAAGCTTGGAAGAAAGTTAAGCTGGCAGAGGCCATACCGGGTGACCCAGAGTTTGCCCCGGAGTTCTTGGATATGCTTCAACGCAAAATGCCTCGGCCACGTTGAAAGCTCTCCTCTGGTAAGGAGGGAATGTTTCTGAAGCACTGTTTTTAGGCTTCTTTGCGATAACGCCGAGCCGCTTCCTTAATTGGGTAATCATTCGCGCTCATATCGCGGCGGCGCATCAAGCCTTCGTCGTCGAATTCCCAGTGTTCGTTGCCGTGCGTGCGAAACCACTGTCCGGTTGCGTCGTGCCATTCGTATTCAAACCGCACCGAGATGCGGTTGTCAGTGAACGCCCACAATTCTTTCATCAGGCGGTAATCAAGCTCTTTTGCCCATTTGCGGCGCAGGAATTCCTTGATGGCATCGCGCCCGGTGAAAAACTCTGTGCGATTGCGCCATTCAGAATTCTCGCTGTACGCAAGCGCCACTCGTTCGGGGTCGCGGGAATTCCAGGCGTCTTCTGCGGACTGGACTTTGGCGCGCGCGGTTGCAAGCGTGAACGGTGGTTTGATGATCGGTGCTGGCATGACTTTTCCTTATTTGGTTTTCAGTCGTTCAAGCTCGGCTTCGAGTTGGGCGACGTGTTCATAAAGCGGCGCGTTCAGTGCGCGGATTTCTTCGATGGTGTAACGCGGCGTGATGTGTTGCGGGCAGTTCCAGTCAAACGCCTCGACGTGCAAAACCATTGCCCGTTCTATTTGTGCCTTATATTCTGGGGCTTGCAATTGCGCGATGAGTTCGGGCGCGTCTTTCGCTTCGATGACTTCGATACGCGCATAAATCTTCAATCGCTGGCGGTGCGCATAGTCCATCAGAATCAGCGCCGTTTTGTCGTTCTTCAGCACGTTGCCCACGCTGATGTATTGCAGATTGCCGCGAAAATCAGCGTAAGCCAGTGTCCGCGCATCAATCACTTTCAAAAAGCCCATCGGCCCGCCACGAAACTGCACGTAAGGAAAGCCGGTTTCGCCGACTGTCGCCAGGTAAAAGCTGTCGCGTTCGGCGATGAAATCGGCTTCGGCGAAACTGAGTTCCGTGCCGCGTTCCATTTGTTCCAGGCGAGCATACGAACGACGCGAACCGTATTTTTCCTGCTGCGCCTTGACACTTTCGGTAAAGGCGATTTCCGCAAAGTTCCTGGCCATAGTTTTCTTCTTCGGCACAATAGCGGGCGTGTGGAAGTGATGACTCCCACGCGCCCAGTTTTCGGATCAGACAGACTGATGATAGATGCTTTCAGTCCTTCACTCTTTTTCCCAAATTACGCGGTCGCTAAATTGACCTTCGGGAAATCTACCACGGTCTGCGCGACGTGATTGAAGTAGTTGGTAAAGATGTTCAGCGCGACGTGGGCGACGATCTCGGTGATCTCCGCATCGCTGTATCCGGCGGCGCGCACCGCTTGCACTTCGCTGTCGAGCACTTCACCGCGTTTGACCACGATCTGGTGCGCGAATTTCAAGGCAGCTTCCGTTTTGGCATCAGCCGAAGCCGCACGGCGGCTGGCAGCGAGTTCGTCTTCATCCAAGCCCACCATCTTACCGATGGCGGTGTGCGCCGACAGGCAATATTCGCAGGCATTGGCATCGGCGACGGTCAAGGCAATTTGCTCGCGCAGCATGGCATTCAGCACACCGCCGCCGAGCGTGCCGCTGAAGTTCAGATACGCTTCGAGCGCTGTCGGTGAGTTGGCGAAGGTGCGCATCAGGTTCGGCACCTTTCCGATTTTGGCTTTCACGCTGTCGAGCAATTCTTTCGCTTTGCCAGTCGCCTCTTTGGGATCAATCGCATTCAGTCTTGGCATGGTGGTTTCTCCTCTTTGTTTTTAATCATCCCGGCAACCGTTCCGTCAGCCCGTTGGCGCTTTGCCATGCTGTCAAACCGCTTGCCTTGAGATAGGATTAAGGGCATTCGCTGTGCCAGTGGCTGACAATTGATTCAACTGATTGAAATGACTTGGTTTGACTTGTTTTGTGGCCGTCAAGTCCTGTCACGAAATTTCGTTACACAACGAAAGGCTGAGTTCAAAAACACGAAAGTTCGTGTACATTGGCGAGATGAAACTCGAATCGTTGCAAGCGGTCTCGCTGGCGATAGCCGAAGAGCGTTCGGTAGAAATCGTCCTGCAAAAAATTGTCGAAGGCTTGGTGGCACAACCGGGCGTGGCGTTGGCGCGGCTGTGGCTGAAAGCGCCGGGCGATGTGTGTGCGAAATGTCCGATGCGATTGGAATGCCCGGATCAAACCAAATGTTTGCATTTGCTGGCCAGCGCCGGGACGCCGACGAAAATCGGCATCAAAGACTGGGCGCGGCTGGATGGCGACTTTCGCCGCTTTCCGTTGGGTGTGCGCAAAATCGGCAAAATCGGCGCGACGGGCGAACCGTTGCTGCTGACAAACCTGACAACCGAAAGCGGATGGATTGCGCGTCCGCAATGGGTGGCAAGCGAAGGCATTCAATCGTTCGCCGG
>JAFDVL010000071.1 GCA_018268995.1 Acidobacteriota bacterium | reverse complement strand
CGATACCAGACATTCCATTCGTCGTAGGCGACGTACATTGGACGCGGATTGGGCTGGCGGCTTTGCGCCTCCTTAATCAGATTGGCGGTGACATCAATGTAATTATCAATGGTTTGCGACCACGCCAGAAACTTCTCAAAATCGTTATCGCGGTTGTTGATGTAGGTGTGAATGGCGATGTAATCGGCTTGGTTGCGCAGGGTATTGATGACTGTGCGGTTCCAGTGAATCCAATCAGAACCCGCACCATAATTGCTGGAACCGCTGGCGATCAGCTTGATGCTGGGGTCGGTTGAGCGCATGGCTTTGGCAGCTTCGAGCGCGAACTTGGAATACTCTTCGGCGTTCTTGTGACCAAGCTGCCACGGGCCATCAATTTCGTTGCCCAGCGCCCAGTATTTCACTTTGTAAGGTTGCTCGCGGCCATTCTTGCGGCGCTGCTCTGCCCAGTACGTGTTTTTTGATTCGTTGCAATACTCGACCCAGTGGCGCGCGTCATCAATCGTGCCGAGTCCCGCGTTGATGCAGATGTAAGGTTCAGCGCCGATCATCTCGCAATACTTCAAAAACTCATCCGTGCCGAAGCGATTGCTTTCCAAATCGTCCCATGCCAGGTCTTTTCGCATCGGACGCTGATCTTTCGGCCCGATGCCATCTTTCCAGTTATACCCCGAAGCGAAATTTCCGCCCGGCCAACGCAGGATCGAAACGTTCAGTTGCTTGACGACTTCCATTACATCTTTACGATAGCCGTCTTTGTCTGACAGCGGGCTGCCTTCTTCATACACGCCGCCGTAAATCATCCGCCCCAGATGCTCAGCGAAATTGCCGAACAAGTGCGGATGGATTTCGCCGATGGTGCGGTCGGTGTCTATCTTGATGCGAGCTTGCGGCGTTTGAGCAAAAGCTACGCTGTTGCAGAGCAGACAAGCGGTGATGATGGTTGTGAGTAAGCGGGTGATTCGGGTTCGCATGAGTTTTCCTCTTGTGGTTATTTTGTAGCTATAGCCCAGACAAAGCGCACGCCATCGCTTCCGTCAGGCAGTGGCCCAGGACTATCGCAGATGATGGCCTGTGTTTTTGGATCAATGCGCAGAAAACGATTGGTCGCCAGCGACAGCAGCACCAATTCGCCCGTAGGCGTTTCGATCCATTGAAAACTTTGTGCTGCATCGGGCTTGGTTGCGTTCAGCGTGGTGCGTCCATCGCGGTCAACGCTGATGTACGACTGACCTGCTTTGAGCGCAACACGCCCAAGCTTCATATCTACCACAGAAAATGCAGTGGGTGTGCCAGCAGTCAATGTGGTTGCTTGTGCCGCCAGTCCTGTATTTTTTTGAAATCCCGTCAGGTGAACTTGTTTTCCGTAGGGAATCGGACGCATCAAGCCGCGCGGATGTGGTTCGTGAACCGTGATGCTGTCGAAATCAGCAGAGCCGCCGCTACGTCCTGCGCCGTTGTATGCAACCAGCGAATAGCGAATGCCCTGAAACGTGGTCAGTTGATAGACCATCTCAAACGGTTCGCCGAGCAGCGTGAATCGCTTGCCGTCGAGCGAATAGCTGAACTGCGCCGTTTCGGTTAGATAATCGCAATCGGCTTTGAGCCAAAGAGTGTTGCCTGTCATGGCGGCGCGTTCGGTTTTGCCGGTGTGTTCGTTGAATTGCGCGACAGTAAATCCTTTGTCGTCGCGCTCCACACCAATCCAGGCGTAAGGTTTGTTCGACAACGCGAGTCCGGCGACATCGCCGGATTGCAAGCTTGTCACATCAAGTTTGACGACCGGCGAAGACTTGGGGCCGATGGCGCGCTGCGTGAGCGTGTTGCGCGCCTCCCAAAAGTTTTTGGCGGGCAGCGTGTGCAGGCGCAAAAATCCGCGTCGCTCAGTCAGCGACCACTTTTCATCAACAGGAACGTGATTCCATTGCCAGATTGGTTTGAGCTGCGCTGCCGTGAAATCATCGTTGTGATCGTAAGGAACTCTCGGCTTGTCGTTGTATCCCGTATTTGGTTTGACCCAGGTGCGCGGCGTGCGTTTCAAATTTCCTGGCAAGCCGAAATAAGGCCAGCCGTCCTGCCACGTAATCGGCGACAGGCAAGTCAGGCGTCCGACCGAGTTGTAATCCATCATCGAAAAGCCCCACCATTCGCCTTTCGTCGTTTGAATGATGCCACCCTGATGCAAAGACATCCGCCCGCGCGCCGCTGGATTGGCAGGCGTGATTTTTTTATCTCGCGTCAGCCCTTTGCCTTTCATCAGCCCAAAATCTTCGTCAATGCTGATGGCCTGGTTGTATTCGTAAGGCCCTTCCGGTCGGTCAGCGCGCGCGGCGGGCATGCGCATCGCGCCATTGAACCACGCACTCGTGATCAGATATTTGCCGTTGATTTTGTAGAAGTGCGAGCCTTCGCCGATGCCGGAGCCTTTCGGAATAATCAGGCGATCCGTGCCCGGCACGATGTCCGTCAAATCGGCATTGAGCTGCGCAAGGCGAACGCCTTCATAGCCCCAAACCACATAGACCTTGCCATCGTCATCAAACAATACCGACAAATCGTGCAACGAGACTTTCATCGGCGTGCGCGTCCACGGGCCAGCCGGATTGGTCGCCGTGAACTTTTGCGTCGTCTGCCCGTTCACGTTGCTGAAGATGTAATACGTGCCATTGTGATAACGAAACGAAGGTGCCCAGATGCCGCGCCCGTACACGTTCTTGCCTTCTTCCAACCGAAACGCTGGCCCCAAATCCAGCTTGTCCATTGCGTAGGCGACAAATTCCCAATTCACCAAATCGCGCGAACGCAAAATCGGCAGCCCCGGCATTGAGTGCATCGTCGTTCCGGTCAGATAAAAATATTCGCCGACACGAATCATGTCAGGATCGGAAAACTCTTCGTAAAATAGTGGATTCGTAAACGTGCCGTTGCCGTTGTCAGCCGTCCACGTCGCGCGTTGTGCTTGCGTGGCAGGGCTGGCAAGTACGAACAACGCCAAAAACAGCCACAGCTTTATGAATCTCTTTTTCGACGTTTGCATAGAACTGTTTTTTTCAGCTCCGTCGGAGCGAAATATTTATAGCTTGCGTCGCCAATCTCTCAATAGCTCCGTCGGAGCGGCATCTGCATATTTCGCTCCGACGGAGCTTGGGGATTTATCACGTTTCGTAGCTATAAACAGGCCGCGCCTACGGAGCGAACAGGACAGCTAGCCTTTCTAAACGGGCGTTTACTTCTGAAACAGCTTCGGCGCAAAGCCATGCAAATCGCGCCGCCACGTTTGCCATTCGTGATCGGTGCCCGGCGATTCATAAAAGATGTGCTGAATCTTCGCTTCGTTCAATGCATTGTGCAGCCGATGAATGCCAGCCCGCATCCGTTCCGGTTCTGCTGTGCCGATACTCAGCCAAAGCACTTTGACTTTTTTGGCAAAGGCTGCCGGATCAGCAAAAGCGCCGTTGTAATCCGTTTTCGGATTCATCTTTTGATCCGCCGCCAAAAATCCGGCTGCGCCGCTGAATCCGCCGATGTGCGAAAACAGATCAAGATGCTTCAGCGTAATCTGATAGGTTTGCATGCCGCCCATTGAAAGCCCCGCCATTGCGCGATTTTCGCGGTTCGCCAGCGTCCGATAGGTTTTGTCTACAAACGGTATCAACGCCTGTGTCAGATCGTCTTCAAAGGCCGAAAACATTTCCTGCATCGCGCGTGCGCGATCCGGCGAATTGCCCGGAGGGCCAGTCACGGCGGGCGCAGGTTGTCCGGCGCGTTTAGCGTACCCATACGCCATCACGATGATCATCGGTTTGGCTTTTCCTTCGGCAAGCAGGTTGTCGAGAATCACATTGGCGCGCCCCTGACGAATCCATCCGGTTTCATCTTCGCCGCCGCCGTGTTGCAAATAGAGTACAGGGAAACGTTGTTTGGTTTGCGTTTCATAGGTCGGCGGCAAATAAACCATCGCGTGTCGCCAGGTGCCTGTGACTTTGGAGTTGTACCAAACATCGCGCACCTGACCGTGCGGCACATCTTTCATCGTGTAAAAAGTCGTGCCAGGTTCGGGCACTTCGACCGCGCTGGCATATTTGCTGCCGCCGAAAAACGATTGACTGCCCGTGTCGGTGGCCTCCGCGCCGTCTACGACAAAGTTGTAATAGTGCAAACCGGGAACCATTGGCGGCGTCGTGAACGTCCAGAATCCATCGGCCTGTTTCGTCATTTCGGCTTTGGGGCCGCTCCAAAAATTGATTCTGACTTTGGTGGCGTCGGGCGCTTTGATGCGCAACAGCACGCGCCCGGTGCTATCCACTTTGGGATACTCCGCGCCCCAGACGTTCGTTGTCGCAGGCTTAAAATCGCCTGCCTCTTGGGCGTAACCAAGCTGCGCGAAAAATGCGCAACATAGGCCTGTCAAAAAGATCATCGCAAATCGTTTCATCGGGTTTCTCCTTGTTGAGTGGTGTGATTGTTTGAGCGATAGCGGTCACGCCTGCTACCGCTGTTTAGTTCTTGCGCTTATAGCCCAGCAGCGCGAGCATTTTTTCAGCGTACCGCTTGCCGAATTGTCTGTAGCCTTCCGCCGTGAAATGCAAATGGTCTGGATTGCAGGGCAAGCCCGCTGAAGAAATCACAAAGGAATTGGGCAGTGTGGTTGGCAGGTTTTTCATAATTTCGTTGGCGCTGGCTTTTTCACCGCCTTGATCGGCGTTAACAACTTCACCTGCGAGCAATGGCACGGCTGCGGGCTTGAGATTCAAATCCTTCATCAAATTGTCGTAAACCTTTTTGACTTTTTTGGGCCAGTCTTTGTCTTCGGCGTTGGATTCACCTTGATGCAGCAAAATGCCTTTAATTACGCCGGATTGCTGGGCGATTTTGGCTAGCTCAACCAAATAGGCGTAAGGGTTTTCGTTATATTCGTTGGCAAATTTGACCTTCCAGGCATCAGCCGTAGCGAGGTATTCATGAAAACCATCTTTGTCCCACAATTCGATTTTCGTCCCTGCCACACCAACTTTGACTACGCCAACACGGATCTTCGATGGCAGATTGGCGATCATCGTTTTGCCAAAAGCATCAACCAGCGAAATGCCGCGTGTGCGGCGCGTCAACGGAGGAACGGCGTCATACCATTCGCCCTTTTTCCAGCCACGTGCAGGCACGTCAAAATCCGCAAGCACCTGAAAGCGTTTATCAGCAAGGCGATCCTGCTCTTCGATTTTTCCGCCGCCTTCCATATTCGACTGGCCGAAACACAGATAGATATGGAAATTGGGGTCGGGATCAGCCCAGGTTCGCGTGGCGGGCATCAGCACCACAGCAAGCAGGGCAAAGACTATCTTCAGTCGCATAGTAATCGGCTCCATAGTTGAGTTGCCATCGGTTGATGATATTTGGGTTCAGTATCTGGACAAGAGTACCGCAGGATACACCAGTATGTCATGAGCCCGAAAGGAGACGAGCCGGAGTCCAGGTCATTCTGTATGATCAGGCTCATGACAACACGATCATAAGCCTGCAAAAAATGCTGAGCCTGCGAATTGGCGGCCCTGTTCACCATCAGAATCATTGAGTTCTCATCGGCAATGAGGGTCTTTGAAAATTAGTTTCGGCTACCAAGCATAGGGCAGGTTTGTAATCTGCCAATGTAACTCGGAAGGTTACCAACCTGTCCTAGATTGCCGGACTTCATTTTCAAAGACCCTCATCACGCCCGTTGCTCAGAATGAATACTTCAATCCCAATTGAAGCTGGCGCATCGGGAGGGCGGTCGAACTGATGACGCCGAAGCCCTGATGCGCGGCATTGGCCGGCGCTCCCGCAAACGCCGCTCCCGCCAGAACGTTGCCATTCGGTGCGCCCCAGACAGGATGGTTGAAGACGTTGAATGCCTCCAGCCTAAATTGGAGTACGTGACCTTCCTTATACCCTAAATGGAATTGCTTATGCACGGCCATATCAATCGCCTGAAAATGTGGGGTAATCATCGTATTCCGCCCGATATTGCCGAAGCTGCCCTGGGGTGCCACGATGAACGAGGCAGGATCGTACCATCGTGAGGGGGTGCGGTTCGCCGCGTATCCATTGCCTGTCCCCGAAAAACTGGGACGATCCGGCAGCGGATTGTTGGTACCGGCGTTGTTGATGCCGATGGTGAGCGATTGCGGAACACCGCTTTGAATCGTCGTGTTCGCACTCAGTTGCCAGCCGCCGATAAACCCGTTGGCGACGGGGTTGGTGACGTCCAGCAATTTGCCTTTGCCAATGGGCAATTCAAAGACGCCACCCAGCACCCAGCGATGACGTACGTCAAAGGACGACAATCCTCGCTCGCAACGCAAGCAACGGCTGTCTTGCGGGAAGAGCGTGTCGAGTCCCTGCGTGCGCGTGCCGCTGGCATTGTCCAGCGACTTGGCCCACGTGTAATTCGTGGTCAGGCTGATGCCCTGGCTGAAGCGGCGTGTCAGCTTCATGCTGCCGGAGTTGTAGCTTCCGTTGAAGCCATCATTGACATAAGAAATGATCCCGAAATTGGCATACGGGCGGCGCGAATTGATGCTATTCAACGGGCCTGGCAGCGCCTGGTTGACGTTTTGGAAGCCATAGAGGTGATGGCTTTGCGACCCCAGATAGCCCACTTCCAACGACCAGTTGGAGCCAAGCTGACGTTGCACATTCAGCAGGTACTGGATGGTGTAGGGAGTCGCGTGACTGTAAGCGGCAGTCAACGCAAACGGCGGTGGCACTTGCACGAAACTTCCGCTACCACCGGGAATCGCATTGTTCCAAGTGATCGGAAGCGCAGTCGTCGAGGTGAGGTCTACGCGAGCCGCGATGTTACGAGCCATGTCAAAGTACACAGAGTTGGCAATGTCTTCCATGAAGAAGATGCCAAAACCGGCACGGATCACAGTCTTGTCATCGAGCGAATAGGCCACGCCCAGGCGCGGCGCGAAGCTCTTGTATTTGGTCTCCTTGAGGTTGTTGTTCAGACCGCCGCCACAAACCGCTTTCGTGCTGGTCCAACGAATGCTCAGCCCTTGATAAGGATCAGTGCAATTCTTGCCCTGCCGCACGAAATACGGCCAATCCGCTTCCGGCACGTTCGCATTAAACTGAATCTTCGGCAGGTAAACAGCGAAATAGTTGCCCAGCGTATTGGTAAAAGGCGGCGTCAGCTCGTAACGCAAACCCAGCGACAGTGTCAGCTTGGGCGTGACCTTCCAAGTGTCGTCAATAAACGTATGGAAGACATTGCGCTGAAACTTCGCATCGGCAATGGCGGCGGCATTGGTGGAAACGAAAATTCTTCCCAATAGGAATTCGGCAAAAGAGAAACCACCGGTTCCATTGGCAGGGTTCGCGGTCGCACTCGCTTGAAAGGTGAACACGCCGCGTGAAAACTGGTTGCCGACTTGATTGAAATTTTGGCGATTGTATTCGCCGCCGAAAGCGAAGGTGTGCTTGCCGTGAATCCAGGACAGCTTATCCACGAATTGCAGCGTGTTGTTGTTGTTGGCGAAGGGTCCGTCGTTGGCATCGCCAATCCCCGTGAATCCGCCGCCGTTAAAGACCACGTTCGGAATACCCCACGTGATCGGAGCGCCGGGCTTTTGGTTCGGGATGCCGATGGCGGAAACCACATCGTTGCTTCCCGCGCTCAATGTCCCCAGCGAATTGAAGAAGCGCGTATAGCCGAAACGCGCGTCATTGACGAGCGTGGAAGTGAGTGTGCGCGTGTTGGAGCCGGTATATTGCTCGTAATTGGTCAGCACTTTCGTACCAGCCAAATTGATGCCTTGTGTGGAGTTGTTTTCGTCGCCCCAGTTATAGCGTCCCATCCATTGCGATTTCGACGATTCGATGAAATCCAGCCGCAAAACAAAGCCGTCCCGATTGAAGGGTTGCGAACTGGTTTGTGCAAAGTTGTTGGTGGTGAGCGTGCTGGCGGAATTGTAGTATTTCAAAAACTTCGCTGAGATCGGGTCAATCCGGTTGGTCGGAATGATGTTGCCAGCAAAGGGCTGCCCCGTGTTCGGATCGTAAATAATCGTCGAAGGCAGTATCTCGCTGAAATCGCCGCCAAACATCTTCGTTGTCGGCACAGTAAAGGTGTTCAGCACGCTCTGGCGACGACGCAGCGCTTCGTAGTTCGACATGAAAAACAATTTGTCGCGACCATTGAAAAGTTTCGGGATGCGCACTGGCCCGTCCAATTCAAAGCCGTAGTCATTCCACTTGAACGGATTTTTCGGCCTCGCCGAAGTAAACTGATATTGCTTGGCGTCCAGCTTGTCATTGCGTAAAAATTCAAACAACGCGCCGTGATAAGTATTGCCGCCCGACTTGGTCAGCACGTTGACCTGCGTGCTTTGATGTCCGTACTCCGCCGGATAAACGCCGATCTGAACCTTGAACTCCTGAATGGCGTCAATGGAAGGCAGCGCGACATACGAATTAAAGTTCACGTCTATGTTATTGACGCCATCGAGCGTGTAGTAACCGTAAAAGATGCGCTGCCCGCCCGCAGAGATTGCTTGCTGGGAACGTTCGCCGCCCTGTCGCGCGCCCGCTTGTCCTGCGGCAGGCGCAAGGACATTCACGTTGGGCGAAAGCGCGACGAGGTTCAGGTATTGCCGACCGTTCAGCGGCAATTCCGTCACGATTTTGTTTTCGATGACCGTGCCGACGGTTGCGTTTTCGGCGTTGAGCAGTGTGCTGTTGCTCGTGATGGTCACCGTTTCGCCGACTTGACCGACTTCCATTGTCACATCCAGTCGCACCGTCTGCTGTACTTCGACCCGGATATTATCGAGTTGCGCTGTCTTGAAGCCTGCCTGCTCGACTTTCAATTCGTAGACGCCGGGCAGCAACGAGGGGAAGGTATACACCCCTTCGGTGTTGGTCGTGATACGTCGAGCGGCTCCAGTCGCTTTGTTCGTGACCGTAATGGTGGCACCTGCGACCGCAGCGCCTGATGAATCAGTGATCAAACCAGTTATTTCACCACCGGTTTGCGCCACGCCAATAACAGCGAAGATACAGAGCATCGCGACACTGGCCAGCAAATAAGGGGTAGAAAGCAATCTTTTTCTCATGTTTCTCCTATGAAGATGTGCTGCGGCTTGTTAGACCACAGAGGCTCAGGACAGATGTGGATGCCGTGATGCGAGCGCATCGAAACATCCACCCTGTTTATTGATCGAATGATGTAAACGGACAAAATCCCTAACCGCAAAGCCAGTAAATCTATGTAAGACGCACCCCTCCCTATCGAATAGCTCGCAGAGAAGCCTATAGGTTTAGGGATGAGTTCTGGTTGTCTGTTAACTAATAGAAAAGCGAGGCCGTTTTACTTACCTCACAAATGTGCGTCAAGTATTGGAACGTTACTCAACGTTTGGTAACATCGCAGTGCATTGTTTCCTTCACAGCAAAAGTCATTAATTGAAAAATACTTATGCGCGAAACGTCGCTCGAAACCGGTTATTCTCTAACAAAAGAGCAGAAATGTGCCGCCCTCGAAGCTGTCCTGCACAGCCAGACTTTTGCCCGCGCTGACCAGTTGAGAATTTTCCTGAAATACATCTGCGAGATGGAAATGGCCGGGCGGGGTGGCGAATTGACCGAGTATGTAATTGGGATTGAAGCTTTGGGGCGACCAGCCAGCTATTCACCAGGCGATGATTCAGCGGTACGCACGCGTGCCTTTGCGCTGAGAAAAAAACTACAAGATTTCTACCATGAGGAACAGCCTCAGTCGCCGCTACGGATCGAATTGCTGAAAGGTTCTTACTGCCCGCATTTTATCGAGGTTTCGCCGCCACCAAAAGCTCATAATAACGAAGCCTCGACTGAGAGCCTGACGCAACCAGAGACCCCTACAGCGATTGCGCTCGAAGAATTGCCTCTCATCGAAACGGCAGGCAAACATGAATGGAAAAGAAGCTGGCTTTTCCCCTTCAGCGCCGGAGTTATGTTAACGGCATTCATTGCTGGAGGGCTGTACTGGTGGCTGAGTACCCGATCAGTCGCCAGCGATGTTTCCCATTCCCCTCCTTCAATTCTTGCTGAGGCTTGGGGGCCATTGTTAATGCCGAATGCTGAGGTGTTGCTCTGTGTGGCTAATCCGCCTGCTTTTTCAGTGCTGCCCGGCCCTTTCTCACCGCCCCCGCCCCAATTGCCACTCAGCGGAGAGCGGCCTTTGCCGCGCGACCTTTATGAGCTTTACGCCACGCGGTATCCAGCAACAACTAACTTGAGTTTAACCATGACCACGAACGCCGCCTATTGGGGAGACGTGCTCGGTGCACTGACGGCATTCAAAACCCTGAACGCCGCTGGAGTTGCTCCACAGATGTTCCCCGAAATGGTCACCTCAATGCCGACGCTGCGACATCGCAATGTTATTCTTTTTGGGGCTCCCGCGTATAGCGCAACCGTAACCCGATTCCTGGAAAATTGTCCGCTGCAGGTCAAATATCTGGATGCGATCATCAGCTCAAATGCAGAGCAGTCAACAGCAGAGCGCTATGGACTGATTCGAGATCAGAATCAGCGACTCACACTGGTTTTTGGCTTAATTACTGTGCTGCCCGGTGAAATTTCAGGCAATCATCAAAATCGCATCATAATCTTTTCTGGGGTGAATTCGGCTGGTGCCCAGGCAGCGGCAGAGTTTTTCAGCTCACCGGAACACCTGCTTGAATTCAAAAAGGAGCTAAAAAAAGCGGGGCAGGAATCTTTCCCTCCAGCCTATCAGATAGTGGTCAAAGCCAAAACCGATGACAGCATTCTTCTCAACTTTGCATATGAAACCTGTCGTATCTTTCAGCCATCGGCAAACCATGGAATGAATGTAATTCGTGACACACGATGAATAGTGTGATTATTTTTTCTTGGTTGAAGGTAAAGTCATTTGGCGAACTGTGCCGAAACTTACTGTAACGTCTTTGATCGGTTTGTCATCCGCATCAAGCAAGCGTGCGCAAAAATCCGTCGCCCCGCCACCATTCACAATCGCAGCGCGAATAATGTTTTGCCCTTTGTTCAGCGTGATCCGCTTGGATACGCCGTCGTCAATCACGGCTTGACGGTCGCCATAAATGCCGATGACTTCTTTGCCATTTACCCACCACACCGATGCAGCGTTAGAACCAATTGCCAACCGCACATCTTTCATCTCACGCGGACTGTTAATGATCGTTACCGCCCAAAACAAAACGTCTGAAGTTTTCTTGCCTTGCGCCCGCGCGAAGTGAAACAGATTCACGTTGTAATTGATCGTGTCCAGCGCGTGCCACGTGAGTTCGCTGCTGCCAATGCTTACTTTGTCGCCGTCTTTCGGCACAACGGTGAATTGATTTGGAAATAGGTCTTTTTTGACGAGCGATTGAACAGCATTGTCAGTCACGCCGGTTGCCGCTAGGGGTTCCAGCACAAACCAGCGCTGAATGAATCCGTCTGCGCTCGGTGATTTGGTTGGAGTGGCAGGCTTCATCAATGTCACGGGCGGCGTTTGTGCGGTCAGGCTTGCGGCAGCGGCGAGCGTCAAAATCGTCATCACTGCAATGAGTGCAATTTTTTTGAGGATGTTCGTGTTCATATTGTTACGGTGTCTTGAGCAACCAGCGTTGTTTTTCACTCTTGGGATCGAACTTGGCAAGCGTGGCGAAACTGCTGCCAACAGCCGAAAGCGCGAGCGATTCTTTCGTGCCGGGAATAGCTTTCGGCATGATGCGCCAACTGCCATCGGCAAGCTGATCGAACCGCCAAAGCTGCTCAGGACTGCCATTAAAGGTCGGCAGCGCAATCAACTCGCCGCCTTCGGTGGCTGTCAGCGTGCGCGTCGTTCCCGCAATCGTGATTTTGAAATACGGCGCACCGAGATAACCTCCCGCATTGGCGACAGGTTCAATCGTCCATTTCTGTTGCGCCTGTACCATGTAATTGCCCATGCGGATGGCGACATTGCCCGTCGGCCATTTCGGCGAGACTTCGGCGACATCCTGCGTCGGAATCGGGCGGCCAATCCCTGCGAAAATCCCACCTCCGGTTCCGGGGCCAGCGCCGGGCGGCGGGCCTTGCGGTGGCCGTTGATTCCCACCCGCAGGCGGCCCCGCAGGCGGTATTGCTCCCGGCGGCGGGCCGCGCCTGACGGGTCTGCCACCGACGGGAAAGCCTTCGACCGCAAGTTCGAGCGCCGTGCCTGTGCGCACGGATTCAAATTGATATGTGCCTGCCTGCAAATTTTTGCCCGCGACCGGCCAGCCGTCTTTCCATTGCAACGGGCGAATGTCGAGCACGCTTGCGCCGCCGCGATCCAAATCGGCTTCGTAATGCAGTGAGAACCGTTGCACGCCGTCGCCGAGATCAAACAAGCCGAAGTGGCCAGGGCCGATGACACGACCGGCTGACGTAGCAAATAGTTTGCCTCCGCCTTGAATCATGTCTATGCCCATGTTGTCGAGAAACGGGCCAGTAACTTTTTTCGCGCGACCGACGCGAATGTTGTAGCCCGAATCAGCGCCGCGACAGCAACTGCCGTGCGTAACCAGCAAGTAATACCAACCATCCTGATAAATCATGATTGAGGCTTCACTGTTGATGGCAATGTTGACAGGCTTGACGGCGGGATTCAGACGCTTGCCCGTTTTCGGATCGAGTTCAATCAATCGAATGTAGCCAAAATAGGAACCATAAACGAGCCACAACCGCTTGGTCGTTGGGTCAAGCAAAAGGCCGGGGTCAATCGCGTTGCAGTCTTCGACGCCGTCAGATGAAGCGACGATACCGCCCTCTTCCCATTTATAGTCAGGCGAATTCGGATCAAGCGTTTTGTTGGTCAGCAAAAAAACATCGGCTTTCGTGACGCCACTGTTGGCGGCAATATACAAAAAATATTTGTCGCCAATGTGAATCACATCAGGAGCCAGCCCACGACGCGGAAGATTCGGGCCTCGCCGCCACGTCCAACCGTCATCCGAAATGAGCGTCGTGCCGCCCGTGCCGTAGGTGTAATACTTGCCGTCACACATAATCAGCGTGGACGGATCGTGAATTCCAATCTGGCCGTCAAGCCCGTCAGCCAACGCTGGCAAGGCAAAGACAGCAAGCATCCATACAAAAAGGGCAGAAACAAAATTTTTGTTCATAGTGCGTGTGCGAGTTGTGGGTGAATAATTCGGTTATTTGCAGTCTTTACCGAAGCACAAATTTTTACTGAAAAACGGCATCACGAAATTCTGAAAGCGCACAGCAACAGCGCTCGTGTGCGTGCCCGGATAAATCTCAAAGCTGTTGACGATGCCATATCTATCCAGCACATTGTGCAACTTTTCTGAATCCACTTTCAGTCCGTCCTTGTCGCCAACATCAATCGAAATCGCGCGATATTGCCGCAAGTTGCCGATGTATTGGTCAATGAAAGCCAGCGGAGCGTTTGCCGCGAACCTTGCCAATACGTCCGGTTGCACTTCGCCATTTTTGCGCGGCAGATCAAGATAGAGCGGCGGATTTTTAGGATTAGGTGCCCACGCGGAAGCGGCAGCTAGATTGGCACGCGCACCGAAACCCAGCTTGGCGGAATCTTCAGGCGTTTTCACTTCAGCTAATGCTTTTTCGATTTCCGCATTTGTCGGCCCTGCCTGACGCGGCGACAAACAACACGGACTCATGATGTACAAACTGCCGAACACATCGGAATGCTTCATGCCGATGCGCGTTGCGCCATAGCCGCCCATCGAATGCCCCACCAGCCCGCGACTCGTGCGTTTCGGAATCGTGCGGTAATGTGCGTCAATGTATGTGACGACATCACGCGCAACATAATTCTCAAAATCGCCCGTCGTTGGCGAGCTTGAATACATTGAACCGTTGTGAACCGTTTTGGAGTCGGGCAGTACCACGATCATTTCCTGCGCGCTATTTGCGAATGCGCCTTCAATGGTTTGCGGAACGACGATTTCTTTCGACCATTGCTCTGCGCCAATGGAATACCCGTGCAAGGCATACACTACCGGATAGCGTTTGGATTTGTTCGTCGTGTAACTGGGCGGCAGAAAAACGAGCGCCTCACGATCCACTGCATTACCTTCCAGATTGCCTTCCAACGCAGTGCCGTGAATTTTGATGCGCTCGACTTTGGCGGATTTTGCACCGGGGACAACAGGCGGGACTTCGGTCTTAACCTGAGCTAGTGCCAATGCAATAAAACCCATTATCATTGTGGCAACAAGACAGATTTTCGTTTTTATCATCAAAACTCCTTTGGAGAAGAACCAATTCATAGAAAGCCTCTTAATTCGCCAAATATCGTAGAATCAGACTCAGGAGCCTGAGCCGATACGATGGACGGCTATCCGTCTAATTACAGCAGAAGACGAACAATGTAGCGTAGAATAGAAAAACAAAACTTGCTCATTTAGCGATCAAATGAGCTCTTTGTCAATCACTTAAGAACATTATGAGCACATCATATCCAGCAAATCGCATTATTGAGAGGCAAATCTTTCTGAAGATGACCAGTTGCGGGCAGGAATAATAAGCAGGCGCGCACATCAACGTTTGCCGCGTATTCGACATCGGCGAAATTGATGGACGGCATTTTCTTTCGATGGAATATGTGGATGGCGATGATTTGCCTTCGCTGCTGCGGCGCGTCGGCGGGTTCTCTTCGGAACGAGCCGTCGAACTCGCACGCCAGCTTTGCGTTGGTCTGTCAGCCATTCACAACGCAGGCATTCTGCATCGGGATTTCAAACCGGCCAACGTCATCATTGATTCCAAAGGCAAAGCGCGCATTACGGATTTCGGCATTGCAGGTTTGGAAGCAAAAATTGCCCAGGACAATTTGCGCGCGGGCACGCCTGCCTATATGTCGCCCGAACAGATTGCGGGCAAAGACGTTTCGGCGCGCAGTGATATTTACGCGCTCGGTTTGGTGTTGTACAAAATCTTCACGGGGAAGCAGGCGTTCACCGACGAAGCGGTTCACTCAGCCACTTGATTGATGCGCGAGCAGCGTTTTCACCTCAATTTTTGAGACAGCGAAAATCTGTGGGCGAAATTCGTTTCATTTCGCCGCTGCCAAATTGATCGTTTCATTCAGCCGCTTGATTTCTTTCAGCAGAAAATCAAATTCGGTGAACGGGCTGCCGCCAGTCCGCGACCAATGCACGCGACCGCGCTTGTCTATCAAAATTGTCGAGTGCAGCGCCATCTCTTCAAAGTCATCGTAGGCCTTGAAGCGGCGCGCGTTTTCAAACTTCGGATCCGACAGCAGCGGGAACGGAATCTCTGCCATCTTCGTTGTGTGCGTTAATTCTTCCGCTGAGTCCGCACTGACCGCGAGCACCGTCGTATCGAGTTCGCCGAGTTCTTTGTTGCGCTTAATCACGTCTTTCAATTGCGCGATGCAATGCGTGCAGGAGCCGCCGAGATAGAAAATCAGTAGCACGTTTTTGCCGCGATAGTCTTTGAGCGAAACCGTTTTGCCCTGCACGTTGACGGCGGTCAATTCGGGCGCATCGAACGGCTCCCAAACACTTGGCCCAAGCTGCGCGAGCGTCGTGTTTTTGTAATTGCGCTGTGGCCCCGGCGACACGTCTTTCGGTTGCGCTTGCAGTCCGAGGGCTTTGGCTTGTGCCAGCCACTTCATTGCCGGTTCGGCGTCCGACCAAACGTGCAACAATCGTGAGTAAGCCGCGCGTGCTTTTTCTTTGTCGCCTGCTGCATTGTGGGCTTCGACCAAACCGGACAAGGCGAAACCATCGTTGCGCACAATCTCTAACGCTTTTTCAAACGCAGCGACCGCGAGCGCCGGGCTTTTCTGCGCGAGGTAGGCGCGTCCGAGCGAGTTGTATAAAACATTCGGCCAGGGCGACGGATCGTCTTCCTCGTCAAATTTCTCGGCTTGTTGTTTGGCGGCGTCGTTGAGCAGATTCAGACCGTTCAGGGTCTCGCCTTTTGCCAACGCGAGCCGCCCGCGCAGTTCGAGCGATTGAATCGTGTGATGATGCTCGAACCATTTGTTTTCGGGCTTTTCCATTTCCGGTTTCAAAGCCGTGTGCGCGGCGTAACTCTTCGCGGCTTTTTCCAAGTCGTTAAGACCGAGATGCGCGAGCGTTTCAATATAGGTTCGGCTCAGTTTGTCGCGGGTATTCTCCTGCCAATTGAAAGTCTTCGGGTCGAGAACGTCTTTCCAGCGTTCGTATCTGACCAACGCTCGCGCCAGCGCAACCGTGCCTTGCGAGCGCAGATTGTATGGTTCTGCTGGATTGTTGTATTTCGGATCAAGCGGTGCAGCGAGCAACTGCCTTGCGCCATTGATCGCCGCGTCGGGCATGCCGAGCTGTTCCTGAATGTAGCAGAGGTAGTTTTGATTGTGCGCGTAATTCCACGTGTTGAAGGGAAACACCAGCCGCTGCCGCATGTATTGCTTTTCGACGCGCGTGGCTGAATCCATTGAAATCGCCGCTTCGTGCCACATCCCAATGCCGCTGTAAATGTGACCGGGCATGTGTTGTGCGTGGCCGATGCCTGCGGCAACGCGACCATACGCCGCGCAACTGTCGAGCGCCTGATAGCCTTCAGGGCTGTCCCAATTGTGAATGCGGTAATGATGCGCGCCGGGATGATTCGGATCGCGCGCCAACACCTGCTGCAAAATCAATTCTGCGCCGTAGCGATGCTCACCGCCCATTTGATCCATCGCGAAAAAGGCTTTCGCTTCGATGTCGTCGGGATATTTCAGCACGAGTTGTTCGAGCAAAAACATGAAACGTTTCGTGCGCTTTTCCGCGTTCGGATTGTTGCCGCCCGCATCGGCAGGCAAATCGGTTGGCCCACGCGCTTCCCACGCTTCAATGTAGCGACGTTCGCGGTCGCTGACTTTGTCTTTGCGCTTGGAGGCTTCTTGCAAAAACTGCGGGCCGCGTTCATCCGCCGCCGCTTGCGCCAACCCCCAGTAACACATTGCGCATTCAGGATCGAGCTTGAGCGCCCAACGAAACGACCGTTCCGCTTCAAAGAACCAGAACGAATGCAGCAACGCGATGCCCTGATTGAACCATTGTTGCACTTCGGGATTTTTGGTCGTGATCGGAAAGCTAACTTTGCCGATGCCTTCCATCACCCAGGGCTTTTCGCGCGGGCCAACGTCGTAGGCTTCGCCGTGCCGCGAATGCCCCTGCTTCCAGGTTTCGGCAGCGTTCAGCTTGTTGTCATTGTTGGACTGGGCTGAGACTGAAAGACAGAACACAACTATTATCGCTATCACTTGAAAACAATTTCTCATCATAAATCTCCTGTTACTTTGCAAAACGGGCTACTGACACGCCGTACAAATTGCTCCGAGTATACGGTCAATGAGGAGGCGGGGGGAAAGGTGTTTTCCGTCGAGAATATTCCAACCGTTGGCAACGATCACGAGATCATAGTCTGGAATGATGATTGGAAATTGCCCGCCAAAACCGGAACCCGCCCAGACCAGGCGTGCATCATTCGAGCCGTATGGATGAAGCCACCATTTGAGACCATATTTCACACCGTTCCCTGACACCGCTATCGCAGGCGTGACTGAGTCCTTGACCCATTCTGCGGTGACAATCTGTCGCCCTTCCCAGTTGCCGTTCTTCAAAAATAAGTATGCGATTTTGGCTAGGTCGTGGGGGCGCAAATACAATCCACCTTCGGTATCCGCCAGACCGGTGGGCGTGCGTTTCCAGAAATACGTTTCAATGCCAAGCGGAGTGAAAAGATGCCGGGCGGCATATTCTTCGATGTCGTGTCCGGTGGCGACGCGAAAAATGTGCGATAGCAATTGGGTCGCGCCGCTGTTGTAATTGAAACGTGTGCCGGGTTCATCGGACATCGGCTGATCAATCGCGAACTTCACCCAGTCGAAGCTGGCCTCCATTAGCGTACAAGAGTTCTTCGGGTCGTTGTAAGGAAGGTCTTCGTGCCATTCCAGCCCTGCGGTCATTGTCAGCAAATGCCGAAGCGTGAGGTGTCGCTTGCGCTCATTCACGTGTGCCACTTGCGTCTCATCGAAGAATTTCAGAATTGGCGTATCGAGAGCAGGAAACTCTTTGCGCGCCGTGGCTACACCAATCACGACTGAAGTCACAGTCTTTGTCACCGATTGCATCGTATGCAAATCGCCACGCCGATAAAACGGATGCCACCAGGGATTGAAGTAATTGTATGGCCCGCCGTGATTGAGCGAGTTCAGCGCACTCTTCTCTTTGGCTTCCTTGCCATAAATCTTGTCGTAATCGTGTTTGTACGTCCGATCATAAACCGCTTTGCCGTGGCGAATGACCAATAGACTGTCCACGTAGCCAAATTTGCCGCTCGCAATTTCTGCGTCAAATGCTGCCAGCTTCGCGGCATCCATCCCGACGGACTGCGGCGTTGCCGTCGGCCATTGTTTCGTCGGCCATTGCATTGTCGCTGCCAGGAGCGAGGCTGGCGCGCCAAGCAACTGAAGTCCCGCAGCGCTAAGCAACGTCTGGCGAAGTATCAGGCGACGAGAAAGAAGTCCAAATTGTTGTCGCGCTTGAAGTGTTTTCATGGCTGTTTCCTCTTTCAGAATGTTTTCAGAAAAGTGAATACATTGTTAGCTGTAGTGTTCAGATATCGTCGCTACTTCTTGCGGGTATCGCTTGCTGCCGATCAGCAAGCACGGCGACATCCGGGCAGGCAACAAAATATGCGTTGAGGTAACTGTTGGTGAATTTTTTGCCTGTGGTGGTGACTGCCCGCTCGCCAGAAAGCAGCGCAACGTCAGGACGAATAGCTTCAGACAGGTAGTTGATGCGCGATCTGGTATTTTCATCTGGTTTTCCTTTGGTTGGATACTGCTGGATGTATGAGCGCGGCATCAAGAGATGTCGTGTTCGATTGGACTGGGTAAGATTGTGCCTGCTGTTGCTTAACCAACAAGCGTAATTGTCTACTTTGTGCCCGCGCGCCATCGCCAATAGTTTCGCCCTTAATTCTTCCAAATCGCCCCGAGTCCGGCTTCCCATAGCCGTTTATTCAGCGACGGAATATCCTTGTCGAGCATTTCATCGGCGCGCGCTTTCAATGCAGCCCATTGCTGATTGAGTTCTTTCATGCGATCCAGCGACGGCTGGTTCACGCGGGGAATGTCGCTTTCGGTCTGGTTGATCAAAAACAGGTAATTCGCCGTGAACTTATTCGCGAAGTTATCAACATCGTCGTAAGCCTTCGCTTTGCGTTGCACCATGTCCTCATCCCAGGCCTTCATTTTCTTCACGAGCGCCTCGCCGTCTTTCTTGATGGCGCTGAATTTATCGCCAGCGGGCAAGGACTTAAGCAGCGATTCCAACTGGGTTTGTTTTTCGTACAGACTGTTAGTCGTGCGGTGCATCGCGGTCAATTCGGTCTCCATCCCCAGCATCGTCTGATGATATTCCGCATAGGTTGCGGCAGTGGTCGGATAGAGCGGATTGGCGAGTATCTCAGTTTCAGTCGAGACCGATTGCTCGCCCATTTTTACGGTGATGCTGTATTTCCCTGGAGGAGCTTTATGTCCGGCGTAGCTGCTTTCGATATAAACATTTGGCACGCCCGGCATCGTTGCATAACGCATATCCCAAACGAATCTGTTCAGTCCTTTCGCTTTGGGCAAAAGCGGCTCAGCCTTTGGCCCGCCATCATATTTCAAGTACTTCTCATCCGCCTTGGAAGAATAGCTGCGGACCAGATTGCCTGCTGCATCTTTGACCGCCAGCGTGATGTGGTCGTCTTTTTTCAACTCAGGCAGTTGATAATAAACTACGATTCCGGTAGCAGGATTCACGCCTCTGAGCCGGTTCGCGCCGGTAAATTCCTCTTCGGATTGATCGAGTTCGCTGGAACCGTTGACGAGGTATGTATTGTCTGGCCGATAGACCGAAAAGGTCGCGGCATTCGGTTTGTACTGACGAATGACGCTCAGGTCATCCAAAATCCAAAACGATCTGCCGGAAGTTGAAGCAATCAGGTTGCCCTTGTGAATCCGCAAATCCGTGATCGGCGTCACGGGCAAATTTAATTGAAACGGCGACCATTTCTTGCCGCCATCCCAAGACAAAAACAGCCCCGTTTCCGTGCCCGCAAATAAAAGGTCTTTGCGCACTTCGTCTTCGCGCACGACCCGCGTGAAAGCATCCGCTGGAATGCCGCTGTCAATCTTCGTCCACGTGTTGCCGTAATCGGTGGTTTTGTACAAGCCCGGCGCATGGTCGTTGAATTTGTAGCGCGTCGTAGCGATGTAAGCTGTAGCCTTGTCGTGCGGCGAAACTTCAATCGCGTTGATTAAACATTCCGCCAGGCCTTTGGGCGTGACGTTCTTCCAATTCGCACCGCCGTCACGCGTCAGATACACCAAGCCGTCATCACTGCCCGTCCAGATCACGCCCTTTTCGTGCGGCGATTCCATGACGTAACTCAACGTGCCGTAATTTTCCGCGCCGACCGCTTCGTTGGTGTAGGGGCCGCCGCCTTTGCCCTGTTTTTCTTTTTCGTTGCGCGTCAAATCGGGCGAAACCTCTTTCCACGTTTTGCCCATGTCGCTGGTTTTCAGCAGCAATTGCGCGCCGTGGTAATAGGTGTTCGGCTCGTGTTTGCTCCAGATGATCGGCGCGTTCCAGTTGAAACGATACTTGATGTCTTTGGCATCCATGCCGAGGTACTGAATCGGCGCGGCCATCACATTCGTAGAAGCTTTGGCCTGCGTGTCCAGCACTTCAATCGTGCCCTGATAACTGCCGCCCAAAACATATCGGGGATTGTTGGGATCGAACGCGAGAAACGCACTCTCGCCGCCCGCCGAAGCCGTCCAACTGGCCGTCGTAATTCCGGCGCTGGCAAATTCACGACTGACGATGGACACCGACGTGTTGTCCTGCTGCCCACCGTAAATGCGATACGGAAACTGATTGTCTACGTTGATGCGATAGAACTGCGCAGTCGGCATGTTGCTTTGCGTGCTGAAACTCTTGCCGCCGTTGAAGGTGATGGCTGAGCCGCCATCGTTCGAGATGATGAAGTTGTTCGGATTGTCAGGATTGATCCACAAATCATGAAAATCGCCGTGAGTGCCTGACAAAATCTCCCACGTTTTCCCGCCGTCCTTTGAGCGCAAGGCTGGCGCACTCAGCACGTAAATCGTGTTTTCATTTTGGGGGTCAATGAACAATTCGATGTAATACCACGCACGCTGCACTAACCGATGATCGTTTGTGACGCGGCTCCATTTCTTGCCGGCATTCGTCGAAAGGAATAAGCCTCCGGCTTCTTTGTCAGTATCGCTTTCGATCAGCGCCCAAACCTTTTCCGGGTTCGAGCGGCTGACCGCAATCGCCATCTTGCCCATTTCTTCGGGCAAACCTTCTTTCAGCTTTTCCCACGTTTCGCCTTGATCGGTGGATTTATACAAGCCGCTGCCCGGGCCACCGCTGATGACTTTCCACGGCAAGCGCCCGTGTTCCCACATCGCGGCGTAAAGGATGCGCGTGTTGGTCATATCCATCGAAAGCTCTGCTGCGCCGGTCTTGTTGTCCACGAATAAAATGTTCTTCCACGTCGCGCCGCCATCTGTAGATTTATAAATCCCGCGTTCTGCCGATTGCCCATACAGCGCGCCTTGCGCTGCGACGAGGACAATGTTCGGATTTTTCGGATCAACCACGATGCGCGAGATATGCCGCGTCGCCGCCAGTCCGATGTGCTTCCACGTCTTGCCCGCGTCCGTAGATTTATAAACGCCGTCGCCCGAATGCGTCATCACGCCGCGCACGGCATGTTCGCCCATTCCGACATACACGACGTTCGGATCGCTTTCGGCCACGGCAATCGCGCCAATCGTCGCGGTCTTGAAATACTTGTCAGAGATGTTCCGCCACGTGATGCCCGCATCGTCAGTTTTCCAAAGCCCGCCCCCCGTCGTTCCCATATAATAAGTCATAGGGTCGCCCACTACGCCGCAGCCCGCATTGGAACGCCCGCCACGAAATGGCCCGATAGAACGCCACTTCACGGCTTTGAAAATACTGTTGTTATCATCAACAGCCGCAATTGGTGAGACTTGTGCGGATAGCGTGCCCGCAAGGAAACAGAAAACAAGTATTGATAGTATGTGTTTTGACATGGATATCCCTTCACGAATTCAGAATTTGCCTGATGATGCACGAATGTGCGCGGCGACCTCACTTTAGCTGAGGTCTATCGTTATCACCAAACTTCCTGCGGCTTCCGTTATCATCTACAGGCTAGGAAGTTGCCAAATTCGCGATAGTTGAGCGAGTTCGTTTAGAGATAGCTCAACCAAACTTCTTTCCGTCGCTTTTTGAGGTCGGCGAACCAGCGGCACGCGGGATAAAGCAGCACCACGATCCCAATCCATACCAAATAGACGATGGGCAAACTGTAGCCGAAATCACTGGGCGCTTCTGGACGAGGCGGGTTCCCGTAAAGCGCCTCAGCAGGATGGCCGTAGCGAATCCAGGAAAAAATCACTGCCATTAAATGGATCAACGGCAAATGCAGCAGGTAATAAAACAACGGCACGCGGCCAATGATCAGAAACGGCTGACGCCACCGACCCGAAAATTTATCCAACCAGGCCAGCGCCATCAGCGCAGGGCCGAGCGTCATCAGCAGGTAAAGCAGGGATGGCGGATACTTGGTGCAATTGAGGAACGAGAAAACCGTAAACCACCAATTCTTCTGCACCGCCCACGGCACAGGATCGCCATACACGTTCACCGCGCGCAGGATGACAAACGACAAGGTCAGCACAGCTCCCAACCGAAACAACAACTTTTGCCGCTGCTGCGATTCGCGCAACAGGAGTTTTCCAAACCCATAGCCCACCGCCATCACGCCAATCCACGGAATCAACGGATACATCACATAAAGATGGAAGCCCGACGCGGGTTCTAATGCCCCCGGAACATGCAGGATTTTCCAAAGCCAGCCCCATGCGCCCAGACGTTCCGGCTGAATTTTATCCAGTGCATTGTGGCCGAGGATCATTACTAATCCGAAAACAACCAGCGCTCGCTGCGGCAGAAAAATCAGTCCGGCCAATGCCACCATAGACCAACCAATCGCCCAAATAACTAACCCACTCCAATTGTGATAGTCGAAATTGAAATCCCAGCCAAGACAGCGAATCACCGTCAATTCCAACAGCACCAGCCACAATCCGCGCGTGAGTAAAAACCGCGCCAGATCGCGCTGCGTTTTGCCGCGCAAAGTCGAAAGAAACGCCGCCGTACCCGCCAGAAAGACAAAGACCGACGCGCAGAAATGCGTCACAAACCGCGTCAGAAACAACGCCGAGTTTGTTTTGGTCAAATCAGTCGGATCAAACATCGCGTTCGAGAAATAATCGCGCGTGTGATCCAGCGCCATCACGACCATCACAATGCCGCGCAATACATCAATCGAATCAAGTCGCGGCAAAATCTTTTCCGCCGACAGGGGCAAGTTTGATGGTGAGGTATCAGGGTTTTCCTGGTTCATATATTTACAAGGTCTTATCGGGGGTTGCCGATGCGTGCGACGTGTCATTAGCCCGCGCGTTCTCCTGGACTTGCCGCCTGCTCCCAATCAGATAGATCGCCACGCCGATCAACGCCAAGACCAAAGCCAATCCGACGACCTTTGCCACGGTCAACAGTTTGTTGATTTCATCCTCTGCGGGGATGACAGAAAGTATGATGGCAGCCACCGTGGTGATGAATCCAAGCGCGGCCAGCAATATAGCGACAGGCTTGCCACCGGGTGGGCGGATCACGTCGGAGCCTGCCGGTTCGCTTTGCAGTTTGATCATCGCCGCGAAGAGATACAGGAAGGGGATATACGTCGGGATCAGCGCCATGCTGGTCAGCACGTCATACGCCCCTTTGACTGAGGTTCCGGCCTGTCCGAGCAAGGCCAACAGCGCGGTCAACAACGACAGCACCAGCACGGCAACATAAGGTGTTCCCCATTTCGGATGCACACGAGCGAAGGCCACAGGCAGGAACTTGTCTACGCCAGCGGCAAATGATAACCGTGCGCCTGTTGTGATCCACGCCCCCAGCTTGCCGAGGAAGCCAAGGGCAATGAAGGCTGCGGCGAACGGCGCGAGTCCTGTGATTCCGATACGGCTGCCGACCGTTTCAAACGCCTGCGTGACGCCTTGTAGGTTGCTGACCTCGCCGCTCGGCAGACTCAGCAACACGCTCAACGTGACGAGGATGTATGTGCCCGTGATAATCACGCCGGCCAGCAACAATGCGCCGGGCAGAATGCGGCGCGCGTTTTTGATTTCGTCGCCGAGGATTGGCCCGGCTTCGATGCCAGCGAACGCGAAGACCACAGTCGCCCAGAAGATGGCATTTTTCAGGTTCAGGATCGGCGCAAAACTGGCGGGCGTGAATTCGGTTGCCGACCCAAAGGTTCGCCAGGCAATGAAACCGATGACGATTAGTGCAAGTGCCGCCAGCCATTCCACAATTGCGCCCAGATTCGAGAGCCACTTGCCGATATTGAGTCCCATGAGATTCAGCACCGTTGCCAGTGCGAGACACGCGAGCGAAGCGAGGATGAAATACGTTGGGCTGCTGGATAAATGCTGCCACCGCTGCCCGCCGATCAGCAGCGCATTACCTGCGATGTAATACAGCATCATCGGAAAGAAAGGTAGCAAACACGCCCAATAAAACCAGCCCGTCATAAACCCGGCGAAATCGCCGAAGGCGCGGTGGCTCCATTGATACAGGCCGCCTTCCTGCGGGTAACGCGACCAGAGTTCGAGCACGCAGACAACTAACGGAATGTAACGCCAGACAGCCAATCACCCAGACCGTGATCGAAGACGACCCGCCCGCTGCGGCTCTGGTGATCCATTGGATGCTGATGCCTGTCGTAACGAAAAAGAGCAATAGGTCTTTGAATCCCATTGCCGGACGTAGGCGCGACCCCGTCTCGGTTTCGTTCATTGTTTTCCTTCGATTTGTTTACAACGTCCTGAGGAACGCGATCAGCGCGCGTTTATCTTCTGCCGACAATTCCAGCCCGAATTCGTGCCCGTTGCGCGCCCTGACGCCGTAGCCCTAAAATTCGGAATGCGAGATTGCCAGACCTAATCTCATGCTATCTGGCAACCTCGCTTTTTTTCTGTTGCTGCTCGACGGCAAAATCAATGCACCGTGAATTCGTGCGATTCGGTATCTATCGTTTCGCCGTTTTCATTAATCAGCAAAGCCTCAAATTTGTATTTTCCATGCGGCCAGCCCCTGGTCGGTTTGCTGAAGCTGAAGTTGGCTATGTCTTCGCCTTTGATTGTGACAATGACCTCAAGTCCCGGTATCGGCCCCGGTTTTTGTCCGGCAATCTCGACGACATGCAGTCTGCCTTTAACCTTGAGGGTCTTCGCATTATCCGAGATTTCGACCGCCGCGAAGATCGTCTCATCCGATTCAAATTCATCGGTTTGCTCGGTCATCTTTTTGTCTTTTCCTAAGGCCAGGTCGCTGATATGTGCCTCAGAAGCAAAGCTTATATCCAGCGATTTGCCCCATCCTGTAAACGTCGTGCTACCAACCAACAGCATTAGCATTAGTAAAGCGATGCCATGATGGCGATGTGTAATCTTGCTCATGATTTATCTCCGTAATTTTGTGAAAGTTTGTTGCGTCCCTCCCCTTGTGAGGCAGGTGAAATAAAGACGGGGAACCTGATTCCATTCGCCTTCATTTGGTAAGGGGCAATCGGTGGGCAAAAGTGTTCATGCTAAGAAATATTTTTTTAGAGGGTGGTCGGCTTGCCACTGCTTTGGCTTTTGCGATTGAACTTTAAGAAAAAGGGTAGTGGGAAAATGGGGTTCCGTATCAGTAGCCTGCGCGTAAGCAGGGGCTGGGCTGGCCGGTGCAGCCCTTGCTTACGCGCAGGCTACTGACATCTCCCACCTGACTTCACCACTACCAGAATAGAAACCAATCCTTTGACGACCCAATTCATCCTGTAAATTCTGCCCAAATCTTGTCAATCCTGTCTAAAAAACTCCACGCTCTCCGTAACGAGCCGACCATAAAAATCAACCATTGCTCAGGACGATGTCCCAGTTGAAAAGCAGCGCGTCTTTTTCGATCTCTTTGGTGGACGGCATCAATTTAGCTGTCACAGCATCGGTGACTTTGGCGGAATACTTATGCAGGTTCATAAAAATCCCGTCCTTTTCGTTCAAGGGTTCGTTCGGGAAAAACATCTGTGAAACGAGCCGGTCGTGAATGCCTGCGATGTCGAAATGAATATGCGGTGTGCGCTGAGAGGAAGGGCCAGTCGGATAAGCGCCGGGCTTGATCGTCTTGAAATGGTAGCGTCCCTGGCTGTCGGTTTTGATAACGCCGTAGCCCTGAAAATTTGGATCAAGCGGCGCGTCGTTCGTATCGCCTTTGTGCGCGTAACGCCCATGCGTGTTGGCCTGCCAGATTTCGATTTTCGCGCCGGAAATCGGTTTGCCTTTGGCATCCAGCAGCCGCCCGGCCACGTGAATGATGGTTCCGGCGGCAATGCCTTTGCTGCCTTTGAGCTTCGTCAGATCGGCATCTTGATCGAGCGGTTTTACCATCGGATAGAATGGCCCCAGATCAACTTCTGGCGTAGTCATCCGTTCCTGCTGCTGAGCGAAAACCGATCCGCCCGCCATTACCAAACTGCCGAAACCGATGCCCGATTTCAACAACTGTCGCCGTGAAAATAGATTTTCTTGTGCATTCATTGTTTTATTCTCCTGAAGGTTTAGTTTTCGATGGCCTCCTACCCTTGCATCAGGCGGCGATAAATTCGCTGCCCAAAAGGTTGATGCCGAAAAAACGCTCTATGGATAAAGGGAGAATCGGAGGAAAAAAGTGTTCACACCGCGAAATTTTATTTTTAGCACTGACTACACTGTAAATTAAGTTTTCTTG
>JAFDVL010000070.1 GCA_018268995.1 Acidobacteriota bacterium | reverse complement strand
GACCGAATGCGACATGCCGATGTCGTCCGCATGAACAAGAATGACTTTATCCGTTGCGCTGTAGCCAAGTTTTTGTGCAGTGGATTGTGCCTGAACAAACTGGCCTGGATTCAGGATTAAAAAAGTGATTACCCAAAAGATTTTTTTCATAGTTTTCTTGGATGGTTAGTTGATATTGCTTTCACAAATGCAGCTTGTAAGTGCCGCCCCACCAATCATACCGCATGCCTGTCAACACAGAAATCATTTGGCGGCGAAAGAGCGGGATTGAATTTAAGAGCGGCAGCGCCACATCACGTGGGAAGCTCAGTACATTATGAGTGGACTGAAAAAAGGGAGACAGCAAATACGTTAATTCAGCATAGAAACTTCGGTGTCGCTGTCGCCGTTTGGCATAGTGGTTTGCAGCCTCAGCCCAGTTGCCGCATTGCCCAAATATCTGATCAAACACCCAGGCATCCAACAGACCGAGATTAACTCCCTGTCCAAGATGCGGTGAACTTGCGTGCGCAGCATCGCCCATCAATAACAATCTTCCGTTAACACAATGGGGTAAATTCCGATGTCGCCACGTGGTAAAAAGTAACGCCGATGGGCCTTGCAAATCGCTGAGGATTTCTTCTGATTCTGGGAATATCCGCAAGGCTTCGACTTTCCATTTATCAAAATCTGAACGAATCGAATGAGCCTCTTCTGCTGTCGCCCCCCAGAAAAATGAACACTCGCCGTGTCCGGTCGGCAGTAACCCGCAAAGCCGCTGCGTGCCTTTGGTCGCCTGAAAAAGATGTCCGCGAATTCGCTCTGTCCGGCCAATGTACCAAAGCGCTCCACAAGTGTATTTGTAATCACGGAACTTCAAGCTGCTGACTTGTAACATCGTGGAATTTCCGCCATCACAACCGAACACCCAATCAAACGGCCCAAAGATATTCCCTTGAGCATCAATCAATGTGGCTCCGTAATCCTGACTATCGCATTTAAGGATACGCGTATTCAGGTGCGTCAATGTTGACGTAGCTGCCAGCGTTTTACGTAACGCTTCAAATAGTCTGCCGCGATGTAAACCGTAGGCACAAAGACCCGGAGTCCATTCGTCATACCGCAAATGCACAAGCTGATGTCCACGGTGCGTGCGAACGCGGATTTCGGTAATTTTTTCTGCGTGTTGAACTGCCTCGTCCAACAATCCCATTGCAGACAAGACCTGCTGCCCGACAGGCTGTAATAAGATTCCTGCGCCGACAGGCCCAACCACCGTGGATTGCTCAAATAATTCAACCGTGACTCCGCGACGGCTCAGCAGAACAGCCAGAGCAGCCCCAGTGATTCCGAAACCGACGATGGCAATTTTCATAGCGATGTAATCGTAGGGACTAGACTGATTGATCGGTTACTTTCATTAACGCCATACGCAGGGCTTTTGCATCAAGGGTTGATTTATAAACAAGCACATTCGGCGGCAGATTCACCGGTTCTTCTCGGCTTCCACGCCATTCTTCAGAAACGGCTAAGAGGTAATTGCGCATCCCACCGCGCGCAAATTCCTGCAAGCGTTGCTGCAAATATCGAGGCGTCCAGAAACCAAGCAATTCGATGTAGATGCGTTCGTCGGTCGGAGTTTTTGCCACCAAATCGGGAGCAAATGCTGACTCTCCTAAATCCAGCACTTCGCTGCAACGCGCAAGATGCCAATCACTTTCCAGGGTCGGCCATTTGGTCAGGAGCTTTTCGATCTGAGGATTTTCTTCTTCTGAATGATCAAATCGCTCGGCATACAATTGCTTTTGCTGGCTATTCAAATCAAAGAACACCTGCTTGTTACGGTTTTCAATCTCAGCACGCATTTTCCAGCCTTGACAGGACAGAAGCGCTGGCAAAAACACCGCCATCTGAATGCCATATTTCTGCGACCGATGAAATAATGACACCGGCCCGCTGAGCCTGATTTCATAGCCTTGCGCAGTATTGCCGTGAATCGAATGGATCAGACGATAATATTTGATTGCCTCAAACAGTTTTCGATACCCAGCAGGCGACTGTGGCTCAACCCAAATTGTCATTTCGATGCTGCGGTAAAACAACGCTTGCGCTTGTGCCAGATTGTACTCATCCAGCAAGGCACGCGCGTCAGTTTCATCGAAGGCAACGAGGCGCTGATTATCAGGCAAATCCGCATAAAGACTTTCCAGCAGTTTGGTTGGTTCGATATTCAGCTCTTGCCCAACCAATGCCAACACTGGCTCACGATCAAAAACTGGATGATGTTGAGCGGCACGAAAAAACAGATTCCGACGCAAATCGGCAGGCTCCATTGGTGCGACCGTCGCGAACTCACAACGATCAACCAGCAACTTAATCAGGCCGCGCAGGATTCGATAATCCGTGCCGATGCCGATGTAATCATCCAATGCGCGTTGCAGTTCACGGCGACGCCCTTCCAAATGCTGACGCACCAATGAAATCAATTCATCAGCCGCCTGCAAATAATCTGCGTCGTCCGGGTTCAAATAACGCGGACGAATCTGATCGCCACGTTGCCAGCTCATAGCCAGATCAGCTGTCAGCATCGGGATGTCCCCATCCTTTCAGTTTTGGCTCAAGGCTGTCCTGCACGGTATGAAACTGGCGCGTGTCACTGCGGCGTTGGCTGATGTGCTCTTCGGTTGTCTCACTGGTCACAACCTCATACAGCACCGCTTCTTTCTCTGGTTGTTTGCGCAGGATGCGCCCCAGACGTTGAATATGTTCGCGGGTTGATCCTGAGCCGGAAAGAATGACTGCGACAGACGCCTCAGGGATATTCACGCCTTCGTTCAAGACCTTGGATGTCGCAAGCGCGAGGATGTCTCCGCGATTGAAAGCATCAAGCCATTGTTTGCGTTCTTTGACCGGCGTCTCATGCGTGATCGCCGGAATCAAAAACTGCTCAGAGATCCGATACACCATTTCATTTTCTGCGGTGAAGATCAGGACTCGTTCTCTTGCGTGTCGTCGCAAAAGCTCTATCAAAACGCCGAGTTTCGCTTCGGTGCCCAATGCGATGCGTTTTGATTCGCGATAGGCCAGCATCGCGCGACGACCTGCCTCGCTTCGCGCACTAGCCATCACAAAATGCTGCCAGCCCTGCACGCTACTCAGGCGAATGTTTTGCGTAGCGATGAATTGGCGATAAACGCTTCGTTCGCGCTCATACGCAGCACGTTCTTCAGGACTCATCTGCACCCGCACGCGCACGATGCTGTAATCTGCCAGATAATCGCCCGCCAGCTCCTGCGCTTCCAGACGATAAATAATCGGGCCGAGCAATTCTTCCAATAAAACTTCGCCGCCATCGGCGCGTTCCGGCGTGGCTGTCAGCCCCAACCGGAACGGAGCGATGGACAAATCTGCAATGTAACGATGAACACTGCCAGGCAAATGATGGCATTCATCACAAATCAAAAGGCCGAATTGATCACCGAGCCGTTCCATAAACCGAAAAGCAGAAGAATAGGTAGTGATTGTGATCGCGCCGACCTCAAAGTATCCACCGCCAATCAGTCCAACTTCGACATTGAAAACAGACAAGATAAGGTCATACCACTGCTGCATCAAATCCAATGTCGGCACGACGACAAGCGTCGAACGCTTGGTCAATTCAATGGCCATCTGTGCCACAAAAGTCTTGCCCGCCCCTGTCGGCAGGACAATCACGCCGCGTCGCCCAGCGTTTTTCCAAGCCTGAATGGAAGCCTCCTGATAAGGTCGTGGCTCGGTAAACAGCTTGGGTTGAAATTCAAATTCGTGATAATTGCGGGCCTGATCTTCGTGCGGGGTTTGATTGCGCACCAGTTCAGTCAAAATTTGACGATACGCCAATGCCGGAGCACGCCAACGTCGGACACGTTCATCCCACTGGAAAGCAGAAGGAACAGCCGATGCCTGATCAGCCCCATCGAGCAATAGAGTTCCAGCCTCAAAACGCACTGTGAATTTGGACTCATTCATTTTCGCGGTGGATTATCACATTCGGCCCCGTGCAGGGCAATGTGCAAGCAACTACCGCTGAAATAGTATAGGCACCTTTTCTATCCACAAAAGGAACCCGACTGAGGCTGATTCAAAGTCGCCAACGGCGACCCACAAAATAGCGTAGGGTAAAGCGAACTGTGGTGAGCGCCACCCTACGAACCTACGCATCAACCGTTCCGACGCTGAAGGCGTCGCACCTTGCCAGCAGGTGGTTCGTCCCCTTCGGAGACGGAATTCTTTTCTGACTGCAACGTAGCGATGCTCGCTACGCTATAATATTCGTCATCTTCGATGACCAGAAAAATCTACTCTGAATAAGCCCTGCCCGGCAGAAATAAAAAAGCCCTGAAACAATCAGTCTCAGGGCTTTGAGCATTTTCATTCTCAAGCTTGAATTTAATCTCCACTGGCGACATCTGCTTTGCTCAGACGATTCGGATACAGTGGGAATTGAGCCGTCAGTTCTTTCACCTTCGCCGAGACCTGCGCGCGGACAGATTCATCCTGTGGCGCGCTTAACACTTCAGCTACCAGACTGGCAATCGTCGTCATTTCAGCCTCGCCCATTCCGCGTGTCGTCACGGCAGGCGTACCAATGCGAATTCCGCTGCCTTTCATTGGCGGATTCGTGTCGAACGGAATTGAGTTTTTATTGACGGTAATATGCGCCGCATCCAATGCCTTCTCAGCGTCCTTGCCAAATAACCCTTTGCTGAACACATCCACCAGAAAAACGTGATTGTCTGTGCCGCCTGAAACAATGCGGAAGCCAGCCTCGGCAAGCCCCTGACAGAGTGCCTTGGCATTCACGACAATTTGCTTTTGATATTCGACGAATTCTGGCTGCAAGGCTTCTTTAAAAGCGACCGCTTTGGCAGCCATAATGTGAACTAACGGCCCTCCCTGCACACCAGGGAAAACTGTGCGATCTAAATCTTTGGCAAACTTTTCTTTGCACATCACAATACCAGAGCGTGGGCCACGTAGCGTTTTGTGCGTCGTCGTCGTCACAAAATCCATATAGGGAACAGGCGAAGGATGAATGCCTGCGGCAACAAGCCCGGCAATATGTGCAATGTCAGCCATACACAAGGCGTCAACTGAACGGGCAATTGAAGCGATCCGCTCAAAATCAATAGTGCGGGAATATGCGGAAGCGCCGCACAAAATCAGCCTTGGTTTGTGCTCGTTGGCCAGACGTTCCATCTCGTCGTAATCAATGGTTTCATCCTCTTTCGTCACGCCGTACGGAACAATCTTGTAGCTCTTGCCTGAAAAATTCAGGGGATGCCCATGCGTCAAATGCCCCCCGTGCGATAGGTCAAATCCGAGCACGGTGTCGCCATAATTCAACACCGACAAGTACACCGACATATTTGCTTGTGAACCAGAATGCGGTTGTACATTGACGTGTTCGCAGCCGAACAATTCTTTGGCGCGTGCAATGGCTAAATTTTCGACCACATCCGTGTATTCACAGCCACCATAGTAGCGTTTGCCCGGATACCCCTCGGCATATTTGTTCGTAAAAACCGAACCAGCAGCCTGTAGGACAGCTTCTGAAACAAAGTTTTCAGATGCAATCAGCTCAAGGCCTTCGTGCTGGCGGCGTGTTTCGTTTTGAATAGCCTGGTAAATGTCAGGATCGGCTTCGGCAAGAGAACGATAATGATTCATAGCGATTGTCATTGGTCATTAGTCCCTGATCATTGGTCACTTGCGGCGTAAAACAACTATCAAGTGACGACTGACCAAGGATGAAATTATTTTTTCTCCAATTGAGCGATTTTCTCAACACGGAGCGCGTGGCGTCCGCCTTCAAATTGACTGGTGATGTATGCGTTGATGATTTCTTTGATATTTTCAGGAGTTGAGGTACGTGCCCCAACGGTCAGCACATTGGCATCATTGTGACTACGCGCCAATTTTGCAGTTTCGGCGCTCCAGGCCAGCGCGGCGCGAACGCCTGGAATCTTATTAGCAGCAATCGAAACGCCGATGCCAGTGCCACAAACCAGTATGCCGCGATCAGCCTTTCCACTGGTCACGGCATTTCCGACCAGTGCGGCAAAATCGGGATAATCCACTGAGTTTCTGGCAGAGTCTGTGCCAAAATCCTCGCATTCGATCCCCATCTGTTCCAGTTGTTTTTTGATGGTTTCTTTTTCTTCGTATCCAGCGTGGTCGCTGCCAATTGCGATTTTCATGATGCTTTGCTTGCTTGAGGCGATTTGTCTTCCTAAGAAGTCATAGTACATTATCGGCTGAAAAAATGACAAGCCGGACAACTGCGGAACGTAGAATGCTTCAGACTGAAATGCCCCGAACTGAAAAAAACATACCTGCGATTACGAAACTCCTTTTTCACCCTTCTTTACTACTTCTGCTGACGTTTTTAGCCATGCTGCTTGTTTCGTGGCGACGATGGACGTCTTTGATTGTTGATACTGGGCGCGAAATGGATTTGCCCTTGCGATTGCTTCACGGCGAGCTTTTATACCGAGATATTCATTTCCTGTATCCGCCGTTTTCGCCCTATTTCAATGCCCTTCTCTATCGTTTATTTGGCTCCCAGCTTGAAGTCTTGAACGTTAGTGGAATTATTTGCTCGCTGATCATTGTGATGTTGTGTTATCGCATTGCGCGCCGGATTTTGGATGTAAGAGAAGTCACGCTCGCGACGATGGCAATCATCGTCTGGTGTATCTTCAAGCCGGAAGGCAATTTGATTGCCCCCTATGCGTTTTCGGCACTTCACGCCATGATTTTCGCGCTTGGTACGTTGTTGATTACCTTGCGGTACGGTGAAAAACAGATGTGGCAAAATGTGATTCTAGGGGGTATTGCAATTGGTTTGGCAGGCATTACAAAACAGGAATTTGCACTTACAGCAGCAGTCACGTTTACATCAGGGTTATTCTTTGTACATCGCTTCAATTTCAGGCTGATGCTTCCCCGGTTGTTTGCTGCTGCCGGAATCGCTCTCGTCATCGCACTGCCTGTTTATGCTTATTTTTTGGATCGAGTTGGCTGGCAGACGCTGATTGAAGATTGTCATCTACTCTACACAAAAATCCCTGCCTCCCTCGTTTTTTATAACTCAGCCCGAACAGGTCTTGATCATCCAATCTCTTCTCTGCTGCAAATGCTGGGAGGCGCAGCCGTCGCGATTGGCATTGCCAGCGTTATCGTCTTGCTCAGTACCTGGGGAAAGGGCAACAGGAGGCTTCGGAAAAATGCTGGAGTGATCCTGGCCGCCTGCCTGGTACTGGCAATTGCGATCAATATCATTTCGCGCGGACGCTGGGACGGAAGCCCATTGCGTGCCCTGCCAATTGCGCTTGTCGGGTTGATGCTGATTCATTTTTTTCGCAAGGATGCGGCGAAACCACAATTTGCCCTCTTTGTGATTGCGGCTTACAGCCTGATGGCACTGATTCGTGTCGTGCTGCGGGTTCCCAGTGGTGGAGCATTTGGCGGATATTTTTTGCCGACATCATTGATCCTGATTGTGTATCTGACAATTGAATCCTTCCCTGCATTCACACAAAAAATCATTGTCAAAGATGCTGAAAAAGACGCCGCATCAGTTGTACCATTCAACATCAAATCACGGTTTCAGATCATCGGCCTTACGATCTTAGGAATTTGGCTGATGGCAACGATGATTGTCTTTGGCTATCGCTACCGCAAGACATTCCCTGCACTGATTCAAGCGCCGAATGGCAGCCTGTATGCGACGGCTGAAACAGCCCCGGCAACACAGGAAGCAATCGCCTTCCTGCTGAACAATTCCGGGCCAGCTGATGCAGTTGCAATCGTTCCAGAAGGCAGTTCGCTTGCATTTCTCACAGGCCGTTACATGCCATTGCGCCACCAGATTTTGATTCCAGATTTTATGGACGAACAGGAAGAGATTCGCGCGGTTGAGAAACTGCGAACGGTCAAATTTGCATTGGTGATTAATCGTCCAATGCGCGAATTTGGGTTGGAAGCATTTGCTAGAGACTATTATCAGAAGATGGGGCAGGTGTTGCAGGAGGAGTTCCACATCGTCAAAGTTTGCGGGGAGGTAAGCGATGCCGATCCGGCCATCGGGAATCGGCGCTTTTTCATCAAAATCCTGCAAAAAAACGAAGGCAGAAACAATTGAGGGGCTGGCGCTCTGTTTGACCTTCAGGCCTTTGCCAGTGATCAGCTCACGATGAATGTGGGAGCAGTAACTGCTGTATAGTCCGTACTTTTGGCTGACAAGCGCGTGTAAAAACCGGCAGCCTCTCCACCGATCAAATAGGCTCCGATATTAGGCATCATCCCATTTTCATCAGCAGCAATTTCAAAATACCGTTGCGCAATCCAATGTTTTGGGATCGCCGTGGTTAATGCCAATTGCCAATCATTCGGTTTGGCAGATCGCCCCACCAGCACAGAATCGCCTTCACACCCGAAAACCGATTTTAGCACCCAGTCCTCGCGATTAAGCGCGGCAGCATCAAGTGAGCTCAACCTACGCGTTTCTGGGATATAGGCTTGAATCCATTCCTGCGCTTGCGGAGAAAATAATTCATGATGCTCCCACATCAACGCCATCGAATGCTTATTTTGCGTGAGCACTGACCCAAACGGGTTCACGACCGTGACACGGCCTTCATACTCAGCTTCCAGAATTAGCATCAGTTCCCGATGCAACGGATCGGCATCCAGAAAGGGTTGTTGATTCGACCAGATGATTTCGCGCTCGCCCCACCAATCGGTTTTGTAATGTCGAATGATCAGATCAACGCGCTTTCCCATCACCGTCACATTGCCATCGGCATCCCGATTCAAGTTGTAGGGCGATCCGATCACGACACTGCACCCGCGTGCTTCCAGCCATTGGCGATAGATTGCGATCATGCTCAAATCTTCGGGCAAATCGGTGGGATAAATGATCGCGACGGATTCCAATTTTCCTTCCCCTTCTACTCCGCGCCTTCCGCTATCGCTTTTGGTTAGCATCCGCCAAAACTTCTCCGGCAAATCAGTGTTCGGGTCTGTCGTGTGCGGAAAATAAGGGTGCAGCAATTGGTTAAGCAGGAAAGCTTCGGCCTCGCCCGAAGGCGTATCGGAATTCATTTCACAGCTTCTGATCTTTCCATCGGTACAAATGAACAAATCAACACGTGCAATACCATGCCATCTTCCTTCGGATTGTAACCACATCGCCTTCTGATAGGGGGTCAATGAATAAAACTCATCCAGGAATTCGGAATTTTCCCAAACGATCCGAGCTACTTCGTGATGAAGAAAGCCGATACGTTCAGCTACTGCTGCCAGACTTTCAGCCTGCTGGCGGGAAAGAATCAGTGGCTGTAAACGAAAACGCTCTTTGCCCGCGATCCACGGATCAGAAATGATGCACGTGGCATAAAGCATCTGCGCAAATTCGCCATAATTGGGAAGAGTCGGATGTCCTATCATCAAAGGAAATGTAGACAGGATTGACAGGATTTACAAGACGCCTGTTTGAATTGAATGATTGAAATTGGCGAGTGTGAGTAATTCAAGAGGCAAGAAAACAAAGAGAGAAGCAGTGACGTGCCGAAGCAATGCCGCTACTTCTCTAAGCGAAATTTCAGACTTTTAGGCTGCTGCAAGTTTCGCTTCGTATGCAGTAATCTTATCTTCGTGCTGAAGGGTTAGGCCAATGTCGTCCAACCCATCCAGCAGGCATTCTCGGCGAAAAGGCTCAACATCAAACTTGATCTGCAAACCATCATTATCACTGATGGTTTGTTCTTCCAAATCAACGGTCAGCTGGTAGCCTTCCTTCGCCTTGGTTCGCTGAAAAAGCTCTTCGACTTGCTCTTCGCTCAGCCGAATAGGCAGCATTCCGTTCTTGAAACAGTTATTAAAAAAGATGTCGGCAAACGATGGGGCAATCACCACGCGAAAGCCGTAATTATCCAGCGCCCAAGGAGCGTGCTCGCGCGAAGAGCCGCAGCCAAAATTAGCGCGCGTCAGCAGAATTGAGGCCTCAGCAAAACGTGGTTGGTTCAATTCAAATTCAGGGTTGGGCGAACCATCCGCCAAAAATCGCCAGTCAAAAAACAGCGCGTCTTCAAACCCGGTGCGTTCAATGCGCTTGAGGAACTGTTTGGGAATAATTTGATCGGTGTCTACATTGACGCGATCCAAGGTGCCAACAATGCCTGTGTGTACTGTAAATGGTTTCATAAATAAAGAGGCTCTTGAAAGATGTTGGATGCTAGAGGCTAGATGCTGGCGCTACTTCCTAACATCTATCATCCAGCATCTCTAAACTAAAATTTTCTGACATCTACAAAATGCCCGGCAACAGCGGCGGCGGCGGCCATTGCAGGACTCACCAAATGTGTGCGCCCGCCAGCCCCCTGGCGTCCTTCAAAGTTGCGATTGGAGGTTGAAGCACAGCGCTCTCCTGGACTTAAGACATCAGGGTTCATCGCCAGACACATTGAACAACCTGATTCACGCCAGTCGAATCCGGCCTCCGTGAAAATCTTGTCCAACCCTTCTGATTCAGCCTGTGCCTTGATTGCCTGAGAACCCGGGACAACCATCGCGTTCACATTTGCCGCGACCTTTCGCCCTTTGGCTACAGCAGCAGCAGCACGCAAATCCTCGATGCGGGAGTTTGTGCAGGAACCGATAAATACACGGTCAATCGTGACATCTTCCATCGGTTGACCCGCCTGCAATCCCATATACTCCAAGGCACGACGAGCAGCCTTTTTGGAATTCTCATCCGGCATCGCTTCGGGGTCAGGGACATTGCCAGTGATGTCAGCCACCATTCCAGGTGACGTGCCCCAGGACACTTGGGGAACCAACTGGGCAGCATCAATGTGCAATTCACGATCAAAGGTCGCCCCTTCTTCGGTGGGCAATGTCTTCCACTTCGCGACAGCAGTCTCAAACGCTTCTTCCTGCGGAGCAAATTCGCGACCACGCAAATATTCAAAGGTCTTCTCATCGGGCGCAATCAATCCCGCACGCGCGCCGGCTTCGATAGACATATTGCAGACGGTCATTCGCTCTTCCATCGAAAGATTGCGAATCGCCTCGCCAGCGTATTCGATGACGTAGCCCGTAGCACCGTCGGTGCCAATCGTTCGGATGATGTACAGGATGATGTCTTTGGCCGTGACCCCGACGGGCAATTTGCCGTCAACTGTGATGAGAAAATTTTTCGGCTTCGTTTGTTGCAAGCATTGTGTCGCCAAAACATGCTCAACTTCACTGGTGCCGATCCCAAATGCCAGCGAACCAAAGGCCCCGTGTGTCGAAGTATGACTGTCGCCACAAACAATCGTCATCCCCGGTTGGGTATAGCCAAGTTCCGGCCCCAGGACGTGAACGATGCCCTGTTGTGGGCTATTTAGGCTGTAGATCGTCAAACCAAAATCGGCTGCGTTTTTTTCCAGCGTTTCGATTTGCTGCTTCGAGATTGGATCAGTCACCGGAATCGAACGGCTCCAGGTGGGAATATTATGATCTACCGTCAAAACAGTCTTTTCGGGCTGGCGAACTTTGCGATTGTTAAGACGTAAGCCTTCAAATGCCTGTGGGCTGGTAACTTCATGCACCAGGTGCAGATCAATATACAAAATTGCAGGCTTCCCTGGTTCCTGATGAACGACGTGAGCATCCCAAATCTTATCGAAAAGCGTTTGTGCCATAGACTCTCTTTCTCTGTTGAGTGGGGTTTGTGTTCACCTGCTAATTTAGGTGATGACGAACACACGGATATTTATGATCTTTTCGGAATCATAAAGCAAATAAATAATGTAAATAAGGGGATAAATGGGCTTGTTACCGGTAAAGACTTTACACAGACACATCCACTACCTTGAGTTGCAGGTTGGTTCGCCCTTTCCACTCATTGATCTCCGGGCGACATAACAGGCTGACATCTGATGCCTGCGCCAGCAAAGGTTGATATTGCACGGCCTGCCACCAAACGGCCTCCAGATTTTTCTTGAGGTTCCCCACGTACAATTTCAAATGCTTCTCTTTCATAACCTGGACAGAGCGAAGCGGTACGTTACGAATCAAAAATAGCGGAGAGGGATTACCAATGCCGTGCGGCTCCAGACGTGTCAGCGATTGAATAAAAGGCAAAGTCACATCATCCAGCTTGATTTCTGCATCTGCGGTGAAGGTACGAACCAGATCATTTTCCCCGATAAAATCCGTCGCATACCGATTGAGCCGATAGCGAAATTCTTCCAGTCGCTCAGCTCGGATCGTGAATCCTGCTGCCATCGGATGCCCACCAAACTTTTCCAACAAATCGGCAGAAGCCTGCATCGCTTCGACAATATGAAAGCCTTTGATTGAACGTGCGCTGCCATGCGCCATTCCTTCATCGTTAATCGCGCAGGCAAAAGTCGGGCGACCTGTTTGCTCAACCAGTTTCGAGCAGACAATCCCGACGACTCCACGATGATACCCATCCAGTTCGGTGCCAGAAAACAACAGCACGCGATCATTCGTCCCATTTTCTTTTACTTCCGCGAGAATCTTATTCACCAGAGTTTGCTGAATTTGCTGTCGTTCGTGATTGAGCTTGTCTAAATCGTGCGCAATGGCTATCGCTTCGGCATCTGTTTTCGCCGCGAATAATGAGAGCACCGTATTTGCATGCGCAATTCGTCCTGCGGCATTGATGCGCGGGCCAAGCTTAAATCCCACATCATAGGTTGTGACCGGATGTTTCACCTGGGCAATATCCAACAATGCGCGCAAGCCGGGATTGTTGCTGGGCTGTCCAAGCGTCATTAGTCCGTGCGTGATGATGGCACGATTTTCAGCATTGCTGACGTCCACCATATCCGCGATAGAACCAATCGCGGTCAGTTTGGCTAGGGAAGCGATAATCAGATCGCGCTTCGGATGCGATTCAAGCAAGGCATCGGCAAGTTTTAAGGCGACACCACAGGCAGCTAAATCTTTATTGGGATACCCAATCCCGGAAGAACCTTTTGGGCATAACACGGCAAACGCATCGGCGGGCACATCCTCGCCATCGGGCAGGTGATGATCGCAAATAATTAGATCAATGCCGTATTTATGCGCCAATCGTGCTTCTGCATGCGATTTAATCCCAATATCTGCTGTCAGGATGACGGTGTATCCCTCGGCTGCTGCCTTCTCGACAATTGCGGTAGAGAGACCATACCCTTCTGTAAAACGATCCGGTACATAACAGGACACCCGCGAAGGTTCTCCGCCGATTAATTTCAGCGTATTCGACAAAATGACACTGGATGTTGTTCCATCCACGTCAAAATCTGTCACGATTAAGATGCGTTCACGCTCGCTGATGGCCTGCTGGAGCCGAGCCACTGCCTGCGCCATGTCCCGAAGCAATTGTGGGGCGTGCTGATGGCGAGAAAAATCTGGTTGCAGAAAATCTTTAATTTGCGCATCGGAGCTTACGCCTCGATGCATCAAACAACGCAAGATCATGAGCGACTCGCCCGTTGCGCGGTGGAGTTGTTGTAGATGCGCCTCATCACACGCATACAACTGCCAGTGCGCTCCTGAAAGGCCTGTCATGATTGCTCGTTGTGCTTGGTTGTGCTGCATTGGGAAATGGACTTTTATTCAGACTTGAGAGAGTACATTTTGTCCCGAAGGATGTCTAGGCAGCCTAACCTCACTGGCCACGATTTTGTAGCGAGAGGGCTTGCAATTACTCTCGACAATGCTACACTGCGCCCATCATCCCCCATTCACAGACTCATCGTTTTTTCATAGTCAGGCCCTGAAATCACTCACATTTCCACCATTTATCGAGCACTTAAAATGCTCTTTTACAGGAGGATTTCAAGATGAAGTTTCGTATCAGAACTGTTTTTCTTTTTACTGCTCTTTTGCTTTTTATCACCACGATGAATATCCAGGCACAGAATCGTCCCAGCGAGCAAAAGACAGGTTCTGTTTTGGTTTTCCCTTATTACACAAGTAATGATGACAGCAGTGCGAATACATTGATGAACATCAGCAATTTCGGCACAACATCTGTCATCGCCCACCTTTATTTTCTGGAAGGAGTCAGTTGCACACAACAGGATACATCTGTCTATCTGACGCCCAATGCAACGCTCACCTTGGATGCCGCCTTCGACGTTCCGCTGGAAACGGGCTACCTGATTGTTGTCGCAGTTGATCAGGCTGGATGTGTCATTCAAAACGGCGGCTTATCGGGAAGTGCGTTTGTCAAAGCACCTGCGGGATATTTTGGAGCTGGCAGTGGAGAAACGCGCGGAAACTATGGCGCATTGGCATTTAATGCCTACACGCCAATCTGTCCGGCGGGTGGCGAGATCACATTGAATTTTAATGGCACGACGCTGGATGCAATGCCAACTGGTGTCGGCGTGTCAGTGCAAAATCCTAATGTTGCGCCTGGACAAACAATCGTGCTGGCAGGATTGAATGGCAGCATTTCCGATGGAAATGTAATTGGTGGCGCACAAGTCGGAACTGGTGCAGCGTACAGCGCCAATGAGGTATTCCGCAGCTTTTCGGCGTTTATTCTCGGAACCTGTCAGGGGATAACCACCATCACAAATTCGACCCCAAGAATTGCAGGCTTTGGAACGAGCGGCTTGAGTGGATTAATCGCCCCGGGAACGGCTGGGATTCTTAAATTCAACACCGCAGGAGGAGCGGGGCTTTTGATTACGCCACGCAACAATGCGGGATGGTCGGGGCTACGCCAACTTACCTATACTCGCACTAGCAATGTCACCCTGAAAGTGCCTGTATTTTAGATCAGTTTTCAGTTGCGTGTATGGTTACCCGGTCGCTACCGCTCGCGGTACTGTACCCGGAGCGGTAGCGACGTGGGTGACGGCTCCATACACTGAATTGAAAACCGATCTAGATTTTCTATTGGCCAGGCAGATTGGGATTCAACGCTTTGACAGAATTTCGATCTGCCTCGACTATTCTTCCGGCCCTTGTTGCGCAATTGCTGGCGCGACGGGTTGATTGGTTATCAGCATCTTTCCACCTACCTCGCGAATAGACTGGATATTTTCTGCTCCCAGCAGCTTCTGAAAGCGTGGCAACTCCGCCTTTGACGCAACAAGATAGACTCTTTTATCCTTTTGCCAGATTGCAGGTAAATCACTGTCGCGGATAAAAACGGCTGGTGCGTCCGGTGCATAGGAACCATATTCCAGATTGACCTTACGACCATTCAACAAAAGTGCCTGCCGATTCGCGTAAAAGAATACCGAGGAAAAAGAGTAATACTGATCATCAACAACCAGCTGACCAGGAGGCGAAGCATTTAGTGCTTCCGCCAATGGGCGTGACCCAAAAAACGGATTCAGCGTATTCATTGCTAATCGTGCCGCATTGAAAAACAAGAGCATCATCAGCGCAAAGGCCAGAGTCGAAAATCGTCCTTTTTTCCACCACGCCCCAAAGACGCCAATAACAAAACTGAGAAGTGCCAGGCCAAGTGGTACGCGCAACCAGGCCAGCGAGGTAAAAGTCAAATTTTCAGCTTTGCCAAGCGACAGTGTCGTCACTTGATTCTCTAAGACATTGGCTATATCACCCGTCGCAGCAATCCCGCGCAATCGCCACAGAATAAAAATACAAGCCAAGGACGCCGCCAGTGCCACGACTCCCGTGCCACGCGCAGCCCATTTGTCAGGCATTGGTTTTGCCGCCATTGCCGCGCCAATCAACAAGGCAAAGGCAGGATAACAAGGCATTGAATAGTATTCCTGCGTTGTTGAGAACGTAAAAAACAAGAGCGTAAATCCGATCCAGCAAAGACATAACAATCGGAGTTTGCCTGCCCGCTCTATCGGCTTGAAATTTAGCTTTGCGACGAAGGGCAAATAAAAGCTCCACGGAAACAACCACAGCAAGTGATAGAGCCAGAAGGCGGCACGCGGTACGGTGTTGTAATCACGGGGATAGCGTAAATTCAGGTAGCGAAACAAATGCTCGTTCAAAAAGAAGAACCAGAAAAAGCCGTGATACTGCCCCGGCTCGCTCTTCGTCGTAAAATCGAAATACGGCGGATTTCGCAGGATGGAAAGCACAATCCACGGGGCGCAGAGCAACAAAATAAGCGCGATCCCGGTTAACGGACGAAGCCGTTTCCAGGCTTCCATCCGCAACAGTTGGCGTGTAAACAGGAGATAAAAAAACCCGGCTCCAACCGGGAAAACAAAGGCCACCAGCCCCTTCAGCATAAAGCCTAAACCAAGGCTGATCGCCAGGAACATCGCCCATCTGCGTGGATGTGTTTCCTTTTCATCTAAGGCTCGAATGAGCGACCACATTGCCAGCGTTGTGGTCAACGTCATCACGACATCCGGCAATAAAATTCGCGTGAACAAGAACAGCCCAACACACGTTGCCAGAACAATTCCGGCAAGGGTTCCTGTGTCTTGTGGGTCATCCTTAAATCCCCATCTTCCCATCGCCTGCACAAGCAGACACAACAGCACCGCAGACAACGCTATCGGAATCCGCGCGGCCCAATCGGACACGCCGAAAATGAGATAAGAAACAGCCACAATCCAAAATCGGAGTGCAGGCTTTTCAAAGTAGGCAACTCCGTTTAGCCGAGGCGTGACCCAATCCCCTGAATCAACCATATTGCGGGCGATCTGTGCTGTCACAGAATCTACATCATCCATCAACGCAGGCGGGCTAATGACGCTGATCAAGAAAAAAACGATAAGGCAAAGAGTTAATAGAAACGTGGGTTTGTGGATAAATCGAGATAACCAAATCATGCAGAAGTTTCGCGGGACTGCCCAATTGCGCTGAGAGCGCATTTTTTATTCAGATAATTCTTGAGTTACAACCAGACGCATCTCGCACGATAGAGATGACGAGGGAGCGAAGCCAGGAGTTTCATAAAACTTCCGCTTCCCTCCCTGTACACAGCTAAAACAGGACATCGAAATCCAGACGTATGCGACGTGTGTTTTGTCCAAAAAACAATCCGTACTGAGGATCGGCAATATTGTTATGGACTGAAGGCGGGTTGAAATGATTCGTGACATTGAACCCACTCAGGGAGACCCGCACCGAATATTTGTTATTGACCTTGAAATCGCGTCGAACTCGACTGTCAAAGGAAAAGAAATTCGGGAAACGCGTTTTATCATTGTTGGGAACACCCACATAGCCTTGTGATGCGTCTACGACGGAATAGGGGAAACCATTTCGATATTCAACCAGTGGCGACCAATACAGCTGCCAAGGCAGCTTGACCATTCCCCAGGCCAGGAAGCGATGGGGCAGGTCTCCCGGCAGATTTGAGTACTGATTCGGGCGGACTATCGGAAAGGGGAAGCTCCCCAGGTAGTTATTGAATTCGTTCAAATCCCCACGGGTTCGACTGTGAACGTAGGACAAAAATAGTTGTTGCCCTTCCTTCCAGCTAATGCGCGAAGTCACCTCAAACTGTTGATAACGGGAACGTCCATTGCCGCCCAAGACCAGTGCATCACGTGTATCAATCACGCGCGGGGAAACAAGGATGAGTCCCGATGAATTGCTCTTCTGATAATTCGCTCGAATCCGAAAATGTTCGTTTATGGGTTGTTCGATTTCAAAAACTGTCGTAGCTGTATGCGGCGTGAAGTTACCGATGTTCTTCTTACTCCGAATAAACGGCGAATTGGAAACAGCCGCCTGATCCGTGATGTTATAAAAACGCCGTGGGCCATCAATGATTGCTCCGCCAGCCCCATAGGTAGTAATCACCTGATCGGGATAACTACTAAAGGAATATACATTCAGCGGAACACGATCATAGAACAAGCCAAAACCGCCGCGAATCACGGTGCGTTGGTTGCCAAACGGAGTCCAGGCAAACCCTGCGCGTGGAGCATATCGTTGTGTCTCAGTAATGCCCTGCCGCTCAGCACGGAAACCAATATCAAACGAAAAATTCTGTTTGATTACCCAATGATCCTGACCAAAGGCTGAAACCTCTAAATCCTTTCGGTCATACGAGGAACCACCGACAAATTCGATGCGCTTCAGCAATTGGCCCGCATTATTCACGATATTGATCGGACGGGCTGTAAACATACCGCGATTGTGCGTTTTCGTCACATCCGAACCGATTTTGATATTGTGTGCGCCATACCCTGAAATTGGGTGCAACGACAAGATTTCCTGCCATTCATAACGCGACGAATTGCGATCCTGCTCGTTAAAGTAATTCCCGCGATTGCCTGTTGGAGCCAGCGTCATCTCCTGATTTCCCTGCGCCCAGACATCCTGCTTTGCTTTTTTGATAGATAGATTCGTTTCCAGCAGGTTTGTCCCCAACGTCCACCGATCTATCAACGTTGTGGTGTAATCGTGACCAGCGAAGTTCGGCGTGACAGGACGACGATTAAAAAAGTCGAGGTTGTAATACTTCGCATGTCGCGGCGCAATGTGAACCGTTGCCGTCAGGGAATGATTTTTGAGGCCCAGATAATCGAATTGCGTAAAAGAGTTCACCGATTCATTCACCGTTTCATTCTCAGGAAACGTCAGCGACAAAACGCGATTTTTCTTTAAGGCGTATTCGATTCCTTGCGAAAAAAACAGTTTGTTTTTGATCAATGGCCCGTTAAATGTCACGCGCGGTGTGGCCGAGTGAATGCCTCGCAAATGCCGTCGCAGATACCGAAATTCCGGGAAGGGATCATTGAGTTCGTAATTCCACTTCTCGCCACCTCGCCGTGTTTCGACTGAAACCACTCCAGAAGTAAACCGTCCGTACTGAGCTAAAAACGGGGACTTATAAACATTGACGGCTTCGACGCTGTCCACCGGAATCGTCATTCCAAATTGTCCGGTTGCCGGGTCTGTCACATCCATTGAGTTCACCAGCAAGGCGCTGCGATTTTCGGCACTTCCATTGATGTGCAATTGCCCCTGCTGATCGCGGACTACACCTGGCACCAGCGGCAAGGCATCGGCAACAGTATGGGGGCGAATCGCCGTATCCTTTGCCTGTTGACGGCCTATATCTGTCGAGACTGATGCACCTTGTTCGACCGGATTTGCGGTCGAATTTGAGGCCGTCACATTCACTGTATCGGTAATGCTGACCTTGGGCACCATGATCAATTCCAGATCATTGGTCGCCGAAGCCGTAATAATCAAATCGCTTTTTGTTCGGGGTTCAAGCCCTTCTTTTGTGGCAGTGATTTCGTAAGTCCCGGCTGCCAAATTTGGCAGTGAAGCTTTGCCATTCTCATCCGTCAGAACGGAACCAAGTAAGGCAGATCCCTTTTTTATCTCGATTTTCACGGTGGGCAGAGGCTTTCCTGTTTCATCGAGAGCTGTAATTTGTAAAGTTGAATTTTGTGCTTTGGTTACAAGGGGAAAGAAACTAAATAAAACAAATAGACCGAGGCCAAAAATTGATCGTTTCAGACGAATTGACATCCTAACTCCTTCGACAGCCCGTGTGGGGCAACAACTTATGCGATCAAGGAGGCAAGCCGCATTATACAACAGAAATCCCGTATGATGAGAAACCACCCAACCGACCACTATTTTCAATCGTGCTTAGAGTGCGTCGCTTCCTGGCAAGTTGCCTCATAGAATTTACGCAACTCACAAAAACATTGGATTTAGATGTCATGCCACCGGAGCAGTTGAATCTTTTTTTCGTGCAGAAGAATTTGAAATTCCTGGCTAAGCAGCGCTTTTCGCTCATCATTTCCGCGTAATTTTGGATAGGGAGAATTGTTTTCCAGACTCGGATGCAAAGCAATTTCCGTGATCCCATCTTGAAGCAGACTAACATCTGTCAGCAGTTCTGCCAGCCCATACTCCCCTGCTCTTTTAAAGCCCAGAAAATGATCGTTGTGGCGGATGGATGATTTTCGCAATGCTTGATGAACAAATCTTAAATTTGCATTTAAAGCAATCGCAGCCAGCGTTCGCTGCTTGATTTGATTTTGTTCTCGTGGAAACCGCAGTGCAGGGATTCGGTACTCATCACAAAGCTTCAAAGCAATGTGAAATGCAGGTGGGAATCCGTGCAAATGTTGATGGCTATCGGCATGGGTGAGTTGGATTCCGGCCTGAAGCAGACGCTCAATCTGCGCACGCCATTCGATCTCAATCGCTTTGGAAACTGCTCTGGGAGAAAGCATCCACCGCGAAAGGATTGAGTTGCGTGGGAGGAGAGAGCCTTTTTTATCTAGCAATACACCAACCGCAGGTGAAGAAGAAACCGGGGTCCCTTCGACCAGGTTCAAATGGATTCCAGCACTGACACCGGGATGTTCGCGCAAGAATCCGATGGCCGATTCCCAGCATTCGCCAGTTGCCAACACCGAAACACCGCCCAACAGATTCGCCAGCGCCAACTCTTCAATCGCAGCGTTGACAGCCAGACAGGCACCATAATCATCAGCATTCAGGATGAGTTTTTTGGGAAATTTTGTCATGGTGTAGCTCTTTCGTTTCTCTTTGTGAAGTTATATTGTACCCGTCCGGTAGACAAGATGTGAATGTGACGATGAACTATGATTTCGACCATCCTGCTGAATCGTGAGCAAAAAACCTATACCCCTATTAGCGATTGCAACCAAATCAGCGACCTGCGGGCGATTGAATCAAATGTGCTCTGGGTAGATATTACTGACCCGACGGAGGAGGACTGGCAACACCTTAGTCAGGAATTCAACTTTCATCATCTGGCGATTGAAGATTGTCGTAATGCACATCAACGCCCCAAAATTGAGGACTATCACGGCTATTATTTCATCGTCCTGTACGAAGCGGAATTGACCGAAAAAAATATTCTGCGGTTGCGTGAACTCAACCTGTTCCTCGGCCCAAACTACATTGTCACGGTCCATCGCCTTCCGATTAAAGCGTTGGCAGAAGGTGAACATTTATGGCGAAACTGGAATGATCTGGCAGGCTTAGGCTCAGGCTTGCTGGCATATTTGATTATGGATTCACTGGTTGATCAGTATTTCCCTATTCTGGATATGATTTCTGATTGGATGGATGATTTGGAAGATCGTCTTTTCAATGAGCAGGAGACAGAAACCATCGAAGACATTTTCCAAATCAAGAAGCAGTTGCTATTGTTGCGCCGCGCTGTCAGCCCGCTCCGAGATGTTTTTAATATTCTCCTGCGACGTGAACATCCGATTTTCCCACGCGAAGTTTCTTATTATTTCCAGGACATCTTTGATCATTTGATCCGTGTAGCAGATTCAATAGACACATTACGTGATCTGCTTGGTTCGACAATGGATGTATACCTTTCGCTGCAAGGCAATCGAATGAATATGGTCATGAAACGGCTGACTGCACTTTCGACCATCCTGATGTCCGCAGCTCTGGTTTCAGGGATTTACGGCATGAATTTTCAGCATATGCCCGAATTAGCCTGGCAATATGGGTACTACGGCGCGTTGGGAGTAATGGCCCTGATCGGCTTGGTTTTGTTTATTTTCTTCCGCTGGATTAAGTGGTTGTAAAAGCAATTTGTCCTTGTGATAACATTCGCCGCAATGGCAGATTCAAATCCAAACAAACTGACATACGGTGAATATTTGCAGGTGCCTGAGCTGATCCGCTTACAAGCTCCGCAATCCTCGCCGCCGCATCACGACGAATTATTATTCATCATCATTCATCAAACCTACGAACTCTGGTTCAAGCAACTGCTGCACGAACTGGATGCAGTCGTCACGAATTTCCAGGCAGCTTCGCTGGCACCACAATCGCGCGATGCAATCTATGAAGCCGCCCGATTATTGCGACGTTGCACAGAAATCATGCGCGTGCTGGTTGAGCAATTTACGATCCTCGAAACGATGTTGCCAACGCATTTTCTGGCATTTCGTGGCAAATTGCGCCCGGCAAGTGGATTCCAATCAGAGCAGTTTCGCGAAATCGAATTTCTCTGCGGCCTCAAGGATGAAAAGATGTTGCAACATCACAAGCCATCCCCTGAAATGCATGCCAAACTTGCGCGACGATTGCAGGAACCATCGCTTCGTGACGTATTTTTCTCTGCCATTGCCGCGACAGAAATTCAGTTGTCCTCATCTGGAACCGAAGAGGAACAATTTCAGGCAAGGGCGCGCGGCATCCTGGCGTTATATCAGGAAGAAAAGAAATATCGCGATTGGATTGATGTTTGTGAACGTCTGACTGAGTTCGACGAACTGCTTGTCAGTTGGCGTTTGCGTCATATCCAAATGATCGAAAGAACTATCGGCGTTCGCTTGGGCACGGGCGGCAGCAGCGGTGCTTCTTATCTAAAACACACGTTGGACAAAAAATTCTTTCCTGAATTATGGGAAGCGAGAACCTTGCTGACAGAAACGTAAGGAAACAAACCAACCTTCTCACAACCGCAGCCGGATTGTAGATATGAAACTTGTGATCTTCGATATTGATGGCACGCTGACCAATACCAGTCAGGTGGACTCCATTTGTTTTGAGCGCGCTTTGGCACAAGCAAGCGGACTAATGTCATCGGAAGCCGACTGGTCTGACTGCCCACACGTCAGCGACACTGGCTTGACTCGACATCTTTATCAAAACCACTTCGGACGCGAACCACACGATCACGAAGAAGTATCGCTGCGGGATTGTCTGGTTGATCTACTCAATGAACATCACGCGCAGGATGATTCGTGGTTCGCTGAGATTGATGGGGCCGCAAAGATGCTCATCCACCTTTCTGAAAAAGCTCATTGGCAGATTGCCGTGGCGACAGGCTGCTGGCGCGCCTCTGCTGAAATGAAATTGAAGGCAGCACAACTTGCCGTACATCAGAAACCCGGCGGATTTGCCGAAGATGGCCCATCGCGTGAATCCATTGTCACAACAGCGATACAGCGTGCCTCAAATCATTATGGTCGAATAAATTTTGACCGCATCGTTTCGGTTGGTGATGGTGTTTGGGACGTAAAAACTGCGGCAAACCTTGAAATCGCATTTGTCGGAGTAGCTCAGAACTCCCGCGCTGAGCTGCTCCAAAAACATGGAGCCAGACATGTCGTGCCGGATTTTAAGGATATCTCCCGCTTCTTTGCCTGTTTGGATGACGCGGTAATCCCAACGCAATCGCGCAGCACAGCCGTCTAACTCTCTGCCTGATTTTATGAACGATTTACTTTCATACCGAGCGCAATTTCCAATCCTCGAAAAAACAATTTATCTCATCAACCACTCGCTCGGAGCAATGCCGACAGCGACCTATGATCGGATGCATGATTATGCAGAAACGTGGGCAACGCGTGGCATTCGGGCGTGGGAAGAGAGATGGTGGGAAATGCCGCTTATCGTTGGCAATAAAATTGGTCAAATCATTGGTGCCGCGCCTGGCAGTGTTGTGATGCACCAGAATGTGTCCGTCTGCCAATCGCTGCTGATTTCGTGCTTTGATCTAAGTGGCAAACGCAACAAGATCGTTTACGAAGCAATGAATTTTCCTTCTGTGATGTACGTCTACGAAGCACACGCCAAAGCAGCGAATGCGCGTATCATCACCGTTCCCAGCGATGATGGAATCACAATAGACACCCAGAAAATGCTGGATGCAATTGACGAGGAAACGCTGCTTGTCCCCATTTCACACGTCCTTTTCAAAAGCGCCTTCATTCAGGATGCAAAGGCAATCATTGAAAAAGCGCATCAGGTCGGCGCATATGTCATTCTCGACGCCTATCAATCCGCAGGCACCGTGCCGTTGGATGTCACAGCACTGAATGTAGATTTTGCAACTGGCGGATCGGTGAAATGGCTCTGCGGAGGCCCCGGCGCTGGATGGCTTTATGTTCGCCCAGATTTACAGGCAAAGTTTGAGCCGAAAGTCACGGGTTGGGCTGCACATCGCGCCCCCTTCGCGTTTGCGCCTGAACTCGATTACGCCCCTGACATTCACCGCTATTTACACGGCTCGCCTGCAATTCCAGCAATGTACGCAGCCGAAAGTGGCTATGATCTAATCAATGAAATCGGCGTCGAAAGAATTCGAGAAAATTCGATTCGGCAAACGACAAAACTTATCGAATTAGCAGAAGAACAAGGCTGGCGCATCAATTCACCACGCAACGCAGCACAACGTGGTGGTTCCGTCATCCTTGACGTTCCATATGCAGGCGCTGTCGTCCGCGAACTTTCCGCCCGCGAAATGTTAGTGGATTATCGCCCCGGCGCAGGCATTCGCGTTGGCCCTCATTTCTTCAATACAGATGACGAAATTGAATCCATCATCCGTGAAATAAAAACCATTCTCGACACCAAGGCATACGAGAAATATGCGTCGGTCAGCGGAGCACAGGTTTAAGGCCGCCTCACGTGATTTGCCGTTTCATTCTCTGCATTTTACTGCCCACCAGCGGCAATGTCTTTGAGTTTCTTATTGCGAAACGAACCACCCTCAAATTCGACTAGGCGTTCGACGACTTCGCCTTTGTCGTTGCGGAGAAAAGTGATTTCGTTTTCGTTGAGGCGGAACTTGTCCTTGCCAATAGGAACCAACTCGAATTTTGTCCTGCCATCAGCAGCAATGTTGATGAGTTTGTCCCCTTCACGCACCACCGTTATGATGCGGCCTTCGCCACGCTCATATTTGCCTGCATAATCGGCGAACACCTGCGGATCAACTTTGATTGGCGCAGGCCAATCGCTCGCATAGTCCATAAATCCGATCATCATCTCGTCGTAGGTGGGTTCACCGTAGCGAACTTCCTGACTCGGATCAGGATTGAATTTGTTTTTGGTGGTGTTATCGAAGTATCCCGTGACCGTGACTTTGCTGCCTTTTGGTAAGAACTTCGGTGTTTTGAAAATATAGCCCGACTGCCATGCAAAGCTATAATTCGGCACGTTCAGCATCATTTCGGTTTTGCCGTCGGGATAGGTGATTTGATACTCCATTGCCGCGCCGCGATAGTGCATATGCGGCATCAATGTGTAAACCGTTGTATTGCGCCAGGCAGTCCATTCGGCAGTCACCTTGTGTTTACCGGCATTGGCGGGAATCTTGAAAAACATATTCGCGACAGCACGCGTGGCCAGCAGCTTTTCCGGCTTTTCTTTGGCAAACACAAGGCCGATCATCGAACGGTCTTTTTGCTCAGAGCCTGCGACTTTGGAGTAATGCACCTGTAAACGAATCGTCGCGCCTGCGGGAATTTTCTTCGCAGTTCCCGGCGTCCAGATGTCGGGATTATGACCAGGAGCATAGGCCGCAAGAAAATCATCGACGTCATTGAATCCGCGCAGATTGCCTGGAATATCGGCTCCGTTGTCGTAAACCGGCGTGTCTTTTTTAGACCGAATCAGCAAGCCATCGCGATACCAGGGCGTACCAACCAGCGATAACTCAATCGCTTTGGCTCGCATTTCCTTATTGACCTTCGTCAATGAAGGCGCACCGGGCGGGACGATGAACGCGAGAATGTGGTGGACAACTTTGCGGTTGCCGGGGCGTGCCTCAGCCATTTGAATGTATTTGTCTTCGGTGAAATTGGTCTGCATCTCGAAGTATTGATATTCGTCGGGGCCGCTGGCTTCAACCGTATAATCCTCGTCCATTTTCAAAACTACATCCGGCGTCGGGATACTCCAACCGTCAGTGAATTTTGGAGCGGGCGGTAAATCTTTGGGATTGCCTTCAACCGCGCCACCATCAACCCAGGCTACGACTGTTTTGATTTCAGCATCGGTTAAGCGACGATCATTGGCCCATTGCCCGACATGCGGATCGGCGTGCCACGGCGGCATTTCGCGGTTGACAACTTTTTCACGAATGGCTTTTGCCCAGGGACGAACTTCCTTGTAGCTCATCAAGGACATCGGAGCGATTTCACCCGGACGATGACATTCTGCGCAATTCTTAAAAAAAATCGGCGCGATGTCT
>JAFDVL010000006.1:31022-55528 GCA_018268995.1 Acidobacteriota bacterium | reverse complement strand
CGCCGAGGCCGGTTCGCAACCAATCCCATCGCGACCAATGATTGCTTTGGCATCCGCGATTTCCTGCTCGCTGACTTGCTCGACTTCGCCGTGACTCTTCAGCAAACCGCGCAATGATTTTTGCCACGAAACCGGATTTCCAATCTTGATTGCAGTGGCAAGCGTTGTCGCGCCTTTGACGGGTTGAAGTGCCTGCGTGTCGCTGCCCTCGCTCTGAATGCGTTGCCACAGTTGGTAGAGCGGGTTTGCGCCTTCTGCTTGAATAATGGTGATTTGAGGAAGATGGTCAATGAATCCCATCTCAATCAGTTCCAATAACCCTTTGGCAATCGCGGAGGAGTTGCCCAGATTCCCGCCCGGCACTACGATTCGATCCGGCACCTGCCAATCGCGTTGTTGCAGCATTTCAAAGGCAATTGTTTTTTGCCCTTCCAGTCGAAACGGATTCACCGAATTGAGCAAATAAAGCGGTGAATCTTTGGTGATGTCACGTACCAGTCGCATTGCATCGTCGAAGTCACCATCAATTTGGACAACAGTTGCTCCGTAATCTAATGCTTGCGAAAGTTTGCCGAGCGAAATCTGGCCCGATGGGATGAAAATTACTGCCTTCATCCCGGCACGCGCCGCATACGCGGCCATTGAAGCCGAAGTGTTGCCGGTACTGGCACAGGCGACACTATTCGCTCCGAGTTTCTGGGCTTGCGTTACTCCTGTCGTCATGCCCAAATCCTTGAAAGAGCCGGTTGGATTCATGCCCAAATGCTTGAATGTCAGTTGCCCCCTTCCTGCATATTCTGCTGAGCGTGGCGCATCAAAAAGCTGCGTATTCCCCTCAATCATTGTGATGATGTTGGCTTCATCCACTTCCGGGAGTAATTCACGAAAGCGCCAGACACCGCTCTGATTGGCAGGCTCTTTCGACGCAAGGCGTTGATCCCAGCTGCGCTTCAATTGTTCGGGGTCAAAGGCTCTGACTTCGTGAACCAGATCAAGCAACCCGCCGCAACGTTCACAGGTGTAAATACGAGAATGGGTATCAAATTGCGCTTGGCAGTTTGATTCAATGCATTGAAGAAACGGCATAAATTAAAGGTGAGGCGAGCTGAATTCTAAATGGAGTAATAATCGCAAATATCGCGGTCTGAAGTGGAGGCAAACTCTTTTCCGCATTGACGACAGTACCAGATAAGCTGATGGGGAATCGGCGTCACTCCCAGAAATTGGGCCAAATTCATCCAAAAACTATACCTGCGTTCCAACCCAACTTTTTCGTGGTCAATATTGTGGCCACAATTGCAGGTTGCGGTGATGATTTCTGAAGGGTACAGACCCTGTTGCCACTTTTCTGTTTTGGTTTTCATTTACTCACTCGACGGTTTGTGTAGCTCGAACGCCTGATGGATGGCCAGCACGGCTTTGGCTGCATCTTTTTCGGCGACAATCAGCGAGATGTTCACTTCTGAAGAGCCTTGCGAGATGGCAATCACATTGATTTGGCTTTCGCCCATTGCGCCAAAGACCTTCGCTGAAATCCCGGTTGTTCCTTTCATCTTATCCCCGACGACAGCCACGATTGCAATTGAGTCGTCGGCTGAAATGTCTTCGATATGGCCTTGGAACAAATCTACAGCGAGCGACTCTCGCAGTGCATTCACCACACGGTTGGCTTCGTTGGAGTTCACGACAAAGCAAATATTATTCTCAGACGAAGCTTGCATGATCATTAACACGTTCGCTTTTTCTTCGGCGACAGTATCAAAGGTTTTTGCCGCAATTCCCGGAATCCCCTGCATCCCTTTACCGCTGATCGAAATTAGGCTGACATTGCGAATGGAGGTCACGGCTTTGACCCCACGTGCCGAAGGGCGACCCTCAACGCTGACACGCGTGCCAGCATTCGTCGGGTTGAACGTATTCAAGATGCGAACCGGAATATTTTGTTTGTACGCCGGAAGGATCGTTTTGTAATGCAAAACTTTTGCACCGTAGTAGGCCATCTCCGCCGCTTCGCTGTAAGAAATCTCGCGCAACGTCCTGGCTTCGGGTACTTCCGAAGGGTTTGCCGACATGACCCCATCCACATCCGTCCAAATCCAAATCTCATCTGCATCCAGCGCCGCGCCGAGAATGGAAGCGGAATAATCCGAACCGCCGCGTCCCAAAGTGGTCGTAACCCCATCTTCATTGGCTCCAATGAAGCCTGTGATGACAGGAATTTCGCCCGCTTCCAGCATCGGCAATAAACGCGAGCGCGTCTTTGCACGCGTTTTTTCCATCTGAGGTTCAGCTTGTCCAAATTGATTATTTGTGACGATCAGTTCGGTTGCTTCAAGGGGCGTGGAGGTCTTGCCCTGAGTGGCAATCGCGCCAGAAAGCAGAGGCGCGCAAAGCATTTCGCCTATCCCTGAGATCGCATCCAGCGTGCGCGGGCTTAACTCGCGGATCATCGTGAGTCCTTTGCACAGTGTCTCAAATTGCTCGACGTGTTTGAGCATCGCGTTCAGCGCATCACGTCGCCGTCCGGCATCATCTCGAATTAACAAATGGGCCGAATTGCGATGAGGCTCATACAGTTCATCACGCACGGAAACATGCCAGTGGCCTTTGACAGCATTTTCAGCGGCAGCAATCAATTTATTCGTGACGCCGCTCATTGCTGAGGTCACAACAACAACCTCATGACCTTCGTTAACAGATTTGACGACTAAATTGGCGGCTTCGGCAATGCGTTCAGCACTGCCCACCGATGTGCCGCCAAATTTCATTATTATGAGCATAAATACCAAGTAACTAAAGAGAGCGGCTAACGACCATCGCTCCGCCCGATGTTTTGATACGGGACTCTTTTACTTTTGCTACTGCTTTTCGGTTAATTCGCCGATCTCTGAGCTTCTCCCAAATTTGCCGAAGTCCTTTTATTTCTCTCTGGCTCAAGCCTAATCCTTTGCTCAGTAAAGTCTGATCTGTAATTTCCAATACGGTGTAAATTCCTTGCTTAATTAACTGCGCATGTAATTCGTCGGCATCCAATTGCACAGCCAAGTGTAATGGTAGCGGAAGTTTTTCAGCCTCATTTGGCTCTAATTCCAGCACCCCACCTCCATAACTTCTTCCGACCACCTCAGCAAATGCAAAAGTTAATGAATTCAGAAAGGCGGCTGTTACCACTTTTTTTTCTTGTGATTGTCGAAACCTAACGCGGTGAATCGTATCAGTGCAAGTTGCCCTAGCTTGATTCAAAATTAATTTCGGATAGGCATGGACTTGCCTGAGCATAAACGCATCTGGAGTCCAAACCGAAGGCACAACATACCATCGTTGGCGAATCCGGCATTTGAACCCCGTATGCCACGCCTGTTCTTCACCAAAGCGCACATATGCTTTAAGCTCTGGTGGTAACTCATTCAAATCCACCTGGGGGAAATCTAAAAGAAATGACGGTAAATTACTGTTTATATTGTCTGCGTAATCATGCTCTGAAAAAACGATTCCTTTTAGGTGGCCAGAACGACTAACGATTCTTTGCGTAAAGTCTTGTAGACCGTTCTGTACAATTTGTTCCCGATTCAGCACGAAAAACTGATTTTGACCTGTGACGATCCCCACATCTACCTCCATTACATCGCCAGTCAACTTGAGGTCAGGATGCTTTTTAACTGCACGGAGAAAATCAATTTCTTTTTTTGAGAGAAAATACTGTGTCCACTTCTCCGACGAATGATCAAGCGGCTTCAATTCGCGTTTAGCAAAATCATTGTATGCATAACTTGCCAAATCCTCTATTCCCCCGAGTTCAATGGCGCGGATACCGCCTTGCCCACCACCATTTCGTTCGGCTAATAGCAACACAACTTCCTGTTGGATGCCATCAAACACCAACTGGCGAAAGGTAATGAGCGAAATTTTGTTGAAGTAATCTGATAGGAATCGCCGCAGTTCAGCTGAGTAATTCACTTGCAATAATTCAGCCGGAACAACCATTGCCAGACGGCCTTTTTCGTTCAGCATAAACGCCGACGCTACGATGAAAGGAACCCACGAATTCGTTAAGCGGTTCGGCGACATGCCGGCGCGGCGCATGATTTCAAAGGCTGGACGCCGATGTTCTTCTGCAAAGTTTTGGTATCGAATAAATGGCGGATTGCCAATGACCGCATCGAACAGCGGGTACTCACTATCTTTCAACCCTGCGAATAAACCTCGTGGTTCCAGATTTTGCTGGCAAAATGCAAAAAAATCGCCGCTGTGAATTGGGTTTTCATTTTTAAGCGTGGCAAATTGTGCATAGCGTTGTAATGCTTTAGCTCGTTCTTCATTGTCGAGTTCGACCCCTTTAACCAACTCGGAAATCTGCTGTTTGGTTGCGCCCTGCGCTCGTAATTCTTTGATGGCTGCGGTTAAGATTGAGCCATCACCGCAACTTGGTTCGAGAACTTTTGTCTGAGGAGATTGAATGGCCCACCGCGCCAGAAATTCGGCGATAGCTTGGGGCGTATAATAACCACCTCGCAATTTTTGGTATGACGGCGCTTCTTTACTCAAAACTTATCCTCTTCGGTAATGAATTATTCCGCTACTGCATGTGGCGGTAATCCTTTGTAGCGATTGATGTAGATTGATTCAATTGTTGTGGGGAATCTTTCGAGGCGCAAAGGGGATTCTGGCAAAGGCATGACTGGATCAATGCTGCCGTCATCAGGATTCCAGAGTACCAGCGAGATTGCTTCAGCCATATAATCAGGGTCGGCAACGCTTGTGCGCCGCGCCAGTCGTTCCAGCGTTTCAATGATGGCTGCGCGCTGTGGCTCAACCAAACACGGTGTTGGAATAACGACCATAAAGGCAACAAGTGCGTGCGGGAATCGGCTATGCACAGTCGTCGCTTCTGTTGCCAAGTCGTTAATCATGTTCTGCCAATTCTTTTTGACACTCGTCGCATCATTCAACGTTTTGCTATCAAAGGCAAAGCGAACACCATCGGGGCGATAGCCAACATCAAAATTTTGCGGACGAACGCCGCCAATGACTCTAACCGGCCCAACTTCGACGCATTCTGATGCAACGCTCAATGCCGTTGAGGCAGGCCTTACGATGGGAATTCTGCCGAGCATTATGGAAAGCGATAACCCAACCGCGCTATCGAACAAATTGCCAAGCTGACTGGATGAATTGGGTGGAGTGCGACTAAGGCTGTCGCCATTATTTTTCCAGGTTTCACCAAATGCAGCTAAGTCTGTTTGCGAAATCGAAATCGGCGGCATTGTTTGCAGCTTTGCCATAAGCCTTACAGCAGTCCCTTCGCCACCAACAACTCAGCATTCAACAACGCAGCACCTGCGGCACCACGAACTGTATTGTGGCTAATCAGCGTGAACTTGAAATCGAAAATTGTATCTTTGCTGATCCTTCCCACTACTGTTGCCATACCACCTTCAGCATCTCGATCCAGTCGTGGTTGTGGGCGATCTTTTTCGGTGCGCACGATTACAGGCCGCGCAGGTGCGGTCGGCAGCTTTAGTTCCTGCGGTAACCCTGTAAAAGCACTCAATGCGGCGGCGACCTCTTCAATTGTGGCAGATTTACTTAACTTTACGCGTACTGATTCCAGATGCCCGTCCTGGACTGGTACGCGGTTGCATTGGGCGCTGACTTTGAACGGCGCGATCTCGATTTTTCCTGCGCCTAGTTTGCCCATGATTTTTTGCGGTTCTTCTTCGACCTTTTCTTCTTCGCCGCCAATGTGGGGCATCACGTTGTCAATGATGTCCATCGAAGCTACGCCCGGATAGCCTGCGCCCGAAATCGCCTGCATCGAAGTCATCATCACCGCTTCCAGCCCGAACACCTGCTGTAAGGGAGCAAGTGCCAGCACAAGTCCAATTGTGGTGCAATTTGGATTGGTGACGATATAACCTTTATCGTAACCACGATTTTTCTTTTGGACGGCAATGAGATCAAGGTGATCAGGATTGATCTCCGGGACGACCAGCGGCACATCTTCGTGCATACGGTAGGACGAGGAATTGCTGATGACCGGATAGCCTGCGGCAGCAAAGGCACCTTCTACTTCAAGTGCAATATCAGAGGGCAAACTGGAAATCACTACGTCGCAATCCAGCGGCGGTTTGATGGCTTGTACTTTGATGTCCTTGACCGCTTCGGGCATTTCATAAGGCAATTTCCAATTACAGGCTTCGACAAAACGTTTGCCTTCCGAACGATCTGAGGCAGCAAGCGCCGCAACTTCAAAATAGGGATGATTGCGCAGCAGGTGAATCACCCGCTGACCGACGGTTCCAGTTGCGCCGAGGATTCCGACGCGCTTTTTTGCATTGGCAGACATTACCGATTAACTCCTTAAAATTTTAGCCGCAAATCTCAAACGTGATAACTAATTCTGATCAGAATATTTCTTTGCTACGTAATCGTTCAGGATAGAAATAAATTCGGGAACGATGGTTTCACCTTTTAATGTTGTCGTGAGTTTGCCATCAACAAAGACTGGAGCTCGTGGCGTTTCGCCTGTGCCCGGTAAGCTGATCCCGATATTGGCATGTTTGGATTCACCGGGGCCATTCACGACACAGCCCATCACCGCAACTTTCAAATCTGCTACGCCTGGATATTGACCTCGCCACAGCGGCATTTGTCGTCGCAGGTATTTACCAATGTCGTCCGCCATTTCCTGAAATAAGGTGCTGGTGGTACGTCCACAGCCCGGGCAAGCCGTAACCTGTGGGGTAAAGCTGCGAACTTCGAGGGATTGTAAAATCTGCTGGGCAACGATGACTTCTTCTGTACGGTCACCACCGGGCGCTGGCGTGAGGGAAACGCGAATTGTGTCACCGATGCCTTCCTGCAACAAAACGGATAAGCCTGCTGTACTGGCAACAATGCCTTTTGTGCCCATGCCAGCCTCAGTTAATCCCAGATGGAGCGCGTAGTTGCCGCGTTTTGCCAAATCACGATAGACGACAATCAAATCCTGTACGCCGGATACTTTCGCGCTCAGGATAATTTTATTGCGCGGAAGACCCATTTCTTCTGCCAGTTGCGCCGATTGAATGGCACTTGTACAAATCGCATCAAACGTTACATCACGGGCATCGCGGGGTTGCGCAGATTTTGAATTTTCATCCATCATTCGAGTTAGTAATGCCTGATCTAGTGAGCCCCAGTTGACCCCAATGCGAACAGGTTTGTCATTCTCAATTGCCACCTCAATCATCCGCCGAAAGTTGTCATCGTGGTGTTTTCCTGCACCGACATTACCCGGATTAATGCGATATTTGGCCAGCGCCCGCGCACAATCTTTGTATTCGCTGAGCAAAATATGACCGTTGTAGTGAAAATCACCAACAATTGGCGTATTGAAGCCTGCCTCCCGAACACGCGCGACGATCTCCGCCACCTTGGCCGCGGCTTCTTTAGTGTTAACCGTGATCCGAACCAATTCAGAGCCAGCCTTAGCCAGATCAATAATTTGATTCGCGGTGGCCAGCGCGTCAGCCGTGTCTGTATTCGTCATGGACTGCACGACGATTGGATTACACCCGCCAACCTGAACACCACCAACGTTGACGGTCACCGATTTTCTACGTTCGATTAAAGACATAGCAGCAATGTGTACTTAAGCAGGTCAAATTAAAACAGCAATTCTATCAACTCTGGCGCAATCCGCAAACCTAGAAATTGGCAAAGTGAGTTTTTCCGTGCAGGTAAGGTTTTGTGCGGCTACAACATATAGCGGTTTTTTGAAAATTCGCCACCATTAAGAGTTTAAAGCCACCTAACGTGGAAAGTTTCTTGGGTTGATCTCTCTGGACACCTGTGGTAGCCTCTCACGCGCTGTCGTCGTGAAAGTAATAAATCCCAAAGAGCAACATATAGAATTTTGTAGCTCCACGAGCTTCCGCTCTATATGTGAAATAAACCAATGAACCACGAAATCGGCTTCCCCCTGTTCTGGGACAAACAGAGCCGTGGAGTTTTTATCATGCTGAAAGACAAGCGTTATTACACATTGATGCTGTTTGCCCCGACAGCCAATTCTCAATTCCGCAAATATAATATTCCTCATAAATACGTTTACATGACGGCGGTGCTGGCCGGAGTTGGACTTTTGACGATTTTATTCGGGGCTTATAGTGCAATTCGTTATGCTTCGCTGGAACTGGAATATCAATTAACCAAAAAAGACAACCGCGCGCTACGTCAGGAAAATGACGAAAAGCAAAAAGCGCAAAACAAATTAGAAACCCGCATCGCCTCACAAGAACCATTGCTCCAAAAATTAGCTGAATCAACAGGTGTCAAAACCTCCACCGATATTGGAAAAAATATTGGTGCGGGTGGGCCTGATGAAAAAGACATGAAGGGGCTGGAAGAGGCGACTAACAAGCTGGAAAAGGGGCTGCGTGACATTAAAGAAGTCGTTGCCGCCAATCAAATCAAACTTTCTGCGATCCCTTCCATCTGGCCAGTCAGAGGCTATATCACTTCGGGCATTGGAGATCGTTCTAATCCTTTTGGCGGTGGTGGTAGCGAAACCCATCCGGGCCTGGATATTGCTGCGACTCACGGAACGGCAATCGAACCCGGCGGTGATGGGATCGTGATCAAAGCTGGCCCTCAGGGGGGATATGGAAACTTGGTGGTAATTGATCACGGCTATGGCATCACGACTCGATACGGGCATATGTCACGGATTGATGTGAAAGTTGGAGATCACGTTCATCGTGGAATGCAACTTGGCGCGGTTGGTAGCACGGGGCGTTCGACCGGCCCACACTTACATTACGAAGTCCGTCTGTATGATCGCGTTGTTGATCCGATGAATTACTTGCCAAAGGATCAATAGGCTGAAATTTCTCGCAATGAAAAAGGCGGCTCGGTATCGAGTCGCCTTTTTCAATTTTTGCAGACCATGATTGCTTGGAACAGTTTTCCTATCTCCTGCTTAACGGTTCGTCGCCGTTTGATTCGTAAGATTGAGTTCCTCCGGGATCGCCAAATCATGATGAGTCACGTAGGTGATCTTATAAGGCTGATTTTCTTTGACCTCTGCCCGAACTAACACTTGGAAAAATGGTGAATGCTGATCCTTCTTTTGTTTGAGACGGCATTGTTCGATCTGGCCATACAGCTGACGCAGGTATTCAGGATCGGTCACATATTCTGCTGCTGCCAGCGTTCCATAGGTTGTATTTCCACTCAACACCAGAACACGCTGCTGATTTGATTTGCCTGGCCATAAGGTAATGACTGCATAATCGTTTATGGGGTCTTCAGCGGTTCGCCCATAAACGCTTTTTTCGCCCTCCAAGGGATGCAGATTGACTATCTGACCCGCATTGCCGGCCTTAATAACAAAGTCATTCGGGAAGGGCAGCTCCTTAGCCAACGTATGAAACCGCATCGAAGAAAGAAAAATGACATTGGAATTTTTCATTTCATTCCATCGAATCATTCTGGTGCTGGTAACTTTTGGTTCAAGCGCTGTTTTTAATAAAAATCTTGAAAGCAGGTAGATTCCCTGCGTTTCTCCCACCCCAGTATAGGTTTCCGTTGGCCGAAGCTCGGTATGCAGCTTATTTTGCAATGTCGCCTGTAACGCTTTCAGTCGCGTTCCATCCGAAAATTCTTCCGGTGAGTTGACTTCTACGTCTCGTAAAAAAACTCCATTTGCGACAAAAAACTGCGGAGTGCCGAAGGCCAGAATGTTATCCGCGTTTGGTTGCAAGAACTTATCCCACAAAACCGCATAGGATGGATCAATTGCGCCGCGCAAAGGTTTTCCCTCTGCCATCGGGGATGATTTTGATTGGCCATCGCGATACCAAGACTGAAGTAGGACTGTTGTTATCAGTCCAAGTGCAAAGTATAGCGCCAACGTACCAACTGCCTTCCATCGAGGAGGTGGGGTGTAGGTGGCTTGGCGGACTGTAATTGAGTCCTGAAATACAGCCTGATCAGTTGGGAGTACGGCAAGAGCATTATTTTGCGCCTGATGTGAGGAAAACACCGGAACGTAATGACCCTTGGGGAGGGTAATCACTACTTCATCGTTGAACCCCTCTTCCTCGTAATACGTTGTGAGTTTTTTTCTCAGGGCGATTGCCTGCACACGGACCACAGAATCTTTCGCTGGATCAAAATTTTCTCCACGCAGAAAGACCTCACGCCCCAGAAGGGATTCTTTCAAATCAGATTCCTCGCCAGCAACCGTTTTGCGCACGATGTGCTGTAGGAATTTGCCTAGATTTCGAGTTTGGCAAAATTGTTTGCTGGCAATAAGTTTTTCAAGTTGCCCAATGATTTGTTCCTTGGGAATTTCCTTAGTCGTGTGATTGGAAATAATTTCATTCATAAAAGCTCAAGATGATCTGGAATTTAACTGTTAAGAAACCTGCTTAACCTTGAGAGTTCAGTAAGTTGTGCATACTGTGACGCCACTAAATAAAACCGGAACGCCGGGCAAAATAAACAAGACAACTAGCTTTCGAGAATAATAGTACTGGGATGATACCGCTTCACTAAAAACAGGTGTGCGAACTCTCTTGCTACGACGATTTAAGCTTTCCTCAGGGAGCGATTATACCGGGCAAGCATCTGTGAAGGAAGGAATCCGCTATGAAAAAATGCTACGCATCTCTGCTCTTCGTATTCTTGTTCATTGGAGTTTTCAATCATCCGAAATCTCTTGCACAAACGATTACGGCAACCATCAGTGGAACTGTGACCGATCAAACGGGGGCAAATGTGCCAAACGCCCAGGTTTCTGTGACTTCCACAAATACCGGCCAGAAAAAGAACGTCACAACCGATAATGACGGGCGTTTTGTGATCCCGTTCCTTCAGCCAGGTGAATACAAGGTTGTCGTGGAAGCCTCCGGGTTTGCAAAAACAACCAGAACCGGGGTCAACCTTGAGGTTGCACAAACCGCGATCCTGGATTTCACTTTGAAGATTGGCAGCGCGACTGAAACGGTTGAGGTTTCCAGCGATGCGCCGTTGCTCACGACTGAAACCGCAGCACTTGAAACCACCATCGAAAATAAGTTGATTGAAGACCTTCCCTCTGCGCAACGGAGCACACTGGCCTTTATCAATCAGGTTCCTGGTGTAATTGATGCAGGGTATGCCCTGGCACAAGGGGAAAACCTCAATACGAATGGAAATGCACAAGGCCCGATTGGCAGTCCGGGGAATCGCAATTTCTTTGACTCCAGTTTTACTGTCGGCGGTGGCCAGAACTCGACGAACGATGTATTGCTGGATGGCGTTTCCAACACGATTGGTGATTTCAATGGTGTCGCCGTCAACCCTCCTCCCGATTCCATTCGCGAGTTTAAGGTCATGTCAGGCGTGTTTTCTTCTGAGTACGGACGTTCAGGTGGTGGCGTCGTGAATATGATTACACGCGCAGGAGGCAAAGATTTTCATGGCGCTCTCTATGAATATTTCCAGAATGGTGGCCTGAATGCGAATGGTTGGCAACGCAATCGTCGCGGGAAGTTGGCCAGTGGCCTGGATGTGTTGCCGCGAATTCCAATTAAACGCAATCAGTTTGGGGGAACGATTAGCGGCCCTGTCTGGTTGCCGAAAAATATCTTTGGGCCACTTGGATACGAGAATCCAAACAAGACCTTTTTCTTTTTCAATTACGAAGGTCGCCGTGAACGCAATCCATTTTCACGCGAACTGACATTGCCGACTGCAAAAATGCGTGGCGGTGATTTTACTGAATTGCTGACCGGGGCGACCCGCGCAGGGCAAACCGATTCTGACGGCGCAGCGTCCTTAGTCGGACAGCTTTATGATCCGTATAAACCTTTGGTAAATAGCAAACGTGTTCGTATTGCCAATAATTCACTGGTCGGGCTACCGACTTGTCCCTCAGGCGCGCGAACAGCACTCTGTCTTGATCCGGTAGCGCAAAACATTACCAAGTTACTGCCGCTGCCAAATCAGCCAGGACTGGTGAATAACTATGTTGTTTCCGATGTTGCGCTATTCGAGCGCGATTTGATGGCGATTCGTGTTGACCAGACCGTGTCCGATAAGCACAGCTTTTTTGGGCGGTACAGCAAAGAACATCGTTTTCAGGGGGAACCGAACTTTCTTGGTTCAGTCGCCACGAACTCACGTGTTATCGTAGACACTTTCCACAACTTCACTTTCAATGACGTGTATTCGATTACGCCGAGCATTATCAATAACGTCCGCTACGGCTATACACGTGCGCGAGCGCATCAAACCCCTATCAGCGAAGGCTTCGATCCGGGCGAACTTGGATTACCCTCGTACATTTTGCAAACGGCTCCTATCGGCGCATTCCCAATTTTGAGCTTTGCCAATGCAGGTGCGCAGGGGGCCGGAATCGCCAGCGAAATCACTGGCGGACAAATCGGAGGAAGTGGGAACAATCAGCCGCGTGACACGCAAACTGTAGCTGATTCTGTGACCTGGCTGAAAGGCTCACACAACGTCAAATTGGGGGCAGAATATCGGTTGATTCGATTCTTTGCCTTTCAGTTTAATAATCCGGCAGGCACATACACATTCAGCCGCACGCAAACACGTGGGCCGTTTCCAAATACGACGCCGACGAATGTGACAGACACTGGCTCCGGGTTCGCTTCTTTTTTGCTGGGCATTCCTGCCAGCGGATCAAAAGAACAACTGACTCCGATCACGGTTTACCATCACTACTACGCCGGGTATTGGCAGGATGATTGGAAAGTCAACAATCGCCTGACGCTGAATCTTGGCGTCCGTTGGGACTATGAAACAGGCACTGGCGAAACACATCGGCTGGTAGCGAATTTTGATCCGCTGAAGGATTCACATCTGAAAGGCAAAGTCGCAGCGCCAGCAGATCCCATTGTGCGCCAACTACGCCCGAACTTTACCGACCTCAAAGGAATCGTTGATTTTCCTGAAGGCCCTGCAACTTCATACAGCAAAAAACGGTTTGCGCCGCGTGTTGGGATGGCATTGCGGTTAGGCGAAAAAACAGTCTTTCGTGGCGGATACGGAATCTATTTTGTTCCGTATTCTGTTGAGCAAAACACGGCACTTGGAAATGTGTTTTCTGTCAATGCCCCACAGGCCTTTGATGCCAACGGGCAAGTGCGTCAACCTGGAACGGTCAATGCGCCGACGGTGTTCCTGAGCAATCCATTTCCCAATGGGATTACCGCACCTCCAGGCAATTCGCTCGGCCCGGATACTCAGATCGGTCAAAGCCCGCTATTCATCGAACCCTATCGGAAGAATGCTTATATTCAGCAATGGAATGTGGTTATTTCGCGTGAACTTGCCAAAACAGTTGTCCTTGATGTCGCTTACGCTGGCGCGCACGGAGTCCGATTGCCGTATCGCACCGTTAATCTAAATCAGATTCCACAATCCATGATTGATTATGCCAAGGCGAATTTTGCGCAAGCAAAAGATGTCAATGGGGTTGCTGCAACCAGCGTCAATCAATTCTTCAATCAAACCGTCGCCAATCCGTTTTTCGGCTTGATTACGAATCCAAATTCAACGTTGCGCAATGCCACGGTCACGCGGGCGCAGTTGCTGAAGCCGTTTCCGCAATATGACAACCCGCAGCTCTTTAACCCGCACATCGGCGCAAGCAAGTACAATTCGCTTCAGGTGCGATTGCAAAAACGTTTCAGTGATGGCTTGACGGGGAACGTGAGCTACGTCTGGGGCAAGCTGATTGACATCGGGCGCAACGGGAATAACAACAGTGGCGCAGCGACAAGTATCGAAGATATTTATGATCTCGAAGGTGAATATGCTGTATCGAATTTCGACGTGCCACATCGCCTACAGGCCAGCTTTAGTTACGAGCTGCCCTTTGGTAAACGCAAGAAATTTGGCAGCCATTGGAATACCTTTACCAATGGCTTATTAGGCGGCTGGCAGGTCAGCGGAACCGTTACGCGGCAATCAGGAACACCAATTTCATTGAGTGCCAACGGTATCGGCCTGGGATTCGCTACTCGTCGTCCTGACCGAGCTTCGGGGGATGCAAGCTTTGATGATGCGCAATCACGGGCGCGGGGTGGCAACACCTGGTTCAATACCGCATTGTTCACCCAACCCGCTGACTTCACCTTGGGGAACGGCGCACGCAATTTTACCGATGTGCGGCGTGACGGGTATCGCGGAGCTGATTTGTCTATGCTGAAGAACTTCCTGTTTTTTGAAGGTCGCCACAAAATTCAGCTTCGAGCTGAATTTATCAACGCCTTCAATCTGGTCGTTTTTGGTACTCCGGGATCAAACGTCAGCGATCAGGCAAACTTTGGTCGAATCACAACACAGGGCAATACTCCGCGCAATATTCAGTTAGTGTTGCGCTATACATTTTAAGAGGACGAAAGACAGAAGGCCGACCGTGAGAAAGGGCGTTTAGAGCAAATAAAACGCGCCTTTCCTTGCGGTCGAGCTTCTGTCTTGTAAGCTTCCCTACCATCAGCTCAAGGACTCATTCATGATACGGGTTTTCACACTCTTCCTATTTCTTTCTCTGTCTTTTACCTTACAGGCGCAATCAACACAGCAATATGATCTCGTGATTTATGGCGGAACTGCTGCTGCCGTCACTGCCGCAGTGCAAGCCAAACAAATGGGTAAAACTGTCATCATCGTTTCACCTGACAAACATCTTGGCGGCTTATCGAGCGGGGGGCTGGGCTTTACTGACACAGGCAATAAAGCCGTCATTGGCGGGCTGGCGCGCGAATTTTATCATCGCGTCTACCAGCATTATCAAAAGGCCGAAACCTGGCGTTGGGAAAAGCGCGAACAGTTCGGCAATAAAGGGCAGGGAACCGTTGCCCTGGATGGCGAAAACCGCACGATGTGGATTTTTGAGCCGCACATTGCTGAACAGGTTTTTGAAGAATTCATTGCTGAATACAAAATCCCAGTCGTACGCAATGAATGGCTCAATCGCAAAAATGGCGTAAAGAAAAACGGCGCGCAGCTCGTTTCACTCCGAACCCTGAGCGGTAAAACGTACGTGGGGAAAGTGTTCCTGGACGCGACCTATGAAGGTGATTTGATGGCCGCCGCAGGTGTTAGTTATCACGTTGGGCGTGAATCAAAGGCGCAGTACGGCGAGCAATGGAACGGCGTGCAAACCGGAGTGCTGCATCATCGTCATCATTTTGACGCGGTCAAAGATCGCATCAGCCCATACTGGATTCCCGGCGATCCAAAGAGCGGAGTTTTGCCTCGGATATCCACTGCTCCGCCTGGCGAATACGGCGAAGCAGACAAAAAGCTGCAAGCTTATTGCTTTCGCATGTGTCTGACCGATCACGCAGAAAATCGCGTACCGTTTCCGAAGCCTGCGGGTTACGATCCAAAGCAATACGAATTGATGCTGCGGATTTTTAATGCAGGCTGGCGCGAGACATTTCAGAAATTCGACCGCATTCCCAATCACAAAACCGACACCAACAATCACGGCCCATTCAGCACAGACAATATCGGGATGAATTACGATTATCCTGATGCCAGTTACGAACGCCGCCGCGCGATTATCAAAGAACACGAGCAATATCAAAAAGGCTGGCTCTACTTCATCGCCAATGATCCACGCGTGGCGAAAGATGTGCAGGAAGAGTTTCGCAAATGGGGACTGGCGAAGGATGAGTTCAAGGACAACGGCAACTGGCCACATCAAATTTACGTCCGTGAAGCACGTCGAATGATCGGCACGTACGTGATGACTGAAAACGAATTGCTGAAAAAACGTCCGACCCCTGATTCCATCGGGATGGGTTCGTACGGCATTGATTCGCATAATATCCAACGCTACATCATTGGGACAGGCAAAGATGCGTACGTCCAAAACGAAGGCGACATCGGCGTCTCAACGAACGGGCCGTATCAAATCGCATATGGCTCCATCGTCCCGAAAAAAGGGCAAGCCGACAATTTGTTTGTGCCTGTCGCGATGTCCAGTTCACACATCGCCTACGGCAGTATTCGGATGGAACCTGTGTTTATGATCCTCGGACAATCAGCTGCGACCGCTGCCGTGATGGCGATTGACAGCAAGATCGCTGTGCAGGATGTGCCGTACACCAAGCTGCGAGAGCGACTATTGCAGGACACACAAGTGCTCGAATTTGCGACTTCTAAATCAGCAAAATAAGAGATTCAGTTCGGCAGGCTTTTCATTTTCCAGTTGTCATTTATCATCTGTTACAGGCCCTTGCTTCTTGCAAGTAAGGACAATGGCAAATCTCAAATGACAACTGGAAAATGAAGAATTTTATGGCTGCAACAACCTACGATATTTTGATTGTCGGCTCAGGGGCTTCTGGGGGAATGGCTGCACACACGCTGACACAGAAAGGTGTGAAATGTCTGGTTCTCGAAGCCGGACCGATGGTGGACTTTGATCGGCAACGGGTGATGAAGCCCGTGTATGAATTGCCCTATCGCGGACTCGGCAAACCGGGAAAGCTGCCGCTCATTTATCAGGCAACAGAGTTCAATGCAAATCAGTGGGTGGACGAAGAGATAGTCCCTTACACCTTTGATCCAAAGAAGCCCTATAGCTGGGCGCGCATTCGGATGATTGGCGGCAAATCGCTGTTTTGGGCGCGGATGTCGTATCGCCTGAGTGATTACGAATTCAAAGCCAAAGATCACGATGGCTTCGGCGAAAACTGGCCGATTAGTTATGCCGATCTTGCCCCCTACTATGATCGCGTCGAACCAATTCTGCGTGTCACCGGGCGCAATGAAGGTTTGCCACAACTGCCTGATGGAAAGTTTGTGCCTGACGAATCGCCAGATGGTGAAATCCTGCAACGGATTGCTGGGCAAGCAAAGAAACTGGGTACAACTGTGACCAAGATTCGACGAGCGCTCGGTGATGGGCAATTCGCCAGTTCGCGGAATTTATTGCTGCCTGCTGCGTACGAAACTGGAAATCTGACTATCGTTCCCAATGCGGTTGTGCGTGCTGTGACGACTGACAAGAAGACAGGCAAGGCGAACGGCGTCAGTTTTTTTGATCGTCAATCTGGGCGCGAATTTCAGGCGAAGGCGCGAGTCGTAGTGCTCGGCGCTTCGTGTTTGGAAAGCACCCGCATTTTGCTGAATTCCAACATCGCCAATTCCAGCGGCGTGTTGGGACATTACTGGCATGATCAATATTACATTCCGAACGGCGTTGTCGCGGTGATCCCCGAAGCCCGCAACGGCAAAGCTCCGCGTGGCTTGATCGCTGGCGGCGGCATCATTCCACGCTTTCGCAATGTCACCACGCGCGAGAAGAACTTTTTGCGTGGCTATGCGTGTGATGTGAATCCAGGGCAGACACCCGATGCAAAGTATTTTTCGACCTGGGGTGCGGAACTGGAACAGCAAGTCGCCAGCCATCGCGGCGCAGCCATCGGAACGACAATCATGGCCGAAGTGCTACCACGCTTTGAGAATCATGTTCGACTTGATCCCAAAGTTACAGATGCGTGGGGAATCCCTGTCTTGAATTTTCATTGCCAATATGGCGAAAACGAACACCACATGGCCAAAGATGCCATCAATACGATTAGCCAGATGTTCAATGATACGGGATGCGAGATTCTTCACCAGAACACCGTGATGAATCGCTGTGGCCGCAGCATGCACGAACTCGGCACCTGTCGCATGGGAGACAACCCGAAAACCAGCGTCCTGAACAAATGGAATCAAAGCCACGATGTGAAGAATCTATTTGTGATGGATGGAAGCAGCTTTGTGACAGGTGGGGCACAGAATCCTACGCTCACGATTATGGCTCTTGCGATGCGCTCGTCAGAATATCTTGCAGAGCAGTTACGCAGAGGGGATTTGTAAGCGTTGCGGGACATATTTAGAATTAAAAGATTGCCCAATTTTGCCCATCACAGCACACGGCTAAACCGAAATTACAGTTGTCAGTGAACGGCAAAGCCAATGGGAACCAGAGCGGTTGACAGTCCGGCAAGTCATTGCAGGGGTTGTGTGGTCTGATCTATACTACGTTGCGTCCCCCAAAGAAATCACAGTTTTCAGCCTGTAGTAATCTCAGACAAGTGGAGACGCACGTACGTTGGGGAAAAAATCTAAAACCCTATTAAGGCCGCGTCAAAATCTCGCCTTGCCGAGACGGATTCAGGGTGATTGGTATTAGCTACTTCGATAATGAGGCAGCGTGCCTGTACCATAAAATCCCGTGTCTTGGAGGCTTAACGCTTAGTCGTAACAGTTAGGTTGCGGTCCCGCGTCGCACGGCAGGCGTGAATGGAAGCGAAGAATGCGGAGGATGGCAAATGATAGAGACATTGGAGAATTTTTCTAAATTATTTTGCAGTGTTGTCGGAAAGTTCGTTTTTCGTGAGCGGCAGGACATTGACAAAATGGCGTTTGAAAATTCTGCGCTCTCTGATGAGCAATTAAAATTGCAATGTCATTTAGTCGCTAGCGGCGCTGAAATTCAAGGAAAGGGGCTAAAACGTAGTTTTATCGAATGGCTGATAACAATCTTTAGCTCTTTCTTTGGAATAAGTAACCCCGTAATGCTTCAGCGCTTAGCATTAGGCGTTGAAGCATTCAAGAGAGTGCCCGCTGACCTTCCTAAAGGCTCTCAGCTATATCCGCAACAAATTGAGGCGGCAATGGCGCTCACGCAAAGATGTATAATCCAGATGGACACAGGCGAGGGAAAGACCTACGCGCTGTTACCTGCCGCATTTGCACTGGCCTGTGAGCACTACCGCGTTTTTATCGTTTGCGCAAACGAATACCTGGCTTGGCGAGACGCGACGCGCACGCGTGATTACTGGAATTATGTTGGATTATCCGTAGGGCTTTTTACTCAGCATTCACAAGAACGCGAACTTTCGTGCCGGATCGTCTATACCACGCTCAGAGATTTAATTTTTCATTATTTGAGAAACGGCATCTCTACGACCAAATCTTCTTATTCGCTCCATGGTGCGCTTCTCATTGACGAAGCGGACGACGTCTTGCTTGACAAGGCAACTCAATCGTATCACTTGAATCAAGACATCCGCTCCGATGCCTTTGATTGGACTTTTGCGATTGAGTATGCCGAATCATTAGCGGAAGGCGAAGATGTCGTAGTAGATCGCGGCGAATTAGATGCTAACCTGACAATTCTTGGCGAAGAAAAACTTAGAGAGGCATTAGAAGCACGTGCGTTGACTGCTTCGTCCTATTTCTTAACTAGATTTGCGGTCGAAATTGCTTATGTTGCAGTAAAGTTAGTGCGTGAAGGGACGCATTACATTGTCGAGAATGATCAAGCGTACCCAGTTGATCTCATCACCGGAAAGATAGATCGAAGTATCACCCCTACTTGGATTATTCCGCTGGAGTACCTGAGTGGGTTACAAGCGCGCCCAGAGTCGGTAACACTTGACAAAATTTCCGGGATAAACTTTCTGAAAAAGTTCCCTCATTTGGCGGGGCTATCCGGCACTATTGAGAATGATTATTTTGAGTACGTTTATACTTACTTCCTCTTGCCAATTAAAATAGAGCCGCGCTTCGAAAGGCATAAGGAGAATATTCCCGACTATATCTTTGCCAAACGTAATGACTCGCTTCGACAATTGGCTGAGGAAGTAAAAGCAATTGTTAGTCGGGGGAGGCCTCTGTTGATTGGGACACAAACGATCACAGATGCCGAAGATATCTATCGGCTGCTGAAAGAGGCTTTGCCGCCAGCAACCAACGTCAATTTGTTGACAGGCAAGAATGACCGAGATGCTGCCGAATATTTTGAGCGGGCTGGGCAAGTAGGCCAAGTGTTGATTGCTACGCAACTGGCCGGACGCGGCGTTGATATCCGTCTCTCGGACGAAGCGCGCCAAAACGGAGGGCTCGCTTTAATTGGCTATGGCCACGCACTTGAGCCGAGATTTGACAGACAGTTTCTGGGTCGTGCAGGCCGCCAAGGCGACCCCTTCACCGCACAATTTTTTTGCTCATTGGAGGACCCGCTGTTTGAAGTGTTTACGGGGGAAAATCTCAGACAGTTAATGGGATGGACTGGATTATCGGGGGATTCGGCGATTGAAAGCCCGCTTGTGAGCCGACGATTGCGCGGCGCTCAACTAAATCTTAGGCGACATCAATTTTTGCGGCGACGCAGCATGATTGGTCTGGAAATGCTGGATTCAGAGGTGCGATTGACGCTGGAAAGCTGGTTCTCCTACCTTCAAATTCCCTACGAATTTTTAGAGGACAGAGAGAATAGTTCAACAGGACAGGGTGATGAAGATGGGCGATGTTCTCAGGCATTCGTCGAGAAGGTAGTCGAAGAATATCTTACTACTGAACTTGAGCCGTTGCTGGGAGGAAAGAAAGACCTGACTTATAAAGAGGCGGAACAAATTACGATTTTCTTTAAGAACTCGGTTGGACTGGAAAACATTCTTAACCCGCTTGAGCTTGAAGGCTCTAACCAACAGATTGCTACTGATAAAATTCGCAAGAAACTAAAAGATAAAATTATAGAAGCGGAACAAAAATACCTTAGTGAGAAGGTACAGGTTTCGGAGCTTTTCTTTAAGGTGGCAGCGGACTACAGCAATTACCAGGAAGCGAAATATCATGCGGAAGAAGAACGTCGGCTTGCGAGTTTAGCGGAAGAAGAAAGCCAGTTTGCGAGGGAGTTTGAGGCGTTTGTAGATGAGAATCGAGCTGATGGAGATGACACCGCATTGGATGACGAAGGGATTGAAGGCTGGGAAGTTGATACGTTTGATATATTCACCCAGCCTGACGCGGCTGGGGATGAGCATTCTCTAGTTGCAACCAATTGTACTGCGGAGGATGAGGTAGCCGTTGTCATAAGTCCGATGGTATCACCACAAATAGAAGAAGAGCTTTCCCTTGCTTATAGCGAGGCATATGAAAAGTATGAACTTTTTCGGAAACGGTCTCCGAAGGAAATCGCCTACTGGAGTATCTTGACGAATTGGATGGATTATTTGGAAGAGCGTGAGCGAGTAATTCATCGCGGTTATCTGAAAGGTTATTCGTTTGCAAAATTTTATCGAGTCGTCACTGATGGAGTGTTAAGCGAGTGGCACAAAAAAGAAGCCTTGATTGCACCTGATCTCTTGCGAAATTTATTGCAGTGCGATCAACCCGCGACACTTAACGAACTATTCTTTCTCGCTGATAATTCGACCATAAACTCTAGCAAAAAGGATAACGATGTTGCCTTTGACTGGTCGCCAGGTATTGATAATGAAAGTTATCTTGATGGCGCCAAAGTCAGCGCCGACCTTTTGATCCAGCAATTCAATGCTCATTACCACGAACAAATAGAAGCGAGCGATTTGAGCTTGAATCAGATGAGACTGCTGCTGCAAAATTTCCTAAGTCAATTCCCGCTGCACACACTACAAAACCCAGATCGAATTCAAAAAGCGATTGAGAACTGGCCGACTTTATGGGAGGTAGATCGCTCGCACAAAAAGATTCGTTTGGCTTGGCTGCGTACTTTTCTGCTCTACTTGCGAAGCAGAGATCTGATTGGCCCGTTGCCAGATTATCGTAATCGCGTAAGGTCATTTTTTAGTCGTCTCCAGGAACGATTGGCGGAGATGAAAACAATTTTTTCTTTATCGGGGATCATGGCTTTTACGACTGTTTTCATAGTGTCTTCGTATTTGGGACATTTTGCACAGCCTAAACAGTTAGGCGTCTTTGGCCAACAGGTGGATTATCTGTTATTCGGCGGCTTTTTGAGTGAGGGGATCTTTACTGCGCCGAGTTTGGCCGTATTGATCTTGGCGACGACGCTAACTCATATTCTCTTTCCGGGGGCTTCCGATCAGTCTCCGGGCACGGGGTTTGATCGTGTGCTGGCCCCTCTCCTTCAAGTGGCGTTTGCCATTTGGCTTACCGACTGGAGTTACGGCAACTCGCTCACTATCCGTGCTCTGCACGCCACCGCAGTATTTCTGGCGATTTTTTTGTTTTCCTATTTTGCACAACTGGTTGTCTGGCTGTTGCAGCACGAATCTGGGATTCAGCTAACTTCCGGGTGGCTGTGTTATACGGCGGCTTTTGTGTATGCTCCGTATCTTGTGGGTTCTCCGATTCAGCCGTCGGTGCCGCTTGTTTGCCTGCTTGCCGGAATCTTAACGGCTAGTATCTTACAGGCTATAAATTATTGTGAGGTGCCCTTAATCTCTTCGCGCATTAAGAATTCTTCCATCACCATGATCGCGGAAGAAATTGATGGTTGCTGGAGCGTGTTGGGCGGGTGTGGCTCTGCGCCGCATATTTATAGTTTGGTTTTTTGTTGGGTGATTTATGAAACCAGTGAAGTGGCAAGTCGTAAGTTTGCCTGGGATATGAAGCCATCTGTTTTGGAGGTCTCATTGATCGCGCTGTATTTCGCTATAATTTGGTGGATGATCGGATCCACGCTCAAACGGAGGTTCTCCCCCGTTTTGTGGGAAGAAAGATTGAATTCCAATCATCAGGGAGTCCAAGGCGTGAATGACAAGCAATCCTTAGAAAAGATTTTGCGTCGTTTCAAATGGCAGCTTTTGTGGAAAGAGTTGCTTGTTCAATTTATTGTTATAGTTGTGATCGGCTATTTATTGAGTGGTTTTACGCTGCCTGAAACAATGTTTCCTCTGGCCTTGGTTATTGTTTGCCTGGCCATGCTGATTGCCGATCAGGGGCGAGAATTTATCCAGCAAATTTATACCTTCCTGCTTCGTAAGGTGCAGGCTAACCCGGAACCGCTAGACCTTTCTCGCGTACCGGAGCCGCAAGAAAAAGAAACGCCATATTACCGATTGAAATACATACTGAAGCATAGAATCGGATTGATCTTTGCGATCATTACGGTAGTAATTCAGTTAGTCAATATGCTCATAAAAGCAAAGAACTTACTGCACATCCAGAGTAAATAACCCGATAGAATTGGTGCGGTGATAAGGTGCCGGGCTATAAGTTGAAGTAGGCACTTTTTACTGTCATAAGCAGCTATTGGCGGTACCTGCTGCGTCAACTCTTTATGCATGATGTTCCTGCAAACTAATTACGCTGAGCTTTTCCTGCTCTTGTAATGCTTCAATTGCACTGGCTGCTGCGCTGGCACCGGTCAAGGTTGTAAAGGTCACCACGCTGTATTGCATCGCGGCGCGGCGGATGGCGCGTTCGTCGTAAAACGAAGATTTGCCAAGCGGTGTATTGACGATTAAATCAATTTCGTCGCTCTTGATGAAATCTACGATGTTCGGGCGGCCTTCATTGACTTTGTAGACGCGTTCGCATTCAACGCCTGCGTCAAGCAGAACGGCAGCTGTGCCGCGTGTGGCGATGATGCGAAAGCCTAAATCACTGAGGCGGCGAGCAACGCGCACGGCATTTTTCTTGTCGCTGTCGTTGACGCTGACGAAAGCAGTTCCTTCTAACGGCAACATCGCACCTGCACCCATACAGGCTTTGGCAAACGCTTCACCGAAGCTTTCTCCCATTCCCATGACTTCCCCCGTTGAGCGCATCTCCGGGCCTAGCACAGGATCAACGCCAGGGAATTTGACAAAGGGGAACACGGGTTCTTTGACAAAGAAATTCACCACGTCCAGTTCTTCAGGCAAATTGAAATCCGCTAGTTTTTGCCCTGTCATCACACGCGAAGCAATCTTGGCGCAGGGAACTCCTGTAGCTTTTGACACAAACGGCACGGTACGCGAAGCACGCGGATTTACTTCCAACACATAGACAATGTCGTCCTTGATCGCGAACTGAATGTTCATCAATCCTTTGACATTCAGCGCCTTCGCCAGAATGCGCGTGTATTTGCGCATGGTGTCCAGATGTTCCTGCTTGACCATGTAAGGTGGCAGAACGCAGGACGAATCGCCGGAGTGAATTCCGGCTTCCTCAATGTGTTCCTGAATGCCAGCGATAACACAGCGTTCGCCATCCGCCAACGCATCAACGTCAACCTCAAACGCATCTTCGAGAAACCGATCTATCAAAATTGGTTTCTCAGGCGAAGCGTCAACGGCAGTTTTCATGTACTGATCAAGGCTCGTTTCGTCGTAAACAATCATCATTGCCCGCCCGCCGAGCACATAGCTTGGACGCACTAACACCGGATAGCCAATGGATGCTGCGACGCGTTTCGCTTCGTCAACATTGACGGCAGTACCATTAATCGGTTGGGGAATGTGAAGGTCAGCGATCAGCTTGCCAAATCGTTTGCGATCTTCGGCCAGATCAATGGATTCAGGCGAAGTGCCGATGATCGGAACGCCCGCTTCATGCAGACGCATTGCCAGATTGAGCGGTGTTTGTCCGCCGAATTGCACGATGACGCCGACGGGCTTTTCCAACTCGACAATGTTCATGACGTCTTCAAACGTCAACGGCTCAAAATACAACCGATCTGAGGTGTCATAGTCAGTCGAAACCGTTTCCGGGTTGCAGTTGACCATGAT
>JAFDVL010000006.1:0-30946 GCA_018268995.1 Acidobacteriota bacterium | reverse complement strand
CTCAATCCCCTGGCCGATGCGATTTGGGCCGGAACCGAGAATCATGATTTTTTTATTGTCGGTGGGAGCAGCTTCGCATTCCTGCTCATAGGTGGAATACAGGTAAGGCGTGTGTGACTCAAACTCTGCGCCGCAGGTGTCTACGCGTTTGTAGACCGGAAGGATGCCCAGGTCTTTACGTTTCGCGCGAACATCCTGTTCTGTGCTGCCCAGCAATTCGGCAATGCGCGCATCTGAAAACCCCATCCGCTTTGCCTGACGCAGCGTTTCCGTCGAAATAGACGACAAATCATCCTGAGCAATTTCGCGTTGCATCTCGACGATTTGTTGCAATTGGGTCAGGAACCACGGATCAATTTTGGTCAAATCAAAGAGGTCTTCGACGCTCCAATCGCGCTCCAATGCGCTGTGCAAATAATAAATTCGTTCCGCGTTCGGCATAATCAGTTTGCGGCGTAAGGTCTCATCATCAACGCCGCGAACATTCGGTGCTTTGCGTACTTCCAGGGAGCGCATGCCTTTCAAAAATGCTTCTTTGAAGGTGCGCCCAATCGCCATCGCCTCGCCCACAGATTTCATTTGCGTGCCGAGCGTAGCATCCGCGCCAGGGAATTTCTCGAAAGCCCATTTCGGAATCTTCACGACCACGTAATCAATTGTTGGCTCGAAGGATGCGGGCGTCTTTTTCGTGATGTCGTTAGGGATTTCGTCCAGCGTGTAACCAAGCGCAAGTTTGGCTGCAATCTTTGCTATCGGGAAGCCCGTTGCTTTTGAGGCCAACGCCGATGAGCGAGACACGCGCGGGTTCATTTCAATTATTCGCAACTGACCATTGTATGGGTTTAGTGCAAATTGGATGTTTGATCCGCCGGTTTCGACCCCAACCTTACGAATGATCTTCAGTGCCGCATCGCGCATCATTTGATATTCGCGGTCGGTCAACGTTTGCGCAGGCGCGACGGTAATTGAATCGCCTGTATGCACGCCCATTGGGTCGAAGTTTTCAATTGAGCAAATGATCACGACGTTGTCGGCCAAATCGCGCATCACTTCCAGCTCAAATTCTTTCCAGCCAATGATGGATTCTTCGACGAGAATTTCGCTGATTGGACTGGCTGTAATGCCCCGTTCTGCGATTTCCTCAAACTCTTCCATGTTGTACGCGATGCCGCCGCCTGTACCGCCGAGCGTAAAGGCCGGGCGAATGATAATCGGGAAGTCAATTTCTTCTGCGGCGTCAATCGCTTCCTGCATCGTGTGGCAGAAGCGCGCTTTTGGCATTTGCAGACCAATTTCATCCATCGCATGTTTGAAAAGCTGACGATCTTCGGCCACCTTGATCGCATTCAGTTTTGCCCCGATAAGTTCAACGCCAAATTTATCCAGGACACCAGCTTCCGCCAGTTTGACCGTCAGGTTCAGTGCGGTTTGTCCGCCAACGGTTGGTAATAAAGCATCAGGTCGTTCGCGTTCGATGATCGCAGAAACAGCTTCGACCGTCAGCGGTTCGACATAGGTTTTATCGGCCAATTCCGGGTCGGTCATAATCGTCGCCGGATTGGAATTGACCAGCACGACTTCAAAGCCTTCCTGCTTGAGCGCCTTACAGGCTTGCGTGCCGGAGTAATCAAATTCGCAGGCTTGACCAATGACGATGGGGCCAGAGCCGATGATCAAAATTTTGTGAATGTCAGTTCGCTTGGGCATTTTTTTAGGGGTTAGAAATCAAATGTAAATCCAGTCAGCAATGTGAAATCGTTGGGTTTTACCTGACCTTGTGGACGTGCATCAAACCGATTTATTCCCGCCAATCGTAAGGCCAGGTTCTTGGTCAGCGGCGTGGTTAGCGATGCCTCTGCCTGAATCCGATAAGCACTAGGATCAGTTAAATCGGAGAAGAAGGATGCCTGCTGATTGAGGATGGTTCGTGGTGCAATTTTCTGGCTTGCCGTAAGGCGGAGCAGGCTGGTTGCATTCAGTTTTTGTAAACCAGTTTCGTAATCTTCTTTTGTGAATCCAGTGCCAAAATCAAATGACAATTGTCTGGAATCACCCTTCAGCACGGGATAGCTGATACCGATATTTTCACTAAAACGAAAATCGAGTTTTTTCAGCTTATCAATCTCGAATTGCGACTCTGCAAAAACAGGCAGCTTGAGCACCGTTTGTTCAGCTCGAAAGATACTGGAAATCAGGCTGGCCGATTGTTGGCCATCCCGCACGCCGCTTCGTCCGTAGGATGAAAGGGCGATTTTCCGCGTTCCTTTTTTGCGCGACACATTAAAGGCAAGATTGGCATCGCTGGACTTCACGTTGCCGCGCGTCATGGTGTAAGCAAAATTGACCTGTCGCTTCCAGGGATCAGGTTTTGCGGGTTTGTTCTCCTGTTTTGCTTTCGGATTTGTTGCTACCTTGGCATCAACGATGCGAGAATTTTCTTTGGCTTCTAATGCCTCTCTTTCGAGCGTATCGCTATCTTTGACTTTAATCACCGCCGTCAGCCGTGTGCGGATTTCAGCGTCTGCCGTCTGCCAACCTTTTATTTCTGACAACCGGACGGTGACGCGTCCAGCATAGACATTTTCGATTTCAATTTGCTCTTCACTTGTCGCAATCAGCTGGCCAGAAACACGATCTCCGTTCGACAGGTGCAATATGACGATAGATTTCACTGCCGGTTGAGCGGGCGGATCGTCGGCAAAACTCGGTGTACTGAAAAACAAAAGGAAAAAGAAAATTGCGGCGAGTAAGAGGGAAAAGTTGCGAGGTGCGAAAAAATTACTTCTTAACATGGCTGTCTGAAACAGTTCTAGTCATCCTCATAGCTCTGTGCAGTCAGAAAAATGAAGTGGGATATTAGCATGTGTGCCAGCGAGGGGAAAGCATCAGCGCGGCATTTGCTTCGATCACTTTTTAGGTTGATGGGGGAGCTGAAAATTTGATCAACGAAAATGAAGACAGTGTGACCGCGTTTATGGAAGGGCGAAGTATCCATCTTTGGTACGAGTAATTACTCGTTGCGCTCGCGTTCTTGGGCCTTTTTCTTTTAGCACCTCTACCGTGACTTTGCGCCATTTGCCATCGTGGTTCAGGTTGGTGGGGACGTATCCAATGCTGTATTGCTGTCGAAGTTCAAGGGCAATCATTGAGGTTGCCTGTTCCAAATCATTCATGCTTGTTGGAAAGAATGCTTTTCCGCCTGTGACTTCGGCCATTTCTTCCATCGCGCGCCGAGTGTACATTTGGCACAATTGGCCGCAATTTCCCCCTTGCAACTCAGCAATGCTGAACACATAAATCACTGCATCACTTTCTTTGATGCTTTTGGTTAGCTCGCTTAATTTGTAGCGTGAGCAATTGTCCTGTCCGTCTGAAATGACAATCAGCGCCCGTCTCTTGTGCCGAGCATCTTTCAACTTTTCCAAACCTAAATAGACAGCGTCATAGAGTGCCGTTTCGCCCTCAGTGGTGATCGAATTCATTTTTCGTTGAATTTCATCGCCATCGGCAAAATCGGCGATCAGGCGGGGTTGGCGATTGAACGCGACCAGAAAGAAATCATCGTCAGAGTGGCTGGTCTGAATAAACGTTTTGAGGGCGTCCTGCGCCTTTTCCCGCTTGGCCTCCATGCTGGAGGACGCATCGAAGATGATTCCAATACTGACAGGCGTATCCACATTGGAGAAAAACTCGATTGGTTGTTGAATCTTATCTTCATACACCACAAATTCTTCGCGTTTCAGGCCAGTGATGGGGTGATTTTCACGGTCAACGACGGCCACATTCAAGGTCACAACCTGAGTTTTTTGACGAAGGACAGGCGAGTCATCCCTGGCTTTTGTTGTTTGCGCAACCAATGACGACGTTGCCAGCAAAAGCAGAAAAAATGAGAAAACGAGCGAATTTCGGGGCATACGCACTCCTTCTTTCGTTGACAGGTCTGGAACGGGACTGACACCTGTCTATCAGATAGAGTGATTACAGAAGCACTTCCAAGCGTCTTCGTGCCGGAAGTCTAGCGATCTTGTGGTAATTCTGCAAAATGTGAGCGCGATGAACAACGCAGATTGGATGGAGCGGCTACGGTCTGTTACGCGCCTGCCGGATCGCGGTAGTGATTTTCATTGCCATTCGCCTTGCGAACACAGAAATGGCTTCCATTCGGAACGGTTAACCACGATGCCTCGGCACCAATCAGGTTGGCACGAGAGCGAATGTTGGCCATTCCGTGCCCGGTTGGATTTTCTGGGGAAGCTTGTATCCCGATTCCATCATCAATTACTTCAATCAGGATTTCGTCGTCGCCGTTCATCGAGACTTTTAGTATGACCTTTGAAGCCCTGGCGTGACGACACACGTTATTGATGGCTTCTTGCACAATCCGATACAGCTGAATCTGTTCTGTCGGTGAAAGTCGTAATCGCTCTTCCAACTCTGGTTCACAGGCAAACTCATAAATGAATTTGTCTTTTGCGGGCAGATGCGTGACAGCATCTGTCAACGCCCATTCCAGGGCCGGGATGAATCCGATGTTTTCTAGCACAGAAGGACTGAGGTCTTCGCAAATGTGGCGGATTTCGTTGGAAACCTCTTCAATCTTCCTTCGCATGAATGCAGGTGTGGCAGCAGGGGAATCAAATGACTTTTGATCAAGTTGATCAGTCATGACCAATAACTGCCGCAAGTCTGCCAGCGTCTGATCATGCAAGTCGCGGGCAATGCGGCTGCGTTCGGCTTCTGTGATATGCGCTAATCGAATGCGGGTGTCGCGTAATTCCGCATTCGTGCTTTCCAGCTTTTGATTGGCTTTGAAGGTGCGTCGTTGTTGGTAGAACGCATACCCGCCTGCGGCAATGGCAACGATTAATAGGGTGGTTAGAAAAATCGTCGTCCAGGAAACAGCTTCAGGCGTGATCCAGAGCTTGAATTCAAAGGGGTCTGAATAAATCAAATCGCGACTGATCGCGCGAGCCTTCACGGTGTAGCTGCCAGGCTTCAGTTTTTCCAGCAAGTACTGCGAATCCGAAGTGATGATTTTCTCGCCTATGGGGCCACGTTTTTCTTCTATGCACGTATATTCATACTGAAATTGTGATGGAAACGTCTTGCTACCCAACCCTGTGAATTCAAACGAGAAATTGGTCTGATAGGAAGGGAAGCGCATTTCCCCAGTCAGATAATCACGTGTGTAAATATTATCTGCAACCATTCGCAACGGTTCTAATTTTGGCCTCCGAAAATTAGGTTGATGACGTACGATTCCACTATTCGTTCCAATCCAGATTTCTCCGCCTGGGCCTTGGATTGTGGCAAAAACTTGTTGCGAGGGTAAGCCCTGTTCTGTGTCGAAATGGGCAATTGTTTCACCATCAAGGCGGATTTTGTAAAGCCCCGCTTTCTTCGTGGAGCAATACAAAACTTGATGCTGATCCTCCCCTTCGGTAGCGAGCGACAACGCACGTATAGCAACGTTAGGCAGCACCATTCGTTGACTGTTTTTCTCGACAACCGCCAATCCCGATTCTCCTCCGACCCATATTTTTTTATCGTGCTCAAGCATAGCACTCACAAAACCTGTCGCTACACCCGGTTCGGCACGCAACGTATTTTGTTCAATACGGAAGCTTCGCCCGTCAGATGTTCCTACACGCAAGAAGTCTTTGGAAGCGGACAGCGATGTTGCCTTGAGCGCCGTTTCATTCGTGAGCAATAGTTGCAGTTTTTCACCTTCGAGCCTCGCAATGCCTTTCCCCAGGAATTGGGGGTCTTCCTCCACAAACGCAATGGCATAAATTGTTCCTGCAAATTCGGTGAGGCTGCGAATGCGTGCATTTTCCGGGCTTGGGAGGAAGCGGAAGAATTGAGTGCCGGGCGCTGCAACGAACAACCCTTGTGATGTACCCGCGTAGATTTTGCCGTCGCTGGATTCAAGCAGGGAATAGACAATCAATTTATCAATCTCAGGATTTGGTTCCCATCCGCCTAAATCTTTTCCAGCATTTAGATGAAAGAGGCCGTGATTGGTTCCGGCATAAATTGAACCATCCTTTGTCTTCAGCAAAGCACGAATAAAATTACTTTGGGCGTCATTGCTGATTGTGGTGCTGCGAAAGCTGTCGCGATCATAGCGACAGACCCCGCGATCTGTCCCAAACCAGACAATTCCTTGGTGATCACGAAAGACCGATAAAATTCGGTCTGAGCGAAGCCCGCCTTGTGTATTCTCAAATGTGACACGCTCAACGATGTTGGAATTTCGCAGGAGCACTGCCCCTTGTCCATCTGTGCCAATCCAGAGATCGGGTGTTTCGTTACTCTGATTGTTGCTGACATCTCCGTGGATGGCATTGATCGTTCCAGTCACGAGCGCTACTCGCCCTAATGTCATTTCCGGGCTGTGCAACCATAAGCCACTTTCATTGGCGCTGGTTTGAGCACCAAACCAGACATTCTTGCCTTCGGTGAAGATCGCATTAACGAAATAAGGACGAATCGGCGGAGGCGCGGCTTCGCGGAGTCTGTCGTTCTCGTAAATCATCACGCCGCGACGATGTGACCCAAGCCACATTTCAGATGTTTCACGATTGAAGGCAATCGCTTTTAGCGGAACAGGGTCTTTTCCCATCCTGAGTAAATTCTGTGCCTCACCATCAATGATTTTTGCGGTAAGGTCGGCAGCAAATTTTTCGCCATCGCGCTTAATATCAGAATTCGCATTCTGAAGCCGAAGAATTAAGCCGTCTTCAGTGGCAAGGGAAATTTCGTGATTATTACTTTCTGCGAATCCGGTGACCGGGTGGCCTCTGGTGCTTTCAAGGAATTGTAATTTTTCATTAACCCAACGTGCTGCGCCTTGATCTGTGCCAATCCATAGACCGCCTGCCGAATCTCGAAACAATGTGCGAATTCGTTGCGAAGGTAAGATGCCTTTTTTATCGCCAAGCCCGCCAATGGCCTGTGTGCTGCGTCCATCGTATCGAACCAGCCCGTTGTCTGTGCCAAACCATAGCGCACCATTCAAATCCTCGGTGATCGCATTCACCCGTTCAGACGGCAGACCATGAAAAAGGGTCACCGCGCCCCACCGATGTAAATTTAACGAGGCATCGGTGCGAGTTCGTTCATACCTGGTTTCAGTATCGGGATTTTCGACGGCAGCGGGCAGGGAATCAGGCTCGGATTGCGTAAGCGCGCTTACAACAAGGACGATGAAGATTAGCAGTCCAGCTAAAATTGGGAAGGGGCGCAGTCGAATCACAGGTTAAGAATCAATTACTCGGAGGCAAATTTTTTCCGATCTTTTTCCAGCCAGGTTTCCAGTGATGAACTGGCTTTGTCCAATTCATCCTGATTGATCAGGCCCCGTCGCAACGCTTCAAAATAGGCACGCGTCCGAATATTGAAGGCCAGTTTGTCGTATGTTTCGTCTTTCGTGCCAGCAGAGTTCGTCGGCATTAATTTCTCATACAAGGTTGTCAGGCGGCTCTCAACGCCACGCAAGCTGAGCTGGCATTTCCGCGCAATGGCCCAATTTGAAAGGCCGAGCGCAAGGTAATACAAAGCTTCGGCTTCAAAATCTGTCAGCAACGGCTGTGTAAAAGCATCCTTAAAATTCGGATCAATCATATCCGCGCCGTCTTCCAGTACGGCAGCAATGAAGCGCAGCAACCGACTTTCAGGATTGTTTTTATCAATAAATCCATAAGCCGGATTCGGTTCGACGCTGCGAACCAGTTTGCGAATTTCGTTGATATAAATTTCGTGGGGGAATTGTGTCCAGAAAATCACTCGCGCAGCCGGAAAGTTTTTCCAGATGGCCTTAGCCGCTTTCACACCGGACAAACCGGGCATTTGAATATCAAGAATGCAAAGCTGGGGGCGGTGTTCCAGGGCAAGTCTGACAACCGTTTCTCCGTCAGGGGCTTCCAGGACGGGCGTGTAGCGTTTGAATTCTCGTTCGAGCAGTTCGCGCAAATAGGCCCGCTGGGCAACATTATCTTCGGCAATTAAGATAGTCATAAGGGCAAAGGTGAAGGCAAAAGGCAAAACTGGTTCAGCGCGAGATTTTTACAATGAAAAATAGCATCCCGCTTCTTTGAGTAATCGTTGCTGTCTTTTGCTTTCTGATTGTGTCTGAAGACAGTAGATTTTGCTAGCTCTCGGTGTGCTCTTCGCCGTTATAGTGCAGCACCAGTGTGTCGTCTTCAACTTTTGTTTCAAGATGAACCGGACGCCCCCACAGCTTGAAAACATATTCCAGCACTTTGCGCGCGTATTTCATATCTAAATCTGCGCCTTCATGACGATGCCGTAAATACAATTCCATGTTGCGATTGTAATCCCCATCCGCGACCTCAATATAAGGGAAACTGAAATTCGTCATGTTGGCGACTAACTGGTCTCGAACACGTTCCCATCGCTTTTCACTGATTGTCCATTCTTCCTCGTCAACCAGTTCATAGACAAACAGGTCAAGTTCTTCGCACAAATCCTCGGTCAGATAGTTACGCAGGAAAGAAATGTCGTTATCCATTTCCCGCACTTCAAACAATTTGGCGCGTCCCTGTCCAGGCTGACGTCCAAACCGTTCTTGTTCTTCTTTGGTGGGGTTGTCCCAGCGCTGTTCAATATCTTCGAGAATTTTGTAGCCGAGATAATAGGGATTCAACTGACCGCGATGTGGCGACACCACACCGGAATGCAATTCAGCAAATTCAAGATGATCATTATCAGGCAAATCCAGTTCCCGCATGATCCGACTATGCCAGATGCTGGCCCACCCTTCGTTCATAATCTTGGTTTGCATTTGCGGAACGAAATACAGCATCTCATCGTGGATCATGCTCATGACATCGCGTTGCCACGGCTTGAGGATGGGCGAATGTTGCATCAAGTACCAGACAAGGTCTTTCTCTGGCAATTCCGATTGGGCGAGCGATGCTGCTTCCAGCTTTTCCTCCGCAGCTTTTCTTTCGCTCGATGATAATAAATCGTCATACCGAGAATTGGGTGAGGTCTTTTTCGAGGTTGTTTCCTGGGGGTCTTTTGGCGCGCGTCGCTTTTTAATAAAGAAATTGGGGTCAATGTGTTCTTCGATAGATAAAACCGCATCCAGAAATTCCTCGACCACTTTGCGACCATACTTAAATTCGTACTCGCTGAGGCGCGTCGCGTGCGTTTGTGCATCATCCAACATCCGGCGATTGGTCGGCCCAAACCAGGCGTTATTTTTGAAAAAATCGACGTGTCCAAGAACGTGTGCAATTACGAGTTTGTTTTGAAGCAGGGAATTCGTGTCCAGCAAAAAGGCATAAGATGGATTGGAGTTGATCACCACTTCATAAATTTTGGAAAGGCCCAGGTCATACATGGTTTTCATCTTGTGATATGCCTTGCCAAATGACCAATGCGAATATCGTCCTGGCAACGCATACGAACCAATTTCATACATGACCGTGGAAGGGACGATTTCAAAGCGAACCGGGTAAGGATCAAGGCCGAATTTATTGGTTGCAATATCCCAGATTCGCTCTAAGGCTTTTTCTAATTCTCTGACTTCTTTATCCATCTTGCCTCCTCAGCTTTTGACTGCGGTTAAGGGGCGTGAAGTGAAACTATACCATACGTCAGTCACACCGTGTGTTCTCACTTTTCAGGACTGAATGGACAGAGATATCCTTGAAAATTTTGATGTGAAATCAATTTTGGAAAGGTAAAACTTTGTTTTGTCTCAGCATTAAGTGGAAGCCAATTCTAATCCCAGCGAAACCGCTGTTCGCGCCAGGGATCGCCGAGCATGTGATAACCACCATCCTCCCAGAACCCTGCTTTATCTTCCGCCAGAAACTCCAGCCCACGAATCCATTTGGCGCTTTTCCAGGCATAGAGCTGCGGAATCATCAACCGTACTGGCCCTCCGTGTTCCAGTGAAATTGGTTCGCCATCGTGTGTGTGCGTGAGCAGGGAATCGAGGGCAAGAAAATATTCCAGTGGGAGGTTGGTTGTCCACCCATTATCATAGGCGTGTGCAGTCACAAATTTTGCTTCGGGCTTGATTTTGACCAAACCCGCGAGCGTCTGTGTGGCAACGCCTTCCCACAAATTGCCAAGGCGTGACCAGCGGGTGACGCAATGAAAATCTGAAAAGACTTTGATTTGAGGCAGCGTTTTTAATTCTTCCAGGCTGAATGTCATCGGCGATTCGACCAAGCCAAAAATTTGCAACTGCCAGTTCGCAAGGTCAATTTCTGGTGGCCCAAAGGCATCTAAAATCGGCCATTTTCGCGTCCTGGATTGACCAGGCGGAATCCGATTCTCTCGATATGTATCAGGACTGATGATGACGTCTGCCGCCTGTTCCTGTGGTACTGCTGGATCGCCCGATTGATGTTTGCTATCCCCTGAAATCTTTTCAAATATGCTCATTTTGATCCTAATTCGCTCACTTAAACTTCGCCGGATCGCCGATGTCCTCACGACCCTGAATTGCTGCGATGCAACCAATGATCCCTTGAAAAATACGCAATAAACAATAAACTGAGCCATTATTCAGCGTATTTTCCCACAGCCATAAATTGTAGCCCTTATAATTGATTCAGCAACATTACCACTGAAAAATCACCGCAGGAAATAGTTGGTTTTTAGAAACCCACCCCAACCGTCATCTCCCGTGATTGGATGGGCGTTAGTTTCTTGAATGTTTATCTAATTTTGAATGGCAGAAAGGAGGAATATCTCGCTTCAATCTTTGTTATTTTGCGAGAAAAGTTGAACTCCCCCCTGTACGATTGATTTTTGGTCCTACTGGCAGGTATAGTACGGCTTCTTTCAATCGCCGTCAGGCTAAAGCAGGGTTTCCACGATGGATCTGAAACAGCAAAACCGTTCAAATCGGCAACGATCTTGCCCCGCTAACTCCCATCAAACCAGTCATGGTTGGTGGTGGCATCGCCCCTCCTGGTCTTGCTAAGGCCGCATCACTATTTCCCAAGCACAGTTAGCCACTAAAAAATCACAGTTTGAGCATCATTATGAAGATACTGATTAGCGACAATTTTTCGGCGCGTGGTGTCGAGGTACTTAAACGCTACGAGCAATTTCAAGTTGACCAAAACGTCGGATTGAAACCGGAGGAATTGAAAAAGATTATCGGCGAATACGACGCTTTAATTGTACGCTCTGAAACAAAAGTGACGGCGGACATTATTAGTGCCGCTACGAATTTGAAGGTCATAGGGCGTGCTGGTTCCGGGGTTGACAACATTGATGTTCCAGCCGCCACAAAACGTGGCATTGTGGTGATGAATGCAGCGGCAGGAAATAGTGTCACAACGGGAGAGCATACCCTGGCAATGATGATGTCGCTCGCACGCAAAATCCCACAGGCACATTCCTCGCTGAAGGCTGGAAAGTGGGATAAGAAAAAATTCATGGGAGTTGAATTGCGCGGCAAAACGCTTGGCATTGTCGGATTCGGAAACATTGGCAAGATCGTTGCACAGGGAGCGGTTGGCTTGGGGATGAAAGTCCTGGCCTACGACCCATTCCTGTCAAAGGAGGTTGCCGCACGTGCCAGCGTCGAGGTCGTCTCGCTGGATGAAATTTGCACGCGCTCCGATTTTGTCACCGTCCATACGCCGCTAACTGATGAAACACGTGGGATCATCGGCGAAGCTGCTTTTGCCAAGATGAAAGATGGGGTTCGTATTATCAACTGCGCTCGTGGCGGATTGGTAGATGAAACAGCGCTTTACAATGCGATCAAGGATGGGAAAGTGGCGGCAGCGGCACTCGATGTGTTCTCAAAAGAACCGCCTCCACCAGACCTGCCTTTATTGTCTTTAGATGAGGTGGTTGTCACCCCACACCTGGGAGCTTCAACGAACGAGGCGCAAGATCAGGTTGCCGTAATCACGGCTGAGCAAATCGCTACGTTTTTGACGACGGGGGCGATCAGTGGAGCAGTGAACATGCCCGCTGTTGGCCCGGATGTATTGGAGTTTCTACGTCCCTTTCTGGCTCTCGGCGAAAAGCTTGGGCGTTTTCAATCGCAGCTTTATGGACATTCCGTCAGCGAAGTTGAGATCAAATATAACGGCGAAGTGGCAGACCTGGATGTTCGCCCCATTACCTCGACAATTTTGTCTGCACTGATGGCAAACATCAGTGACCGCGTCAATCAGGTGAATGCCGCAATGATCGCTGACGAGCGGGGGTTGAAGGTTAAGGAATCGTTGGAACGAACTTCGCAGGATAGCCAAATCGAAGTGGTTCTGCGCGGCGATGGTGGCGAAAGTCAGGTCACTGGCGCGATGTTTGGGGCCGATGATGCTCGCATTATCAATCTGAATTCGTACCGTTTGGAAGCCGTGCCGGAAGGCCATTTGCTGGTTGTGAGTAATGATGATGTTCCCGGAATGATCGGACGCGTCGGGACATTTTTAGGGGATCAGGGAATCAATATTGCCCAATTATTCCTGAGTCGTAATCGCAAAGGTGGCGTGGCGTTATCTATTTACCAACTCGATCACGAGATGGATGGCACGACTTTGCAATCACTTGCCGAGGTGGATCACATCCGTTCGGTGAAACAGATCAATTTATAAGGTTCGAGTTTTGAGTCTCGTGTGACAAGCGCACGAATCATCTCGAAAGATTCCCAAAACCCGGAACTCAAAACCCGAAGCTCAAAACTATCAAATGCTTGCTAAACGTCTTATCCCCTGCCTTGATGTTGATCGCGGTCGCGTGGTCAAAGGGATCAGTTTTGTTAACCTGATTGATGCGGGTGATCCAGTTGAGCAGGGGGAACGTTATGACCGCGAAGGCGCGGATGAATTAGTGTTTTTGGATATTACGGCTTCCGCAGATCGGCGCGAAATCGTGTCTGACATGGTGCGACGGGTTGCAGATCGCGTCTTCATTCCCTTTACCGTTGGCGGCGGAATCCGAACTGTTGATGATGTCCGCGCGATTCTTGCGGCGGGGGCAGACAAGGTATCTGTCAACACCGCAGCTGTTCAGAATCCTGATTTGATTCGCGAAGGGGCAGAGCGATTTGGCGCGCAATGCATGGTCGTGGCAATTGATGCCAAACGTCGCAAAGATACACGCCACGCCTGGGAGGTGTATTTACACGGTGGACGGACACCGACTGGAATTGATGCGGTGGAGTGGGCGCAAAAAGCAGCAGCGTTAGGTGCTGGCGAAATTTTATTGACCAGCATGGATTGTGATGGACAAAAAGATGGTTATGACCTTGATCTGACACGAGCCGTTGCCGAAGCCGTAAATATTCCTGTCATTGCCTCAGGTGGGGCGGGAACGGTTGAGCATTTGTTCGATGCCCTTACCATCGGGAAGGCGAGTGCGGTGCTGGCGGCTTCGATTTTTCATTTTGGGGAAATCAACGTCAGCGAGGCCAAAAATTATTTGCGTTCGCGTGGCATTCTCATGCGTTAGAGATGCGTTGCAGGATTTGCCTGCACGAGAAGAAGTTTTGGAGAAGTATCTTATGAAAAAAAATATCCTCACCTTTTGCCTCACAGGCTCTTTGATAATTTCGACTTTAAGCGTTGGCGCGCAAACACCCTCAGGCAAGCCGACACAAGAGGCTCCGAAATCTCATTCGCTGACTTCATTGCCGGATTTTATCCAGCCTGAACCCATACAGTTTAAGGGGGAAGGCGTTTCTTTATCAGGAACCCTCTTTCTTCCAAAAAATAAGGTCGGACAGAAAATCCCAGCAATTGTGATGATCTCGGATTTTTACTCTCATCAAGATGGGATTAAGGTTTACAAAGGCCAGCACAATTCATATCTCGATTTAGCCAAACATTTTGTCCAACGTGGATTTGCCGTGTTGCGCTACGACAGGCGATGCACAGGCGAGAGTGAATGTGCGCTGAATGCCACTCTGGCAGTAGCCGCAGACGATGGCCTTGGCGCAGTTAGTTACCTGACTGAGCGCAAAGAAATTGACGCAACCAAGATTTTTGTTTTTGGGCATGGTGACGGGTCCTTTATCGCAACCGGCATCGCAGGCCATAAGCCAGTGGCAGGAGTGATCACCACAGTTGCACCCGGAAGGACTGCCAGTAAGTTGCTCCGCGAATGGGCACGTCAGCGTGTTGCTGATCTTAAAATGCCCGAAGCTGAAGCGGCCAAATATGTCGAAACGGTGGATGCTGCGATTCTGCGGCTCGCCGCTGGTGGCGCGAAGCCTGAGGAGTTAAATATTGATCCGAAGGACGACTTGCTTTTTCCGCTCTTGAAAAGCACTGATTATGCCTATAGCTGGTTGCTAGATGATCCGCTGGCGCTCTATCCACTGGTACGAGGTTCAGTCCTGGTTATCCACGGTGGCAAGGATCGCCGGGTGAATCCAAGAGATGGAAATTTCATTCGTGACTCGCTGAAGACCGGTGAGCACAAAGATTATCAAACCGTTGTTTTGCCTGATATGGATTATTTCCTGAAAGAGAATAAAGGCACTCCAGGTTTTGAATCGGATAATGACGTGTCACGTCCCCTTGATCCAGCTCTACTGAAGCTAATTGATGAATGGCTGGCGAAACGAATTAGGTAAATGTAAGTAAATGACAGATGCCCTGACAACCAGTTTGTCTCTTGCTGAATTAAAGTTTGACGCCCAAGGATTGATCCCGGCCATTGTGCAGGATGCCAAAACTTTTCAGGTGTTGACGTTGGCATACATGAATCGTGAAAGTTTGTCGCGGACGATAGAAACACAGGAAACGTGGTTCTGGAGCCGTTCGCGACAACAGCTTTGGCATAAGGGCGAAACCTCCGGGCATACGCAACGCGTGCAGGAAATTCGCTTGGACTGTGATGGTGATGCGTTAGTCGTTTTAGTCGAACCGCAAGGCCCTGCTTGCCACACAGGCGAGCAAACTTGTTTCTATCGCCGCTTGGAAAAATAAATGTCTGACAACCCAACATCTTCTGAATTAGGAACCACATTAGACAGTCTGTACGATTTAATTCAGCAACGGCAGCAGGCACGTCCGCCCAATTCCTACACGACGTACTTGTTCGAGAAAGGTTTGGACAAAATCCTGAAAAAAATTGGGGAGGAAAGTGCTGAAACCATCATTGCTGCCAAGAATGCTTCCGAAATCGAATTAACCGCTGAAATTTCTGATTTGATCTATCACCTCCTTGTCCTGATGGTAGAACGTGGAATCAGCCTGTCTGCAATTACAGCAGAGCTCGGCAAACGGGCGGGAAAACCCGCAGAAGCGAAATATAGTCAGTAGTCATTTGTCAGCGCTCATTTGTGATTCACCTATGGCTGATGAATAAAAATCTTCCTGGTAATACCCCAAATGGCAAATGACAAATAACTACTGACCAATTCTTATGTCCCATATCACTCCGACAACATACGAGGAATTTTTAGAACTCGCGAAACAGGGAACCGTCGTTCCAGTCATTAAAACTGTGATGGCGGATTTGCTGACTCCGGTTTCAGCCTTCCTGAAAATCCAACATTATTCTTCGCAGGCATTTTTACTTGAATCGGTTGAAGGCGGCGAAAAAATCGCACGGTATTCGTTTCTTGGTGTCTCGCCACAGCGCATTGTTCGCGCTCGCGGCAATGATGTCGTGATTGAAAATGCGGATGGAACCAAAGAGAAATGCGAAGACCCGGTCATAGACGTGCTTCGTGATCTGATGGCAGCCTATAAGCCAGTGAAAGTCCCAAATCTGCCTCCGTTTACAGGTGGTGGCGTTGGTTATTTTGGGTATGATGCCGTGCAGTGGTTTGAAAAGCTTCCGAAGCGGGCGCACGATGACCTTCAGATGGATACAGCGGTCGTCATGTTCTTTTCCAGCATTCTGGCCTTTGACCACGTCAAGCATCAGATCCAAATCATCGTCAACGTTTTCACGGGTGGTGCAAAGACCAATTTGCATTTGCAGTATGCAGAAGCCTGCAATGAAATTGAACGGCTTGAAGTTGCATTGGCTGGCCCGGTGCCTTCGCTGCCTGCGACGTATCGGACTTCGCCCGCCCGCCTGCAATCGAACATGCCAAAGTCTGAATATGAGGCGGCGGTGGATGTGATCAAGGAATATATTCGTGCCGGGGATGCTTTTCAGGTGGTTTTTTCTCAGCGCTTTGAGGCCAATATTGCTACGCATCCGTTCCAGATTTATCGAGCATTACGAGCGATCAATCCATCGCCGTATATGTTTTATCTCAAGCTGGATGATGATCAAACCTTGCTGGGGGCCTCACCTGAAATGCTGGTTCGGTGCTACAACAACGTGCTTGAATATCGGCCAATCGCCGGAACCTATCCACGTGGATCAACCGAAGCAGAAGATTTGATTCTGGGCGAACAGCTCCGCAATGATGAGAAGGAACGAGCAGAGCACGTGATGCTTGTGGACTTGGGACGCAATGACCTGGGGCGTGTTTCAGAATATGGCTCGGTTGAAGTTGCTGATCTGATGATCGTCGAACGATACTCCCACGTAATGCACCTGGTGTCAGTTTTGAAATCGAAATTGCAGGAAGGGCACGATTGTTTTGATGCTTTATCTGCGACCTTTCCGGCAGGCACGTTGACCGGCGCGCCAAAAGTTCGTGCGATGCAAATTATTGACGAATTGGAACCCACCCGACGCGGCGCTTATGGAGGGGCTGTGATGTATTTTGATTATTCGGGGAATCTGGATTCCTGTATTGCACTTCGGACGATGTATGTCCGAGGCGAAAAGGCTTTCATTCAAGCCGGAGCAGGGATCGTCGCCGATTCTGTGCCGGAAAAGGAATACGCAGAAACAGTCAACAAAGCGCGTGCCTGTGTTCGTGCCATCGAAATGGCGGAGAAAGAGCTATGAGAAACCGACAGCGCGACAGAGCATCAGCGAGAAGTAGAAACACAGAGAAGCTGCAATGGCACCTTCGCTCTGTTTCTATTTCGCTTCTTCTCTTTGCCGTGTTCTGTTTCATCTCGACTCCTTTGCTAGGACAACCTGCGCGTAAGAAAAATGCTCCTCCACCAGATGCACCTGTGACCGCAGAAGAGGCAACGAAATTAGAAGCCGTCATCAAAACAGACTTAGGTGAGATGCGAATGGAGTTCTTTCCTGAAATGGCTCCTCAGCATGCCATCGCATTTATCAAGCGTGCGCGAGCTGGATATTATGACGGCTCTGCTTTTTTTCGTGTGATTGGTCGCGGCTTGATTCAGGGCGGCGATCCGGTACTCAAGGAAAATGGTGCTCCTCGCTCACGATGGGGCACGGGCGGATTGAATTTATTGAAAGATGAGTTCAGCGATCTGAAGCACATTCGCGGCGTTGTCTCTGCCGTTCGCATTCCTGACAAGCCAAACAGTGGCGGAGCACAGTTCTTTATTTGCGCGGGCGAACAGCCGCAGTTGGATGGAAAGTTTTCGGCTTTTGGACTTATCAATGAAGGACTGCATGTCGTAGATCAGATTTCCCAGATCGAAGCTGACGAAAATCAGAAAGCGGTCAAGCCCGTCAAAATCATCAGCGTCAAAATTGAACCCAAAAAAGTCGAGCCGTACAAAGACGCCAACGTAGATGAAATGCGCAAAGAAGTGTTGCTCAAGACTTCAATGGGTGACATTACGGTTGCCCTTGATCCGGTGTTAGCACCTGAACACGTTCGGAATTTTCTGAAGCTTGTTGAGACGGGCTGGTACGATCACACCGCGTTTCATCGCATTGTCCCGAACTTTGTTATCCAGGGGGGGATGGGATTTACTCGTGAGCCGTACAAATATCATCCGGCAGATCGTTGGGTTCGCAATCTTCCCGGCGAATTCAGCAAAGACCGAAAGCACATCCGTGGCACGCTTTCGATGGCACGTGCCGATGATCCCAATTCTGCGCAGACGTCATTTTTTATCGTGCTCAGAGAGGCCCCGAATCTGGATGGCAAATATACGATTTTCGGGCGCGTTGTGGATGGCATGGATATATTGGATCGGATTGAGCAAGTGCAACGGCAAGGGGAAGCACCATTGGCTCGGATCGAATTAATCGAAGCCTTCATCAAACCCTGATGTAGTACAGCGACTCTCAAGAGTCTCAAGACTTTCTATGTTGTTAGTTATAGATAATTACGATTCCTTTACCTACAACCTGGTGCAATATCTGGGCGAGTTGCGGTGTGATCCGGTGGTCGCGCGCAATGACGATCTGACGATTGAGTTGATTGAAAATCTGGCTCCGAAACAGATCGTTATTTCGCCTGGGCCGGGGACGCCGGATTCGGCTGGCATCACGTTGGACGTCATCCGCACCTTTGCCGGACGCATTCCGATTCTCGGCGTTTGCCTGGGGCATCAGGCCATCGGGCAGGTATTTGGTGGCAAGGTAATTCGTGCGCCCTATTTAATGCACGGCAAAACCAGCAAGATTCATCACGATAAAAAGACGCTTTTTGAAGGGCTGGAAGATCCATTTGTTGCCACTCGTTACCATTCATTAATTGTGGAACGTTCCTCTTTGCCATCCGTGCTGGAAATTTCGGCCACCACGGAAGATGGCTTGATTATGGGGGTACGACATCGTGAATTCATTTGTGAGGGCGTGCAATTCCATCCTGAATCCATCCTCACAAATGATGGAAAAAAACTCCTGCAAAACTTCCTGAAGATCAGTCAATGATTGCCTTCCTCAATAAAATCCTTGCGGGTGAAAATCTAACTCAGACAGAGGCTGCGGCTTTGTTGGAGTTTATGATTTCGGCAGAAGCGACGGATGCCCAAATTGCCGCGATTCTGATTGCATTGAAAGCAAAAGGGGAAACCGCCGAGGAGTTAGCCGGATTTGCGCAGACGATGCGTGCCCGAAGCACACGAATCAACTCAGCCAAACATTCTGCTTTTATCGATACCTGTGGCACGGGAGGTAGCACGGCCAAAACCTTCAACGTTTCGACTGCGGTTGCCTTTGTTGCAGCGGCGGCAGGCGTACCCGTCGCCAAGCACGGGAATGTTGGCGTCACCAGTAAATCTGGTAGCGCCGATGTCCTGCGTGCCCTCGGCGTGAAGCTTGAATTGTCACCCGAACAGGTAGGGCAGTGTTTTGATGAAGTAGGACTTTGCTTTATGTTTGCGCCGTTGCACCACGCCGCCACCAAACGGGTTGCGATGATCCGCCGCGAATTGGGCGTGCGAACCATCTTCAATTTCCTCGGCCCGTTGACGAATCCGGCAGGTGCGCCGTTTCAGATCATCGGCGTCTCTGACCCGAACGCTTGCGAACGCGTCGCTCAGGCTGCCGCTCATCTCGGTCTACAAAGGGCGTGGATCGTGCGGGGCAACGATGGGTTAGATGAGATTACCTTGGCCGATCAAACAACTGTGTATGAAGTCATTGATACGCGCGTCCATCGCTTTGAACTCTCACCAGAGGAATTTGGGCTGGCTCGTGCCTCGCTGGAGGAATTGCGCGGCGGTTCTGCCGAAGACAATGCCGCTACAATTTGCGCGCTTTTTCGTCAGGAGCGGGGAGCGGCTGCGCTTGATTTGGTGCTGATTAATGCTGCGGCAGCGCTCCACGTAGCGGGCAAAGGGGAAACACTCAGAGATTCTGTCACGCTGGCTCGCCAAACCATCGAAGACGGAACGGCATTGGGGAAAATCGAAGCATTACGGAAATTCAGTCAGCAATAAATGTGGTGCAAACTCACCGTTCGCGCTACTTCTTCGCCTCCTCTGTCCAGTTCGTCACGACGGTGAATTGCAGACTCGCGGCCTCCTCGCGCGCCGTGACGAAGAGGAAGCGATCTCCCGCCGCCGTCACCGCATAGCTGCTCGTGCCCCCAATCGCCCGCACTGGCGCGAGATCGAAGAGCGCCTGGGGCGCACTCACCTCGAAGCTGCCGCCCGGCTTCACCTCCACCGCCATCAGCTTCCCGTCAGCAGAAAGGTAGTACAACTCTTTGCCATCGCTCCGCCACCACGGCTGTATGCCGCCATTGTTCGAAATCTGCCACTTGCCACCCGAAACGGGAAAGGTCTGCACGTATACCTCAAATCTTCCCTGATCGTCTGATCTGTAAGCGACCCAGCGCCCGTCGGGTGAGAAACGCCCAGCGGTTTCGCTGAACGGCGTCTGCAAATACACTGAGGGCTGACGGTCTCCCGCGAGCGGCAGCACCCACTGGTCATTGCTCGTCTTCGGATCATTACGGTTGTAGAGGAGGAAGCGGCCATCCGCCGACCAACTGCCGGGAGTGATAGGAACGTCTTCTTTGAGCAGCAACTCTTCCGGCCCGTCGCCACTCGCCAGCTTTTGGTAAATCTGATATGCACCGTCACGATTCGCACTCCAGGCGATGTGGCTGCCATCGGGCGACCAAGCTGGATTGCGATCATCGCCGGGATCGAAGGTCAGCCGCAAACCAGCGCCCCGCGCGAGGTCTATCACATAGATGTCCCAGCTTCGGGTCTGTGGATCACTCCGCACCACCGCGAGGCGCTTCCCGTCGGGTGCCAGCCGGGGGTAGTGATACTCGCCCGGTGTCCCGACCGTGCCGAGCGGCTTGCCAGCGCGATCAATCCAGGTCAGTTGCTGATTGTCGGCGAGCGCGTTCGGATCGTAGACCAGGCTGCCGTTGTCGGAGACGGAAAAGTGTCCTCTGCTGGGGTCGCCTGCGACTCGTACCTTGTCCGCGACCACGAAAGGCTCGCCCGTGAGTTTCAGACTGTCGGCATCGAAGGATGCGGCGAGCAAGGCTCCGGCGCGCGCAAACAGCAGATGACCGTTGGCATAGCGCGCCTGTGAATCCGCCGCCAGCAGGCGCGTGGTTTCCTGGCTGTCGAGCGCAGCGAGATGAATTTCCGCCGCCCCTTGGGTGGACGTCCTGCGCACGAGGAAATGACGACCGTCAGGTAAAAAGACAGGCCAGCGGTAAAGTCCCGGCTGGTCTGATTTCAGCATCGGCGATGGCTCGCCGCCCGTCGCCGGGACGCGATACATCCCTGCGACGCCAGAGAAGAGAATGACACCATCACGATTCCATGTGCCACCGACTATCGGAGCGACGCCTGTCGGCAACTTGCACAGCGTTTGTGGCGCGCCGCCCGCCAGATCGAGCTTCCTGAGTTCACCCCCCGTGGAGAAACCAATTGAGCGGCTGTCCGGTGACCAGAAAGGAAGGCCGGAAACGCCCTCCGTGCCGGGCAGCGGTTGCGCCGTGAGCGAACCCAACGGACGCAGCCAGAGACTGCTCCTGCCTTCCACGACCGCACCGAAAACCAGATGGCGGCCATCGGGGGAAAGCTCCGGCGACAAGATACCCGTAGCCTTCTCCGGCGCGGCGATGGTAAAGCGCGCGGTCACCGGCACAGCGGGCGGCGGCTGGCGCAGGTACTTCACGGCGAAGGGCAACGCCAGCAGCAGCCCCAGCAGCAAGACCGCCGCCGCCAACCACGCCAGCCGCGCATTGCCGAACCACCGCGCCGTACTCACGGGCGCACTCTCTGTCACCGCTGCGACCGTCGTTGCTGTCTCCAAACGCGAGCCTGAAGGCCCCTCTGCCAATCCAGACAGCGTGCCGAGCGCAAAGCCCAGATCGTGCGCCGAGTGAAAGCGGTGTTCGGGTTTCTTCTCCAAACAGCGCCGCACGATCCGGTCGAGCGCCGGGCTGATCTTTGTGTTCGTCAATTCCGGCGGTTCTTCTTTCAGAATCGCATTCATCACCTCAACCTGCGATTCGCCAGTGAATGTGCGTTGCCCGCTCAGCATTTCGTACAGGATGATGCCGAATGAAAAAATGTCCGAACGAAAATCTAACTCCTGTCCCCGCACTTGTTCGGGCGACATGTACGCGACGGTTCCCATCACTGTCCCAGGATTCGTGTGCTGCTTGACCGTAGCGACATCTGAGCCTGCTGAAACAGCGCGCGGTGGTCGCAGTTTCGCCAAACCAAAATCCAAAATCTTTACGCGACCATCTTTCGTGACAAAGATATTCTCCGGTTTCAGATCACGATGCACGATGCCTTTGTCGTGCGCGGCTGCCAAGCCTGCCGCGATCTGTTGAGCATAGTCAACGCTACGGCGCGCGGGCAATGCGCCTTCGTCCAACTGCGCCCGTAATTCCTCGCCTTCCAGCAATTCCATTACCAAATACGGATTGCCTTCATAATTGCCAAAGTCATAAACCGTCAGAATGTTCGGATGATTGAGCGCCGACGTCGCCATTGCTTCCTGCTCAAAGCGACGCAATCGCTCGGCATCGTAGGCAACTTCGCTGGGCAGGACTTTAATAGCAACTTCGCGATTCAGGCGAGTGTCGCGGGCGCGATAGACTTCGCCCATCCCACCTTTGCCAATGGGCGCGAGGATTTCGTAATGATCGAAGCGAGTGTTCGGGGAAACAGGCATAGCGCAATCAGGATAAAGCAAACTAACAGTTTGCTTGGCTGCTTGGTTGTTTGTGGAAAAGTTACTACGGGCGGTAGCGTAGCATTGCTGACGGGATTTGGCTATGTAGGCAACAGGATGCAGAAGTCCGCACGCAGTAAGGACAGCATTAGGGTATGCTGTGACGCCCTTACTGCGTGCGGGCTTCTGCATTGGTCGGACTTTGAATAAAAGGGCAGAGAAACGAAGTGGCTGGCCTTCGCTTCTCTGGATTTGAACGAATGATGCTATTGCACGGGATAGGCAACGATTTCTTTGTTATCCCGAATATTGAAGACGCGCCCCATAATCTCGTCTACCTTGTAATCCGGGGTTTTGTCTTTCAGCATTACCTGACGATTGGTTTCACCTGTATCCAGATTGACGCCTATCAATCCTGCACCTTTTTCCTTGCCTTCCTGCACGTTGGTCAGAATATAGACGTATTTCCCCGTCGCTTTCGTCGCTTGATAGCGTTTGCTGACGAAAGCGCTGTAATCGCGGATTGCGTTCACTCGGTTCTTGTTCGCCCAATAATTTTCCGATGTGCCGTAATAGGAATTGGCCGCAATGCCCGTATTCATTGCATAGCTGAATGCTGTTAACCCGAACATCACGGCTTTTTGCCAGCCGGGAACGCCGGGCGCTTCATACTTTACTGACCACGCGATGGTTTTGCTGCGCGGATCGAAGGCCAGAACATGCTGTTTGCCGCGAACTACGGCAGTGCCATTTTCTCGCAGCGAAATCGCGACCGGATGATCATCGCCATCGTCCTGTCCTTTCTTCTTTGCCAATGCTCCGATGCCGCCAAAGCCGATTTTTAATGCGGTTCCGGCAACGTCCATCGCCCCGATTTTCTTTTTGAATTCCAGTTTGACTTTGAAGGATTCGCGCAATGATCCGGCATCGTCAATCGTGAGTCCGATTAAATTATCAGCGTCTGCGATGAGCAACGATTTTTGATCGTCAATAATTGCCATGTTAGTGACGGACTCTTTCATCTTGTCATACATCGCAATCGCCGAACCACTTTGTTTATTGACTGTCACTACGCCGAGCGGTTTTTTCAATTGCCACTCGCGCTTGCTCCAATCATAGAAATTGCCGCCTAATCGTCCATAAATTACATTGCCCCGCACCACCAATTCGGCAACCGCTCCGCCGAAATCCTTCGATGTCCATTTGACTGTGCCGGTATTTTTATCAATCGCGCGCAATTGGCCTTTCGCCGAGGTGTAGACCAACTCTCCATCAACGACGGCTTGTGCATTGCCTTGTTTGATTTTGCCTTCCGTCACGTCGTACGGAACACCCCACAGCAGCTTGCCGGTTTTCAGATCAAAGCGATGCAATCCCGCGCAGGTGTAATAAAGCGAATCTTCATCGGCGAAGGGCGCTTGATGCCCGCTCAAGTCGAACTTGACGAAATATTTTCCGGCATTTTCGACGGCGTGCAAATCTACTTTGTCGGGCAATTCCGATTCCCACAGCACGGAACCATCAACCATATCGAAGGCGATAATGTCTGGTTTGTCTTTGTTGGCAGAGGCGTTTTGGACGGTGGTGACGATGACCATGTTTTTCGGATAGACCGGCAAAACGTTGACCGTTGCGCCTTTGATTTTTTCGGATTCCCACAGCGTTGTGCCATCAATCAAATTCAATGCAGTGAGCTTGGTTTTGGGCTGTCCCCATCCGCTGTTTTCACTCACCAGCAAGATGGGCGTGCCGTGAATTTCCTGGACTTGTGATTCAGATGGTTTTTTGTAATCGCGTTTCCATAGCACTTTGCCAGATTCAGGATCAAAGCAGCTAACCCCATCATCCGTTCCGACCAGCAGGGTGCCTAGATCGGTTAATTGTTGCCAGTTAATGTCTGATCCAGCCTTATGAGACCACATTGTGTTTGTGTTGGATGCCAGACCAGATGAGAATAAAAGAAGGATTGCGCAAAGGCTGAGCAGCGTCTTGCTCAAAAAACTTGAGTTCATATTTCTCCTTGAAAGTGGGTTGTGAGGTGGGGCGAAAATGATCGTGGGCAGGGATGTGACCTATCCTGCAATGGGAGATAATAATGCCAGAGTTCTTGCTAATTCGAGTAATCTTTTTCCGAAGAGTTTCATTTTTTATCCTTTGCTACAAGGGGGTTGATGAGGTTCCTTTGAAGCAATGCTGAGAAAAGGTCGTTGATGGACGGAAAACATTCAATCTACGATTTTCCCCCTCGTGAATATCAAATGTCTTTCATTAACGACCTCTCTCGAAATCCGTTTGCGGAACGAATCGCTACTTAAGTGCAGAACAGGGATTCGCGCCACTGCTGGCAAAACGGTTCCATTCAATAACGCAGGAAAAATAGATGGATGGGATCAGGGAAAAATACTTTTTGCAGCACAGATGAACTTTAGTACAATCTCAGCGCCCCTTAATCAAGCTGCCTCAACATATTAGCTACCGGAGAAAAATGTCATCGTCCGCCGTCACGGAATTACTAAAGCAGGCACAAACAGGCAACAAAGGTGCATTAGATCAACTCTTGCCTTTGGTGTATGACGAACTGCGAAAATTGGCTTCCTATCAATTGCGTCGTGAACGCGTCAATCACACGCTTCAACCCACTGCATTAGTTCACGAAGCCTATTTACGCCTGGTAAATCAGCGCGAAGTGGACTGGAGAGATCGGGCACAATTCTTTGGATTAGCCGCCCAGATGATGCGGCGAATTCTGGTTAATCATGCCCTGGCACATAAAACGGAAAAGCGCGGTGGGCTGGAACAGCTTATCTCCCTTGATGAAGCGATTAGTTTTGCCTCGCAACGCGAAGTGGATTTGGTCTTGCTCGACGAAGCATTGACCCGGTTAGCGGTTCTTGATCCTGCCCAATGTCGGATTGTTGAATTGCGATTTTTTGGCGGATTAACTGTCGAAGAAGTCGCCGAAATCAGCGGTATTTCCACCGCAACTGTGAAGCGGGAATGGCGCGCGGCCAAGGCCTGGCTCTATGAACAAATCCACGGTGTGTCAGAATAAGCAGCCAGGAAAATAATGATTGTGTCGCAGATTTGAAGGCGTATAATTCGACCGCCCTATCCCCCTCACGTAAGTTGCTTGTGACCTAATTGATAGCTAGCCCAACGGATGGATAACTTTCCTCGACCCCAGATGTCCAGCCAGTAAAACGACCTTCAGAACAGCCAACTTTTTGCGAATCAACCATTATCTGATTCAACGAGGAATCTATGAAATCATCATCTTCCGCACGTCCATTCAGTTTGTTTTTCTCAGGGGCAATCCTGTTCATGAGTTTCCTTTGTGTTGCTTCTCTACAGGCACAAACGACACAACCGTCTGATTATCAACTGCCTTTTAATATGGGGCTGGAACATTTCAAGGCCAATCGTTTTACCGAGGCGGCTGAATCATTCAAGCAAGCGATCAAGCTTCGGCCTGACATCCCACAGGCACATTACAACCTCTGTCTTTGTTACAACCGAGTATCCCGTTACAGTGATGCTGTCGCGGCCTGTACAGAGGCAACAAGGCAGAAGCCGGACTATTACGAAGCCTATACGAATCTTGGACTCGCCTACCGTAATCTGGACAAAACGGCTGAATCTGTTTCGGCCTACCTGAAGGCTGGGCAACTCCGCCCGACGGAACCCTTGCCTCAATATGGAATCGGCACGACCTACTACCTAAAGAAACGCTATGCAGAGGCGGTTACTGCGTATAAGGAAGCAATCCGCTTAAAACCTGATCATTACGATGCCTGGGTGAATCTGGGAAATGCTTATGACTATCTGGGAAAATACGGTGATGCGATAGCCGCATATCAATCTGCCGCGAAAATCAATCCGAATGACCCGCTCGTTTGGTATGAGATGGGAGTTGCGCATAATGGACAAAAGAAATACGACGAAGCCATCACGGCATATCGAGAAGCTATTCGTCTTAAGCCGGACTACCATACTGCCTATGTCATGATGGGCAACTCACAAGACAATGCAGGTCGGTATCTGGAGGCGATAGAATCTTACAAAAAAGCTGCACAAATTAAGACTGACGACCCATCGCCCTGGACCGAAATGGGAATTGCACATAAAGGGCAGAAAAAATATGCAGAAGCGCTGGATGCGTTTAGAAAGGCTTTGAGCATTAAGCCAAGTCACCTCAACGCCTTGATCGGTGTGGGGGATGTGTACTATGACCAGGTGAAATATCCTGAATCTGTAATGGCATATCAGGAAGCTCTGAAGTCAAACCCTGCCAGCCCGCTGGTGTATAAAAAACTTGGAGATTCCTTCGAGAAACAAAAACGAAGTGAAGATGCGTTGGCGGCTTTCTCCAAAGCAATTGAACTGAAGTCTGATTATTCAGATGCTTTCATTGGTCGCGGTAATGTTTATTACAACACCAAACGGTACGCCGAATCAGTTCCCGAATATCAGGCGGCAGCCAAATTTAGTCCAAAATGGGCAACCGCCTATCACTATTTAGGTGATTCTTATTTCAATCTGAGCCGTTGGCTAGAGGCGATCAATTCCTATCAGGATGCGCTTCGCCTGAAACCGGATATTGTGGCTGCCAGATATAATCTGAGTGTGGCCTATCTGAAAAACGGCCAGCGTGAGTTGGCGTTGGCGGAACAGCAAACCTTGCAGAAATACGATCAGGAAAAGGCCACGAAATTGATGGAACAATTAAATCCGATCAGTAAAAAATAGGTTGTGATCAGCCTGAGATAGTGTGTTGCTCAGGCAGTTGGCTCTTCTTCAAGGTGCAATGCTATACTGCGCGCTTTGATGAGGAGCCAATTTTCATGAATGACATCCTAGCCAGGATCGTTGCCCGCAAGCAGGAACGTCTGGCCGAAACTAAAAAAAATGTCCCGCTCGCCGCCTTACAGACAGAGGTTCAGGCGACCACCGAACCACATCGTTTTCTTTCTGCTTTGCAACGAGATGGCATTAACATCATTGCCGAAATCAAGCGCCGTTCGCCGTCCAAAGGCGTGATCCGCGAACAATTCGATCCTGAGTCTATCGCCGCAAATTACACGGCGAATGGGGCCGCTGCGATTTCGGTGTTGACCGAGGAAGATTTTTTTGATGGCTCGCTGGATCATTTGTGTGCCGTGCGCGTGGTCACCGGGCTGCCGCTCTTGCGCAAGGATTTTGTCTTTGACGAGTATCAGATTTTTGAGGCTGCACAGGCGGGTGCTGATGCGATTCTCTTGATTGCCGCAATGTTGGAACCTGCGCAATTCAATGATCTGCTGCAATGTGCATATGGCCTGGGGCTGGACGTGCTGGTTGAAATTCACGACCGCGAAGAGGCCGAAAAGGTCTTGCCTTTTGATGTTCGTTTGCTCGGTGTGAACAATCGCAACCTGCGAACCTTCCACACTACTTTGAATACGTCGCTGGAACTTGCTGCCAATTTGCCGGAAGGCATCACACTGGTCAGTGAAAGCGGAATTCGTACGCGCGCGGATCTTGATTTGTTGCAATCCGCTGGCTTTCACGCGTTTTTAATCGGTGAAGAATTTATGCGTAACGAAGATGAAGGTTCGGCTTTGAAATCATTACTCGCTTAATCTCAGCTCTGAGATTCATCATGGTCAAACTGAAAGTCTGTGGGATCACAAATTATGAAGATGCCATTGCCGCCATTGAGGTCGGTGCCGAATTTCTGGGGTTCAATTTCTACCCGCCCAGCCCGCGTTATATTGCCCCGGTGAAAGCCCGTGAAATCATCGCCAAACTGCCCTCGCACATCATCAATGTCGGTGTTTTCGTCAATGACGCCCGCCCGGAAGATGTCGTTGAAAAAATGATGATTAGTGGAGCAGCAGTGGCTCAATTGCACGGTGACGAGGATGAGCAATATTGTCGTCACGTTGGGGCTTCTCGTGTGATCAAAGCCCTGCGGATTGGGAAGGAGTTTGATCTGGACTCTTTAAATGGTTTTCCCGCCGCCGCTTTCCTGATTGATGCGTATGACAAAAAACTCTACGGTGGAACTGGCAAGACCAGTAATTGGGAAGTGGCTCAGGAAGTCGCAAAAAACGTTGGCGTTTTTCTGGCGGGTGGACTTTCGCCGGAAAATATTAGTGAGGCCGTTCGTGTTGTCCAACCTTACGCCGTGGATGTGAACAGCGGAGTTGAACTTAGTCCTGGGCATAAAGACAAAGCAAAATTACAGGCACTTCGCATTGCCTTGAGGGCATAAGTGTTAACTCATAAATAGTCTGATTATTCAGTGTCACGCATATTCTTGACTTCACTTCTGCTTCAGCCAATCATACGCGCGCAGTTTTTCTCGATTACACTTTCCGGTTTTGGAGGTCACTATGCAACTCTGGAGTGCCTTGGTGATGATCACAAGTGTTTTGTGGTTCGGTGTCGTGCAACAGGCAGCCTTCGCGGGCGAAGGTGCATCGGAATTGCTGCACATTGGGCAAGCAGTAGTGACGCTGAAAGGTACGGTAGATTATTTCATTAACACCGTTTTCAACATTCCGACGTTAGCGGAATGTTACAAAGCGGCGGCATTTAATGGGCTGAATAAGCTGACGGGGTTAGAAAATCAGAAGTGCAACGCGGCAGATGTTGTGTAAGATTGAGTACCTAATCCCGCCCCTTCTCATTACCCGCTCCAAGATATAGAGAATGGGCGAATATCAGAAGCTATTTCGTGACTAGTTAACGTTTGACAGAGGGTGTCGGGAGTTTTGTGTAAGTGAGAAAATGACCTTCGTGAAAGGAATTTCTCATGAGACCCAAACCCGATACCGAACCGATAGCATCATTTGATCCGCAACTGATTGACGAATTGCTCGCCGGGCATTCCACCCCGCAAGCCATTCAAGGCTTAATTGACCAGTTCACGAAGACTGTCTTGGAACGTGCCCTGAACGGCGAATTAACGCATCATCTGGGCTACGAGAAACACGCCAAAGAGAAAACCGGCAATGCGCGCAACGGCACTTCTCGTAAAACTCTCAAGACCAAACAAGGCGAACTGGAGATTGCCATTCCGCGTGACCGCAACACGACCTTTGCGCCGCAACTCGTCGCCAAACATCAAACGCGCTGGGAAGGCTTTGATGAGTTGATTCTTTCGCTCTATTCGCGCGGTCTCACGACGCGCGAAATTCAAAGCCACTTGCAGGAAATCTATCAAGTCGAGGTCGCGCCCGACTTCATTTCGACGGTCACCGAGTCGGTGGCCGAGGCCGTCAAAGCTTGGCGCAATCGCCCGCTGGAAGCCCTCTATCCGGTCGTCTGGTTTGATGCCTTAATGGTCAAGATTCGCTATCAGAATCAGATTCAAAATCGCGCCGTCTACCTCGCCCTGGCCTTGAATTTACAGGGCCACAAGGAAGTCCTGGACTTGTGGAGTAACGAAGCCGAGGGCGCGAAATTCTGGTTGCAGATCGCCACCGATTTGCACGCGCGCGGGGTCAAAGACATCCTGATTTCCTGTGTGGATGGCCTCACAGGCTTGCCCGACGCTTTGACCTCGGTCTTTCCCAAGACCCAGGTGCAATTATGTCTGGTGCATCTGGTGCGCTACAGCTTACAGTTCGTCGGTTACAAAGAGCGCAAAGCCGTCGCCTCCGATCTCAAGACGATCTACCACGCGCCCACGCAAGAGGCCGCCGAACTGGCCTTACAGGAATTTGCTGCCCAGTGGGAAGCCAAATATCCTTTGATCGTCAAAAGCTGGCGGGCACATTGGGAACGCATCACGCCGATGTTTGGCTACCCCGCCGAACTGCGCAAGATCGTCTACACGACCAATGCTATTGAATCGCTCAATATGTCCTTGCGCAAAATTATCAAAAACCGTGCCGCCTTCCCCAGTGAAGAAGCCGCCTACAAATTGCTCTATCTGGCCTTGCAAAACATCGCCCAAAAGTGGACGATGCCCATTCAGGACTGGGCGAGAGTGCTCAACCAACTGGCGATCCTCTTTGACGGTCGCTTGCCACATCAACCGCTCTCACTTACACAAAATTTCTGACACCCTCGAAGGCATCAAAAACATATTTTCCTAATACATTTAATCAACTGTAAAATCTGCTGGGGCTTGCACCAAATACTTAGATTTCACAACTTTTATATCACGTTCTACATTTTCTTTCGCTTGTTTTGAAAGAGCGTCCATCGCTTTTTTAGTACTCATGAAAATATGTTTAGCATGTACTTCTACTTTACCTACAGCAGGAAGCTTGCGACGACCAATCAATGCCACGATATGATAACCATACTCTGTCTCAAGTGGATCAGTGCAGAATAAGCCAGGCTGTAATGAAAAAGCCACTCTTTCCAACTCAGGAGCCATCGTTCCAACGCTGAACCAGCCCAAGTCCCCTCCCTTACCTTTTGTATCATCTTCGTTCACCTCGTCGGCAATCTGGTTAATGTTTGCACCACCTTTTAAGCGTAAAATGAGAGTGTACATTCGCTCTTTGATATTATTAGGGTTAGTCCTTTGTACTAGACAAAACGATAT
>JAFDVL010000069.1 GCA_018268995.1 Acidobacteriota bacterium | reverse complement strand
CGGCGGTCGCACCTTCATTGCCGGAGCCGACATTAAAGAATTTGGCAAAGTGACTTCCGGGCAAAAAAGAGACGGCATCAATTTTCTGGATTTGCTGGTTTCCATCGAAGATTGTCCGAAACCAATGATTGCCGCGATTCATGGCACGGCGTTCGGTGGTGGATTAGAAGTGGCGATGGCATTTCATTACCGCGTCGCCGTAGCTTCGGCCCAAGTCGGGCAACCGGAATGCAAGCTTGGCATCATTCCTGGCGCGGCGGGCACGCAGCGATTGCCGCGTTTGGCCGGTGTTGCCCTCGCGACGCAAATGTGCGCGGACGGCAATCCAATCAACGCGAAAGCGGCATTAGCAGCGGGGATCATTGACCAGATTGTCGAAGGCGATTTGCTGGAAGGGGCAAAAGCATTTGCTCGCTCGGTGATTGATCAGCCTATCATCAAGACGCGCGACAAAAACGACAAGCTTGGCGATGAAGCCACGAACGCGCCGATTTTTGCGGCAGCCCGCGCCGCAGCGAAGAAAGCAGCGCGCGGGATGATGGCTCCGTTAGCGGCGATTGATGCCGTCGAAGCCGCGACGACGCTGGAATTCTTTGAAGGCTGCAAGCGCGAACGCGAACTCTTTCAGGAATGTCTGTTCTCCGATCAATCGAAAGCGATGATTCACGCCTTTTTCGGCGAACGCGAAGTCGCCAAGATTCCCGACATCCCAAAAGACACGCCGCTGATTCCGATTGCCAAGGCTGCCGTTATCGGCGCAGGCACAATGGGCGGCGGCATCACGATGAACTTCGTCAACGTCGGCATTCCTGTCATCATCAAGGAAACGACGCAGGAGGCACTGGATCGCGGAATGGCGACGATTGCCAAAAACTATTCCAACTCGGTCAAGAAAGGCCGCTTTTCGCAAGAGGTCATGGACAAGCGAATGGCGTTGATTACGCCGACGCTCAGCTATGACGGATTTGAAGAGGCTGACATTGTGGTCGAAGCTGTGTTTGAAAACATGGCGTTGAAGAAAGAAACCTTTGCCGAACTCGACAAGATTTGTAAGCCGGGCGCGATTCTTGCTTCCAACACCTCGACGCTCGATATTGATGAAATTGCATCCGCAACCTCGTGCCCTGAATTCGTCGTCGGCACGCATTTCTTCAGTCCTGCGAACGTGATGCGATTGCTGGAAATCGTGCGCGGCAAAGCCACCAACAAATCCGTGCTGGCAACGGCGATGGATTTGGCGAAAAAGATCAAGAAAGTCGGCGTGCTGGTCGGCAATTGCTACGGCTTTGTTGGCAATCGCATGATTCATCCCTACGGACGTGAAGCCGTGTTTCTGGTGGAAGAAGGCGCAAAGCCGCAAGATGTGGACGCCGCATTGTATGAATTCGGCATGGCGATGGGGCCATTGGCAATGGGCGATTTGGCGGGCTTGGATGTCGGCTGGCGGATTCGCAAAGAACACGCCCATCTGCGCAAAGAAGGCGTTCGTCACGCGATGATTGCCGATGAATTAGCCGAGCGCGGACGCTATGGCCAAAAGACAGGCAAAGGCTGGTATATCTACGACGAAAACCGCAAGCCTTCGCCTGACCCTGAAGTCGAGGCGTTGATTGAAGAACTTACCGCCAAAGCAGGCATCACACGCCGCGAAATCAGCAAAGAAGAAGTCATCGAACGCACGATTTATGCTTTGGTGAATGAAGGCGCGAAAATTCTGGAAGAGGGAATTGCGCTGCGTGCCGTGGACATAGACATCATCTATCTGTCGGGCTATGGCTTCCCCGCGTGGCGCGGCGGCCCGATGTGGTATGCCAGCACTGTGGGATTGAAAAAGGTCTATGACCGCGTCTGCGAATTTCACGCACAGCATGGCGAGTTGTGGACACCTGCACCGTTGCTCAAGCGGTTGGCCGAAGAGGGCAAGACGTTTGATGACTTCGATAAAGAAAAGGCGAAAGCCGCAAAAGGGTAGGGGGGGGATAGGACTTACGCGGGCACAGTAGACTGTCGAGTCTACTGTGCCTTCTCGTACAAACCCTTTGAGGCAACGGCAATGAACTGAAAACGCCCACTGTACGACAGGCGAGCGGCCTGTCATACATCATCTGAACAACGCCCCTGAGGAAATTGGTATGGTTCGACGAGTCTCAATTTTTGTGATCATTTTGATTGGCGGAATTCTGGCAGCAGGGAGCGCGATCACCAACGCTGATTGCACCTTAAAAAATCTTCCGAATCTGAATTACGGAACTACGACATGCAGGCTTAACGATGACGCCAAAGCGCATCTGGCCAAGGTTGCGCAACTGTGGAGAGAGCATAATAAAACGAATGCTCCCTGCAATATTGCCATTGTCGGAAATCCGGCAGCGGGTGAAGAAAGTCAGGAAAAAGTTGATTGTCGTCTGGGCGTTATCAAACGTCACTTAATGAACACCGAAGGAATAGACAGCAAATATCTTATGGTTGAAGCCTCTGGTAAGGCCAAAGATGAGAACCTCTTTGAATTTAAGACGCGTTGATCAACGCCCGAACTGACCCCTATGAATACTCTACAGAAAAATCTTTGTCGCTGTTTCTGGGCGAGTGTTGTGTTGCTCAGCTTTGCGCTGCCTCTTCAGGCGCAGGCGGGTAAGACCGTTCGTATCACTTTGTTGCAGGTCAATGATGTCTACCAAATCGCTCCCGTAGATCGTGGCAAGGCTGGTGGCCTGGCGCGGCTTGCTACACTGAAGAAGAAAATCCAAGCCGAATCGCCAAACACTTTGTTTTTATTGAGTGGTGACACGCTTTCGCCTTCGCTGGCGTCCAGCGTTTTTAAAGGCGAGCAAATGATTGCGGGCTGGAACGCTGCGGGCCTGGATTATGCTGCGCTTGGCAATCACGAGTTTGATTTCGGTGACGATATTTTGCTGGCGCGAATGAGAGAGTCCAAATTTACGTGGCTGGCGGCGAACGTGGTTGAGCGCAAATCAGGTAAGTCGTTTGGCAAGATGCCGCCGTATGTGATTCGAGAATTTGAAGGCATCAAAGTCGGCATTTTCGGTCTGCTCACGACCGAAACGGAAACTTCGTCCAGTCCCACCAAGGCGGTTCGCTTCCTGCCTGAAACTGCGACTGCTGCACGGATCGTAAAAGAACTGCGCCGCAAAGGGGCAACGGTCATCATCGCGCTCACGCATCTTTCGATGCCCGCCGATAAAGCCGTTGCCAAAGCCGTCAAAGTGGATGTCATCATTGGCGGCCACGAACACGAAATCATGCAATCGCTCGCCGGATGTGCGCCGATTTTTAAAATGGGGTCGGATGCGCGCACGCTGGGGCGCATTGATCTGAACATCTCAAAAACGACACGCAAACTGGAAAGCATGGATTACGCCGCCTTGCCTGTGACTGACACGGTTGCAGAAGAGCCAACCGTTGCCGCAGTCGCAGGCGAATACGAGAAAAAACTTTCGGCGGAGTTGGACAAGCCGGTCGGGAACACAACTGTGATGCTCGACGCGTTGCAAAAGACCAATCGCAATCAAGAGTCCAATTTAGGCAGCTACATTCTGGATGCCTTTCGGCAATTCACGAATGCAGACGTTGCGCTCATCAACGGTGGCTCGATTCGCTCTAACGCGACCTATGGCCCCGGTGCCATCTCAAAACGCGACGTGATTTCGATCCTGCCTTTTGAGACGCCGATTGTGAAACTGGAAGTCACTGGTGCAATGCTGCGCGCGGCCCTCGAACACGGTGTTTCGCGCGTCGGTATCGAAACGGAATTTGGCGGGTTTCCACAGGTTTCAGGATTGCGATTCAGCTACGATGCCCGCAAAGCACCGGGTTCACGTGTCACCGAAGTGACTGTGAACGGGCAGCCATTGAATGACAAGAAAACTTATTCGCTGGCTGTCGGTGAGTATCTGGCCAAAGGTGGCGATGGCTACGCCATGCTAAAAAGCGCGAAGCATTTAATTACCGCTGAAGACGCCAAAGTGGATGCAGTGATTTTGGGCAATGCGATTGCTACTGCTGGCACGATTTCCCCCCAAACAGATGGTCGCATCAAGCGCATTGACCAATGATCTCAAAATCCAAATTTCAAATTTGAAATCTCAGGCATGACACACGAAGAACACGAACGATTCCAACGCCTCATTACCGAATCGCCGTTTGCGGTGCTTTTAGGATTTGAAGTTGTAGAGAAAACCGCCGGACGCGTGTCTTTACGCCTGCCGTTTCAGGAACAGTTTTTACAAGCACTGGGCCGCGTTCACGGTGGTGCGATCTTTGCCCTTGCCGATCACGCATCGGGCTGGGCAGCAGTCACGACGCTCCCAATCGGGTATCGTTGCGCCACGCTCGAAATGAAGATTAATTACATCTCTGGGGTTCAAGATGAAGATCTGATTGCGACAGCCGAAGTTGTGCATTCCGGTCGCACCAGCATTGTCATTGAATCCGATATTAAAACTGACGCCGGACGGCTGGTCGCAAAAACGCTGGCGACGTTTGCCGTCCTCCAACCATCAACAAAGGAAACATCATGAGAGAAGCTGTCATTGTCGCCAGTTCCCGCACTCCATTAACCAAATCCTTTCGCGGCTCATTCAACATGACGCACCCGGTAGACCTTGTGGCGCATTGCATCCGGGACGTGCTGGGCAAAGCGCCGCAACTGGATCACGCCGAAATCGAAGACGTGATTATGGGCACCGCGCAACCTTCTGGCACACAAGGTCAGAACATTGCCCGTGTGGCTGCGATGCGCGCTGAATTGCCTGTTTCGGTCGCAGGCACAACCGTCAATCGCTTTTGTTCCTCTGGCCTGCAATCCATCGCAATGGCAGCACATCAGGTCATCGCTGAGGGCGTCAATGCGGCAATTGGCGGCGGCGTAGACAGCATCACAATGATGAAACGCGATGGCGAACCGCATCCGTGGGTGAAAGAACATTATCCCGGCATTTATATGGTGATGGGTGACACCGCTGAAGTTGTTGCCAAACGCTACGGCATCAGCCGACAAGCGCAGGATGAGTATTCCTTGCTGAGTCAGCAGCGCACCGCCCGCGCACAAGCCGAAGGCTTCTTCGCCGAAGAGATTGCGCCGATGCAAGTGACGCGCGGCATTCTGGACAAAGCGACTGGCCAGATTGCCAGCACTGAAGAGGCGTTGGCAGATCGAGACGAATGTAATCGTCCTGATTCAACGCTCGAAGGTTTGCTCGCATTGAAACCACATTTCGACAAAGAAAGCGGGCAGGGAAGTGTCACGGCTGGCAATTCTTCGCAGCTTTCCGATGGCGCATCAGCCACGCTTGTCATGTCACGCGAACGCGCCGAAGCCTTGGGCATTAAGCCAAAGCTGATCTTTCGCGGTTTTGCCATTGCGGGCTGCGAGCCTGATGAAATGGGCATCGGGCCGGTCTACGCGATTCCGAAACTGCTCAGTCGGCACGGCCTGAAAGTCGAAGACATTGACCTGTGGGAACTCAATGAAGCCTTTGCCGTGCAGGTGATTTATTGCCGCGACAAAATGGGCATTGACCCGGCCAAACTGAACATCAACGGTGGTTCGATTTCGATTGGCCATCCGTTTGGCATGACGGGTTCGCGGATGGTTGGCACGCTGGCCAATCAAATGTTACAACGCGGGGCGAAATATGGTGTCGTAACGATGTGCATCGGCGGTGGGCAAGGCGCTGCCGGGTTGTTTGAGCGATATTCCTGATGCCGGAAGTGAAGCGCATCCAAACGCTGGATCTGAACGATCTTCGTGACCTCATCGCAGAAAGCAGACAGGAGGGATTTCATTTCCTCCAACGCCTGACCGATGATTTTGTGCAGGGGCACAATCGCTTTGATCGTTTGGGGGAAGCGCTCTTCGGCCTTTACAATAACCAAACGTTGATCGGAATTGGCGGACTCAATCTTGATCCTTATCGAGATGATGATTGGATAGGAAGAGTTCGCCACTTATATATTGCCAGGCAGTGGCGACGTTGCGGCCTGGGAAAGCTGCTGATGCGTGCGATTCTTGACGAAGCGCGCAAACAGTTTCATCTGCTGACGCTGCGGACAGACACACAGGACGCGGCTGCTTTCTACGAAGCTTTAGGCTTTCAACGGGCGGCACCTGACACAAACGATTCGCATTTTATTTCCCTTGAAGGGGAGTGATATTTGTACGACAGGCGGCTCGCCTGTCGCTAGTGCAAGTGATCAAGCAGTGACAGGCGAGCCGCCTGTCGTACATCTTATGTAATCCAACAAAGAGATTTATCCTATGAATTCAATCCAAGGCCCGGCCATTTTTCTGGCCCAATTTTTGCGCGACGAAGCGCCGTACAATTCACTGGAAAACATCGCTGCCTGGGCAGCAGGTTTGGGTTACAAAGGCGTGCAGATTCCGTCGTGGGATAAGCGCGTGTTTGATTTGGAAACGGCGGCAGAGTCGCAAAGCTACTGCGACGACATTCGCGCGTTGCTCGACAAACACGGTCTGGTCGTGACGGAATTGAACTCCGCGTTGCAAGGGCAATGTCTGGCAATTCATCCAGCCTATGAAGAAATGTTTGCGCCGTTTCATCCGGCAGGTTTGAGCCGCAACGAACGTACCGAATGGTGTTCGTCGCAATTGCTCAAATCGGTGCAAGCCTCAGTCAAACTGGGCACGACCGCGATTCCTGTTTTATCAGGCGGTTTCGCGTGGCATCTGTTTTATCCCTGGCCACAGCGTCCGGCAGGCATCATCGAAGAGGCATTCAAAGAGATGGCGAACCGCTGGACGCCTGCGCTGGATGCCGCTCGCGACAACGGTTTGAGCTTTTGCTATGAACTCCATCCGGGGTCGGATTTGTTTGATGGCGCGACGTTCGAGATGTTTCTGGATTACACAAATCAGCATCCGGCGGCGTGCATCAACTACGATCCCAGCCATTTCGTCTTGCAGCAATTGGATTACCTACAATTCATTCAGTTGTACGGCGACCGCATCAAAGCATTTCACGTCAAAGATGCAGAGTTTCGGCCTTCTGGCAGGCAAGGCGTCTATAGCGGGTATGCTTCGTGGGCAAATCGCGCCGGACGCTTTCGTTCGCTCGGCGATGGGCAGGTAGATTTCAAACGCATTTTCACGTTGCTGACCGAAGCGGGCTATCGCGGCTGGGCGGTGCTGGAATGGGAATGCGCCGTCAAAAGCCCGGAACAGGGCGCACGCGAAGGCGCTCCGTTTATTGCCCAGCATTTGATCGAAGCGACCGAGGTTGCATTCGATGATTTTGTGGGGGCCGAAACGGATGCAGGGCGTAATCAGCGTTTGCTTGGCATTGATTAAGCGCGGAAATAACCACGGGGAGCACGGGGAGTGACCCCGGTGAAAGACAATCAGTTTAAGGCAAAACTTCTTCCCACAAAGTGTTCCACCCCAGTGCCCCCAGCGCTCCCCGTGGTTCTATTAGAAGCTATATTTATGAAATTATCACTTCAACTTCTGGTCGTGTTTTTCGCCATCTCGGCATTGGCTTCTACGCAACAATCCGCGCCTGATTTCAAATGGCCGGAAGGGAAGCGGGTGGCATTGAGTTTGAGCTTTGATGATGCGCGTGCGAGTCAGGTCAAAGGCGGCACTGCATTGCTTAATCGTTTTGGCGTGAAGGCAACGTTTTATGTTGTGCCGTCCAGCGTGGAGAAGGAATTGGACGGTTGGAAAAAAGCCGTGGCGAGTGGGCACGAAATTGCCAACCATTCGCTCAATCATCCGTGCAGCGGGAATTTCGCCTGGTCGCGCAACAAAGCATTGGAAGACTACACGCTCGAAAAAATGCGGCAGGAATTGGTGGAGGGCAATCGGCGGATCAAAGAATTGCTTGGGGTAACGCCGGAATCCTTTGCCTATCCGTGCGGGCAAACCTTCGTTGGCCGTGGAGTGGATACCCGCAGTTATGTGCCGCTAGCCGCCAGTTTGTTTACCTCTGCGCGCGGCTGGTTGGATGAAGCGCCGAACGATCCGAGCTATGTTGATTTTGCGCAGTTGACTGGAATTGAATCGGATGGCAAAGATTTCGAGCAGATTTTGCCAATCCTCGAAGCGGCGAAGAAGGACGGGCTTTGGGTTGTTTTGGCAGGACATGAGATGAACAAAGACGGCGCACAGACGACTCGGTTGGGGATGTTGGAAAAACTGATTCAATATGCACAAGACCCTGCGAACGGCGTGTGGGTTGCACCTGTTGGGACCGTCGCAAAATACGTGCAGTCAAAGCGTTCTCAAAAATAGACACTGCAACTTAGCTTGCTAAGCTTTCCCGTGCGCGGGCAAGCTCTTGAGCGACTTGTTCGGGCGACGTTCCGCCGATACGGTTTTTACCTGCCAGACAGCTTTCCAGCGAAATCGCAGCAAACAAATCCGCTTCAAATAAATTCGAGAAGGATTGGTATTCTTGCAACGTCAGTTCGGTGAGTTCCTTCTGTTGCTCAATCGCGAAGACGACGACGCGGCCAATGATGTCGTGGGATTTCCGAAACTCAATTCCTTTTCTGACCAGATAGTCCGCCAGATCCGTCGCATTGGTGTAATCCCGAATTGCCGCTGCCCGCGCCCGATCAGCATTGAATTCGATATTGCGTAGCACCGTAGCGATGACGCGCAGGCTGTCGGAAAGCGTATCAATCGTATCGAAAAGTGCTTCTTTGTCTTCCTGCAAATCCTTGTTGTAGGCTAGTGGCAACCCTTTTGTCATCGTCAGGAACGCCATAACATGGCCGAAAATGCGGGCGGATTTTCCACGCACTAACTCCAGCGAATCCGGGTTTTTCTTCTGCGGCATCAGGCTGCTTCCCGTTGCAATCGCATCGCCGAGTTTGATGAAGCCGAATTCCTGCGTGGAATAAATAATCAAATCTTCTGAGAGGCGCGACAGGTGCATCATCGTCAATGCCGCCGCGTTTGCAAATTCGATGAGATAGTCGCGGTCACTGACAGCATCCAGACTGTTATGCGTGACGGCTGCAAATCCTAATTCGCTCGCCATCCATTCACGATCCACCGGAAAGTTTGATCCTGCCAATGCGCCTGAACCAAGAGGCAAAATGTTGACGCGTTTGCTGGCCTCCGCAAAACGGGCACGATCACGCGCGAGCATCTGGAAATACGCGAGCAGAAAATGCGCCAGCAAAACGGGCTGTGCCTTTTGCAAATGCGTGTAGCCAGGCATGGGCGCATTCGGATATTTTTCGGCAAATTCAATCAGCGCACGTTGAGCATCTATCAGCAAGGCGTCTATAGCTTTGATTTCTTCTCGCAGGAAAAGGCGTGTGGCGGTGGCGACCTGATCATTACGACTGCGCCCGGTATGCAACTTGTATCCGACAGCTCCGATCAATTCAACGAGCCGCGCTTCGATAAAACTATGCACGTCTTCCGTGCGCGCAAACTCAGGGCGGCTTAAATACGCCGGGTCTTGAGACTGGGCTGCGATTTGGTTCAGCCCTTCCACGATGCGCGAGACTTCCTCTTCGCTCAAGATGCTTGCCTGCCCCAAAGCTCTGGCTTGAACAACACAACCTTGCAGATCAGCCGCGAGTAATCGCTGGTCAAAGCGAAAACTGGCATTGAAGGCTGCGAAATGCTGATCTGCTTCTCCGGTAAAACGTCCGCCCCATAGTTTCATAGTGCTTGATTGGTCATTGGTCATTGGTCATTGGTCATCGGCTTGAAAAATATTGCAAATGACAAAAGGCAAATGACAAAAGACGAAATTCATTCCTTTCTGAGTAAGTTTCCTTTGATGACATCCAGCACCTGATCGGCTTCGTTCGGTGTGGTGAGCGCGAAATTGATTGTATCGGGTTTGACCAGCTTGTTTGAGTGTTTGATCACCAGCACAGAGGTTTGCCCGAAACGATTGGCTTCTTTCAATTGCGCTTTGGTGATCGTCAGCATGGGTTTGTCTATCGTATTGAAATCGCTGATCGTCAACTGGGTCGAAGAGATTTTGACCCAGCTGGTACGCAAGTCAGGAAAGCTCATGCGTTGGTTTTGACGATCTCTTGAAGGTCTGCGCCATTGACTATCGTGGGCGACCTTGAAAATCGCAGAGCCGCCTAATTTTATGGCCTGCATCATTGCGGCAGAGCCTTTGACCTGATCTTTTTGGAATTCGTTGTAGAGCAGGCCAAGATATTCGTAAGCCCCCGCCTGCTTAGGATCGTCTTGAGATAATCGCTCCAATTGGCCGATGGACTCCTCCACTTTTTGCGGATTGAAGCCTTTCACGATTTGTTCCAGACGGTTTTTATATCCAGCCGCTGTCAGGCCCAGATGATTTATCTTCAGCGTAAATAAAACAGGCGCAGCCAGCGTCGGACTTGGCGCAACCGAGACACGCACGCGGTACTCTCCATCTGCGGGTAAAATCTGATCCGGCGTATTTAAGTGATATTCGCCAGAGCTTTCATTGCGCTTCAAGGGCACCATGATTTTATTCGCATCCAGTAACTCGACTTTGAGAGACGCATGCAAACTGCTGATCTGAATATTGAACAAATCGGCGTCCGTGCCAGTGAGCACATAATCCTGATAATAAACATTCGGTGGAATACGGCCAGCTGTCTGCGCTTCAATTTTTCCTTCTAACGGTTGATCAAAGGCAATCGGGGCAACCTTGGCAGGTTCTTTGGCTACGACAACTTTTGCAGACGATTTGGGCGAGGTTGTTTTTGCCTTTGTGGTTGATGGTTTGGGTTTGGCTTTCGACGAAGTGCTTTTGGGAACAGGGGGTAAATCACCGCTGCCGCCCTGAGCAAATGCTGAAAGGGAAAATGCAACGAGTAAGAGGAACAATGCACATCGGGCATTTAGAAATATCGGTGTCATCGTGGGTATTAAGGTTGCGGTACATCTTTAGCGCATCGAAATCCGATTGCAGAATAATCAATTCTTTTGGCATCTATCCCTTCAGGCCAATCCTTTCTGCCAGCTGGCCATCCGCGCCGATATGTGACTGTCGCCTGTTTTGGCTCACTCATCCAGGCTCCACCACGAATTACCTTGAGGTTCACTTTCGCGCTTAGAAAGGATTCGGCATCGGGTGTCAACTTGCCACCCGGATAGGGTTTGAGGGTTGAGGAAGTCCATTCCCAAACGTTCCCCGACATATCTAACAAGCCGAAAATGGATGCCCCTTCCGTGTAAAGGCCAACCGGTTTGGTTTTTACTTCAGTGGAATCCAACGAGGATAAATCATTGATATTGGCCACGCCCGGTTTATAGGTTTCTCCCCAAGGGTATAATCGTTCATCCGTTCCGCGTGCGGCAAATTCCCATTCTTCTTCTGTCGGTAAGCGTTTGCCTGCCCAACTCGCATACGCATTTGCGTCTTCCCACGTAACATCCGTCACCGGATGATCTTCCAGTCCCGTCGGAAAAGAATCTTTCCAGGATGGAGGCGAAGGATATTTTGTTTCATCCAGAAATTTTTTATATGCCTGGTTGGTAACTTCCGTTTTATCTAAGAAAAATTGTTTGACGCTGGCGTTGTGCGATGGCTGATCCATGTCGGCTCCATCGTCCCGTCCCATTTTGAAGTCTCCACCGTTGATGAGCACCATTCCTGGCGGAGTTGTTGAGGGAGATGCCGATGCAGCAGGCGTCGGCTCAGGTTCTACCTTTTGGGGAGGCAATTGCGTCAAAACATCTTTGGCGGATGGTTGCGGTTTGGCAGAAGGCTTTCCGAACAGGAAATACCATCCCGCTGCGCCAGCCAATAAGAGGACTAAGGCAATGCCAACCACAGCAAAAAGAGGAACGCGCGATGATTTTGATGCTTGAGGAACAGGTGCTACAACTTTAGTATCTACCTTTGTTTCAACTATCTGGGCAACGGGAGCAAATGATTTGGGCTGGCTTGGCTGGTTGACGGCTGCCTCAAATTCGCGTGCCAGATCAAGCGCAGACTGTTGCCGGGCTTCCGGCTTTTTCTCCAATGCTTTCAGGACAACGCGTTCTACTTCGGCAGGGACGTATGGATTTAATGAGACAAGGCGTCGCGGCTTTTCTGTGACATGCTTGATGACCACGCCTGTGGAGTTTTTGGCGGTAAAGGGTTGTACGCCGGTCAGCATCTCGTAAAGAACTACGCCAAGGCTATAAACGTCTGATCGAGCATCCAGCGATTCGCCCTGACATTGTTCAGGAGACATATAATTGGGGGTTCCAATTACTGTTCCAACCTGTGTCAAGGTGGGGTCAATCTCGCCGGTATCATTCGTGCGATCCAGCAATTTTGCGATGCCGAAGTCAAGAATTTTGACGTGTGGGGTATCGTCGTGAGAGTCCAGAATTATAATGTTGTCAGGTTTGATGTCGCGGTGAATGATGCCGAGCCGATGGGCCGCTTCGATGGCAGCACAGGCTTGCTTCATGATGCTCACCGCCTGGGGAAGCGCGATTGTTTTCTCTTCCGCCATTACATCTCGCAGGCTGCGGCCTTCGAGATATTCCATGACGATATAAGTTGTGCCATCCGGGTCCTGGCCAAAATCATGGACAACGACTGCGTTAGGGTGATGAAGTTTGGCTGCTGCGCGAGCCTCTCGCTGAAACCGTTCCCTCGATTGTGAATCGTGAACCACTTCAGGTCGCAACACCTTGACTGCCACCGTGTCGCCGATGTGGATGCGCCGGGCCGTATAAATTGCTCCCATTCCACCGCTGCCAATGCACTCTTTGATTTCGTAACGATTGCCCAGCACTTGCCCCGGTTCCATCTCTTTCGTGTTGTAAGTGGCTGTTGCGTCAGGATTAGTGGAATTCCCCAACCGCATATCGGCGTGAGAGAGACGGGTTTCGTCTTCGCTGGAATGCAAATTTCCTGACGAGATGCGTGTCTTTTCTTCAGTGGCAATCAACGTTGCGTCATCGCGTTTAAATAGAGTTTGTTCGGTTGCCTTAAGTGGGGTGTTGCAAGATGAGCAACGATCAGATTCAGCGTTGATTGGTTGACCACATTTGATGCAATACATCGTCTTTGTCTATGAATAGCGCCGATTGAAAGGGAAAGGTATGATTCAACGGCATAGTAGTTGTATTCAGAATGTCTGAATGAGCGCTTAGTCTAGCATACTGGGTTTTATTACGCTATCGCTAAGAGGGCGACTTAAGTACTGGTGCTAACTGCCGTTGTTTAAGCCAGTTTCTTGACAGAAGCTATCCTCGCCTCTATCATACGACACTAGGTCATGGTCGAACTTTTTGTTATAGATAAATGTCGAGAAGACAATAAATAAACACAGGCCTGAGGTTATAAGTAAGCTCAGGTAATCAGGAGTGAGCAAGCCTAATTTATGTTTGGGGCTTATATCGGAGAAGCGTGTGCGCGAGTTATCAATGGGATCGTTCGCGCCATCGTTCGTTTTAATCCTGACCCGAATTTTTTGACGGTAATTGGTCTTTGTATCAATATTTTTGCCGCTTGTTTATATGGATTTGGCGAATTCTTTTATGCCGGTCTGGTAATGATCTGCGCCAATATCTTCGACATGCTGGATGGACGTGTCGCCCGGCTCACTGGACGTGTAACCAAATTTGGGGCCTTTCTGGACTCAAGTCTGGATCGTCTTTCAGATATGGTCGTATTCTTGGGAATCATTATTTTCTATGCACGCGATACGCAATATCACAGCACCCTCTATGCCTCATTGACCGGCGCGGCACTGATCGGATCGGTGATGATTAGTTATACCAGCGCAAGGGCCGAATCCATTTTGCCTAAGATGGATGTTGGATTTTTTCGGCGTCCCGAACGCGTAGTTCTCTTGATCATTGGTTCGTTGACAGTTTGGCCTAATTCAACTCATTGGGCCTTAAACAAGATGCCAGCAACGATCTGGCTAATGACCGTGATGTCTTATTGGACATTTGGTCAACGCCTTTATGACACGTGGCGATTGACACGAGAGATAGAGGCGAAAGATGTAAATGAACTAAGCACTGCCAAGCACCCGAAAACCGCGAGCTAACAAGGCGCTCGCCCCCCGAAAACTTAATCTTGCAGGTACCGATGAAAAGCACACATACCCCTCAAACTATGATCTGCCCGTGTTGTGGAACTTACCGCGAAAAAAGTGCTGACGTTTGCTTCAACTGTCAGGCTCGCACGGTCGGAGAGCCGTTGCTTCAGCCTGAAACCAAGTTGCCCGGTTTGGGCCCCTCGCTACGAGCCTTACTGGTTGCCCTAATTATTTTTATTGGTTTTCTAGGGGCCTGGTTGCTGAGCAATGATATGAAGGTGGCGCGGGTACTTCTTGTCATGGCGATGGGAGAGAACACGACTTTTACTAAATCCCTGCTTCAACTTGATCCGAGTCTTTTGCAATATCGCATCTTTACCTTCGACGCGTATCGCCTGGCTTGTTATTTATCATTTGGGGCAATTCCACTTTCAATGTTGGGGATGTGGTTGGCGCGCCGCGCCCAAAAGCTGGCTTCGCTGCAACCGTTACAATATGGCGGAAGGCGGATTGCGACAGGCTCGCTTCTGTTCTCCTTCCTTTTTGGGGTGATTTTTAGTGCAGCTGCTATTAGCTGGATTCCGCGTGCGATTCAGACCGGACGCGCTAAGCACATTGCTGCGGTGCGGGCTGAATTTTATCGCCTACACGTCGAAGCCCTGAATCACCACTACACAGAATTTGGAACTTATCCGCAGGAACTTTCCGATTTGCGCAATAATTTGTCCACTCTGATTCCGCAAACTGATTATTGGGGCACTCAAATTCGTTACTCGCCAACGGCACTCATTGCATCAAAAAACAGCACTCCTGGATATAGCAATTATCAACTGGTTTCAGCAGGTCCTGATGGGGTTTGGGATTCAACAGACGATATTCGGATGGTGGATGGGGTGATTGTCAATGTCACAGATGAAGATAATTGGATTACCAGTTTTTTCCGCACGAGAAATAACGAAAAATGATAGGTAATTTACTGTCCTGGCTACTCCCTTCGCAGCGACAAAAGGGAGCGATAGAGTCCCGGCAGGCTTCGACATTAAACCACCTATGCAAAAATCCTTCTTTAGGCGTTTGGTAGATAAAATCCTGCGTCGTAACTCCGAAGATGAATATCGTAAATGGCTGCTGCGCTATGGTCGTGTGGTGGAAGGACGTGTAATTGACGCAGATGATGAAAGCCTGAACACGACCACAATTTATTATTGCTACCATATTTCCAATGTTCGCTACGAGTCATCGCAATTATTGACGCCTGAACAAGGACTTCATCGCGCAAAATATTTTCCCGGAGCCGCTGTTTCAGTCCGATTTGATCCGCGCTATCCGGGACGCGCAGTTGTTGAATAAGTACATGAACAAAAGAAATAAGGCTTAGACAGGATTGACAAGATACACCTGATGAACACCAAAGCCCGATAAATACTGCCTTTTTCCCATCCTGTTGATCTTGTCAATCCTGTCTTTCCCTGTTTTATTTTGCTTACCTACTTATGTTTCAAAAACTCCTTATTGCCAATCGCGGAGAAATCGCAGTTCGAATCATTCGCGCCTGTCGTGATCTGGGCATTTCTCCCGTTGCCGTATTTTCCTCCGCAGATCGTCAAGCTCTTCACGTTCAATTGGCCGATGAAGCTTATTTCATCGGCGAACCTCCCGCCGTGCAAAGCTACCTGGTGATTGAAACGATTTTGGATGCTGCGCGCAAATCGGGGGCCGAAGCGATTCATCCTGGCTATGGCTTTTTATCTGAGCGCGCCGAATTTGCGCGGGCCGTCGAAGATGCGGGACTCGTTTTTATTGGCCCCTCTGCCGATTCAATTGAACTCATGGGCAGTAAAACCAATGCCCGTGAAGCTGCCTTAAAAGCAGGAGCGCCCATCGTCCCTGGCACGGCGAATAAGCTTGCTGACACCGCAGACGCATCGGACACAGCGAGTAAGGTCGGGTATCCAGTAATGCTGAAGGCTTCTGCCGGGGGCGGCGGCAAAGGAATGCGCATTGTGCGGACTGCCGCCGAATTGCCCTCTGCTTTCGAGACAGCGAGCGCGGAAGCGCAGGCGGCATTTGGTGATCCATCGGTGTACATCGAAAAATACATCGAACGCCCACGACATATCGAAATTCAAGTCGTTGCTGACAAGCACGGCAATATCATTCACCTGGGCGAGCGCGAATGTTCCATCCAGCGCCGCCACCAGAAGGTTATCGAAGAATGTCCGTCGCCGCTGAACGATCCGCAACTGCGGGCGAAGATGGGAAAGGCAGCGGTCAATATCGCCAAAGCGGCGAATTACTACAGCGTCGGCACGCTGGAATTTTTAGTGGATGCCCAGCGGGATTTTTACTTCCTGGAAATGAATACTCGTTTGCAGGTTGAACATCCTGTCACAGAACTGGTCACTGGGGTTGACCTGGTGCGAGAGCAGATTCGCATTGCAGCTGGCGAGGCGCTAACGATCAAACAAGAGGATGTGCAATGGCAGGGGCATGCGGTGGAATGTCGCGTATATGCTGAAGACCCGGAAAAAAACTTCCTGCCCTCACCCGGAAAGATTACGAAATTGCGCACGCCTTCCGGCCCTGGCGTTCGTGACGATAGCGGCGTTTATGAGGGATGGGAAGTGCCTTTGTTTTATGATCCGATGATTTCCAAACTGGCCACGTATGGCGCGAACAGAGAAGAGGCGATCAACCGAATGCAGCGCGCACTGCGTGAATATTACGTCGGTGGCATTCGTACGACGATCCCGTTTTTTCAGGATATTTTGTCAGATGACGAGTTCAGGCAGGGCGAGATAGATACAGGCTTTATTGCCCGATATTTCGAGCGTCGCGCCGTGCAACGCCGTCAGTTACAAAATGAATTACCAGATGCTGAAGACGTATTATCCAACGAAGAGATTGCCGCAGCATTGGTGGCAGCCTTCGATTTCGCACGTCAACAAATAACCCCACTCGCAAACGGCATGTCCACCCAAACCAGCAAATGGAAAGTGGCTGGAAGACGTGCGACATTGGGAAATCGGTAACTGTGAAACTCCAACTTACGATCAATGGAAAATCCAAGTCTGCTGATTTCAGTCAGCAGGCAGAAACGGTTGTCTTAAAACTTGAGGCCAGCACACACGAAGCCCAACTCGTTGAACCCCAGCCCGGTCTTTTTACTCTTTTGCTGGATGGCAAGGTTTATGCGTGTACGATTGAAAAACAGCCCAATGGAGATGTGGAAGTCATCGTCAACGGCCAACGCATTCCCGTTACCTTGCAAGACCCCAAACGGCTCAGCCGTGGGGGCGGCATCGCCGGACAAAGCGGCGGTCGTGCCACGCTTATCTCACCAATGCCAGGGAAAGTCGTGCGCATTTTATTAGCCGTGGATGCTGAAGTGTCGGAAGGACAAGGAGTCCTGATTGTAGAAGCAATGAAAATGCAAAACGAAGTCCAATCACCCAAAGATGGCAAAGTCGCTTCCATCAATGTCACAGAAGGCCAAACCGTCAATGCCGGGGACACGTTAGCTGTAATTGAATAATTCCCCTCTGCTAACGAGATCAGGCCGTGGCTACCTCGCCAACTTTTGCCTGCACCTCTGCATTCTTAAACTCAAGTGCGTCATCCTTAATCGAACCGAAGCGAATCATCAGCGTGTCAAAAATATAGTTTTGATAAAGACGCCACGGTAATTTGGAACCTTGGCGGGGAAACCGATCCAGCGCGCGCAGGACATATCCAGAGGTGAGATCAAGCAGCGGAAGGTCTTCAACACTTGAATCATTCAAATGCGGCGTAACCTGCCGATATTTGTGTTTGTCCATGTAATTCAGCAGACGGCAAACAAAGGTGCAAATCAAGTCCGCCTTCAATGTCCAGGAAGCATTGGTGTATCCAAACACAAATGCCAGATTGGGAACGCCTGTCAACATGGAGCCTTTATACGTGACCGATTTGTTGGTTTCGATTGATTGACCATCTATTGTCAACGAGATGCCGCCCAGCGAAACCAGATTTAGCCCGGTTGCGGTGACGATGATGTCGGCCTCCAATTGCTCGCCGGATTTCAACTTGATGCCTGTGGGCGTAAACGTGTCAATGTGGTCAGTCACGATTGATGCGCGCTTTTCGCGGAGCGCAATCAGCATATCGCCATCGGGCACCAGGCACATCCGCTGATCCCAGGGGTTGTAGGGCGGCGTAAAATGGCGCTCAAGGTCAAAATCCGGCCCTAGTTCTTTTCGCAATTGTTTTTTGATCAACTGCTTGACGAACTCAGGTCGCCGTTGTGATAACTGGTAAATCAGGATGCCCTTCAGCGTGTTCTTCCATCGGGTAAGGCTGTAGACAATGCTGGCAGGTAAAATACGGCGAAGCGTGTTGGCGATCCTGTCCGAGGACGGCAGCGACACCATGTACGTGGGCGAGCGTTGAAGCATCGTGACGTGCCCTGCGGTTTCAGCCATTGCCGGAACCAGAGTTACCGCCGTTGCGCCGCTGCCAATCACCAAGACGCGTTTGCCTTTGTAATCCAGATTCTCAGGCCATTTTTGTGGGTGAATGATTGTCCCTTGAAATTGCTCAACGCCAGGAAAGTCAGGTGTATATCCGGTTTCGTAGCTGTAATACCCGCTGCACATCATCAAAAAGCTGCACACGATGGTGGATGATTCGCCCGTTTCGCCGTGCTTACTTTCGACTGTCCATTGCGCTGTCTCGCTTGACCAGGAGGCACGGACAACTTTTTGGTTGAAGCGAATTTTCTTGTCAATGCCGTGCTCAGCAGCAGTTTCGCGAATGTAAGACAGAATGGCCGGGCCATCCGCAATAGATTTGGCATTCTTCCAGGGCTTGAATTTATATCCCAGCGTGTACATATCCGAATCTGACCGAATGCCCGGATAGCGAAAGATATCCCATGTGCCGCCAATAGATGCGCGCCCTTCCAAAATAGCCACGCTCTTGTTGGGACACTGGTTTTGTAAGTGACAGGCTGCGCCAATGCCGGAAAGCCCCGCCCCTACAATCAAAACGTCGACGTAATTTGAATTATGGTTTGACATGGATTGCTTCCTGTTTCTTGCAGTTGATGTTTGTCTGCCGGGAGTTGGAACCGTTCAGTTTCCCCATAACTCTATACGGAAACTTGGCAGTGGTACAGCTGACAAGTAACAAGGTCTCAATTCTGGGGTTTGATGGCGGGCAGGGCTACTGTGGGATATTCAGGTAGACCCAGGCATCCATCCCCGACTGTAATTCGACACGTACGCGTTTATACTCGGCAGGCTCGTACGCATCCGATTGTTCAAGCTCATTTCCGGTTACTTTGAAAACTATCCCATTGACGATGTCTGAGGTGTTGCCAGTGAAGTGAAGATTGCGATGATGCGCTGCACCACTGAGGGCGACAAATTCCTGATCTTCGATCTGAATCATCGCCAGGCTATATCCGACCAGCCCATCAGGTGTGCCAACCAGTTTCCGCCCAAACGTGGCGAGTTGAACGGACTCTGTTTGCAAGGTTCCATAGGTAAACAAATTCTCTGTCGCTTTTTCTTCAATGCTCATAATTCCTCTCAAGAAGCTATGTCACACACATTTCTTACACCGGCACCCGACTGGCTGGATATACGCGTCGAAATATTCTGGGCCATAATCCAGCGTGATTTCTTCTCCGGCCTTGATGGCTAGCTCTGACCAAATCCAGACCCTTTTCCCAGTGGTGTACGCCGCAGCATTCGGTTCGCAGGAATGGTTGATGTAGCGGGCTGCATTTGCCCGTGCCTTGCCATCCAGCGCATGGGTCTCATTGAGATAAACTATGTAACGATTATCAGCATCTTCCTTGGAAATGCGCTTGCCAATGTATTCGATGATACGAGTCTGGGGCGGCAGGTCTGCCAGAGCAAACAGACCCAAACCCGTTGTGCTTCGCTTAATAACATATTTCTTTTTCTTCATGCCTTTAGTTGGGAGAGATTCCAGCCCTAATAGTAACAATTTCTCTGCCTATTTAAAGGCGTAAATGATGAGTCGTAACAAACCCGGAAAGGTGTGAATCATTTTGGGCTAATTTGGTGACGCCAAGGCGGGTGTTAGGGGAAATTCGGGGGTGTTTATGAAATAGAGCTTCGATTGCTTTTTCTCATTTGCCTAATCTCAGTGATCACGAAAGAAGCGAATCCTCTGTCCCCTAGACTAGCCGCCCATCAGCCACTCGTGCGATGGCCACGATAGAGAAGAATGCTCGCTCACAAAATGCGTTGATTGAGGATATTTTGGATGTTTCACTGATTATCACAGGCAGACTGCGCTTGACCCCTGAAATTATGGATGTGGCTTCAGTGATTGAAGCAACGTTGGATTCTGTCCGCCCCACCGCAGAGGCCAAAGGCGTGCATCTGGTGAGCCGCCTTTCTCCTCAGGCTGGTTTCATTTCAGGCGACCGAGAGCGGATTCAGCAAATCGTCTGGAACCTGCTTTCAACTGCAATCAAATTTACGCCGAAAAATGGTCAGGTCGAGGTCACCTTGCTGCGACTGGGGACGCAACTGGAACTCATCGTTTCAGACACAGGCATCGGCATTCCGCAAGAGTTCCTGCCCTTTGTTTTTGATCGTTTCCGTCAGGTAGATAGCTCCTCCACGCGATTGTTCGGAGGGCTGGGACTAGGCTTATCCATCGTTCGTCATTTGGTGGAATTACACGGGGGGAATGTTTCGGTGAATAGCCCCGGAGAGGGCGAGGGAGCCACTTTCAAAGTTGTCCTTCCCGTCGCTATTTCGAGGGATGACTTCGTTCCCCTTAACAAATCTTCAAACGCCGAAGCTCAGGAATCACCAACTTTATCGCAGGATTTGCAAGGGCTACGCATTCTGGTGGTGGACGATGATGAAGCCACGCGAGAGTTGCTGACAGTGATCCTCAGTCAGAGCGGGGCTATTGTCCAGGCCGTGGCTTCCGCCGCCAAAGCGTTAGGTGCATTGAATGCCTGGAACCCCGATGTGCTGGTCTCTGATATTGGAATGCCCGTGGAAGATAGCTATGCTCTCATCCATCAGGTGCGAGCACGTCCGCCAGAACAGGGCGGCACAATCCCAGCGTTGGCGCTCACGGCTTACGCAAAATCGGAAGATCGCTTACGCGCTCTTGCTGTGGGCTATCAAATGCATTTAGATAAGCCCGTTGATCCAACAGAGCTAACGGCTGTGATTGCCAGTTTAGTCAGGCAGCAGTAAGACCGTGCTTGAAACAAAGTTACTGACCAGACATTTTATGACGAAGCCCCGAATTCAAAAGCCCTCTCTCAATCCTCCGCAAAAATTAGTTGAAATGCACTGGGACCCGATCACGCGCATCGTTGGCAGCCTTGGCATCCACACCAAAATTGATTTTGAAAATCGGCAGGTTGCCGAATGCTACAGCACGTCTTCGATTTTTCGCGGCTACAGCGTGTTTATGAAAGGCAAAGACCCGCGTGACGCGCATTTTATTACCAGTCGCATTTGCGGGATTTGCGGCGACAATCACGCGACGTGTGCGATCTATGCACAAAACATGGCGTTTGGTGTGCAACCGCCTCCGATGGCGGAATGGATCATCAATTTGGGAGAAGCCGCCGAATACATGTTCGATCACAATTTGTATCAGGATAACCTGGTCGGCGTGGATTATTGCGAACAAATGGTGAAGGAGACGAACCCGTCCGTGCTCGCCAAAGCTGAAACCACCGAAGCCCCGCACGCCAATATTCACGGGCATAAAACCATCGCTGACATCATGCGCTCGCTTAATCCGTTTACTGGAGATTTGTACAAAGAAGCGTTGCAAATGTCGCGCCTCGCCCGCGAAATGTTTTGTTTGATGGAAGGCCGCCACGTGCATCCGTCTACGCTCTATCCCGGCGGCGTCGGCACTGTGCCGAGCATTCAACTCTTTACGGATTATCTGGTGCGGCTGACGAAATATATTGATTTCATCAAGCGCACGATTCCGCTGCACGATGACCTTTTTGATTTCTTCTACGAAGCCTTGCCGGGCTACGAAGCCGTTGGGCAACGCCGCATCATGCTTGGTTGTTGGGGCGCATTCAATAATCCTGACGTGTGCGATTACACCTACGAACGGATGAGCGAGTGGGGGCGCGCGATGTATGTTTCGCCCGGCGTAGTCGTGGATGGGAAATTAATTACGGATGATTTGGTAGACGTCAATTTGGGCTTGCGAATATTGCTCGGCAGCGCATTTTATGACGACTGGGAAACGGCGGAAACATTCGTAAAAACAGATCCGCTCGGCAATCCCGTAGACCAACGGCATCCGTGGAATCAAACGACTTTTCCCAAACCGCAGAAACGTGATTTCAATGACAAGTACACGTGGGTGATGTCGCCGCGCTGGTTTAATAAACGTTCGCAGGAACATCTTGCATTAGATACAGGCGGCGGCGCGTTGGCGCGTTTGTGGGTAACTGGGTTAACTGGAAAATTGGATATTGGTTACATCAAAGCCACAGGCAACAGCGTAAAAATCAATTTGCCAAAATCTTCTTCATCGCCTGAATTAGAACTGGAATGGAAAATTCCAAACTGGAGCAATGCACTTGAACGCAATCGCGCGCGCAGCTATTTTCAGGCGTACACCGCAGCCTGCGCGCTGTACTTCATAGACAAAGCGATGGCGGATTTGCACGCGGGGCGCACCGAAACGTGGAGCGAATTTAAAGTGCCGGACGAAGCAATCGGCTGCGGATTTCACGAAGCGGTGCGCGGCGTGTTGTCGCATCACATGGTAATTCGAGAAGGCAAAATTGCGAACTATCATCCGTACCCGCCTACGCCCTGGAATGCCAGCCCGCGCGATATGTACGGCGTGCCAGGGCCATTTGAAGACGCGATTCAAAACACGCCCTTGTTTGAAGAAAACACGCCGGAAAATTTCAAAGGCATAGACATCATGCGCGTCGTGCGTAGCTTTGATCCATGCATGCCGTGCGGCGTGCATATGTATTTGGGCAATGGCAAAGTGCTGGAAACGCGCCATTCGATGATGATGGGACACATGTAACACAGGCAGCTTGCCTGTTCAGTCCGTGACAGGCGAGCCGCCTGTCGTACACGTATGAACCCTGACGTAGAAACAATTGCGCGCGCGTTGTTGTACGAAGGCATCACGCTTTACCCGTACCGCAATTCTGCGCTCAAGAATCAACAGCGCTTCAACTTTGGTGCGCTGTTGCCTCAATCATTTTGCGAAGCGGCAAAGAATGGCGATACGTGGTTCCAGCAGACGCAATGCTTGTTGCGGACAGCAGCGAATGCTTGCCTGCAAATCCGTGTTCGATTCCTGCAACTGCACGATAACGCTGTCATTGAGCGAGAATGCAGCTTGCCGGAAACCTCAATAAAAACAGGCGCACAAAGACGCTTGTTTCATTGGCGCGGCGATCAGGAAGTTGTTGCTGAAGTCGTGCTCGCTTGCGAACAAGTGGCGGATGACTTGTATAAAATCACCTTGCGGAATCGCAATGTGACCGCGATGAGCCAGCCTGACGTTCGTTCGCGCGAAGACGCATTGCCGTTTGGAATGCTTGCCGTGCATTCGATTTTGACCGTGGAAAATGGAGCGTGGGTGTCGTTGCTTGATCCGCCTGCGCAAATTCAGTCCATCGCTGCGAATTGCGAAAACATTGGCGTTTGGCCCGTGCTAACGGGAGATGCGTCACTGCAAAACACTTTGCTGTCATCTCCGATTATCTTGTACGACTATCCGCAAATCGCGCCGGAAAGCACAGGAGATTTCTTTGATGGGTTGGAAATTGATGAATTGTTGACGCTGCGAATTCTGACGCTAACCAACGAAGAAAAACAGGCGATGAAGGATTCGGATATTCGAGCGCGCGAGATTCTGGTGCGGACAGAGCATTTGCCTAGGGAACAACTCTTGAAATTGCATGGAGCCTGGCGATCACGGAAGTAATGAACCACGGGAACACGGAAGGCACGGAGATTTTTTAGACAGGATGAACAAGATTTTTGACAAGATTTACAAAACCAATTCTTGTCCATCTTGGAACCAATCTTGTCAATCCTGTCTTGCCTTTTCCCTGTGATAATCTTTTTATGTTTGATATTCAAACCGACAATACACATCTGAGCACTGTTAACATTGGCGACGCGACGTTTCGAGTCGGCTCACGTGTGCGATTGTTGCCGCGTGCGGGAGGCGATATTTTTGATGTTGCGTTGCAAAACAAATCTGCGGTCATTGAATCCATCGAACGCGACTTTGAGGACAATATTCATTTGGCTGTCGTGCTTGATGATGACCCCGGCAAAGACATCGGAATGATGCGCCACGTCGGACACCGCTTCTTCTTTCGCCCGGACGAAGTTGCATTGCTGCCTGAAAAACGAATACTGATTGCTGGCATCGGCAATATTTTTCTGGGTGATGATGGTTTTGGCGTAGCGGTTGCGCAGCAGCTTTTGCAGCGTGAAATTACGGACAACATCTGCGTCAGGGATTTTGGCATTCGCGGATTTGATTTGGCGATGAAGTTGGCAGAAAACTATGATGTCGTGATTTTGGTGGACGCAATGGCGCGCGGCGGAAATCCCGGCGATGTGTACTGGCTCGACCTGGATTTGCACGAATTGGAAAACCACACAGAAATTACGACTCACGAACTGACGCCACTGCGCGCGCTGGCGCTGGGAACAGCGTTCGGTGCAATCTATCAGCAGGTTTTTATTGTTGGCTGTGAACCGCTTAACTTGGACGAAGGAATGGGGCTGAGTGAACCGATTTGGCAAGCCATTCCTGAAGCTATTTCCCTCATTGATTCGCTGGCAAACAAAATATGCAGGCAGCAAAAATCACTGACATAGATGTGCTGTGGATCACGGCGGGCTTGGGCTGTGACGGCGAATCCATCGCGCTGACGGCGGCAACGCAGCCAACGGTGGAAGAGTTGCTGTCGGGTGCAATTCCCAATATTCCAACGGTGCGATTGCATAATCAGGTGTATGCGTATCGCAACGGCGATGACTTCCTGAAAATTTTTCATCGTGCCGCCGCAGGCGAAGTCGAAAATTTCATTCTCATCATCGAAGGCTCAATTCCCAACGAACAAAATAAAACCGAAGGCTATTGGGCAGGCTTCGGCACAGACGCCGCAACAGGTCAGCCGATTCACACGACCGACTGGATTACGAAATTAGCGCCGCACGCGTGGGCTGTGATGGCGGTCGGTACGTGTGCGACGTACGGCGGCATTCACGCAATGCCGGGCAATCCAACCGATTGCATGGGCGTCGCCGATTTTCTGGGTTGGAATTGGCGGTCGAAAGGTTTGTTGCCGATTGTGAATGTGCCGGGCTGTCCGACGCAGCCTGATAACTTGATGCAAGTGCTTTTGTATTTGCTGCAACAGGCGGCAGGGATCGCGCCGATGATTCCGCTCGATGATGCGCTACGTCCGACGTGGCTGTTTTCCGATACGCTGCACGAATGCTGTGATCGCGGTGGCTATTACGAGCAAGCGCAGTTTGCCGAAGATTACAATTCAAAACATTGCATCGTGAAGTTAGGTTGTTGGGGGCCGGTCGTACAATGCAATGTCGGCAAGCGCGGTTGGATGAATGGTGTAGGCGGCTGTCCGAACGTCGGCGGCATTTGCATTGGCTGCACGATGCCGGGATTCCCGGAAAAATTCCAATCGTTTATGGAGCAACCGCCGGGATCGCTCCTGTCTTCGCAGGCGGTGGCAACGTACGGCAAGACAATTCATGCGCTGAGACTCTTCACCATCGAATCCTTGAAGCAAGCGCCTGCGTGGCGACAAAAACGCAATCCTGAAACTGACGAGACAAAATAAATGTTCGGCAATCGTGAAGGACAATCCGGCTTTCAGTTTCCCGCAGGCTTGCTTGAAGCCGAAGGGATGCTTGCCAATTTAGCCAGCGTGTTTTTCCCTTCGGACTTTATTGCCGGGCAAGCGCTGAAGGCGATGACGGGCAAAATCAAGCCCTTCAACGAAGACGAAGAATGGCCGGATTTGGCGGCGCGTTACCGCATCCTGGTCGAACAAATTCCGGCGATTGTGTTCATGGCCTATCTCGATCAAGGCATCAGCGAAGCCTACGTTAGCCCGCAAATCGAACAGATGCTTGGTTTCACGCAAGGAGAATGGTTGCGTGATCCGGTGCGCTGGTTTCAGCAGATTCACCCCGAAGACAAAGTGCGTTGGAGTACCGAAGCGGCGAAGATGTTTTTGACGGGCGAGGCGTTGCGTTCGGTCTATCGCGTGTTGGCGCGGGATGGACAGGTCATTTGGTTTCGCTGTGAAGTGCGGATGGTGCGGCATTCTGACGGGCGTCCGTGGTTTATTCACGGCGTCGGCTTTGACATCACCGATTTAAAATTGGTCGAAGCTGAATTGCGTGGCGTCAATCAGGAACTGCGCTCAGAAATCTTTGAGCGGCAGCGTGCCGAAAAAGCGCTGGTGCGCAGCGAACAAATGTTGCGGGGCATCTTTGAATTCGCGCCGGACACGATTGTTGTCGTCAATCGTCTCGGCTTTATCACCAAAGCCAACGCTCAAATCGAACGGATGTTTGGCTACAAGGCCGAAGAAGTCATCAATCAATCGGTTGAAATTTTGTTGCCGGACACACTGCAAAAAATCCACGAACGCCATCGCCAACAATTTCTTACCGATCCGCATTTGCGGCCAATGGGATTGGGCTTGGAGCTCTTTGGCAAACGCAAAGACGACAGCCAGTTTCCGGTCGAAATTATGCTCAGCCCCATCGAAGCGGAAGGGCACACGCTTGTGATCGCCGTGATCCGCGACATCACGCGTCGCAAAAAAGCGGACGAAGCGTTGCGTAAATCTTCCGAGCGGCAAAAGGTGTTGTCGCGGCGCTTGCTGGAAATACAGGAATCCGAGCGACGACGGCTTGCGCTGGAATTACACGATGAGGTGGGGCAAAAACTGACGGGACTGAAACTGACGCTGGAAATGAGCGCAAAGCTGGCTGCGGACGAAGCGACGCGCGCCAGCATTTCGCAGGCACAGGAAATCGTCAATGACCTGATGGCGCAAGCACGGCGGATGTCGTTGGATTTGCGCCCGGCGACGCTGGATCACCTGGGATTGCTGCCTGCGTTGCTTTGGCACATGCGCAATTACACCACGCAAACGGGTATTGAAGTTGATTTCCGGCACACGGGCATTGAGGGCAAACGCTTTGAGCCGGAACTGGAAACTGCCGCGTATCGTGTCGTGCAGGAAGCCTTAACGAACGTGGCGCGACACGCGGGCGTCACGCTTGTTTCGGTGCGTATTTGGGCCGACAAGAAAACGTTCACGGTGCAAATCGAAGATGCTGGAAAAGGCTTCGATCCGCAGACCGCTTTGGCCCGCGCCGATTCGTCCGGTCTGGCCGGAATGCGCGAACGAGTTACGTTGTTGAGCGGGCAATTCACGATTGAATCCAGCCAAACGCAAGGGACGCGATTGACAGCCGAGTGGAATTTTGGAAATGATGAATAAGGCTTTCAAAAAAAAGAAAACCACGGGGAAACACGGGAGCACGGAGAAATATGTGACTTGCAATAAATCTTTTTCCCCGTGTCCTCGTGCTCCCTGTGGTTATGAAAGAGGGACTTGATCTGTAGATTGTGATCCAACATTCAACCTATGACTTCTCGTGAGACAACCATTGTTCTGGCTGACGATCACCGCATTGTGCGGCAGGGCTTGCACGCGCTGTTGCAGGCAGAACCCGATTTTCAGGTCATCGGCGAAGCAGGCGACGGGCGCGAAGCGATTGAACTGGTCAAACAGCACAAGCCGGATGTGCTGGTATTGGATTTGATGATGCCGGAACTGAACGGTTTAGAAGTCGCGCGACAACTCAGCAAACAGGCGGCCCGCACCAAAGTCATCATCCTTTCGATGTACGATGACGAAGGCTTTGTGTTGGAAGCGTTGGGCAATGGCGTCGCAGGATACGTGCTGAAAGATTCCAGTTCATCGGACTTAATTCTTGCGGTGCGCGAAGTCATTGCCGGACGGCGTTACCTCAGTCCGCCGTTGTCAGACCGGGCGATTGCCGCGTATCAGCAAATGGCGCGCTCCGGCACGCTCGAAAAATACGAAACGCTCACGACTCGCGAACGCGAGGTATTGCAGCTAACCGCCGAAGGTCACACGCATAGCGAAATTGCGACGCGCCTCGGCATCAGCGTGCGCACGGCAGAAACGCATCGTTTGCGCGTGATGAACAAATTAAACCTGCACACACAAGCCGACCTCATCAAATACGCCATTCGACGCGGGATCATTCCGATGGAGCAGGCGGGCAAACTTTCCTCGTAATCAGTTTGCGCGAACAACGAAATAAATTTTCGGGAAAAAGGAGCGCGTTGATCTTGGGAGCGCACGCGGCCCGCGTGCTAGGCCTTGGAAGGTATTCCGCCAAAAGAAAACCGTAAGCCCCGTATGCGTGGCACGCGAGCCGCGTGCGCTCCCAGGATTGGCCCTGAAATTTTTACAGCAATAAATTTTGTAAGTAGATTTACTTAAAAAAATAAGTACCCCCACGTACGGTATGTGCGTAGGTTTGCGACTAGACAGCCACCGCAAACCGCTCAATAATCGCCCTGCTTTTTGCGCTTCTTCCACGATATTCAATTTGCACTCTCGATTCGCAGGGAGATGGATTCGCTGACAAAAGCACGCATCACTTTTCTGACGATCAATCAACGAAGTAACAATTGCTGCTGACCAGCCGGGAGGCTTCAATGCAAATGAGCAACGGAAATGGGGCTGTCGCTACGACCGAGCCGATAGATCATTTAGTCCGTCAACTGAACGACCCGAATACCGCATCCGCGCTTTCCTACTTACTCAACAACGCACAATTGCTGGCGTTTTTAGTCGCCAGCCTCGACGGCGTGCTCAAACGTGGCGAAGAGTTGACCGATAACATCGGCAGCACGCTCCGCGAATTCAATGCGTCCGGCCAAAACGGAGCAAGCCTGGCGGCGGCGACGGAGCAGTTGCCGGAACTGTTGCACAACCTGCCACAATTGCTGAAAGCGACCAATAAAGTTGCGGTGCTGGCAAATTCCAAAGAGTTTGACGAATTGCTAAACGCGGAACGCTTGGCGACGCTGAAGCCAATGCTGGATCAATTGAGCAACGCGCAGACGATGGCTGCTCTCACGCAAATCATCAACAATGCGCCGTTGATTGCGTTGCTCGTGAACGGCTTGGACGGCGTCATCAAGCGCGGCGAAGAGTTGACCGACAACATTGGTTCCGCCGTGCGCGAAATGCAGGCGGGCGATGCGGGGCTGAACATTGCTGAATTGACGGCGCAGTTGCCGCAATTGATGCAAGGTCTGCCGGGACTCATCAAAGCGGGAACGAAAGTTGGTGCGCTGACCGATTCCAAAGAGTTTGATGCGCTGCTCGATAAAGAAAAACTCAGCTCGCTGCTGCGACTGGTCAATCAGGTCAACGAGCCAGAATCGTTAGCCGCACTTTCGCAACTCGTGAAACACGCGCCACTGCTCGCGTTTATGCTGAACAGCGTGGAAGGCGCACTCAAACGCGGCGAAGAAATCACCGACAATCTAGGCTCGGCGATGCGCGAATTTAGCCCGAACGGAAATGCGTTGGGCCTGGATTTGGCAGGCATCACCGCGCAGGTTCCGCAAGTGCTACAAAGCCTGCCGGGATTGATGAAAGCGGGCGCGAAAGTCGGCGCGATTTCGGACTCGAAAGAATTTGACGAATTGCTCGACCGAGAAAAGCTGACAGCGTTGCTGCAAGTCGTCAACAAAGTGAATCAGCCAAACACGCTGGAGGCGCTTGGACAAATCGCACAACACGCGCCGTTGATGGCCTTGTTGCTGAATGGATTGGATGGCGTGATTCGACGCGGCGATGTGCTGGCGGATAATCTGTCTACGACGCTGAAAGAGATCAATCCGAACCTCAATCTGCCGATTTCAGCGGCGGAATTCACGGCGATCACCAAGCAATTGCCCGAACTGTTCCGACGTTTGCCTGTCCTGCTCCGCGCTGGAAATAAAGTGGCAGAAGTCACCGACTCCGAAGAGTTCGAGACGTTCCTGCACGGCGGTATGTTTGAGCCGCGCACGGTCAAATTCCTTGGCGAAGTCGGCGTGACCGTCGTTGAAGCGCAAGAGCGTTTCCGCAAGAACCCGCAACAGGTATCGTTGTTCGGCTTAATCGGCGCGATGAAAGACCCTGACGTGCAGCGCGGGATGGGATTTTTGATGGAGTTAAGCCGCAGCTTTGGAAAGATGATGGCGAAACATGCATGAGCTTTCGATAGCGTACAGCATTGTCGAATCCGCTGAAGAAGCGGCACGCAATGCAGGCGTAACAAAAGTTAAAGCTGTGAATTTACGCCTCGGCAAATTGTCCGGCGTAGTCAAAGATGCGTTGCTATTCAGCTTTGACATCGCCGCGCAGGAAACGTTGCTGGAAGGCGCAAAATTAAATATCGAAGAGCTTAACGTCATCGCGTATTGTCCAACGTGCAATGAAAATGTCGAATTACCGAGCGTCCAAATTTTCCGTTGTCCGGTTTGCAACACGCCAACCCCTACATTAATTCAAGGCAAAGAGTTGGAACTGACATCGCTGGAAATTGATGACGAAAATGAACAGGAAGTGACCAATGCAACAGCCACGCATTCTTGAAATTCGCCACAATATTCTAAAGAAAAATGATCAGCTTGCGCGCAATCTGCGGGCGCAATTTCAGGCGGCGAACGTGTGTGTCGTGGATTTGGTTTCCAGTCCCGGCTCCGGCAAAACGGCATTTTTAGAAGAAACCTTGCGCCGATTAAATCAGGATTTTCGCGTAGCGGCGTTGGTTGGAGATTTGGCGACAGAAAATGATGCGATGCGTTTAGCTCGTTCTGGCGCACCTGTGAAGCAAATTCAAACCGCAGGCATTTGCCATCTCGAAGCCGAAATGATTGCGAATAATTTGTCCGATTGGAATTTGGCAGAACTGGATTATTTGTTCATCGAAAACGTGGGCAATCTCGTTTGTCCATCAAGTTACGATTTAGGCGAAAACTTTCGCGCCGTATTGTTGTCTGTGACTGAAGGCGAAGACAAGCCACTGAAATATCCGACGATTTTCAACAGCGCAGACGTGGCAATCATTACGAAAATGGATTTAGCCGAAGCGGTCGAATTCGATAAAGACGCCGCCTATGCAAGCATTCAATCGGTGCGCCCCGGCATTCCGATTTTGGAAGTTTCATCAAAATCTGGCGCGGGAATAGACGCGTGGCTCGCGTTTCTGAAAAGCGAAAAAGACAAAGCGGAGCGCGCCGCCGCCGCACAAAGTTCTCAATCTACTAACGCATAAAAACGGGCGAGATCGCAGCACTGAAAACCTCAATCTCGCCCGTCGCTTTACGCATATCACCGTTGACGGCAACAGCGTTTGGGCATCATACCCTCTCGCTGCGGTCGTCGGCAAATTCGTCAACTCTGAATTAGCGCTAATTAGGAGGACAATTCAATGGCATCACTTTTATGGTTACAAGGCGGAGCCTGTAGCGGGAACACGATGTCCTTTCTCAATGCCGAAGAACCGAGCGCAGTAGACTTGGTCACGGATTTTGGCATTGAGGTTTTATGGCATCCTTCGCTCGGGCTGGAACTCGGCGACCAGGTGCAAAAAATCCTGCGTGACTGCACGAGCGGCGCGCGTCCACTGGATATATTTGTTTTTGAAGGAACTGTGATTCAGGCACCGAACGGCACAGGCCGCTTCGATATGTTTGCAGATCGCCCAATGAAAGATTGGGTGACAGAGCTTGCCGCAAAAGCACAAATCGTAGTCGCTCTCGGCGATTGCGCATGCTGGGGCGGCATTCCTGCGACTGCGCCAAATCCCAGCGATTCTACTGGATTACAATTTCTGAAACGTAACAAGGGCGGTTATCTCGGTTCTGATTTCCGCTCGCAAATGGGCTTGCCAGTTATCAACATTCCGGGCTGCCCGATTCATCCCGATTGGGTCACACAAGTGCTTGTCGCTGTCGCCAGCGGACGCGCAGGCGATCTTGCTTTGGATGATTTGCAACGCCCGGCTACATTTTTCAAAACCTTCACGCAAACAGGTTGCACGCGCGTGCAATATTTCGAGTACAAACAATCCACAATGGAATTCGGACAAGGCACACGCAAAGGTTGCTTGTTCTATGAAATGGGATGTCGCGGCCCGATGACGCATTCGCCGTGCAACCGTATTTTGTGGAATCGGCAATCGTCGAAAACCCGCGCGGGAATGCCTTGTACTGGTTGCACCGAACCGGAATTTCCATTCTTCGATCTTGCCCCGGGCACAGTTTTCAAGACGCAAAAAGTCAGCGGCGTCATTCCGAAAGAAGTGCCCGAAGGCGTAGATCATTTGACCTATATGGCACACGCCGCAGCCGCGCGCGTCGCTGCACCGCAATGGTCGAAAGAAGATATGTTTGTGGTCTAAATGTACGACAGGCGTCCTCGCCTGTTGATGTTTCTGACCCGTAAAAATGCCGGACAGGCGAGACGCCTGTCATACATTTGCTCGAAGGAGAAAAATATTTATGGCTACGGTAACAGCTACACCAGCCGGAACTGCATTAGACCTGCACATCAGTCCGCTCGGACGTGTCGAAGGCGATTTGGATGTGCGCGTTAAAGTAGACAACGGCGTAGTCACAGAAGCGTGGACGCAAGCCGCCATGTTTCGTGGCTTTGAAATTATTCTGAAAGGGAAAGACCCGCAGGCAGGCTTGATCGTCACGCCGCGCATTTGCGGCATTTGCGGCGGCAGCCACTTATACAAATCGGTTTACGCGCTTGATACGGCGTGGAAAACAGAAGTGCCGCACAACGCAACTTTAGTCCGCAACATTGCGCAGGCTTGCGAAACGTTGCAGAGCATTCCGCGTTGGTTTTATGCGTTGTTTGCGATTGATTTGATTCACAAGAACTACGCGAAATCTTCCATGTACGACGAAGCCGTGCGCCGTTTCGCTCCGTTCGTTGGAACCAGCTATGAACACGGCGTGACGACATCCAACAAACCTGTGGAAGTCTACGCAATTTTCGGCGGTCAATGGCCGCATTCCAGTTTCATGATCCCCGGCGGCGTGATGTGCGGCCCAACGCTCAGCGACGTTACGCGTTCGATTGCGATTCTGGAATATTGGAAAGATGAATGGCTCGAAAAGCGTTGGCTTGGTTGTTCGATTGAGCGTTGGATGGAAATCAAAACGTGGGATGACATGCTGGCGTGGGTCGAAGAAAACGAAAGCCAGCGCAACAGCGATTGCGGATTTTTCATTCGCCACGCGCTGGAAATCGGTCTCGACAAATTCGGTCAAGGGCCAGGCGCGTTCCTCGCTACGGGCACATATTTCAATCCTGAAAAATATTCCAAACCCACGATTGACGGGCGCAACGCCGCGCTCATTAATCGGTCAGGAATTTACGACGGCGCAACTTATCATGATTTCGATCAAGCCCGCGTGCGCGAAGACGTGACGCATTCGTTTTACAAAGGCGATAAGCCGTTGCATCCGTTTGAGGGTGAAACGATTCCGATTGATCCGATGGAAGGCGCGAAGCAGGGCAAATACACGTGGGCAAAAGCACCGCGTTACGACGTGCCGGGCAAAGGCCATATTCCTTTAGAAGTCGGCCCGCTCGCGCGGCAAGTGATGGCTGGCAAACCGAACGCCGAAAGCTGGCAAGATAGCGATTCGCTTTTCAATCAAATCATCACGACCAAAGGCGCAAGCGTTTTCACCCGCGTGATGGCGCGTATGCATGAAGCCTGCAAGTATTACAAACTCGCCCGCAAATGGCTGGATGAACTCGACCTGCACGACAAGTTTTACGTCAAGCCTGTCGAGCACGCTGAAGGCATGGGCTTTGGGTCAACTGAAGCCGCACGCGGCGCATTGTCTGATTGGATTCGTATCAAAGATGGCAAGATTGAAAATTATCAAGTCATCACGCCGACCGCCTGGAACATTGGTCCGCGCGATAGTGCGAACGTCAATGGCCCGATGGAACAAGCGTTTATGGGGGCAACGATTGTCGATCCCACTGACCCCGTCGAACTCGGTCACGTAGCGCGCAGCTACGATTCATGCCTTGTTTGTACGGTACACGCCTACGATGCGAAGACAGGCAAAGAGTTGTCGCGGTTTCGCATCGGGGATGTTTGTTAATTGAAAGTAGACGGTAGACGGTAGGCAGTAGACGGTAGAAAAACTTTCTTTCTACCGTCTACCGACTACCGACTACCGTCTACTCCCTACTTATGATTCTAATCATCGGCTGCGGAAATCTTTTACGAGGTGACGATGGCGTGGGGCCAATTCTGATTCGCCGTTTGTGGGAAATCGGATTGCCCGAAGGTGTGCGCTGTGCTGACGGCGGCACGGGCGGGATGGACGTAGCCTTTCAGATGCGCGGGGCTGACAAGGTGATTTTGGTGGATGCTTGTCAATCGGGGTCAGACCCCGGCGCAATTTTTAAAGTGCCTGGCGCGGAGTTGGAAAATCTGCCGCCGCTTACAGGCATTCATTTGCATGCTTTTCGCTGGGATCACGCGCTCGCGTTTGCGCGTTGGTTATTAAAGGACGAATACCCGCGCGATATCACGGTGTATTTAATTGAGGCCGAAAATATTGGGTTCGGCGCGGATTTGTCGCCCAGTGTTCGTGCCGCAATGGAAAAATTAGCGCGCCTGTTGCTGGATGATTTGGCGCAAGAAAATTCGCAGGAAGAAAATCATGAACTCGCTGTGTGTGGAGCTGACTGAACAAGGATATTTGTTGTTGGCGGCTCCGCTTGCAACAAAATATTTTCCCGAAGATGTAGCCGTCGCATTCAATCGTGATCCTGAATTATGGATGTTGCCGCTGCGTTCGGCGAATGCGGGCGGTTTGTTGCTGAAGCAGCGAAATTTACGCGGCGACCGCAGTGTATTGGTTTGGGAAGTTTTGCCGCCGGATGTGAAAGCCGGAAATTACGCCGCCTTTTGGGATGCTGAACAACACGCGCTACGCATTGCGCTGCGTGCCGGTGAAAGCTAACGATGTCTGATTTGCCTGAAAATATTGGCGATGAAGCGTTAATGCTCTTAACTGAAATTGTCGAAGAGCGCGGGCAATGGGTCGTTTATCTCGAAATCGTTTTCCCTGATCGCACCGTGCGCCACCGCATTCAGGCGTATTCCAAAAAACGATTGGCAGAAATTGCCGCCCAATATATTCGGCGCGGCGCATCGCGCGAAAAAAAATAAAAGTGTACGACAGGCATCTTGCCTGTCNNGACAGGCAAGATGCCTGTCGTACATTGAATCACCTTATGAGTTCATTATTCAGACCGCAACCAATAGGCATTTTTTCGCTCCCGCAAAACTTTCTGTTGTTGCCTGCGTGCAATGTCGAAGACGCTGTGGCGTATCACGCACAGTTGATGCAAGGCAAAATTCCAGCTTTGACGCCGCCGCTAAATTGGCAATTTTATGACGTAGCGATACGCGGCGAATTAACGCAAGCTGCGAATTTATTAGCAAACGAGAATTCACCGGAAGCCAAATTTAATGCGTTTGTGGTGCAATCTTCGCCGGAAAAATATCAGCAACTGCGCAACGAATTGCCCGCCGAAATTTTGCCGCTGCTTGATCTCGTAGCGTACACATTGAATTACATTTCCGCGCCGCCTGTCGCCGCAAATTTGGACGGAGAATTGCTTGCGTTCGTGCAAATGACGGCAGCTTCGCATTGCATCGAAAATGGCGAGGCTGAAAAAGCATTAGAAATTTTGCAGGAAGCGATTAATGCCGCACGCAATGTATCGCCAATGTTGACCGCACAATTGATGGGTTCACTCGCTGAATTGCAACATCAACTGTACGGTGCAAATCCGCCAGTCATTCAACTTTACCGTCAGGCGTTGCAATTACTTTCGTTATCCGATTTGCAACCTGCCCGCGCGTCCATCGCACTGAATTTAGGCATTGCGTATCAGGAAATGAGTCAGGGGCAACGTGGTGCATTGCTGGAAGCCGCGCGTTGTTATCAGGAAGCCTTGAAATTTTTCGGACGCGAATCACATCCCGAACAATACGCGCTCGCGCAAAATAATTTGGCACTTTCGTATTTGTCCGTGCCAATGACAGAAGCCAGCGATCAATTGCGACTGGCGATAGCTGTGCAAGCTTTGCGCGAAGTGTTGAAGGTGTATACGCAAGAATCGCATCCTGAACAGTGGGCGAGCGTGCAATTAAATTTGGCGAACGCATTGCAATATTTGCCGACTTCGCACCCCGAAGAAAATCTCTCAGAGGCCGTTAAAATTTACGAAGAATTGTTGCCAATTAGAAAAGCATCAGGTGATGCGCTTGGCTTGGCGCGGTTGCTGGCAAATCAAGGCAACGCGCTCGCACACCTGGGAATTTTCAAACACGCCGTACCAAAGCTCGAAGAGGCGCGCGCAATTTTTGCTGCACAAAATGAAGCAGACGCGGCAGCTTCAATTGATGAAGTGTTGGCAGAAATTTCGGAGCAACAACAAACCGCCAGCGCGGCTTCGTAAAAGTTTCTATGGAAATTTATCAACGCCAGCAATTTGATTTTTTGTTGATGACGGCGGCAGAACGATTCAGCGAACGCGTTACACAGCGCAACGAAGGCGCAGCGAACGCACTCGAAAAATTACGCGCTGATCCGCAAGGCGAAGGCATCTGGCTGGACGAATTTGTGATTGCATTATTTGAAGATTTCCTGCTCAACAACACGGCAGGCGCGTGTTTCATTTTGAATGCACTCGAAAAACGCTCTGTGCCTGATTTTACGGGCGGGAAAATTGAACAGGTATTACAGCAATTATCCGTGCGCGCGTTCGCAGATTTGCTGCAACAAAAACTCGCAGAAGTGCTGGAACAAACCGCCGCTTATCGGTCATAGATCAGGGAAGGCATGAACCACGGGGAGCACGGAGGGCACGGGGAAAAAGCAAGACAGCATGAACAAGATTTATGACAAGATTCACAGGCTTGATTTTGTAAATCTTGCAGAAAATCCCGTCAATCCTGTCTAAAAAACTCCGTGCTCCCCGTGGTTCATCATGAATATTTATGCAAGCTACCGTCGCACCCGCAACCGAAGAAACGTTTGAATCGCTCGCGCAAAAAGTGGATGAAGCGTTGTCTGTCGTGAACACGATTGATGGGCATGTCAAAACGAAAGCGTTAGATTTGAAGCATGCCATCGAAGCCTTTCACAAATTCGCCCTCACGAAAATTGTGCAAAAGCTCAAGGCCGATCCGCGCGGTAAAGAATTGTTGTTCGATCTGGTAGACGACCCCAGCGTGTATGCAATGCTGCAACTGCATGGCATTGTGAAACCGGATTTATCCACGCGCATCAACCGCGTGATGGATGCCGTCAGGCCCTATATGCAATCGCACGGCGGCGATGTTGAATTTGTACGCGTCGAAGGCGCAACCGCATTTGTACGCATGCACGGCGCGTGTAACGGTTGTTCTCAATCTGCTGTGACGCTGCGCGATGGCGTAGAGGAAGCCATCAAGCACAACATCCCCGAAATTCAAGCCGTCGAAGTTTTGCCCAATGAACCTTCACCAAATTTAATCCAAATCGAATCGCTTACTTCTGCAAAAAATACGAGCTGGGTCAAAGGGCCTGCGGTAGCTGAAATCCCTGCCGGAAAGAAAATGCGTTTCGACACAGAAGACACCAGCATTTTAATCATCAATGTTGATAACCGTCTGAACGCCTATCGCAACGCTTGCCCGCATCAGGGCATGCCGCTGGATGGCGGAATGCTGGATGCAGAATCGTGCGAATTAACTTGCCCGTGGCACGGATTCAAATTTGATGCAGTAACAGGCGAATGCTTCAGCGCACCACAAGCGCAATTAGAAAGTTTCCCTTTACGAATCGAAGATGGTCACATTTGGGTACGCCCGAACTAACATGGAAAAAATTATCATCAGCACACGCGAATATGCTTTTGCCCCTGCGCCGCAAGTGGAAACGACTGCGCGACCGCTCGTGTGGCTTGGTGCGTATTCAGAATTCGGTCTGGCGTTGCCTGCGGCGCATCCGACCGCTTCGCAATTGTACGCGCCGCGCGGCGTGTTTCTGAATGACGATTATTTGATCGTAGCGGATTCCGGCAATCATCGAGTGCTGATCTGGCGTGGTATCCCTGAAACTGATGCGACGCCTGCGGATATTGTGTTGGGGCAACCAGATTTCACTTCGGAAGGCCCAAATGCAGGCGGGCAGGATTTTGCGCAAGGCCTGCATTTGCCAACAGGCGTGGGCGTGTACGAAGGGAAGTTGTTCGTTGCTGATGCGTGGCATCATCGCATTTTGGTGTGGAATGAAATTCCCTCGCGTTCCGCTCAGCCAGCAGATTATGTGATTGGGCAGCGAACTTTTGCCGACGTTACGGAAAATCGCGGCGGTGCAGTCAGCGCGAATTCGTTGTACTGGCCGTATGGGATGGCGTTCATCAACGGCTGGTTTTACGTTGCGGACACGGGCAATCGCCGCGTGCTTGGCTGGCGCGGCTTGCCGGAAGCGGATCGCGCGGCGGATTTGATTTTGGGGCAGAACTCCCCGACCGAAAACCTAGAGAATCGTGGAGCCGCGATCAGTGCCAACAGCTTTCGCTGGCCGCACGACATCGCAGGCAATGCAGACGTTTTGTACGTCGCCGATGCGGGCAATCATCGCGTGCTCGGCTGGTCGCCCGTGTCGGAAAGCGATAGCGCCGCGAACATCGTTTTGGGGCAGCCGGATTTTTCGCAAGGCCAGGAAGTCCCATACATCCCGCAAGGCGCAGATCGCTTGCGGTTTCCGTACGCAATTGCATTGGAAGACAACACACTGGCGGTGGCGGACACGGCAAATAATCGCGTGCTGATTTGGAATTCGCTGCCAAAAGCGGGACAATTCATTGCGGCGGATGCAGTCATCGGACAAACAGATTTCCATAGCAATGGCGAAAACCGCTGGAAGATGGTTGACCGCGACACGCTGTGCTGGCCGTACGGAATCACACTGCACAAAGGCAAACTCGCCATCGCGGATTCTGGCAACAATCGAGTGATGATTTGGAACGTGGACGACAGGCAGCCTGCCTGTCATTCTTGCGAAAAGTAATTTGACGGTCGGCGTTCTCGACAGGCGGGCCGCCTGTCGTACAAACAACACATGCTCGCAATGGCTGAAACATCGGAATCGTCCAAACAACGCTTGCGGCTGCGCGTGCGTGGCGTAGTGCAAGGCGTGGGGTTCCGCCCATTTGTTTTTAATCTGGCACGCGCGTGCGAATTGACCGGCTTGGTGGGTAATGACAGCAACGGCGTGTTTATTGAAGTCGAAGGCACGCCCAAGCATTTGCAACGATTTCAGCAGGCACTAAAAGAAAACCCGCCGCCGCTTTCGCACATCCTTTCGATCAAGGCTGAAGCCATTGCGCCGCGCAATGACAAAGATTTCGTCATCGTGGCGAGCAAAACCGAAGCGAATGCCAACACACTGATTTCGCCTGACATTTGCGTGTGCGAAGACTGCTTGCGTGAATTGTTTGATCCGACGAATCGGCGCTATCGTTATCCGTTCATCAACTGCACCAATTGCGGCCCGCGCTTCACAATCACCAAAGACATTCCATACGACCGCCCGCAAACGACGATGGCGGGATTTCAAATGTGCGCCGAATGCCTGCGCGAATACGATGATCCGACGAATCGCCGCTTTCACGCGCAACCGAATGCGTGCGCAGAATGCGGGCCACAAGTGCAATTTGTCGGAGCGGAAGCCGAACAGAAAAACCCTATCGCGCAAACGCAGGCATCGTTATGCGCCGGAAACATCGTCGCCATCAAAGGCATCGGCGGCTTTCATCTGGCGTGTGATGCATACAACGATTCTGCGCTGCAAACATTACGCGAACGCAAAGGTCGCGTAGACAAACCATTCGCCGTGATGGTGCGTGATGTGGAAACGGCTCTGCGCTTTGTCGAAATTGACGAAGCGGAAAAATTGTTGCTCACGAGCAAAGAACGCCCGATTGTTTTATTGAAAAAAAAGCCGAGCAACCTATCGGCATTGATCGCGCCAGGCAATGAATATTTGGGCGTGATGTTGCCTTACTCGCCGCTGCATTATTTGTTACTTGATAGTAAACTGGATGCGTTGGTGATGACTTCGGGCAATTACTCCAACGAGCCGATCATCAAAGACAATGATGAGGCGTTACAAAATCTCGCCACGCTCGCCGATGCGTTTTTGCTGCACAATCGTGACATCCACGTGCAATGCGATGATTCGGTGCTGCGCGTTTTTGAAGGCCACGAATTGCCGATTCGCCGTTCGCGTGGCTACGCACCGTTTCCTGTGCGCTTGCCGTTTTCGTTGCCGTCTGTGCTTGCCGTTGGTGGCGAACTGAAAAGCACGTTTTGCCTAGTCAAAGATGATTACGCCTTTATGAGCCAGCATCTCGGCGATATGGAAAATCTGGAAACGCTGCAAGCCTTCGAGAAATCGTTGCAGCAAATGCAGGCCATCTTTCGCGTCACGCCTGAGATCATTGCGGCAGACAATCATCCGCGCTATCTCTCTTCGCAATGGGCACACAATCATCGGGGCGCGCGCCAACTGATCGGTGTGCAACATCATCACGCGCACATCGCGGCAGTGCTTGCGGAAAATCAGTGGAATGGCGATGCGCTGGTGATAGGCTTTAGTTTTGACGGCACGGGCTATGGCACCGATGGCGCGATCTGGGGCGGGGAAGTGTTGCTGGCCGATTACTCGACATTTCAGCGTGTCGCCCACTTGCGATACGCGCCATTGCCCGGCGGCGACGCCTCGATCAAGCGCCCGTATCGCACGGCGCTCGCATATTTGTGGCAGGCGGGAATCGCTTGGGATGAAGTGTTGCCGAGTGTTGCCGCGTGTCCCGCGAACGAGCGGAAAATCCTGCAACAACAGCTCGAAAAAAATCTGAACACGGCACAGACCAGCAGTATGGGGCGCTTGTTTGACGCCGTCGCGGCACTTGCTGGCGTGCGCCAAACTGTCACGTATGAAGCGCAGGCGGCGATTGAATTTGAAGCGATGATGGATACGCGTGTGGCCGATGCGTACACATTTGCGTTGTGTGAGGGCGAGCCGCTGCAAATTGATTTTGCGGCGCTGTTACGTGCCGTCGTCGCCGATGTGCAAGCGCAAGTTCCTGTTCCGACGATTGCGGCAAAATTTCACAACGCAGTCGCGAATCTGATTTGCGATGTGGCGCTGCACTTCCGCGCGAAATTCAATTTGCAGCAAGTCGCATTAAGCGGCGGCGTGTTTCAAAACGTGACTTTATTGCAAACCGCAAAAGCAAAATTATTGGCAGAGCATTTTACCGTTTTTACGCACAAACTGGTGCCGCCTAATGATGGCGGACTGGCGCTGGGGCAAGCGGTAATTGCAGGAAAACTAAGCAGCGAAAATTGAGGTAGTGTTATGTGTTTGGCAGTTCCCGGAAAAGTGATTGAGATTTACGAAGCCAATGCCACGCGCATGGGCAAAGTAGATTTCGACGGCATCAAAAAAGAAATTTGTCTGGCGTATTTGCCGGACATTCAAGTCGGCGATTACACCATCGTTCACGTAGGCTTTGCGATTCAAAAGCTGGATGAGAAATCTGCGCTGGAAACGCTGCAAACATTTCGTGACATGGGAATTTTGGAAGAGGAAATTGGCGAAGGCCCGGAGCCTCAACTAATGCCCGTCTGCCAAACCTGACTGGGAGTCTAACGATGAAATACCTACAAGAATTCCGCGATCCTGAACTCGCCGAAAAATTGCTAAACGAAATTCGCCACAGCGTGATGCGTCCGTGGACAATTATGGAAGTGTGCGGCGGGCAAACGCATTCGATCATTCGCAACGGCATAGATCAATTGTTGCCCGACAAAATCGAATTGATTCACGGCCCCGGTTGCCCGGTGTGTGTGACGCCGCTCGAAATCATTGATAAAGCGTTGGCGATTGCCGCCATGCCAAACGTGATTTTCTGTTCGTTCGGCGATATGTTGCGCGTGCCCGGCAGCAGCAAAGATTTGTTCCGCGTCAAAAGCGAAGGCGGTGACGTGCGCATCGTGTATTCGCCGCTCGATGCCGTCAAACTCGCACGCGAAAACCCTGAGCGCGAAGTTGTGTTTTTTGGCGTAGGCTTTGAAACGACTGCGCCTGCGAACGCGATGGCGGTGTTTCAAGCACAACAGCAAGGGCTGAAGAATTTCTCGATGCTGGTTTCGCACGTGCTTGTGCCACCCGCCATCGCGGCGATTATGGAATCGCCGACGAATCGCGTGCAGGGCTTTCTTGCCGCTGGACACGTTTGTTCCGTGATGGGATTGTCCGAATATCCGCCGCTCGCCGAAAAATATCACGTGCCGATTGTTGTGACAGGTTTTGAGCCGCTGGATGTTTTGAATGGGATTTTGCGCGTCGTCAAGCAATTGGAAGCAGGCCGCGCCGAAGTCGAAAACGCTTACGAACGCGTGGTGACGTTCGACGGCAACAAAGCTGCGCAGGCAATGTTGGCCGATGTGTTCGCTACGACAGATCGCGCGTGGCGTGGCATTGGCGTGATTCCAAACAGTGGTTGGAGCATCGCTGAAAAATATCGGGCGTTCGATGCGGAATATAAATTCGATGTGAGCGATATTCGTACCATTGAATCTCCGCTTTGCCGCAGTGGCGAAGTGTTGCAAGGCATTATCAAACCACATCAATGCGGTGCGTTCGGCAAAGAATGCACGCCACGTTCACCGCTCGGCGCAACGATGGTTTCCAGCGAAGGCGCGTGCGCGGCATACTATAATTACGGGCGCTTCGTGCAATTGACCGCCGCGTGAGGAAAGAAAGCGCGAGGGAAAGAAGGCGCGACGGAGCGAATAACAACTAAATCCTAAATGTATTGACAAGTTAAGTTGGAGGCGCAAACAGGATGTTTGCGCTACCTCTTCGGAGCCAATGTACAACAAACATCTTGTTTGTTGCTTTGCATAGGCTTCTAACCTAAGTTGTCAATACACCTAAATCCTATCTCCCAAATCCTAAACCCTATGTCGCAAAAAATTGATTTCAGTAATTGGACGTGCCCGTTGCCGTTGCGCGATCAGCCGAATGTTGTGATGGGGCATGGCGGCGGCGGCAAGCTTTCGGCAGAGTTGGTTGAGAACATTTTTCTGCCTGCGTTTGCCAACAACACACTGGTGAAATTAGCGGACTCGGCGGTGCTTGACCTGAACGGCGCGATGACTGACGGTGCGCGTCTTGCCTTTTCTACGGATTCGTTTGTCGTAAAGCCCTTATTTTTCCCCGGCGGAAACATCGGCGATTTGGCCATCAACGGCACGGTCAACGACGTGGCGATGAGCGGCGCGCAGCCACTGTTTTTGAGCGCTGGGTTTATTCTGGAAGAAGGTTTGGCGATGGACGCGCTTGGTAGAATTGCGAACACGATGGGCGCGGCGGCCAAAGCTGCGGGCGTTACGTTGGTTACTGGTGACACCAAAGTCGTCAACAAAGGTCACGGCGATGGCGTGTACATCAACACCAGCGGCATTGGCGTCATTCCGGTGGGCGTGAATATTGCTCCGCATCAGGCGCGTCCCGGCGATGTCGTGATCGTTAGCGGCGAAATCGGGTTGCACGGTACAGCGATTATGAGCGTGCGCGAAGGCTTGGAATTTGAAACGGTGATCGAAACCGATTGTGCTCCGCTGAATGGTTTGGTCGCGGCAATGCTGGATGTTACCAAAGACATTCACATCCTGCGCGATCCCACACGCGGTGGCGTGGCTTCCGCGCTCAACGAAATTGCCAAAGCTTCCGGTGTCGGTATTGTGCTCTCTGAAAATAAATTGCCGATTCCCTCTGCCGTGCGCTCCGCCTGCGAATTGCTTGGGCTTGACCCTTTGTATGTAGCAAATGAAGGAAAATTACTCGCCATCGTGCCACGCGAATTTGCTGATGAAATCTTAGCCAAACTGCAAACCCAAAAATTTGGCGAACGCGCGACAATCATTGGCGAAGTTACCGCTCAACATCCCAACATGGTTGTCGCTAAAACTGGTATCGGCGGCACGCGCGTCGTGGATATGATGATTGGCGAACAGCTACCGCGCATTTGTTAAAGGCAACTGAGGGGCGGCGAACCACTGATCTGCAAGTTTTATTAGCTCATCTGAAGAAAAAGGCAACGCAAGATTTAGCACTCATTTCTCAATTGGACGGTGTCAGGTGCCTTGCCTGGTAGAAGAGAGGGGGCAAAAAAGCGCGTTTGTGTGCCTGCCAGAAAATGACAATCAGCCTAATTCTGATTGTTCGGGCAAGCTGCTGTACGCTTCAATTTGCCGGAATCCAGGCGAATCAGAGGGATTTCAATCTTGCACGCGGGCCTCATTCAACTTTTGCGACGGATCGAATACAAATGCTGTTCTGTTCGTAACAACAATCGCTCACCTACAATGGCGGGCGATGCCTGTGCCATATCGTTCAGCTCATTCACATGCAAGAGCTTGAACGTCTCGCCTGCCGCGATGACGAAGGTTTGGCCCTCTTCGCTCAAACAGAACAACTTGCCATTGTATGCCCACGGTGAAGTCGTGAATGCTGTCGCCGCCGGGTCAATTCGTGTTTTGTAGGTCAGCTTTCCAGTTTTAGCGTCAAAGCGGCTCAGAATGCCCGTTTCGGTCAGCGCGTAGATGCCGCCTTCGTATGCCACAGGTGATGGTAAATATGTTCCGGCGCGCGCCTGTGACCACGCGACGAACTCATTGGATGTTTCGTCTTTTTTGAGTGAGATGTCTCCCTTCGCGCCGGGACGTAATGCAATGAGCATCGCTCCACGCCCACCGTCTATGTACAGCAAGCCGTCATACGCAAACGGCATCGGAATGGGCACGGCTGACATTCCTGACATGCGCCACAGCTCCTGTCCTCCCAAGTCGTAACTTACAACTACCTCTGGGCCTACGGCTACTATCTCTGTCCGCAGCGCATGTCGCCAAACAAAAGGTGTCGCCCAGCCTGATCGCCGCCCTTTCGGCCCGATTTCTCGATTTGTGCGCCAGACCTGTTTTCCTGTCTGCTTGTCATACGCCGCGATGAACTGCTGTTTTTCATTGTCGTTCACAATCACCAGCAGGTTGTTGACCAGTGCAGGCGAACTCCCTGTGCCGAAGTCAAGATAGACAGGATTGGCTTCAAGTGATGTTGACCAGACAGGCTTGCCTTTCAGATCAAACGCCCATACCCCCAGATTCGCGACGTACACGTAAACGAGTTTTCCATCGGTCACAGGGCTTTCCGACGAAAAGCTGTTTTTGCGATGACGCCCGCCTGGCGGTTGCCCTGTGTAAAATTCCTTCTGCCATTCGACTTTGCCACTCTTCAGGTTCAGGCAATAGAGGAAGTAATGCAGCTTCACTTCATTCGGTAATTCAATGTCTCGCTCCGTCACGCGCTCAATCACCTTATCCATCGAAAGCCCCTGTTTTTGCAGCTCCGCGACGTATTCATTGCTGTATTCCGTCCCAATTTGCGGCGGTTTTGATTTGCCTTCCGTCGTAACTGTGGTCACGAAAACCTTGTTGCCCGTCACGATGGGCGACGACCAACCGCGTCCGGGAATGGCCTGTGCCCATTCGACGTTCTCAGTCTTCGACCAGCGTTCGGCCAGCCGCGCATGCTTTCCTACTGGATTTGCATCCGGCCCGCGAAACTGTGGCCAGGCGATGTCTTGGCCGTGAGCCGTAGAGACTATCAGCAACAGCGCGCCCACCAGACTGATCTGGCGCAAGAGAATCGAAAGGTTAATAACTCCGTGAAAGCGCTTTTGTTCAGAATAACGTGTAATCATGATTTTCTTGTCTGTTTTGATCCAGTCGGTGCCGTTGGCATTCTGTATCTTGGGGCCGGCGCCTGGGAACCCTTTTGTTTGTTGATCTTCCTGGCGACCGATACGACTCCACAACGTCCTGGCTATCAGCCCCGTTTGAATTAAGGGGACTGCATTTTGACCCAGCACGATTTGCCAACACAAGTCCTATTGCTTCCGCAAAATCTTGTCCATTGTTTTTCCCTTCGCCAACTCATCAATTAATTTATCCAGATAGCGAATTTCCCGCATCGTTGGTTCTTCGATCTCTTCGATGCGGACACCGCAAATCACCCCCTTGACTAAAGCGCGTGAAGGATTCAGCCCTGGGGCTTTCGAAATGAACGTTTCGAAGTCAGTTTTGTTCCTCAGTTGTTCTTCAAGCTCATCCTGGCTATAGCCTGTAAGCCAACGAATAATTTCATCCACTTCGGCTTTTGTCCGTCCCTTTTTCTCAGCCTTGGCAAGATAATGAGGATAAACACTTGCGACACTCGTTGTATAGATCCGATGTTTTGACATGATGTTTCTTTTTACCCGGACGTAATGGTTCTCAACGTGACAAGGTATTTTCTGCGTCGTACGTTTTTGTAGGGGGGACTTTTTCGTTTTAGTTTTCAGATGCCGTCCGAACCCTCTTGGTAAGCGATTTTTCTTGAGGAATCTGGACAACCAGCTTCACCATCTGCCCAACTCGTTTGGGCTGGGACCTTCTTGAGCAATAGTTATTATGTGTATTTGGGATCAGAAAAACATAATGAGGAAAGCCCCACCACCAACACAATTCACTGTAATCGGCATCTTTCGTGACAATAATGAAATCCTGCTGAAGCGCATATTCGCGTACCGTTCGATCATCTACTTGATCTAGCCCCAACCAATAAACGTGTGAAGAATCAGGAAACAAGTCGCTGAGCCGAGACACCAACCGCAGCGATAGATTATGGTCAAAGAGCAACTTCACGCCAGCACCACCAACTGACTTTTTTCACGATCTGCCGCATAGCTGAGGCACGCTCGTATTTCGTCTTCGGTGAGGTACAGGAAATCAGCCAGGATTTCTGGCACTGCCGTGCAGCGTATAGGACCAGCATCTGCCGTTGCCGCAAGTAGGCCAGTAGCGGCAGCATTTCCACTGCGGGACGAAACGCCCCGGCCAGCAAGCCATAACTGTGCAGTTGCCGCAGCCATTGGCAAACGAGCAGATCGCTTTTGCGGCCACTCACATTCTTCGCCTTGCGCGCATCCACCAGGCGCACCTCGAAGCCGCGTTCTTCCAGCACTTCAAAGAGTGGAATCCAGTACACGCCCGTACTTTCCAAGGCCACGCGTTTGACGCCGCACTGCTTGAGCCAGGCGGGATGACATACAAGTCTGCCGTGAAGACGCCAAACTCCCGCACGCTTTTACTGCGCCCTTCGGGTGGTACCGCCACCCAGTGACTCGTTGCCCCCACATCAATGGCCGCGGCTTGTGCATCATACGGCGTCAGCGGGCTTTTGGCAGCGACGGGGTTCGTGGGACGGGTTGTTTTGCGCGTACGTTTCTTTGGCGTGGGACGGCGTTTCATGGGGTTTCTCCTTAGCTGCTTGAGTTTTCCCCACGCGACGAGCAGCGCAGCAGTTCAGTGTGTAAGTAAGCTCCTGCACGGGATCAAGCCACAAGGACTTGTCACCACTGTCATCAAGACCGACTGCTGAGACCACACTCCGGTGCGGGTTTTGGGATGACACCAATACGCGCTCGGCCTTCGCGACTGTTCACGCGTGGGACTCACAGGTTACGCCCACTGCCTGCCACCAGTGAAGGGCGCACCCACTGGCCACGCGTTTCTGCTCGTCCTCCGCCTTGCTTTGGGGGCTGCGGCATTCCGGTGCAATGGATGTTATAGCGGTTTTCAAGTGCGTGCGACCAGCGGTACAGTACGAGGAGCGGTAGCGACTTGGTCGCGGCAGCGCTGGACCAAGTCGCTACCGCTCCTCGTACCGTACCGCGCCGTGCAGTTGAGGTCGCACCCATCTGAAAACCACTATAGGCTGGTTTGTTTAGCTTTACCGCTTCACTTCTACTTTCGGTGTGCCATGTATAGCAACTAACTTCCACTGCCCGTTTATTTTGACAAAAGTCTTTGTATGTCGACCCTCAAGCGTGCTTTCCTTCCCATCAGTTGTCTTGTCAATCCTCTTAAAGCTTGATGTTTTAATCACCGTGTTCCCGTAGATTTTGGTTACGACATCACTTTCGATTTCTCGCCCCATTCTTCCTTCTTTCCTTGCCGCTCTTCTACGCTCCAACTCTTCTTTCGAGAGAACTCTTGAAGGATTGCCCACAACATAGATTCCATCGGCATCTACCAGTTTGTTTAGGGTGGCCATATCACCAGCCATTTCAGCCGCCTCGATCTTCTTTTCTAAGTCTATTATCTCTTGCTCAATCTTTGACTGACCGAGAGCGAACGACGTAAACACAGTAATAAAGGCAAAAGCGTACAGAATTTGTTTCATTGGGGTTTCCTCTTGTGTTGTTACTGCGGGGGTGTAGTGTTGCTAGGCCACGAAAGCCTAACTGAAGTTCACCGGGCCGAAGAATGAGGCTCCGGTGGAATGACTATTCGGCTTACTTTTGTACGCAAGATTCCAGCTCTTTTTTCATTTATAGCTTACGGTTTCCTTTTCCACTGCATACTCATGTCCTTGATATTGGGCAACAATCCGCATTTTATAAGTGGACGTAAACCCGGCCCACACTTGTGAAACTGGATATCTCTCAATGATGGAAAGAGTAATCAGAAAGCTTTTGAAATACGCCAGCCCATGACCTGATGTTGTCAGGATTATTTCAATTGCTTTGTCACGGAACTTAGCTATCGAAATTTGCATCGGTTCGTCATAAGAATCATCCACAGAGCACAGATCGAAATGAATCTCTTCTACCCCTTCTCGCTCATAATATTCGTATAGATTGATCCAGAGGTTAGTAAGGCCACTCACACCGTGATGACATACGTTATTTATTGCCGTCTGAAGTTTGCTCATACTTAATACACTGTAAATTAAGTTT
>JAFDVL010000068.1 GCA_018268995.1 Acidobacteriota bacterium | reverse complement strand
TGTTTTCGCCGCCGCGAATAATCAGGTCTTTGATACGACCGACGATGTTGACGTAGCCTTCGCCGTCCATCACGGCCAGATCTCCGGTGTGCATCCAGCGCGCGGCATCAATGCTGGTGCGCGTGGCGTCTTCGTTGTTCCAATAGCCGAGCATCACGCTGTAGCCGCGTGTGCAAAGCTCGCCTTTTTCGCCGAGGGGAACGATTTGGTTCGTATGCGGATCAATGATTTTGACTTCGACGTGTGGATGGATTTGGCCGACGGTGCTGACGCGTTTGTCGAAGGGCGCATCGGCGCGCGTTTGAAAACTGACCGGGCTGGTTTCGGTCATGCCGTAGCAGATTTCGACTTCGCGCATGTTCATCAGCGAATTTACTTTCTTCATCACCTCAATCGGACACGGCGCGCCCGCCATAATTCCGGTGCGCAAACTGGTCAAATCGTATTTGGAGAAATCGGGATGCGAAAGTTCGGCAATAAACATCGTCGGCACGCCGTAGAGAGCGGTTGCGCGTTCAGCCTGCACCGCTTCCAGCACTGCCTGTGGGTCAAAGATCGGGCTTGGATAAATCATCGTCGCGCCGTGCGTCACACAACCCAGATTCGCCATCACCATCCCGAAGCAATGATAGAGCGGCACGGGAATCACCAAACGATCCTGGTTGGTGAAGCGCATCAATTGAGCAACAAAATAGCCGTTGTTCAGGATGTTGTGATGGCTGAGCGTCGCGCCTTTCGGACGGCCTGTCGTGCCGCTGGTGTATTGAATGTTGATCGCCTCATCGAATTGCAATTCGCGTTGTCGCGCGGTGATTTCGTCATCACTCACATCATTTCCGAGCGCAAGTAATTCGTCCCACGTCTGAAAGTCATGAAACCGTTCTGCACCGAGGCTGATGATGAATTGCAGATCCGGCAAGTGCGGCGAGACTTCGGCAATCATCGCTGGATAATTTGAGGTCTTGAACGGAGCCGACACGATTACTGCGCGACATCCAGATTGTTTCAGCGCGTATTCCAATTCGTGCGTGCGATAGTTCGGATTCAGGTTCACAAGGATGATGCCCAGCTTGCAGGTAGCAAATTGCGTGATCGTCCATTCGGCGCAGTTCGGCGACCAGATGCCGACACGTTCCCCTTTTTGTAAGCCCAATTTTATTAGCCCGCGCGCGCATTGATGGACTTGCTGTTGCAACGCTCGATACGTCAAACGCAGATTTTGATGGCGCGAAATGATGGCTTCATTGTCGGGAAATTGCGCGACGGTTTTGTCGAACAAATCGCCAATGGTGATGCCGAGCAACGGTTTGTCGCTGGTGCCGCAGACATAGCTGATGCCTTGATTCTTCATATGATCCTCTGTTTGTTTTCGCTACGGATTGACACAGATGAGCACAGAGTAAAACAGAAAAGAATCCGTGTGAATCGGTGTCAATCTGTGGCCAAATTTTCCTGGATTCCAACCGCAACAGGCACCGACTCTCGTCAATTGGCCTGTGTTGCGTATAATGAGCGCGGCGACGATTCCCGGTTGCTTCAGAGTCAACATCAATCATTACCAAACGAAGGAGAACCCAATGATACGCGTCACTGTTCTTTATCCGAAAACTGCCGATAGCCATTTCGATATGGATTACTATCTGAACAAGCATACGCCAATGGTCATAGACCGATTGATGCCGCTTGGAATGATGCGGCTCGAAGTAGATGAAGGCTTGGGCGGCCTTGGGCCAGATCAACCGCCCGCCTATATTGCAATTGCGTATCTTGTTTTTGGAAACATTGAAGCGCTGCAAAATGGTTTGGCGGCGCACGGTGCTGAAATCATGGGCGACATTGCCAATTACACCAACGTCCAACCACAAATCCAAATCAATCGCATCGCGGTGGGTTAACCGTTTGGAGTACAAGCTTCAGCTTGGTTGTTTGCCGTTTGGAGTACAAGCTTCAGCTTGGTTGTTTGCGTGCGGTAGGTAAAAGCCAAGCTAAAGCTTGTACTCCAAACTAATACGTCAGGAGACAACGCCGTGATTGTACCGCTGAATGAATATGACTTTCTAAAACGCGCCGTGACCGTCTATGGCGACTCAGAGGCCGTGGTCTGCGGCGAACATCGCTTCACCTATCGCCAATTCAATGATCGCGTGAATCAATGGGCAAATTTGATGCGCAACTTCGGCGTCAAAAAAGGCGACCGTGTGGCGGTGCTTTCGCAAAACTGCCATCGCATGCTCGAAGCGTTTTTCGGCACGCCGTTGATCGGTGCGATTTTGATGCCGATGAACTTCCGGCTGATTCCCGATGATTTCAACTACATCCTGAATCACGGCGAGGCGAAGGTCGTCATCGTCGAAGAAGGCTTGACGCATTTAATAGACGAGATTCGCAGTAGTCTGCCGAGTGTGCAACATTTTCTGATCGCAGGTGACAACATCGCAGACGTGCCGAATGGGTGGCAGGATTACGAAAAGATGCTGGCGGAACATTCGACACACGCGCCGACGCCTGCGGAAATTGACGAGAACGAAGCTTCGGCGTTGCTTTACACATCCGGCACAACGGGCCGTCCGAAAGGCGTGATGCTGACGCATCGCAATTTGTATTTGAATGCGATGAATTCGGTCGTTGAATTTAGCCTCACGCACGATGACACCTACCTGCATACGCTGGCGATGTTCCATTGCAATGGCTGGGGCTTGCCGTATGCCGTGACAGGCGTCGGCGCGAAGCATGTTGTCGTCAAAAAATATGAGCCGGGAGCGTTCTTTGATTTGGCAATCAAAGAAAAGATGTCGTTTGCCTGTATGCCGCCGACGATGATCAACCTGGCGCTGAATCATCCGATGAGTTACGCCCTGCCTGATAATTTCCCGCGCAACGCACGCGTTGGTACTGCCGGGTCTGCGCCGCCAATGGCGTTGATCAAAGGAATGCAGGAACGTTTGGGCTGGCAGGTGATTCAGATTTACGGCCTGACTGAAACCGCGCCGTTCCTGACCGTTTCCAAAGTCAAACCGCACATGCAGGATTGGCCTGTAGAGGAAAAATACCGGATGCAAACGCGCACGGGCTATCCGATGCTCGGCGTGGAATTGCGTGTCGTGGATGAGCACGGCAACGACGTGCCGAACGATGGTCAGTCCGTCGGCGAAATCATCGCGCGCAGCAACGTCGTGATGGCAGGCTATTGGCGACAGCAGGACGCCACCGACGCGGTGATTGTGGACGGATATTTTCACACGGGCGACATGGCGAACCACGACAGCGAGGGCACCATTGAAGTCGTAGACCGCAAGAAAGACCTGATTATTTCCGGCGGCGAAAACGTGTCTTCGATTGAGATTGAAGGCATGCTTTATAAACATCCGAGCGTCCTCGAAGCCGCCTGCATCGCGGTTCCTGATGAAAAATGGGGCGAAGCACCGGGCGCAATTGTTGTGCTGAAACCCGGCGAAGCGGCAACGGAAGCTGACCTGATTGAATTCTGTCGCGCGCACATGGCACATTTTAAATGCCCGCGTTCGATTTACTTCTCAGAAGCATTGCCCCGCACGGCTACGGGCAAGATTCAAAAGAACGTCTTGCGCGAACAGTTCTGGCAGGGGCGGACGAAGCGGGTGAATTAGGGTTGAGGGCGTTTTACCGCAAAGGATCAAAGGGGCAAAGACGCAAAGATTTTTTAGTATCCTTCGCGTCTTTGCCCCTTTGATCCTTTGCGGTAAAAACAATTTCCACTATCTTCACGATTCATCTTCATCAGGGAAATCCGATTTCCGTTTCGGTTTTCGCATTGGTGGACGATGAAAAGTTTGTCGTTTATGGACGGCTTCTTGGGAGGGCGGTTGACTGTTGCGAATCATCTGCGCGAACAAATCCATGTCGTAATCGCATTCGCGCGACATTTCCTCGCGAATCGCATGAAGTTCTTCTAAAAAGCGTGGGCGTGAATACATTATTCCGTAATTAAAAATTCGGGTGTGATGACTTCCGGCGCAAAAAAACCTGCGGCGGTATTGAATAATCGGACTCTCGCCTGCCGATGCACATTGGCTAAATGCCCAAAATTCCAAGTCACGACGAAATCTATTTTGTGATACGAGGCCAATGCCATATGCAGGGCATCGCCCAAATATTTGCGATGAAAAATGCCGCGTGAGATATAGCCTTCGGCCAGAATTGCGGCTTCTTCGGATAATTCCAGACGTGGGACTTTGGCAATTAAAGAGAGATAGCTGCGGCGATAGGGTTCGCGCGTGCGTTCCAATTCACGTTCCACTAAAGGCGAGACAAAAGCTTGATAATGCCGCAATTCGTGATCCCACCAGCGAATCGTCAAATCGCGCCGGAAGGAATCTCCTTTATCCAGATAAGCACCGATCACCGAGGTTTCCAGATACAACGAGGTCATTTACTGACAATCCTCTCAATCCCGCCGCCTTGCGGTGTGAGGTGAAATTTGAATTGCCGTAAATCCAGATGCACCAGAAAATGTCGCAGGAAGTCTCCGCCGATGATGCCATGCTGCTCAAAGCCGGAGGTTTCATTCACTGGATCAAGGTTCAGGATCAACGCACGTGCATTGCGTTGTCGCAAATTGTTCACCGTTAGACTTGCCAGACCGAGCGCTTCGACATCGTTTTCCACACCTGCTGCGCCAACAACCTGAAAGATCATGTTTTTCAATTTCATGTTTTCGAGGCTGAAGCGTTTGACCGCAGATTTGGAAATCACTGTAGTGCTGGCTCCCGTATCAATGATGAAGTTGAATGGCTTTTCGTGACCATCCAACAGCCCTTCCGCACTGGCGAGTCCCCCACTTGTGCTGCGCAAAGGGATATTGATTTTGTCGTCTAACATCGGCGGAACAATAGGAGTGACGGGCGCAGCAGTGCTGGGTGCAGTTGTAGTCGCCGCCACATCTTCTTCTTTCAGCGGAGTCCGATCAAGGATGAGCTTCTTCTCTTTGTAATCAATCGTGACTGCAAAATTCGATAACACAGAAAGCCCGATGTACCCATCTGCGCGTTCTGCGTCTGGCGCATTGGCAGGCGAATGAACCGTGCGGATGTAGGCCGGAACCAAGTCTACTTTGGCCTCGCCAAAGCTGACTGAATCAAGCAATCCATAGACGATGCCAAATTCGCCGCTGCCGCCAACGGCACGCGCATGCCCGCCTCTGGCAATGGGCTTGATGCTAAGTTTCTCAGCGGCCTTGTCTGAAATCACAGAAAGGCTGGCACCCGTATCAATGACAAAGCGCAACGTTTGTTTGTTATTGATTTTGACGGTGATGAATGGGCGATTGCCGTGGAGTTCAAACGGAATCGTGACCACATCCGGGCCACTTTGACGATGTAACTTTGTCGTCCCCAAATACCGATAAAAATCAATCAATCCGCGAATTCTGGCGCGGCGCTCTTCATCCGTTTTTGGCGCAACTGAGAGAAAATTCTGATACGCATCGGCGGCTTCGCTATATAGTTCCAGCCGCGAGCAAACACGCGCCTGACTGACATAATAATCCGGCTCGCGCGGTTCCAGTTGGATTGCACGTTGTAACGCATCATAGGCATTGCGCGTGCGATGCTCGAAGTATTCCAATTCTGCCAAGCCGGCCAATGCGAGGTGATCTTTGTTGTCCAGCTTCAGCGCCGTCAAAAGCGATTGGAGTGACGTGCGAAACTCACCGCTGCGCAAGAGTGCCGTGCCCATAAGCCCAAAAGCACGTCCGTTCAGGGAATCCGTTGCAACGATTTGCGCGGCAGCCTCAAAGCTGGGAATCAATTTGTTCTGTTTCAGAAGGGAAAAGCTCAGCCCCATGCGAGCCTCCTTGTCATCCTGATTCTTCGTCAACAAGTCGTTGTAAATCGCTTCGGCCTGTTCAAAGTTGCCAGCCCGAAGCTCTTTTTCTGCCCGTTTGAGTGCTTTGCCGCGAGATTCGGCGTGAATGACAACCGCGAATGTCAGAGCTGTGACTAGCGCGATAATGAATGCGCGAAAGAACAACTTCATAAGTCACCTCCGTCGGAAGGAATTCCCCAACTTTTTGAATGCGTTACTATTTCAAGATTTCGCCCGTTTTGTTTGACCAGAGTAAGAGGTCAAGTTCGTCGAAGTCAATTGTAAGCTCTTCCGCGAATTTTCTCATCAATTCTTCGATGGCGAGGTATTTTTTTTTCGTCGTCGGGGGAATGGCTTCAGGGATCACCCCAAACTCCTGTAAGGTTTTGAGGATGTGCTTATCCAAAATCGCATAGCCGCGATAGCCAATGTTGCGTAAATAATGGCTCGCCTCTTTATATCCAATTCCCTTGATCCCCTTGCTCTGCGCCAGGAAATCCCGCCTTGCCTGCCAATCCTCCCCAAACGAATCCAGTTTCTCACGCAAGCGTAATTTGCACTCGTCAGTCAAATACGCGCGCGTGGCAATGATGTACGAGGCCCGCGAGTTGGGATAACGATGCGCCCCCGTCAACGCTACAGCGAATTGTTCGAGCGTGCCATCAAACAATAACGGGCGTACCCGCTCAACTGAGCTCAACCCCATTCGCGCACTCGCTCCGGCAGTAAAAATGCAGTAAACCAATTCCTCAAACAACTGCGCGTCATCTCCTGCACGGCGAATTTGATCAAACTCTGCCAAACGTGCCTGAATTGCTGCCTGCTTCTGCAAAAGTGTTTGTTGCAACTCTTTTCGTGTCATTTTACAAGCATAGCAAGAACCAAAATTACCGACCAGATTTGCCGATTCAGGCGGACAAATTGGTATACTGAAAACAATGCAAACGACCCTGACAGATTCAATCGAAATTGCCACTGAGTTCCTTCTGGCCGGTGAAGTAGTTGCCTTCCCCACAGAAACGGTTTATGGACTGGGAGCCAATGTTTTTGACGAAATGGCTATCCGAAAAATCTTTCTGGCGAAAGGCCGTCCCAGTGATAATCCGCTAATTGCCCACATTGGCAAGCTGGAGGATTTGCAATTATTGGCAAGTGAAGTCACACCAGCAGCAGAGAAGTTTATAGCGCGTTTTTTTCCCGGCCCCCTAACCCTCGTTTTGCCAAAACAACCAACGATCTCGTCGCTCGCCACTGCGCGGTTGAATACTATCGGCATCCGAATGCCCAGACATCCGGTTGCACAAAGCCTTCTGCAAACCTGTGGTGTTCCGCTCGTCGCGCCTTCAGCTAATCTTTCAGGCAAACCAAGCCCGACCACCTGGCAGGCAGTTCAATCAGACTTAGATGGGCGAATCGCCTGCATCTTGCGTGGCGAACAAGCTGAGGTTGGTTTGGAATCAACGGTCGTGGATTGTTCCGGCTCAGTTCCAGTGCTTTTGCGCGCAGGAGCGATTACGTTAGAACAACTGCAAGAGATCGTTCCAATAACACGGCTGGCGCAGTGGAATGCAAGCGAACCGACCAGAAGCCCTGGTCTGAAATACAAACATTATTCGCCTCAGGCTCGCGTCGAGATCACAGTTGATCCACGAACAAACCAATCTTCGACAGAATCCGCGTTCATTGGATTGCATCAACCGTCCGCCACTGCGGACTTCAAACGAGTGAAAGTATGCCAAACGATTGAGGAATATGCTCAATCGCTCTTTCAGTTTTTCCGCGAATGCGATGCGTTGGGGATAGAGGTAATTTACTGTGAGGCAGTTAGTGAAACAGGCTTGGGACTAGCGTTGATGGATCGAATCAAAAGGGCTGCCCACGGCTAGTGTTAGGAATTTAGAACCATCACGATATACAGTAGCGGCAGGTAAATAACGGATGTTTTCAGAAGCCGGCGAGCGTCCGCTTTTGTTTTTGAGCACGCAGTATTGATGCTGATGTAAAGAAATCCCGTGCCGAGGATCAACGCGGCAAAGAGATAAACCCAACCGGACATTCCTAAGAAAAATGGCAGAAAACTCACGGGCATCAACAGCGCGGCATAGCCGATGATTTGTAATGAAGTAGATTTCAAATCTGGTTCCACAACCGGCAACATTTTGATGTCTGCGCGAGCATAATCTTCCGCGTACATCATCGCGATGGCGTGAAAATGAGGAAACTGCCACAACAACAAAATCGCGAACATCACACAACCGCCCAGCCCGATTTCATTGCTGGCAGCGGCCCAACCGAGCAGCGGAGGCAATGCTCCGGGAAATGCGCCAATGGCAGTACACAAAGTCGTTTTCTGCTTGAGCGGTGTGTACATCAAGACATAGCTGACCAGTGCTGCCAACCCTAACCAGGCAGTCAAAGGATTTACCACCAAGGCCAGGTACGCTTCACCAAGTAAAGCTGTGGACAGCCCGAAAACCAATGCAGCGTTTGCCGATAATTTGCCTGCCGGCAAAGGCCGACGCATTGTGCGCCGCATCAGTTTGTCTGATTCGCGCTCCATGAACTGGTTCAGGGTCGAAGTCCCGCTGCTGAGCAAGGACACGCCAAAAGCAAAATGCAAAAAGCCTCCCCAATGGATGCCGTTTTTTGAGGCAAGGCAATATCCAGCTAAAGCCGACAACACCACCATGAACGTGATGCGCGGCTTCGTTAGCTCTAAATATGCTGCCGTCTTTTCGCTGATCGTCAACGGCTGGTTTACAACAATTGCATTTGCGGGTGTGGCCATAGCTTACTTCAAAACGCCAAACGTTTAATGCTTTGCGCCTCCAGCAGGAGCAGCCGACGCAGCAGGTTTTGCTTCTTCTTTTTTAGGTTCTCCGGCTGGATGGCTGGCAGCAGGACTTCCCGCCGCTGCCGGGCTTGCGCTATGCGATGCCCCTTCCGTTGCAGCAGCTGGAGCCGCACTTTCTTTCGCTGCGCCTGCGGTGGAATGCCCACCTTCCAAGGGGATTTCTTTACCAGCATAGACTGGTTTGGCAAAAGGCTGTTGATCTTCACGCGTATTTATATCAAGCAAAGTGAACGCGAGGAACAATCCAAGGAAGATTAAACTGGAAAGAAAAGCAATTAAGTTAAACTTCTTGTCGTATTTCAAATGCATGAAATACATGCAAACCAGCGTCGCTTTCGTGGTTGCAATCGCCATCGCAATGATTACGTTTGCAGCTCCCAGTTCCACATGCAGCCATAAGGGAATGTAATAGGCCAAAACAGTAATTACTGTCAAAACCATCAAGGTTCCCCAAACTCCCCAATACATTCCGATGGAAGAAATATGATGGTGCGAAGCGTGCGTGTCGTGATGTTCACTCATAATTGCAATTGATTAATGGTGGGCAACTCGCCCACAAGCAGCAAGGTAGGCTTTGCTGCCGCCTGCCCGGAAATTGCGAGAAAAATCCCGCAATGACAATTAGCTTACCAAATAAAGTAAGGGGAAGAGATAAATCCAGATCAAGTCAACCAAGTGCCAGTAAAGACCAACCAGTTCGACTTGCGTGTAATACGCGCTGCTGTAACGGCCTTTCAAAGCGCGTAACAAAATCCAGACCAGCAATCCAATCCCAACCGTTACGTGGATTCCGTGCAATCCGGTCATCATGAAGTACAGCGCGAAATACGTTTCAATATGTGGAACGTACCCTTCGGCAAAGGTATAAAATTTACCGGGCAACAATCCCTCGTGCCATTTGTGGCTATACTCAAAATACTTAACGATCAAGAACCCACAGGCACAGGCAATTGTGACCAATAGATTAATAACAATGCCGCGCTTGTTGCTGGTTTGCGCAGAACGCACAGCCAACGCCATCGTGAGCGAGCTGAAAATCAATACTGCGGTGTTCACCACACCAAGGTTGACATTCAGATGATGGTGTCCGGCATGGAAGGCTTCAGGATGCATGCTGAACATGATCGCGTAGCCGACAAACAGTCCACCGAACATCAGGATTTCTGTCGCCAGGAATGTCCACATCCCCAGCTTCGCCGTGTCGAATTGCTGCTCGACATCCGTGAAGTGAGGGTGGAAAAACCACGGATGTTCCTCGTGCTCGTGCGTGTGTTTTAAATCATCAACTGCTTGTGCCATGCACTGCTCCTTCTAAAGTTCCAGGTTTCTTTGGTGGAATCGGTACACCATAGTCGTAAGGCCCAATCTTCGTATTTGGCTGCTTCTCAAAATTGTGCAGTGGTGGAGGCGAAGAAGTTTGCCATTCCAGTGTTAAGCCGCCCCACGGGTTTGCTGGAGCCAACGCACCGACCTTCAACGAGGCCAGCAAATAGCTCACCATAATCAGGAAGCCCAGGCCCAGAATCCACGATCCGACGGTTGAGACCTGATGTAAGGTTTGGAATTGCGGCAGGTAATCGTAATAGCGGCGCGGCATGCCCTTCGACCCCAGAACAAATTGAGTCAGGAAGGTAACGTTGAATCCGATGAAGACTAACGCACAAGCCAGGCGCGCCAGCTTTTCGTTGTACATGCGGCCAGTCATCTTTGGCCACCAGTAGTGAACGCCCCCGTAAAAGGCGATCACGGTTCCGCCCATCATCACGTAGTGAAAGTGGGCAACCACAAAGTAGGTATCCGTCAAATGGACGTTCACGGATAAAGCACCTAAAAACAATCCGGTCAATCCGCCGATGGTGAAGAGGAACAGGAACGACAGTGCATAAAGCATTGGGGTTTCCAGCGTAATGGAACCTTTGTACATCGTTGCTGTCCAGTTGAAGACCTTAATACCGGACGGAATTGCCACCAGGAAGGTCAGGAAGGAAAAGACCATCGAAGCGAATTGCGATTGACCGCTCACGAACATGTGATGGCCCCAGACCAGGAAGCCGATGATTGCAATGGCGACTGATGACATACCGATAGCTTTATAACCAAAGATCGCTTTTTTCGAGAAGGTCGGGATGATTTCGCTGATGATTGCCATGCCCGGCAAAATCATGATGTACACCGCAGGATGCGAGTAGAACCAGAAGAAATGCTGGAACAATACCGCATCGCCGCCCTTTGCCGGATCAAAGATGCCTACGCCCCAGACGCGCTCGATAATTAGCATCAACAATGTGATCGCAAGCACGGGGGTCGCCAAGACTTGAATCAAGCTGGTCGCATAGATTCCCCAGCAGAAGAGTGGCATCCGACTCCACGTCATCCCTGGCGCACGAAGTTTATGTGTCGTGGCAATGAAATTTAGTCCCGTCAGGATTGATGAAAATCCAAGCACAAACGCTCCGAACACCATCAAAACCACGCTCCCGGAGGTGCCAGAGCTGTAGGGAGTATAGAATGTCCAGCCTGTATCAACGCCCCCCCCAACAATTGCGCCAACCGCGATAATTGCGCCTGTCACATAGATGTAGTAACTGAAAATATTGAGCCGGGGAAATGCGACGTCCTTGGTTCCCAGCAATAGCGGAAGGACAAAGTTGCCCAACGCCGCCGGAACTGCCGGAATAATGAACAAAAACACCATGATCGCGCCATGCAGCGTAAACACAACGTTGTACTGCTGTGCAGTCATAATAGTCTTGCCAGGTGACAAGAGTTCAAAGCGAACCAGTAATGCCATCAGGCCACCCAGTGCAAACATCAGCAGCACCGAAACCAAATACATCAGCCCGATGCGCTTATGATCCAGGGTGTAGACCCATGACATAATGCCTTTGCCACCTTCTTCGTAAAAACTCTTGTGTTCTCCGTGTCCGTGATTATTATCAGCCATATAAAAACTCCTCTTGTGGACAGCGACGTTATTTCAAACTCTTGATATATGCGGTCAACGCGTTCAGATCCATCTCCTTGAGCGATCCTTGATAACTAGGCATAATGGGAGAATATCCCTGAGCAACCTTTGCCTGCGGATTCAGAATGGATTCGCGAATAAAGTTTTCATCCACATTAACACTCGCTCCATCAGCCAAGGGTTGAGGATTGCCGAAAATTCCCTTAAATGAAGGGCCTGTTAATCGTGAACCATCAACACTGTGGCAAGTCAAGCAGCCTTTATCTGAATACAGTTTCTTACCACGATCTTCAAGCGTCTCGCCTGGGCCAAGCGGAGTGCCGACACGCAGCCACTCAGCATATTTATCCTTCGGCATCACGATGATTTTTGCCAACATTCCCGAATGCCCATCACCGCAATATTCTGTGCAAAACACTTGATGCTCGCCCACACCAATTGGCTCAAACCAGAGCGACGTATATCGGCCTGGCGGCAAGTCAGCTTTCACCCGAAAGTCCGGGACAAAGAAACTGTGAATCACATCCTCGCCGGTCATCACCAGTTTCACTTTCTTCCCTTCGGGTAAATGCAATTCATTTAATTCTTTGGTCCCGTCTCGATGCTCAAAGCGCCAGCCCCATTTATATCCTGTGACGAAAATATCTTCTGTATCAGCAGGCGCAACGCCTAATGCCATAAAATCCCAGAAGCCCCACACGGCAATCACCACACACAAAAGTAGCGGAATGACGCTCCACGTTAACTCCAGTCCCAGATGGTGGGTGATGCGTGGTGTTGGTTGATGCTCTTCCCCTTTTTTCAAGCGATACTTATAGACGAACCAGGCACCTGGCCCAATGACCAGAATGAAGAACACAACACTCAGCCAAAAAATGAAGCCGTAGAGATTGTCTACGTTCGGTGCATTATGTGAAGCTGCTGTGGGCATGAAGGGTGCCCATTGCAAAAGGATATTCATAACGATTGCTCTTTAATATTCGGCTCCACCGAAGATGCCTCTTCTTCCCAGACATTCCGGCTTCCGCCCCGTCCTCTGAATTCACGCCGCCAAAAGAAAAACAGCATGAGTCCGAGGGATAGCATTATCAACACGCCACCTGCTTTCATAGTGTTGGTGGCAGCCATTACATAAGATCGCGAGGAGGGATCGTATTTGTAACAGTACAACATGAAACGATCACTGATGGTGCCGATCTTGCCTTGCGAGGCTTCAGCAAGTGCCAAGCGCATATCGCGCTGGGAATAATCAATGCCTCCCAAATACCGCGACATTCGGCCTTCCGGCGTCAGAATCATGGTAACGGATGGATGCGCAAACTGCTTGGTTTCATCATCCCACTTAAACCTGAATCCAACCTGATCCGCCAACTTTTTCGCATTCCCATCTTTGTCAACCAGTACGTGCCAGCCCTTTTCTGCGCCGGGACGACCATAATCCTGCATGATCGAAGTTTTTTTGGAGGCCGCCAGAGTTGCATCCTCTTTCGGATCAAAACTGATGGTGACAACTTCGATTTCCTGCCCCGGCGTATAAGGAACTTTCTTCAGTGAGCTAACCACGCCCTGCAACACCATTCCGCAAAGCATCGGGCAGGAGTAGTACACCAGATTCAGAACCACAGGACGCCCTTTGCTAAAGTATTCTTTCAGTGCAACAGTCTGTCCAGTTTCGTCAATGAACGTGAGATTTGGATCAACCTGTGTGTTGAGTTTTTCGTCCAATCCAACGTTTTGAATCTCAGGGGGCTTCTCATCCGGTCGAACCGGCATTTGCGCCTTGGCAGAATTGACAAAGACACTACAGAAAATTATCAAAGAAACGATTGCGGCTCGGAACGACTGACCTCGCGCAATTTCAAATCGAACTAATTTTGTACCACTTAAAATCATCTACTTCTTTTGCCCGGCGGCAGCAGCTTTCGCTGGCGGCGGAGCGGGCGTTGCTGTGGCTGACTTCACCTCAGGCTTGGCAGCTGCTGGAGAGGCCTCAGTTTTAGGCGCAGCAGTTTTTGCCTCTTCCGCCATCAACTGCAAGGCTCGTTCAACCGGAATGCGGACGATCCCTTTTTCTTTATCAATGTACTGATAAGTTGCCAACTTGGCATCCTCAGCTTTTCTGACCTCTTGTAAATCCTTGTATGTCGCCTGATCAATCTTACGATTGTGCTCATTGTCTCGGGCAACGATGAACATCCACGAAAGAAAGGCGCAGACGGCAACCACAAAGATACAAGATGCAATTAGCAAAAAGGCAATCAGGTTATTCTTTGGTTCCTGATGCTCATAATCAAAAAATTCGTCAGACATCTTAGTCCCTACCTAATGCAAGATTGTGTCTAAGGTTTCAGCAATTGGTAACGATTGCAATTACGCATTCTCGAATTCCAATGATTCTTCGAGGAACGGGTCTTGCACCGGAACCAGACTATGCTTGCTCAAACGTGTCAGGAAGAAAAAGCCGCAGGTTCCGCCGATAGCAGCCCACGTCGCAATATTCATCCAGATTTGTCCCCACGCCACGCCGTTTGGATTGCGAACCGGCATGATGATCCAGAAATGATCTACTGCATGGATAAAGAGCATCCACGCCGCCATCACAGGCAAAAATACCGGATGCCGCTTCGTACCACGAGCCAGCAAGATAATAAATGGCCCGATAAAATGACCGATGGCAAGCAATAAACTTACGCCCAACCAGCTTCCGACTTTGCGATTCACAAAGAAGCTGGTTTCTTCTGGCATATTCGCGTACCAAATCAGAAAGTATTGGCTGAAGGCGACATACGCCCAGAACACATTGAAAGCAAACATCAGTTTGCCCAAATCGTGATAATGCTCAACCGTAATCACTTCATCCAGAATACCGTTAGACCGCAGCCAGACCGCAATCAGAATCAGTAAGGCGATAAAGGAAACACCGCCGCCAGCAAAAATGTATACGCCCCACATCGTTGAATACCAATGTGGCTGTAACGACATTAACAGGTCAATGGAGGCGAAAGAGGCGCTGATGATCAGCAGCGGGATGCCAGGCGCACTTAACCAAGCGGCGCGTTTGGTTTCTTTTGGATCGCCATTGGTGTCTTGTCTGACCGAATAGCTGTAAAGCTTCCAGCTTAAAAAGCACCAGATCGCCAAAAAGACCACCACACGAATCGTGAAAAAGGTGACATTCAAATAACCGCTCTTGCCGCTCAGCAATTTGTCTTTGGCAACGACTTCAGTGTGCGTCCATTCATAGAGCGAGTGCAACCCAAACAGAATCGGCACAAAAAGTGGCACTAACACCCAGAAATGAGTCATTACTGTTTCTGCCAGACGCCGGACCACGACGCTCCATTCTGCCTGCGTTTGACGCTGAATCATCACAAAAAACGTCGCGCCAATGGATAAGCTGAGCCAGTAATAGTAACCAAATAAGTACGCTGAAAAGAATTGATCGTGATTGGAAAAATACGCGATGATCGCGCCAACCCAACCAAGAACCGCTACGCCCAGCATGATGGGTTTTGCGCGATTCACGACTTCGCTTTTGATTTGATATGAACCGTGTGTGTTAGCCACAATGTCCTCACTCTAAAAATTACTTTTTCGTTGGTGTTGCTTTGGCAGGTGAAGCTGCCGCAGACGCTGCGGGTGAAGTGGTAGCAGTGCCCGTCGCAGAAGAAGCGGCAGGCGACGCAGCCGGAATAGGCGTTGCTGACGGATCTGGCGCTTTGATGTCCGTTCCCGTAGGAACATCCTTGATATTTGCCAACTGGCTGCGTTGCAGCACACGAACATAGGAAATAATTGCCCAACGATCAGAAACCGGAATGTTGCCATCCAGCGGTTGCATTGTGCGGATGCCATTGGTAATTACATCAAAAATATGACCATCGGCCACTTCGCGCAGGCGCGTCTCCTGCAAATTCGCCGGATTTAATGCGCCAAATGAACGCGTCTTCACCAGCCCGTTGCCATCACCCAGACGACCGTGACAGGGAGCACAATTAATATTAAATCGTTCCTGGCCGTATCGAAGTGTCGCTTCTGTAACCGGCAGCGGATTGCTTTTAACTAGATTGCCGCTGGCGTCTTTGCCTGTCATCAGAACATCGTCTTCATGTAAGTGCCCATAGGCAATCGTTCCCGGAACTGCTGGGCGATTGGCACGTCCATCTGCAAAAAATGCGCTGGCGGATTGTGCTTTGAACTTGGGTTGACTGTCCATATCGGGATGGACTTGCAGCGGCGTCGTGTTTCCGGCAGGGCGCAATCCGCATCCGGTTAGCGCGCTTGCCAAAACCAACAAAATAAAAATGCGACGTGTCATTTTTTCCTCAGCTATTTGCGGTTAGCAGTTAGCTTCTAGCCTGCGATTACTTTTGGCTAAGAGCTGACGGCGAACGGCTCGATTTACGCTTCGATCAACTGAACTTCTTCTGCGCCGGGAAGCGATTGCAAAAACTCGGTCGTCTTTGTTGCATCAAACTGCGGGTCTTTCGCTTCAATTGAAACGAGAAAGCGGTCATCTGTAATCCGCTTTGAAATCTCCGCATTGAAGATGGGGTGATAAAACATCGGCAGCCCATTGAATAGGCCAAGCATACCGAAAACAGCACCGAAAGCGGTCAGCAAGACACTTGCTTCGAACAAAATCGGCGTGGCGAATTCCAAGGCAAACAACGGCTTGCCACCGATCACCAACTTGTAATCTACTGCCCCAGTCCACCACTGCAACAACAACCCTAACGTGAAGCCAGCAATCGTGCAGCAGATAATGAAATACGGCAGCTTTGACCGTTTCATTCCCATCGCCTGATCCAGATGATGCACCGGAAAAGGGGTGTGGCAATCAAATTTACTGTATCCGGCAAGACGGACTTTTCGAGCCGCTTCCAGGATTTCCGTATCGCTTTTGAAGGCTGCAATCGCGCCGTAAATTTTGTTTTCTGCCATAAGTTTATGGTACGCACGCTTTCAGCGTGCAACTTACCCAGGCAGCACGTTGGAAGCGTGCGTACCCAGTAAAATTAGTGTTTCGCGTGTCCGTGTGCTTTGTGTTGCTGATGCGCCAGTACAGCTTTCACTTCAGCCAGCGCAATCACAGGCACAAATCGAATAAACAGCAGGAACAAAGTCATAAACAAACCAAAGGTTCCCGCAAAGGTCAGAATATCAACTGGCGACGGGCGGAAATAGCCCCAACTGGACGGAATAAAATCGCGGTGCAAGGACGTGGCGATAATCACGAACCGCTCAAACCACATTCCGATATTGATGACAATCGAAATGAAGAACATAAACGGAATGCTGGTGCGCAACTTCTTCGACCAGAAACATTGTGGCGAAACCACGTTGCACGTAAACATCGTCCAATAGGCCCAGGCATAAGGGCCAAACGCGCGGTTAAAGAAGGTGAACTTCTCATACATATTGCCGCTGTACCACGCCATGAAGAATTCCATGCTGTAGGCGTAACCGACGATGCTGCCGGTGACGAGCATGATTTTGTTCATTACTTCCAGGTGATACATCGTGATGAGATGCTGCAAATTCAACGCCCAGCGTGCCACCAACATCAGCGTCATCACCATTGCGAACCCTGAAAACACGGCTCCCGCAACGAAGTATGGGGGGAAAATCGTGGTATGCCAGCCCGGCAACTTCGACACGGCGAAGTCGAAGCTAACGATGGAGTGGACAGAAAGCACCAGCGGAGTTGAGATACCTGCCAGAATCAGATAGGCGACTTCGTAATGCTGCCAGTGACGATTGGAACCACGCCAGCCCAGGCTGAAAATGCCGTAAATCATTTGCCGCATCTTCGTCGTCGCACGGTCACGCAAGGTCGCCAAGTCAGGGATCAATCCTACATACCAAAATAACAACGAAACCGTTCCATATGTCGAAACCGCGAACACGTCCCATTCCAGGGGGCTGCGGAAGTTCGGCCACATGCCTTGATTGTAGGGCAACGGAAACAACCAATACGCCAGCCAGATACGCCCGACGTGGAAGCCCGGATAAATCGCCGCGCAAGCCACTGCGAACAGCGTCATCGCTTCTGCCGCGCGATTGATCGAAGTCCGCCATTTTTGCCGGAACAAAAAGAGGATGGCCGAAATCAAAGTTCCCGCGTGTCCAATACCGATCCAGAACACGAAGTTCGTGATGTCCCACGCCCAACCAACAGGCTGGTTATTGCCCCACACGCCTACGCCCGTGAAAACCAGATAGCCGAGCATTCCGCCGAGCATCATCGTTCCCAAAACTGAAATGGCAAACGCGATGTACCAATTGCGCGGCGTTTTATCTTCAACTACAACACTGACAGCCTCTGTCAAAGTGCTGAAACTTTGCTCGCCCTCAATCAGCGGTGGTTTTGCCAGTGGATTTTCTTTGGGAATTTTGAATTCGTTCGCTACTGCTTGCATTCTTGCAGCTCCGTTGTTTGATTAGCCGTTAGCTATAATTAAGCTTCTAATTCTTTATTGATGTTCCGCAGCTTCGCCAGGTAGGTCGTACGCGGATTGATATTCAATTCAACCAGCAACTGATAATTGCGTGCCTGTTTTCTGAGCTTCGAGACACGGCTATTCGGGTCATTGATATTACCGAACACGATAGCGTCTGCCGGGCAAACCTGCGCACAAGCCGGGGTGATTTCGCCGTCTTTGATCGGGCGATGTCCTTCGACTTTGGCCTGATGCTTCGCCGCCGAAATTCTTTGCGTGCAGTAGGTGCATTTTTCCATCACACCACGCATACGCACCGTGACTTCCGGGTTCTGCTGCATCTTCTCGGTTTCACTAATGTCCTTGTGCCAATTCAGATAATTGAAACGGCGAACCTTGAACGGACAGTTGTTGGAACAGTACCGCGTACCAACGCAACGATTGTAGGCCATCGTGTTCAGCCCTTCTTCGTTGTGAACTGTCGCGGCAACCGGACAGACCTCTTCGCACGGCGCATGTTCGCACTGTTGGCAGGTCATTGGCTGCTGGACAGCCTGCATATGATCTTCGTTGAAGACTGAAGGTTTCGCCCCGCCTACAGCAAACTCCGTCGCCGGGATATTGGTGAAATACCGATCCATACGAATCCAGTGCATTTCACGTCCACGCAGGACATTATCTTTTCCGACAATCGGGATATTGTTTTCGGATTGGCAGGCCAACACACACGCGTTGCAGCCGACACAGGTATTCAGATCAATCGCCATTCCCCATTGATTTCCTTCTTTGAAATCCCAGGGATGATCGAAGATAGAGAACATGTGTTGCTCTCCATCCGGTTCTTTGGCAAACGCAGGCTTTTTGATGAAATCGTCTAAGGTTGCTTCACGCACCAGGGGACGGTCTTCCATGCTCCAGTGATCCTGTGTGACTGCGATCTTGTGCGTTTCCCCGGTCTTGGCAACCGTGACGCCCAAGGCAAAGTCCATCGCATCAGAGGTACGCAGCAAATAGGTGTTTCCGCCAATCGTATTTCCAAAACTATTTGCATCAAACAGCTTGCCGAAAGTCGTATCGTAGCCTTTGCCGATCCGGCCTGTTTCGGTTCGACCATAGCCTAAGGCAACACTGATAGAGTCTTTCGCATGACCAGGCAAAATCCAAACAGGCAGGCGCAGTTCGTGTCCCTTGATTGAGAGCTTAACGACGTCTTCATTACTTACGCCCAACTTTTCCGCCGTATCTTTGCTCATCAGCGCGGCGTTGTCCCACACCAGCTTGGTCATCGGATCAGGCGCTTCCTGCATCCAGCCGTTGTTGGCGAACCGCCCGTCATACATGCTGGGGTCTTGCACGAAGTTGATCTCAAGACCATCGCCAGCAGGTTGTGCGGCATCCAGCGCACCACCAATCGCTCCGGCATTGGCAGCAGGCGTTACCGCAGCAAACGCCGTATTCGGGATCACGCCATCGTGGACGGCTTTATTCCAGGCCTTTTCGCCACCCAGCGATTTCAGCCACAGCGTTTTGACAATGTCGTAGCCGCTTTTTTGCGGATAATCGGAAACCGCAGCCAGCACCTCAATTGCACTCTTGCCATTGTGAAGCGGTGCAATTAGCGGTTGCTGAATGCTGGCAGTACCGTCAAAAGCGCGGCCATCGCCCCAGCTTTCCAGGTAATGCGCTTCGTTGACATGCCAATCGCATTCAACAGATGTTTCATCCTGATAAAGCCCAACGTGAATTTTGTTTTTGACCTGCTTTAGCGCATCGCGGAACTTTAAATCAGCAGGCGTGTTGTACACTGGATTGCCACCAAGAATAACAAGGGTATTCACCTTGCCGCCCGACGCATCCGCGACTAAAGATTTGAGTAAACCCAAGCCAGACTCAAACTTCTCATCAAAGGCACGCGTGTATCTCACTGCATCGCCCGCAACCGAAGCATTGATGAGATGCGCCAGCGCGTGAATGTGTGCAGGTTGACGTGAACCGACAACGACAACTGCTTTGCCCTTGTTCGCCGTTAAATCTTTCGCCACCGCAGCAACCCATTTCGTAGCCAGCGCATTGCCCCCGATTGAGGCGGCGTGCTTGTCCAAGCCATTCGCAGTGATGCCTAATTGCTTAGCTAATGCAGCGAGGAAGCCACCGATTTTGCTGCTCTGTAACCGCAGGCGATGATCCGCCATCGCCCCCGTCACGGTGAAATTGCTTTCGACGGCGTAGAGGCGATTCATTTTGCCGCTGTCAGCACTATGAGCTGTTTCCGCAGCCGCAGCGGGCTTCGCAGCTTCAGCCTTTGCGGCTTCGGTTTTATTTTCGGCAGGCTTGGCTTCGGTCTTGTGTTCAGCTTCAGCTTTCGGCTCGCCATGTGCAGCAGCAGCACCATGTCCGCCTTCGCTGGCTTCAACATCTGTTCCTGTGCGACGCTTCTTGGAAAATCCTTTGACGTTCGCGGTACTGCCAATTTCACTGCCGAGAAAATCAGAATCAAGCGCAAGGACAACATCCGCACGATCAAACGCATAATGTGCGTGAACGGGTTGACCAAAAGCAAGGTTCGCCCCTTCCAACGCATTGTCCTGCGAAATCGCGTCGTAGGTGTGCCATTTGGCTTGTGGGAAAGCTGTTGTGATGTGCGTGCGCAGTTCGCGCAATGCAGGAGAAGAACTGGATTCCGCTAAAATACGTAGCCCATCGCCCTGCTTGCCTTTCAACTCAGCAAACAACGGTGTCGCGGCTTTGACAAAATCATCCCAGCTCTTGTTTTCCTTGCCCTGTTTCACTGACTTTGAGCGATCCGGGTCATACAAATCGAGAATTGAGGCCTGTGCATATCCACTGGTTGCGCCAAGACTGGCCGGATGATTTGGATTGCCTTCAATCTTTGTGGGACGACCATCGTTAGAGCGCACTAACAGTCCTTGCGCTTGCCCACCAAAGTTGAAGATCGTGGCATATTGCTGCGGCACGCCGGGGATAAGTTGCTCTGTGACCTTACCGCCCGCCGGAATGATTTTCTCAATCGGACGACGACAAGCAGTTAATCCCGCCATACCAATGCCAGCCGCAGCCAGAATTAAAAATTTCCGGCGATCAACTTCGTTGTTGAGTTCCGATGCGCCTTCGGGAAATTCACGTTCGACAAACTTGCGATATTCAGGCGCATCAGACAACTGGTCAAGGCTACGCCAATACTGTTTTTGTTGTTCTTTCATCGGTGACACCCTGCACAATTTTCGACAGGAGGATGGATTTTGTTTTCGTTCTTGATCTTCAGGCCAATTTCCTGCTGTGTGGTTCCAGCCGGAGGCGTCCAATCAAGCTTGGTCACGAATTCTTTGGGTCGAAGTGCATTTTCAGGATTCTTGTGGCATTCAATACACCAAGCCATCCCAAGCGGTTTTTGCTGCTGCACTACTTCCATTTGATCCACACGTCCGTGGCAACTCACACAACTGACGCCGCCGTTGACATGTACTTTGTGAGAGAAATAGACAAAGTCAGGCAACTTGTGAACCTTGGTCCATTGCACTGGCTTGTTCGGATCAGCAAACGCCTGACGAATCGCCGCCAGCTTATCGCTGTCTTTTTTGATCGCCGTATGACAAACCATGCAAGTATTGGCTGGTGGAACGGCGGCAAAGTCTGCCTTATCAACTGTCGTGTGACAGAAGCGGCAATCCATGCCCATTTCGCCCGCGTGTAGTTTATGGCTGTAGGGTACCGGCTGGGTTGGTTGATATCCAACATCAACCGTTTCCGGCATCGTTAGAAATTTACCAACGACAGCAATGGTTCCAGCTGTAAGTGCCGCACCAACCAGACTCAATCTGACCGCGGTGTTAATCCACTTAGGGAAAATGAGTTTTGTAGCCTTCATAGATTCTGCCCCGTTGATCTAACGGATAGCGAGTTATTTCACAATATTTGGTTTGACCAGTCTTTCATAAGCACAATCTCTATGCCCTGTCCCGTTTCAATTGCCGAATGAGGTCAGGAGAACTTCTGCAATACTGTGATCGAGTGACCAGTCAATGTACTAATCCGGGAGACCGTTTGGCAGGTGTCTCTCGGAAGCGCGTAAGCTTACAAGCCAGCCCGCCAAAACTGCAAGCCTTTAGCAAGGTTTGTACTATAAATTCACAAAATTTTTCCGTCAAGGGATGAATACTGCGAAACAGTAATTTTTACTGTGGGACTAAAATAGGCAGGAAATGGCGAACAGCGTTGGATCAGTCTTCTTCCATTGTGCAGAGAAGCGGAAACTCATATTCGCGGGCGAAGCTTTCAACTTTGGAAATTTTGGATTCGGCTACTTCGTAGGTGTAAACTCCAGCGATGCCAATACCTTGCCGATGAACATTCCACATAATCCGGTAAGCATTTTCTGGAGTGTGATGAAAAACAGATTGCAAAATGAAGATGACAAAATCCATTGTTGTATAGTCATCGTTATGCAGTAAGACTTTGTAGAGCGGCGGTTTTGTTACCTCCTGCTCGCTTTCTGTCATAACGGAATTTTCTAAATCGTCATCCCATTCAGGCATAGTCAAGACCTCACGCAATCAGACCTGAAATCCTATCACAACTTCACGGCTTTGCAGCTTTTGATTGTTCAGGCTTGGCATCTGCCTCAGTGGTGCTTTCGTCCTTTGGTAACAATGCCTTAAATTCCGGCGTGGTGGTCAGAGGTTTTAGATCCGGCTCTTCCTCCAAACCATAAGCATATTCTTCATCCAATTCAATCGCTTTCTTGAGCGCGACAAGCGCTTCCCGTTTGCGCGCCAATTGGGCGAGAGCGCAAGCACGTTCGAAATAAGCGCGGGCACTTTCGCGGTCTTGTTTGATCGCTAAATCAGCAGCAGCAAGAGCTTGGGCAAATCGCTTTGTTTCGCGATAAATCGCCGCCACAGTAACCTGATCTCCAGCTTCTGGATTTATGGCAATAACCTTTTGCAGCGATTTGATCGCAGCATCGTATTTTTCCTGCAAGCGCTGCGCTTCAGACAAACCACGCCAACCATCTTCACTGACGGCTAATTCTTTTGGGAAACTCAACAATAATTCCTCAAATCGTTGAGCCATTTCTGGGGAGACTTCATCTTCGTAATCGTGCATAACCAAAGTATCCAGCGCCTCAAAGGCGGCATTGGCGTCCATCGTTGATTTGAGCATTTCAGCAAAACCGGTTTTGGCTTTTTCCGCTTGCGCGTGACGCAGGTAAAAAGCCACTAATTCGGCTCGACGTTCAATATTTTCGCGGTCACGAGCGATAGTCTCACGGTGTGCAGCTTCAGCTTCATTCAGCCGCTCCTGTTTATCATACAGGGCTGCAAGCTGTTGCCACGGACGCGGATCAAGGGGCATCAATTTCGCATAGCGTTGGTAAGCGATGATAGCTTTTTCCGGCGTGTCGTCATCATACGAATTTGCCAGTGCATACTGGGCGGGAGCGTAGTCAGGCCAACGCGCAGTAATTTTTTCCAGCAAAAGCTGCGCTTCATCTGGTTGCTTGGGCTGCGGCTCTGTCTTTTCAGGCTTTTGCTCCTTTGCCTCAGTCGAGTTTTTTTGCACGAGTTTTTCCAGCCTTTCCCGCGATTGCCGGGTGCGCAGCAGATTGGACTTTAATAACAACAAGGGCGCGCTTTCCCCTTTGACAGCCATTAGGGTTTCAAGTTGTTTCAGAGCACGCTCAGGATTACTGGACGCACGAATCGGCGCAACACTCGCGGCTGAGTCAAAAACACCTTGCACGGCTTCACCAAACGACAATTCGCCGTCATCAGCATCTTCGATTTCCGTGATGTACCAAATGCCATTGCGCGATGCGAGCGAAACACGAGCAAGGCGATATCCAAACAAGGTCAGAAATGTAGCGCGGTTATTCTTGATTTCGCTGGCCAGAATGGTTGGACGCGTGCTACCCAGCAACATCCAATCGCCGGAAACCTTTGCTACCGCCCGGTCAAAGGCATTGATCACCTTTGCGCGTTGCTTTTCCTCCAATTTGGCTAAGGCCCCGATGCCAAGAGCTTGTTCTGCGGTCAATTCCAAATCAAACACCAGAGCACGGGCATCTTCTGCATCTTGGGCAGTAAACTCTTTGACCAGACGAACTGGGTCACGTTGATAATCAGCAACGATGGTGCGCGATTCCAGCACTTCAAAATTTACTTGATTGAGTTGCGCATAGCTGATGAATCCATCGCCTTCAAAGCGTAGATGTGTGGCATCAACGTAATCTTTTAACCCCCAGGTGGGATCAACCTCGACCCATTTTCCCAGATAAATTTCGACCCACGCGTGCGCGCCGAACGAACCGCCG
>JAFDVL010000067.1 GCA_018268995.1 Acidobacteriota bacterium | reverse complement strand
CTAAATCCCGAATCCTAAATCCTATGCCTTTAATCGGAGGAGTCATTGTCACCCACGGTAGCCTCGCCAACGAATTGTTGAGCGCGGCGGAAACGATTGTGGGAGACATTAACCACATCACCGCAGTCTCCATTGGTTGGCATGACGATGTGGATATTGCGCGCGAAGAAATCAGTCGGGCCATTGAGCGCGTTCAGGCTGGGGCAGGGGTTTTAGTTTTGACTGATATGTTCGGCGGCACCCCAACCAATCTGGCCTGTACATTTCTTGGTAACGCGCCGATTGAGGTGGTGACCGGCGTTAATTTGCCGATGGTAATCCGGCTGGCAGACCAACACCCGAATGAGACCTTGCCTGTGATTGCCCAGCGAGTACGAGATCAAGGCCAGAAAAATATCTATCTGGCAAGTGAAGTTCTAGCCCCCAAATAAGAGTCTATCGAATCTATCTGGCACATCCACGTTGAGAAAAACGGGGTTGTGCTTTTATTAGATTGCAGACTGAAGTTCTTATGGAATTGCGCCGTATCGTCATCCCGAATCGTCTAGGATTACATGCACGGGCTGCCGCCAAGTTGGTACGACTGGCCAATACTTTTCGGAGTTCCGTCCAGGTTTCAAGATGTGAGTCGCCGCAGCGCAGCGCCGATGCCAAGAATATTCTTGGACTATTGTTGCTGGCTGCAACGCAATACACTGAGATTGAAATAATGACCGAAGGCATTGATGAAACAGCAGCAATAGATGCATTAAGTCGGCTAATTGAAGAGAAGTTTGGAGAAAAGGAGTAGTCATTCGTCATTTGTCATTCATCATTTGTCATCCATCAGCAATATACGTCTCACCTGTCGGGACGATAAGAAACTGCTGACGAATAACAAATGGCCAATGACGAAATGACGAATGGCAAACGACAAACTGTGTCACCCCAACCGAAATTCTCAAACGAGGAGCGCCTGGAAGGCATCGGCATTTGTCCGGGAATTGCCATCGGCACAGCTTTTCTCGTAGATGATCCGCGTGGTCGCATCATTCGTGTGCGATTGCGCGAATCAGATGTCGAAAAAGAAATTGTGCGCTTTCGGCAGGCAGTCGAAATGGCCCAACAACAGCTCGACGCAGTTTACCAGCGATTGCGGGCGGCCCTCGGTGAAGACCAGGCATATATCCTCGAAGCCCACGTCCTCATGTTGCAGGATCAATCCATCGGGCGTCAGATTGAACAGTTTATTCGTGATAATCGCGCCAATGCGGAATGGGCCGTGCGCGAAGTTTCCAATCGACTGCTGAAGGTTTATGCCGAGATCACGGATGAATATATGCGCGCTCGCAGCAGTGATCTCGAAGATGTTTCCAATCGTGTCATAACGATCCTGTCTGGCACCCAACCACGCAGTTTCACTGACTTTTCTGAAGATGCCATTCTGGTCGCTGATGATTTGCTGCCTTCAGTCGCAGCCGAAATGAACACGGAACGCATTCACGGCTTTGCCACCAATGCTGGCGGCTGGACTTCGCACACCGCAATCATTGCTCGCAGCTTGAACATTCCAGCGGTCGCGGGACTACGGCGGATTACCTCACGCATCCGTTCTGGCGAAACAATGATCATTGATGGTCACGCGGGGTTGGTCATCCTGCGCCCCGCACCGGACACATTGCGTTTTTATCTTGAGCAAAGAACGGCTGAGCAGCAGCAAGCAGTTTATGATCTGGAAGAGCGCGAGCTGCCCGCGATTACGTCTGACGGGCAGCGAGTCGCCTTGCGCGCGAACATTGAACTAACGGATGAAATTGAGGTCGTCCAACGCTTCAATGCTGCGGGCATTGGGTTGTTCCGGTCTGAATTTTTATACGCTAAAGCCGAATCAGGATTGCCCACCGAAGATGAGCAATATGAGGTGTACAAGCTGCTGGCAGAAACCAGCGGCCACGAAGGAGCGGTGATTCGGACGTTTGATTTGGGCGGTGATAAATTGCACCTCAACGGGTTCAAACCCGAACGCAATCCGGCGCTGGGCTTGCGCGCCATCAGGCTGTCTTTCAAGGTCGAAGAAGTTTTTCGGACACAGCTCCGCGCTATCTTACGGGCAGCGGTGTACGGCAAACTCAAAATCGTCCTGCCCATGATTTCCAATCTTGACGAGCTACGCCACGCCAAACGAACCATTACTGAACTGGCGCAAGAGCTGCACGCCAAAAATATTGCACACGTAGCCAACATTGAAGTTGGCGTTATGATTGAAGTCCCCGCGGCTGTTTTATTAGCAGAATATCTCGCGCGCGAAGCGGATTTTTTCAGCCTCGGCACAAATGATTTGACGCAATACCTGATTGCGGTAGATCGCGCCAATGAAGAGGTAAATCACCTGTTTGATTCCTTGCATCCTGGCGTGCTCAGAGCGATCAAGATGGTCGCAGAAGCAGCTCATCAGGCCAAGATTCCTGTCACCGTTTGCGGAGAGATGGCGTCACATCCGGCAGAAGTAATTGTGTTGCTGGGATTAGGGCTTTGCGATCTGAGCATGACGCCCAGTGCGATTCCAATGATCAAGCGAATTATTCGTGGCATTGACATGCAAACCGCAGAGCAAATCGCCAGACAGGCACTAATCTTCACCACTCCGGCAGAAGTCAACAACTACATCCATAAAGAAATGGCGAAGCATTGGGCACATCATTCGGTCGCGACACCGGACAATTAGCCTTCACTTGTATTGACAACTCAGATTGGAGGAAATGTACAACGAACATCTTGTTTGTTGCTCCGCCTGGCTTCTGCCACCTAATTTGTCAATGCACTTACTCTTTTGCCTCCACCGGACTGTGAATCAAAATCTCAGTTCCGATAATCATCATCTTGAAAAACTCCTCTGCGGCATACATTGGAATCCGTACACAACCGTGCGAGTCAGGGTATGCGGGCACAAAAGTGCTGCCGTGAATTGCTAACCCGGAAAGGTAATAGTTCGGATAATAGAGCATTCCGAGCGGGCTTTTTTTCCAGCCTTTGATTTTGTTGTAGACGTTGAATCGTCCCGGTGGCGTGATGGCATCGCGGGCAAATCCTTCTGATTTGAACTCTTTGCCATTGCCAGATGAAATGGGAAGGATTTTCGTGACGAGATTCTCGTGATCTACGACGAAGAGCACCTGCCGCCGCAAATCCACTTCAACGCGAATTTTCCCTTCTGCCAGCGTTTGCCTTTCTTTCGGCGTGGGCGCTTGTGCAGCGCGCAAAACCTCTAAGTCTTCGAGGCTGAGTTTGCCCGTGGGTTTTAGTTCCTGCACTTTCTGAAAAGCAACCAGCGCCTGACGGTAAGAGTCTTCGGATTTCGTCAGCCAATAGCCCATTGCCGCCAGCTTTTCCTTCGCTTCTATGATCTCGGCGACAGTGACGACTTTGGGTTTGGCTTTGGGAGCGGGAGCGGGTTTAATCAAAGAAACTTTACGCTCGCGCACAACACGGCGTGGGCGTGTTTGTGAGTCTTGCGCCAGTGTGAAGGAAGAGACACACCAAAACAGGAACGTGAGGATCAAAAGTGCTTCCCTGTTAAGAAGCACTTTTCGTGCGAATAATGCGTTCATGACTGCTTATGAATTATCTATGTTTGGCAGCTTGCGGGTTGTACTCCCAATGCCAGGGTTCATAAAAGTAGGGGATGAAGCCAAACTTGCCTGCGTTTTTCACTAACCAACGATACACCTTTGTATTCACCTGCACTGCGCGATTGGCATCTTTCGTGCTGACAGGCTCGCCACCGACGTATAAATCCAGCGCCCGCCCCGTGAAGTGAGGACTGTTCACAGCCAAACCGGCACGCCCGGAATTCGGAGATTGTTGTCGGAGCTTTTGCTGATATTCAGGGGAACGAAAAGCCGAGATGATTTTCAAATAGGTTTCTGATGCCGGTAACATTCCATTCGCATCAAGCGACAGGTTCAAATCACGCGATGCTGCCGAAACCATTCGTTTATACGCAGCATACGTTTCGCGTTCGACCTGCCGTAATTCAAGTGGACGTTCCGGGTCATAAAATTCAGTACCGGAAACCGTGTGTAATTTTTCTGCGGTGGGAATCGTCCGATCTTTGCTACGGCATCCCTGCCACTGTTCCACCATCTTCATCCAGGTTTCCTGATTCAGAAGGCCTGTGGCAGGCAATCCGCGCAACTGTTGCCAGCGCGTTAAGGCAGCGGCGAATTCTTTGCTACCCAGCGGCTGGTCGGTTTCAATCAAGGTGCTGATCAGGGGAAGGTAAAGCGACCAGCCACGTTGTGATTTGCCACCAAAAAACCAGTCCAAATTCGATTTCAATTGTTCATTACGCGTGTTGATTTCTGCCCAGCGGGCATCGCCTGAATCATTTACTTTGTCGGCAGAAACAGACCCGATCATCAACACCAGGAGCCAGCTGCCCAACCAGATTTTCCCAACTCTTTTTTGCTTCATATGCTCTTTATTTCCCCAGATTGTGGCTAGAATCTTTATCAATCCAGCGATTCAGTGCAAAATAATACTACATCACCTGGCAAAAATTGCTAATGGCTTTTTCATTTATCTAGCTGCAATCTAGCCGCGAAACAATTAGTTCCTTTTGCATTGGCATTTTCTAAAAGGACGCAGTATGACCAAAGCTCCATTGTTTTTATTTTTAGTATTTATTTTCCTTTTGCTTCAGAATTTCAATGCCCTCACCCAGGCACAAAGCACGACCGCGCCAGCACCACAAAATATCGGCGTCAAAACCAGTGAAGTCCTGTTGGATGTTTTAGTCCACGACAAAAAGGGACGAATCATTCGTGACATCAAACCAGAGGAAATAGAAGTTTTTGAAGACGGCATCAAACAACCGATTAACTCATTCCGCTTTATCGAAGCGGATAACAAAAAAGCTGTGGTAGAAGCCAGTTCCTCAAACACGTCCCAGCAACTTAATCTGGTCACGCTGGTCTTTGATCATCAGGACGCACAACGGTTTCAAACCGCGCGCCAAGCAGCAATCACATTTCTGGATACAGCGCTGAAACCCGACACTTTAGTACGGGTCTTTGTCATTGGACGAAAGCTCTATCTGATGGAGCAATTCACAAATGATCGCAGCAAAATTGCCAAGGCGATTGAGCGTGGCCTGGGGACATCTGAAAAATCATTCGCTGAAGTTTCCGAACGGAATATGCAGGAAATCACAGCGCTCGCTGAAAAAATGACAGACCCGGTAAAGGCGGATGTCGAGACAAATCCTGATCACCTGTTGCTACGGATGACCCTCAACACGATTCAGCAGGCGAACAAAATTCTGGGAGAAGTCGGTGCCCCTTCGCCCGTCTTTCATCTTCTCAGCATTGCTCGCAATCACCATCAGATCGCGGGTCGCAAAATGGTGTTTTATATTTCCGATGGTTTATACCTGCAAAATGCCAGCCTCTCAGAAATTCTGCGCAACGTGGTGAGTGCCGCCAATCAAGCCAATCTGACGTTTTATGCCATCAATACGCGGCAGACGTTGGCGAGCACAGGCGGCGTCAATAGCCGGCTGGAAACCTCTACCGTCGTCAATGCCACACAAAGCCCCGGCACCGGAACCGTTGGGGCCAGAGACCCTTTCGATTCATTCCAGGGCCGACACGCTGGCGGAACAGCGACATTTGAGGCGCGCAGTGCATTCACCCGAACGGAAGTAATCGGGCGCAACAAAGAACTCAACAAAAAAGGGCCATTGAATGAGCTAACAGAAAGCACGGGCGGAGAGGTAATTCAAAATATCAATGACATTACCACCGCTGTTAAGCAAGCCGTCAATGAACTTGGCATTTACTATGCGCTCGCTTACAGCCCGACCAAACAGGAACTGGACGGCAAGTTTCGGCAAATCACCGTCAAACTTTCCCGCCCTGGCCTGAAGCCCGTAACGCGTAATGGCTATTTCGCCGTTCCAGCCTCAACCAGCAAACCGACGCTGACATTTGAAACACCGATGCTGGCGGCCTTGAATAATACGGTGGTTCCACACGATTTCGATTATCGCGCAATCACACTGCAATTTGAGCAACGTCAAAACGAACGGCATGAAGTGTTAATGGTCGAAGCGCCGCTTTCGGCATTATTGCGCAATGAGGACAAAGCGAAAAAAGTCTGGCCGCTCGGCTTTGCAATGATGGCAGTTGTCAAAAATGCCAAAGACGAAATCGTGCAAAAATTCAGTGATTCCTATCAGCTGGAAATTCCAACCGCGCAAATTGAAGACGCCAAAAAATCCAGCGCGTATCTGGTGCGCCACTTCTGGCTGCCACCCGGCGGCTACACCTTGGAAACGGTGATTCACGATCAGGCAGGCAATCGGCTGAGCGCCAATCGCCGTCCATTTACGGTTGCCAACACAAGCGCGGGACTCAAAACCGGCAGCCTGTATTTGGTCAAGCGCATTGATCCGGTCAATGAAGATGAGCTTGAAGCGGAAAATCCGCTTTTCGTGAACAAGTTCAAAGTTACACCTGAACTAGCCGATAACATCGCGGCGCAGGAACGCGAAGATATTCCCTTTCACTTTAGCATCTATCCCGATGCGGCGTTGCCTGCGCCTAAACTTCGGATTGAGCTGTTGCTGGATGGAAAAGTGATCGCCACAACTACGCCAACGCTGCCAAAGGCCGATGAAAAAGGCGTGATCACGTTTTCGGCGGGAATTCCGACGAAGGGATTGGCAACTGGCAATTACCGTGTACACACTGTCGTGCAACAGGCAGATGCTATTGCCGAAGAATCAATCGCATTCAAAGTCAGTGGTACAGTCGCAAAGAAGGAAGACCCCGATGACGGGGTCAAAGCCATCGCCAGTGCTTTAGCCGCGCCCACGGATCGCGTCAGCGAACTGGCACTGGTGGCAACGAAAACGGCCAAGCCCATTGAACTTGCTCCCGCCAGCCTAATCGAGGAAACAGAAAAAAACGGCGCACTTCTGTCCCAACGTTTGGGCGATTACACCTATTCGCTTCGCAAAGTTCGTCGCACCTTCGACAAAAAAGGCCGTTTGCGCGCGGAAGAATTTAAGGATTACGAAGCCTATCCAGTCAAAGGCCAGCACGCATTGGTTCAAATGAGCACGAATGGCTCACGTGCAACGGTTGACCGCGTCGAACTGGATCGCAAACAGGCCACAGAAGCCCTGATCAAAAACGAAGAGGAAAAACAAAAGGCGGCAATTAACACCGCTAAGCAACAGGCAAGTTACTGGGGAGCAGGAATTGATGGCTTCGTGCAAGGCAAGCAGATTTACCTTTCGATTAACCCGGCGCATTTTTTCCGTGCCTGCGAATTTTCTGCGCCACGCCTCGTGACGTTGGATGGACGTGAAACGATTGTGCTGGATTATCGCCCGCGCCCAGATGCACAACTTAGTGTCGAAAAAGATTGGGTTCAGAAAATGGCAGGCAGCATTTGGATAGACGCGGCGGATAAGGTGCTGATTCGCATCGAAGGACTGGCACAAACCAATTCCATTTCTGCCACACAACGCATGCCAAATCTGGTGTACCAGCAACAACGAATCAGCGAAGGACTCTGGGCACCTGCCCTGATTCGTCTTACGTCAGATGGCGACGCCAGTTTGTTTCGCGGGCTCAACAATGACGTGTGGTTTGAGTTCAGCAACTTTAAGCGTTTCGATTCGGCTGATTCTGATTTAAAATTGCAGACACCGCAGGAAAAGAAAGGGAATCTATAAATTCAGGCAGGGGGTAAATGATTATGCGTCAGCAAACAAAAACGATCCTGGCAGTCTTTCTTGGAGTCTTAGCCTTCTCTGTCAACGTTAGCGCGCAACGAAATGCCATCACTGGCACGGTGACTAATACTTCCCATCAGCCTATCGCGAATCTCTGGATTGAATTGCTCAACGACGTGGATAGTATTCTCAAACGAACCCGAACAGATACAACCGGGCGCTACAGTTTTCAAGGCCTTTCTTACGGCACATTTCACGTCAGAGTCGTCACCCTCGGAACAGGCTATCGCGCACAAACAGCACGCATCGAACTAATTCCAGCAACCATCCGCGGCACAGGCTCACACAATGAACAAATAGACTTCAGCCTCAAAACAGAAAACGAGACGAAAAAGCCTGTAGCAACCAGCGGATCACGGACGACTTTTGTGCAGGAAGTCCCGGAAGCCGCGAGGAAAGCCTATGAACAAGGCATCCACATGTTGGAGACAGGCAAAAATACTAATGATGCAATTGCGAAATTGCAGGAGGCAATTCAGCTCTTTCCGACCTATTATCTCGCCCTTGAACGACTTGGACTCGAACAAGTGAAGCAGGGGAAATATGATCAGGCGCGTGAAGTTTTGAGCAAAGCGTTAGAGGTTAACAGCGGTGGCACCTCTTGTTACTATGCAATGGGGGTAATTCATTACCAGTCCAAAAAATGGACAGAAGCGATTGAAGCATTGCGACGAGCCCTGGCGCTGGCTCCTGATTCCCCGAATGCGGCCTTTGAGCATTTCTATCTAGGGCTGGCCTTGATCAAAACAGGCAAAAGCGCAGACGCCGAACCCCATTTGAAAAAATCATATGAACTGGGTGGCAACAACATTCCATCAGATGTTCATATGCATTTGGCGCAATATTACAGCAACAACAAACAATACAAAGAAGCCGCAGATGAGTTGGAGCTGTTCTTGAAAAAAACGCCCGACGCCCGCGATGCTGAAAACATTCGGAATATCATCAAGCAACTCAGGGCCAAGGCCAGTAAAACCAGCTAGCGCACCTGAATTGGATTGAACGTTCAACGCACAGAAAAATCAATCCATTGTTCGGCGACAGCAGACTTTCCCTCACGCAATTCGTCTCGAATCACAAGACGCAACCAATACTCACCCGTCGTTAGACGGTTCAATTGAAATCGGCCTCCGCAATCCAACCATTTCGAGTCTTTCTGGCGCTCTGTGTTCACGGCTCTTTCTGGAGAGCGAAACAGAAGCTGGTTATCTCGATATAATTCAAATTGCAGTTTTAGCCTCGGCTTGTTGGTTTGCCGATCCAGTTTAGGATTATAAATCGCCGCCTGATATTCCAGTTCACTATCGCTCGCAAAACGACGGGCTGCGGGATTGGCTTGAAGCTGCGTCGTCAGCACATCATTGCCATTGGCTGGTGCTGACGTGCTTTGGGTCGGACTCTTCTCTACGACATTCAAAATGATGCCTGACAAGGCAAGCCGATCTTTTTTCAGATCGGGAATCAGGATGAACTGGCTCGAAGAACCAATTTGACCGCTGAGTCCATCACGTAATGCTGAACGAAAATGATAAGCTCCAGGCTTTTTCACAGGGAAATCGTTCAGATAGGTTAATCCTTCGCGCAAGACCTGTTGATACTTCGCGTCGTTCAATCGAATCTCAAAGCTCTGTGCATATCGCTCGACAACCGCACCGCTTTCGTCAAACGTGAAGTTAGCGAGTTCCAGCATCAACGATTTCTCGCCGTTGTCTTCGTCTTTGAACTTCAGCGTTGAGCAATCAATGTGAAAGTAAGAGCGAATCACCGGCTCGCCCGTCGTGGTGCTGTAAAACAACGATGTCACCTGATACGGAATTTCATTTGCTCCAAACGGCGAAAACAACGCGTTCAAAATCTGCGCTTCTTTTGTTTTCGGGATTTCGCGTGCCAGACTGTCTTCAATGCCAAAAAATCCATTTCGCGTCCGTGCCTGCAACTCCGGGCGTTTCACCCGCAGCGTAATTTTGTGCTGCAACCGATCAAACTTATCGTCATCAGGATCAAAGCCAATCAGATAATAGCTTTTGTTGTCGGCGACAGATTTCGCCAGCAAAGCATCCGTTTTGTTGTTATTGAAAAATGCCAGGCCACCCGTTCCATAAGCCAGAGTTCTTAGCCCATCATCAAAGGTACTCCCGCCAGAAAAGGATTTATCACGTTGCGGATCGTCAATACTTTCAATAGCGGCATCCGCAATGGGAGCCTGCACGCCCTGCACATTCACCGAATAAAATGCCACGCTGGAACGGTTCGCCAGTTCGACTAACTGTAAAATTTTACGCTGTGCCTGTGCCGCATAAGGCCCCGGTTTCAGTGGCAATCCATCCGAAAGAATGATTGCAATTTTTCGCCCCGGCAACGCTCGCAGCGCGCGAACCACCTGGTTTAATGCCCCTAAGGTCCCATTGGAAAAGATATTCTCGCGGAAAGTATTTACATCCTCATCCGCAGCTTCCTTTTTTTGATCGTGATAGGCACTGTCTCGATTTATGGCCTCATTCGGATCAGACGACGGGTCTGATTTCCGTCCACCTCTGGCTGCCCGTTCTTCCTGATATTTCTCGGCATCTGTTTTGAAAACATCGTTGCGCCCCATTAACGAACTGGTTGAGCTAAGCGTGAACGGAATGGCCTTGCGTCCATTAAGGGCAAACTTCAGGCGATCAATCGCAGCATAAAGAATCCGCTTGTCAGACGTAAATTGCTGATAGATGCCAAAGCCACCGCTCGTGCGGATAATCGCAACCAAATCGCCTTCCTGCATTTGTTCCGCAACAAATTTCTTCAGCGCGTCTTTGGCATACGCCACACTGGAAAACCCTAAGCCCAAATCATCCACGACCAAGGCAATCGTGCGTCGCACTTGCTTTTGTTCCAGGCGACGCGTTGGCAATGTGGTTGGCGTGGGAATTGAAGGTTTAGGAGTAGCGGCAATTTCTGATGTCGGCCTCAAGTTGGAATCTGTCAGCTTTACGAGCTTCAGGTACGAGATCGGCTGAAGCTTCCCATCCACACGCAATTCAAAATCGTTTTCCGTCAGGTCTTCGACGTGGTTGCCTTTTTTATCCGTGACGATGGAATCTATCTGGACAAGCTGCGTCGAAACACGAAAAACAAATTCCTGCTCTTGAGGAACTTGATTTGTTGTGGGAGGAGGCTGCGCAGGTGTTTGCTGCGATGGGGCAGCGCGTTGCGATGTTAATAATTGCGCTGCTGCTCCCGGAGGAAAAGCTAGTTGCAGCGTCAGTCCTCCAACAATTAGTAAAGCGTGAGTTCTTTTCATATACAGTCTATATCCGACGCACGGCGCATTTATTTCATAGAAACTGTTTGGGAGCGGCTTTTTTACTCAGGGTGTAGCCCGATTTACTAAATCGCGGGCTTGCTACACACGCGCTTTAGGACATTGCGATACTCCAGGCAACGTACGTTCTGTTGTACGAATGTCAGGGGCAATTCAGTCTCGCTGGGTACGCACGCATCTTGCGTGCAAAGAAGGTGAGCGTCGAGGTCTCTACGAAGCCAGGCAGGCTGGAAGCCTGCGTACCCAGAGAATGAATTGCTCGTGGGGGAACCGGAACTGACTGCAATAGATTGCGTGCAAAGGGGGATTGTGCAAGCAGTTAATTTGCGTTTTCAGGGCTGCGTTCGATTCGCAAATAATTAGGCTAAGGCCAAAGCCAGAAAAAAAGCCTACCCGAAAATTCGGGTAGGCTTTTATACGGGTGAGTAGCTTTACCTTAGAAGGTGAAGCGAACGCCAAAACGAACCTGACGACCTCCCTGGAAGCTGTTCGGCAATCCGACAGCGGTATTTTTGCGCTGCGGAGCTGACGTGCTATTCAGGTAAGCCTGGAACTGGCTGGTGATACCGTTCGTCAGGATGTAGTTCAGAGCTTGTGGCTCATTGGTCACGGTCGCGGGCAATCCCAACGTACCAAGGCTGGGGTTAATGCCAGCAGGAGTGTCAACTAAATAAAGTACATTTGCCTCGTTGAAGAGGTTCAGCACGTTGAAGTCAAACACCACGCCATAGCGTTCATTGGCACCGAACTTATAGGTATGTTGGACCGCAAAGTCGGTGTTGGTGAAGACCGGCGTACGACCTAAATCACCACGCTTCGTCAAGACGGCGGCTGCATAGAGCGAGTAGAAGCTCGTGACAGGAACGCCTGATTGGACAGTGCTGAAGAGCGAGAATTGAGTTCCGCCGCCCTTCGCCTTACCAAACCAGTCGAAGTTATAAGCACCGTAAAGATTGAACACATGGGGGCGATCTGTTGACAGGCGACCGTTGTCCGGTTGGCCCGCAGCGTTGAAGCCCAAGTGCGGCAAGTCGAAGAAGCGGTTCACACCAGGTGAGGTACGACCGTTTTCATCGGAACTGGCCAGACCCGAATAGTTGCCATACAAGCGGCTGTACGTGTACGCCATGTTGAAGAAGTAATTCCGCGAGAAACGACGGTCAAAACGAACTTCCAAGGCGTCATAAATACGCTCTGGCTTGGTCGTCTTGGCATAGCCAAACTGTTTAGCTGTCTCAGCGTGCAGACCTTCGCCGGGGTTACCGATGATGTAAGCTTCGCTACCATCGGCAGTCGGGAAACCAGCATCTTCAATCGCGCTCAGCAGTTTTTTGTGGGTGTAACGAATGCTGAGCAAGTAGTTATCCGAAAGCTGACGCTCAAAGCCGCCAGTGATTTCCATTTGACGGAAAGGCTTCATGTTGGGATCAACCTTGCCATCATAAATCGTGCTGTTCGGATTATTGGAAGCAATACGATAGTCGTATTGGCAACGAGTCAACCCGCTGGCATTGCTGATCGGGCATTTGCCGCCCAGCACATCCTGGTTGTTGCCCAAAATGCGGGACAACGTGAATGAGTTGTACGAACCGTTGAAGCTGGCGCTATTCGGGAAAATTTCAAAGTAATCTACGCGATAGAAATCGCCACCGAAAGAACCACGCGGCAATTCAAATTTCAGACGATCAGTAAATTGACCATAGCTGGCAAACAATTTCGTCTTGCCATTGCCAAACAGGTCATAGGCAAAGCCGAGACGCGGAACGATCTTATCGGCCCAGCCGAAATTGATCGGCGGCGCAAAACCGTTGAACGAAGGCAGGTCTTCTTTTTCAAAGCGAACACCCGCATTGATAGAGAGGCGCTGCGTCGGCTGCCACCGATCTTGAATGTAAACAGATTGTGCACGATTGCTCGCGTCGCCAACCGTACCAAAGCGCAGCAAAAGTCCCGCACCGATTGCGTTGGCTGAAACGGGATCGTTTCTGCCTGTCAAATCGTTGATCGTGTAGCCATGATACAAGTCAACGCGTCCCAGGTTGGCATAACCACGATTCACCTGGTTGCTGACCTTGGCATTCTGGTAGCCACCCTTGAATTCGTGGCGTCCACCAAATTTATTGACGATGTAGCTCAGGTCGCCTTCAAAGTTGAGGCGAACCGAAGCGTCATAGTTGATCTGCGTGTTGCCCGTTGGCAAGCTGTCAAAGCCAGCACCGCAACCAGCGGCAGCAGGGATTTCCGAAGCGATCCCAACGCAACGGAAGCGCGTGGCGATGGGTACAAAGTAGGATCCAAGTCTTTCATTCAGGAATCCGCGCGAAAACCGGAAGGAGGCAATGAAATTGCTGGTGGGTGACCAAACCGCCTGGGTCGTCACGTTATTGGCATTTTGCCGTCCGCCCTGGCGATCCGTTAATTGGTTGCCAGTCAGCGTTCCAATTGAACCACCAAAGTTGACGACCGGCGGAGCGCCACCGATTTGGATGTTTCCGGCGGGTAATGCGCCGTCACGGATATAGGGATTCCAGGTAAAGGTTCCCGTCAAGCGCAGCGAATCAACCGGAGCGGCATCCAAACGGGTTTGCCAATATTCCTGACGATCTCTTAGCTTGTAGGTTTGTGTTGCAGTTGGCGTGGTAGCAAGCGGGTTCGGGCCTGCTGCATAATAACGGGCAAAACGGGTGGTATTGAAAAACTGTGGCGCATAGCTGGTGAAAAACCAGAGACGATCTTTCTTAATCGGGCCACCAACACCAAACGCAGGGAAAATATTACTGAAATCATCTTTGTTTGGTTTCAGGTAAAGGTTGGTTTGGCTGAACGCTGCGCCAGTGCCAGTTCTGAATTGATAAAGGAACGGACGCGGACCAGCCTGCAAACCACCTGGTTCACCCTGGATGCCGCCTTCGCCGTGCCATTCGTTCGTTCCGCCTTTGGTCACAACGTTGATCACGCCGCCTGTCGCGCCGCCGAATTCCGCTTCAAAACCAGAGGTCTTGATCTGGATTTCCTGGACGAATTGGAAAGGCAGGTTGTTGTTGAAATTGACCACACCTGTACGGAAGTTGCTGACTTCCTGACCGTCAATGATGAAGCTGTTTTCGGAACCGCTGGCACCATCCACCTGGAACTGACCGCTCCGGCTTTCGGCACGCGCCGCCGGAGAAATCTTCAACAGGCTGGTCATGTTCGTGCCCTTGGGCAGCGCATCAATGACCTTGCTGGTGATGTTGGTTTGAATCTTATTGTCTGACGTATCAATTCGGGCAATGTCATCGCTGGTGATCGTGACGGCTTCAGAAACTGAACCAGCCTTCAGGGAAAAGGTCAGTTCGGTTGATTTGCCTAACACAACACTGACGCTTTCAGCCACAGTGGAGCTGAAATTCGTCGCGCTAACGGTGACTTTATAAATGCCCGGCGGAACCTGAAGAATACGGAAGAATCCGTCTTCGCCGGAAGTGGTCGTACGGGTAAATGCGGCTCCTTCTACCTTGATCGTGGCATTGGGAACCCGAGCACCGGTTGCGTCGGAAACGGTTCCTTCGATATTCCCGGTGGTTTCCTGCGCCATTGCTATTGGCGCAGCAAGTAAAAGAAGAAAAGTACAGCAAAGAATACCTATAGCGTTCTTAACCATACTGTCCCATCTCGGTTGTTTCATATAATCCTCCAAAGGAATGTGAGAGACATGTGCTGTTAGCTCACAATTCAGAACAACAGATCACATATCAGATAGTAGACAAACATCAGAATCTTGCTATTTAACTTAAATGACGAGCGGTTTTAACGGTGGACGTAAGAATAAAATCAGAGCTACATTAAAACCGTAGATTTGGAAGCAAGTGAGAGGCCACTTAACCGAGGAATTTCTGAGAAAAAAATAAGCCTTGTGATTTCTTCCACTTACATTGTAGTGAAAAATAATCACTACTGAACAGCGATTCATAAATCTGAATGGAAATTCAGTTTTTTGGATTTCAGGGAAGCAATCTGAATTTTGTGCAGCCTGAGATTCACTGCGTGGAAATAGAACATTCAGCTATGCCCAAACCATCAGGGCAACGACTCACCAACATACTCCTTCAAGTAAACATTTCCTTTGTATTCCATCTCCTGCTGAATGCCGATTTTTGAGGTGTAATACACGTGAATTGTTTGCTGCTTGAGTTGAACAAAAAACGCGCCTGCTGGCTGGTTAGGCGTGCGTTCCCCCTGAGCAATACGTGTCACAACGGCTAATTGCTGTGCAGCAGAAGCCTGTAAAAAAGGTTTCCCAGACAACTCACGGGCAACGGTGTCAATCAATTGCAAACCGGCCCGCCATTGCTGCCGAGATTCATCAGTAAAGGCTTCTGCCAGATGCGCATCTATGTAGGCAGCGACCTGAGCGGCACGCGCACCAGGAGAATGATCGTCCGTCGGAATGATGATTTCCGTCAACTCATCTACCATTGCAAATTCGTCGGGGGTAAAAAAGCGTAAGCGTGGAGCGCTCGCATTCTGCGCGGGCGGTGTTCCCGCTAACAACGGCGCGGCAACCAAGGCGCTGGCTGTTGATTTCAGGATTGTCCGACGAGTCACATTTGAGGATTTATTTTTCTTGCCCATAACTGATGTCCTGGCTCTCGCGTGAGCGTTTGCCCCTAAAGATTTCCCTGCCTTAACTGTGCTGCCAAATAGTCGCACGCGCGCCATGCCAGGGCCATAATCGTCCAGGTCGGATTTTGATTCGCAGCACTAACGTGGCTGCTGCCATCCACCACAAACAGATTTTTGACATCGTGCGCTTGCTGAAAACGATTCAGCACCGAGGTCTTTGGATCGCTGCCCATCCGCGCCGTGCCAAGTTCATGAATTGACCAGCCCTCGGTCAGCATATTGCTGCTGGCCTCAATGATTTCAAAGCCTGCTGTATGGAACATCTCTTTAGCCGATTCAGCCATATCCTCGCACATTTTCTTTTCGTTATCGCCAAACTTGTAGTGAAAGCGTAAAACCGGAATGCCCCATTTGTCTTTCACTTCCGGGTCAAGGTCAACATAATTTTCGTAACGCGAGAGCACTTCGCCAAACGCGCCCATGCTGATGATGGCTCCGGCATAATCACGGGTTTTCTTTTTGTAATCCTTCCCGAAGCCAAGATGATCGGTGTGCGGAAACATCGTTGTGCCGCTGCCGCCTTCAAAACCATAGCCGCGAATGAATTTGCTACTGCGTTCCTGCAAATTGCGAAACCGTGCCAGGTAAAACCCGCCCGGACGCCCGTCATCATTGGTGCGCGGCTTCCCTACCCGGTCTTTGTCAAAGCCGACGACTTCCGGCCCCATCACGTGCTCACAGAAATTATGGCCTAAATGTCCACTTGAATTTCCAATGCCATTCGGATATTGCCGAGACTTTGACACCAGCATCAAACGGGTGGATTCCAACGTCGAGGCGGCCAGAACTACGGTTTTCGCTCTCGCTTCGTAACTTTTCATCGTGTCCGAATCAATAAATCGAACACCACGCGCCTTCCCTGTTTTTGAATCAACCATCACCTCGGCAACCGTTGCATTCGTGCGAATCGTGAGGTTGCCCGTTTCCTGTGCAGGCATCAACAATCCTGTCGGTGAATCAAACGCCGCGTGAATGTCGCAACCGCCTGCCCGCCGCGCGCAGGCTCCACGTCCGAAGCAATGGCTGCGGTATTTGGCGTGCTTGAGCTTTTCTGTCATGACACCTGCGCGATAAGGCGTAAGCGTGCGCCCCATTCCGGCAAGCGTCCGCCGCAATTTCATCTCAGAAGAAGTGAGCTTGAAGGGACGTTGGAAAAGACTGTCAGGCAAATACGGCAGATTCTCTTTGTGCCCGGAAATCCCCAGCAACAAATCCACTTTATCGTAGTAAGGCTCAATGTCTTGGTAAGAAATAGGCCAGTCCATCCCATAGCCGTCGCGCGAAGCGGCCTTGAAATCATAATTGCTGAGCCGCAATGCCAACCGTCCCCAAATATTCGTCTTCCCGCCCAAGACACGCGAGCGAACCCAGGCAAAGTTAGTTCCGGTGTAGGGATGATCTTTTTCGTCTACGACTAAGTTTTTCGAGTAATCAGACCCGCCCCAGCTTTGGACGTAGGAGTGAACGTGTTTGTAGCTGGAATCTTTGGCATATGGCGGTTGACGAATGTTGTATTCATTGAGTGTGATCGCGTGCCGATCTGGCGGCATGTCACCACGACGCGGATGTTCATACGGCCATTCGGTGGATTTGAGTTCTGCCGTTGTGTCAACTTTCTTTCCGGCTTCGAGCAATAGGACTTTCAATCCATGCGCCGTGAGAACATACGCCGCCATTCCGCCTGCTGCGCCAGAGCCAACGACTATCGCATCGTAAACTTTTTTCAGATCAATTTCTTTGGATTGTGATTGTGTTACCTGAAAGAGCATTCAAATTCCTTTCCTGTCCGAAGGTCACATTTTGCGCTGCTTGCCTGAAAAAAGAAACACCACCGTCGAACTTCAGCGATCAGCCTCTCGTAAGGAACTATGTCCCGTTTACGTGTGCATTTAATCTCAATTTACATTTTGGAGATATTCATGTTTTGTCCAACCTGTGGTGCTGAATACACGCAAAAAATCAACTATTGCAAACGGTGTGGTGCCAACATGGCGACGCCGACCAATTCAGTCGAAGTGCATGTCCCACGTCCTCGTTTTGCGGCCATGTTTTGGGCGATTGCATTAATGGCGCTGGTGGGATTGATCACCTGCTTTACGGCCTTTGATTCCTTTGCAGATGAAGGCTTGCGCGGCGATCACTTAATCGTTCCATTTGTAATGGGATTGCTCTTTATTGGTGCGATTGCGGGATTATTGATCTGGCAATTGTCTCGCATCGTTTCGGTCTTTCGCGACGCGGTGCAAACTCCGAAAGTCACGTCACAAGTTACACTACCACCGCAACCATCCTATCAAACGCCACCGCTTGCCGCACCAACAGATCCCATTTCAAGCATTAGCGAACACACGACGCGGTCCTTCGATCCAGTGATTTATCTGGAGGCAGAAAAGCGCCGTCAACGTGACTAATGCTAGCCCAGATGCCGGGTTGTCTGTTCCGTTATGCTGTGCGGCGGGATCGGATTTGTAGTGGGGGGTGAGGTAGAAAGAAAATTTAAGCTTGGCGGAGATTGAAATGCGGCTTTTTGTGCCTCAATTTCTGCTGCTTTCAATTCGGTACGCGCAAGATAGAAATGGCTGATTCCACGCCCTAATGCCGAAACACCGCCAATAATCAGACCAAAGCAAATCCAGACAGAAATTCCTGGCGGCAACAACAAAAAGAGAAATAACGCAGCCAACAACAATCCCAACCCCGGCGCTCCTTTGTAGATTGCAGCGGCCATATCCTTGCGGGATTGTGCCTGAGCCCGGGCCAGAGAATTACTTTCCGAAACAGGTGCTAGTTGCCCGCTCAGCGCAGCTGTGACCGCCGCCAGATTCGTCCCACAGGCGGGGCAAAATTTCTTTTCATTCGATTGATTCGCGCCACAGGTTGGACAATACATAAGCTCCGCCTTTCTGTTCTCTGAATACGCTGAGAGCGTATCACAGCCAGTCCAATAACGTTACAGCAGGCGAAAAAGTTGCGTGCAGGAAAAGGTTAATCACCTCCGGCAGCGTGCCGCTCCTCATCGTATTCGCGGAGCAAATCCAGGATCAGTGATGTATTGTTGGAAGCAGTAATTTGGCGGGCAAAAGGCACTGGGGATTTATGAAACGCGAACTGGCTGCCGTTCGCGGCTTGCACCAATAGCTTGAAGGCATCCACGCCCGACTTGTCACTGTAGGTGGCATTTACAATCTCGCCATCGGTGAAATACACCTTGCCGCTGGCCTGCTCTCTGGTAATGGTCAAAGCACCTGTAAGGTGGTTATTTTCGAGAATTTGCACAACGTCAAAAATACTGACAGCGGCCAAATCTCCCGCCAGAGTTGGCGGCGGGCCTGACGGCTGGATTGTGGCTGGTGTAGGGGCAGTCACGACCTGCACCTGGGGCGCATTCATTCGTTGTTGTGCCTGTTGCAACCGCCGGAGTTCCTGCAATTTTGAAGAAACAGACGCTTGCGGATTCAGGCTTCGCGCCTGCATCAAACAGCGATTGGCATCATCAAAATTTCCGGCTCTGACGTATAACCCCGACAACGCAACACACTGGCTCGCCGCTTGATCCAGCATTTTCTGGGAAATATAAAGCTCCAGCAATTTTTCGCGCAGCCGAATGTTGGTGGGATGCCGATCCAAAGAGGATTCCAACGCCACGATCCCGCGCTCTGGCAAGTGATATTTGATGAGCAATTCAGCATCAAGAATTACACTTTCGACATCAATCGGATCGTTTTCTTTCATAAACATTAGCGGTGGATTGTCAGAATTTAAGTCGAGAGGGGCATGGCGGCTCAGCCGGAGTGTAGCATTTTCGCTTTCGATTTCTCAATCGTAAAAAATTGAAAGCCCAGAAGGCCCGGCAAGGTTAGAAAATCAGTCAGTCTGACACTCTAAACTCCCAGACGTTCTGGACTCCCAGATTCTATGGATTTACTTCCGCAACCGCTGCATCATCGCCCGCGCCGTGCCTTGGAACAGCGACATCAATCCCATGTAGCCGTAACCAACCAGAAAGATCATGAGAAATGGAATCGTGCCGTAAATCTCGCTCCGAATCGCATAGGCAATCGCAACGACAAAATACAACGCAAAGAACAATTCGATATAAGGCAAAAAGCCGTGTTTGCGCCGATATTTGCTTGCCTGTTGCAACCAGCTTTCTTTGGCTTGTTTGACGGCATATTTCGGCGTCCGAACAAAGCTCGACTTGATACGGAACAGCGCTTCCAGCACCGCGCGCGTGTTTGAGAACACAAGCCCAATTCCCATTCCCATCACAATCGGCAACAGCCATAACCGCCGCTTTTTGTCTGGATGCAAATACAAAATCGCCGAGCCGTAAAACGCCGCAACCGAAGCCGTAGACAAAATCATCAGTGGCGCATCCAGCAACAGCATGTGAAACAAGCCCTGATTGAACCGCGCAATCAAAACAGGAATGTGCAACAAACTTAGGACAATCATCAGCGGTGCCGCCAGATTGCCATTCAGGCGGAAAAATAATTCGATTTTTTGTGCTTTGGAAAGTTGCGGATGCTTCCAGATGCGCGGCAGCAATTTTAATCCTACCTGCACTAATCCCTTGGCCCAACGGCGTTGCTGCGCTTTGAAGGCGTTGATTTCCACTGGCAATTCGGCAGGAACGTCATCGTCCAGCAGGTACACATACCGCCATCCCATCAACTGCGCGCGAAAGCTCAAATCTGTATCTTCGGTCAACGTATCATGCTGCCAGCCGCCCGACCATTCAATCGCCTGTTTGCGCCACATGCCAGCCGTACCGTTGAAATTGAAAAATGCCCCCGTGCGATTGCGCGAGGCCTGTTCCACAACAAAATGCCCGTCAAGCATGATTTCCTGAATCCGCGTCAGCATCGAATAGTCAGCATTGATGTGGCTCCACCGCATTTGCACCATTCCGACTTGTTCGTTGGTGAAGTAATCCACCATCTTGCGCAGGCAATCAGGCTTCGGCAAAAAGTCAGCATCAAAAATCGCCAGCAATTCCCCGCTTGCCTTCTTCATCGCATTTTCGAGCGCGCCTGCTTTGAAGCCCGTGCGGTCGCTGCGATGCAGGTAATGAATGTTGTGGCCTTCGGCTTTGTATTTCGCCACCGCCGCCTCGGCAATCTTCACGGTTTCATCAGTCGAATCGTCGCAGACCTGGATTTCCAGCAGATGATGTGGGTAATCCAGCTTCGTCACGGCTTCGAGCAAGCGTTCCACAACATACAGTTCATTGAAAAGCGGGAGTTGCACCGTGATGCGGGGCAACTCATTTTCAGCATATTTCCGCTTGGGCTGGGGCTTGATGTCTTTGTAGCGCCAGAAATGATAGACCATCCGCAGGCGATATAACCCGAAAATGGCCAGCAGTCCGAGCAGGGAAAAATACAAAATAATGACCGTCAAATCCGACGCATCCAGCGAGGTCAGATAGCTTAAATTTTCGCGCCCGTTGCGATAAATCGGCAGCATCAGCCGTCGCACTTCGTCGGGGCTGGGCGCATTTTGGAAAAGGAAAAATAAATTCATGGGGACACCTCGTAAAACATAAAACAGGCGACGAACACATCCGCCTGCCGCCAATCATACAAGGATTTTACGTGAGAAGCGATTGTGAATTCCGGGCACAGGTAAGGTCAGCTCTCTTTTTTTGCCAGCCAATCGAACAACCAAAGTTTGGCAAAAGCCCAGTCCCGTTTCACTGTTGTCACCGAAATATTCAGGATGCGAGCGGTTTCTTCCTCGCTCAGTCCGGCGAAATAACGTAATTCCACAACCTGCCCAGCGCGGGGCATGCGGGTTTCCAGCTGTTGCAAGGCTTCATCCAACAACAATAACTGCGCGTCTGCCGGAATCGCTAGATTTTTTGCTTTGCTCATGGGCAAGAACGCGTTTTTCGGAATGCGGCGGCTGGCGTGTGCGCCGCGCACGCGATCAATGAGAAGGCGGCGCATCTGGCGCGCAGCAATGACAAAGAAATGCGCACGGCTCTCGAAATCTGGTGTTTCATTTCCAAATAACCGCAACCACGTTTCGTGAATCAACTCAGTCGTCTGGATCGAGGGCGGAAGCGATTCGCGGCGCAGGTAGCTTGACGCCAACAAGTGCAAATGCTCGTACACTAAACGCACCAATTCATCTCCGGCTTCGGTGTCGCCTTGTTTCCATTCCTGGAGCAGTGCAGAAAAGGTGGTCGTGGTGGACTGCAAATGGGTTCCTCCTTATCATCACTAAGCTGTTTGCCGCTAAAATTCATGAACCAAAATGGCTAACTTTTACGCATTATAAGGTAGCAGGAGTATTTCCTGATTTCTATACTGCAACGATGTGGGACGAAGATTTGCTCCAAGTTCGTGTCGTGTTTGACGAAGTCCTTGATCTGGACAGCGCCGAGCGGCACCGCTATCTGGCTGCGCATTACGCAGGCGATTTCGCGCTGCGTGGCAGAATCGAGCAGTTGCTGGCGCACGAAACCGCCGCCGCCGATTTTTTAGAAGCCCCCGTGTTGACGGGCTTACTCGAACATTGGCGCACGACGGAAAGCGAAGCATTCGCCGGTTCGCAGTTGGGCGCGTACCGCATTGAACGCGAACTTGGACGCGGCGGCATGGGAGTCGTCTATCTGGCCGTGCGCAATGACGATGCGTTTCGCAAACAGGTCGCCATCAAACTCGTCTGGCCGGGTTTGAGCCAGATGGCCGACCGCTTTCGACAGGAACGCCAGATGCTCGCCGATTTGGAGCATCCGCACATCGCACGACTGCTTGATGGAGGCACAACTGAGCAAAGCTGGCAATACCTGGTGATGGAATATGTCGAAGGCGTGGCGCTGACCGAGTATTGCCAGCAACACAACCTCTCCGTGCGTCAGCGGTTGGATTTGTTTCTCGACATCTGCGCCGCCGTCCAGCATGCGCATCAACGCCTCATCATTCACCGCGATCTGAAACCGAGCAACATCCTGGTCACGGCAGAAGGCAAAGTAAAACTGCTGGATTTCGGCATCGCCAAAGCGTTGGATGCGTCCGCGTACAAGGCCGATTTATCGCTGCCCGGCACACATCTGATGACCCCGGAATATGCGAGTCCCGAACAGTTGACAGGCGCAAGCGTAACAACCGCTTCCGATGTATACAGTTTGGGCGTCGTGTTGTTTGAATTGCTCACCGGACAACGCCCGTATCAATTTGCGTCCCGACAGCCACACGAAGTCGCGCGGGTTCTCAGCCACCACGCGCCGCCGCTGATGAGTCAGGTCGGCAAGTTGGAACGAAAAAAGAAACCTGCCTTTCGACCGTCCACCAACCACCGCCTACCAACCACCTCTCTGCGCGGTGATCTCGACAACATCGTCGCGCGCGCCTTGCAGCCAGAGCCAAACTATCGTTATGCCTCTGTCGCACAATTCAGTGAAGACATTCGTCGTCACCTGACCGGCGAAGTTGTGCAAGCGCGCAAGCCGACGCTCGCCTATCGCACGAATCGTTTCGCGCGCCGTCACAAAGTCGCCTTCAGTGCCGGAGCTGCCGCGTTTGTGGTATTGCTGCTGTGGCTCGCGTTTTTGCTGCGACAGGTACAGGTCGAACGCACACAGGCACACAAACAACGGCGACAACTTTATGCCGCCGAAATGAAACAAGCCCAAGAAACATGGAAAAACAATGACTTAATGCAAATGCAGCAGATATTAAATCGCTGGCAACCGCAAATTGGTGAAGAAGATTTGCGCGGCTTTGAGTGGAGCTATCTGCAACGGTTGCTCAATGCCAGCACCTTCACGATTATGTTGCCTGACAAACCGAAGACCTTAGCGGCTTTCAGCGCTAAAAATACGTTTATCGTGGGTCTGGAAGATGAAACGGTCAAAATCTTTGATTTCACGACCGGGCAAGAACGCTATACATATCCGGGTCGGACTGCTGGTTGGGAAGGGGAAAGTATAATTGCCTTTTCTCAAGAACTCGTCCGTTTGCGCGATCAGAACACGCTGGTGACTTTTGATTTGCTCACGGGGCAAGTGAAGCACGAATATAAACATCCGTATGGACGCATCAAATGGTTTATCTATTACTATGGCGATCCACCTAAACTGCCCCGCTACTACGCGATTGCAGAAGAGTCGGGCGCACTCAGCGTCGTGGATGTTGCAACCGACACAGAACTCTTTCGGGTGCCAGGCCAGGGCAAGCCCCCCACCTTTGCCAATCTTTCGCTGCCATACAAATTGTTGGTGTCGATTTCTAACGAACGGATCATTCGCTTAGATAATCTTGCACGACAAACCTTGCCACGCTTCTTCACCGGATCGGCGAACGTTGGCTATGTTAATATATCAGCAGATGGGCAAAAACTCGTGCTGCAAATGGGCGACACATTCCACGTGCGCGAGCTGAGAACGGGACGCGTTGTGTCCTCTTATCCTGGCTCCTCGCGCACGATTTCCACGCAAGCCCTACAAAATCTGAATGAGGTTATCGCTATCGGCAAGATAGATGGCACGATAGAAATTTGTGCATTTCCCAGTTTTCGCAAACTTCGTTCACTCGTTGGCCATACACGCGCCAGTACCTGGCTGAGTTTTACGGCTAATAATCAATATCTACTTTCGACATCACTGGATCGTACCGTGCGGTTGTGGGATTGGCGAACGGGACAGGAAAAGGCCGTTTTGCGCGGACATGTAAGCAACATTGCGACGCAATGGTTTGAAGACGGAAGGTTCATCACCGCCAGTGAGGATCGTACGCTACGCGTATGGGATTTGGCGGAAGTGACCAAACCAACCGTTTTGCATGGTGCGACCGATCATATCCTCACCGTCGCTTTCTCGCCCGATAACAAACACGTGGCCGCGGGAGGCAAAGACAACAATGCGATTATTCACGACACCGCCACAGTCGCTCAGCAGGTGTTGCGCGGACACCATAAATTTGTCTACGTCGTACGGTTTTCGCCTGATGGGCGTTGGCTCGCCACGGGCAGCGATGATGGCACCGTAAAGATTTGGGAGGTGGCGACAGGGCGTGAATTACATCATTTTGTCAAAGGCGCGCGTGAATACTGGGACGGCGTGCGCTCCCTCGCGTTTTTACCCGATGGTCAAACATTGGTACTCGGCAATAATGACGGCACAATAATTGTGTGGGACATCGCTGCCAATCAAGTGAAAGCACAATTCAAAGCACATCCCCGCGAAATCCTCTCGCTTGCACTATCTCCTGATGCAAAGCTGCTGGCATCCGGTGGCTGGGATGGCACCGCAAAATTATGGAACACGACGACCTGGCAAGAGAAGGCCGTGATTTCTGGGCATCAAGGCAAAGTCTGGTCTGCCGTGTTCTCACCCGACGGAAAACAACTCGCCACCGGCAGCGGTGATCAAACCATCAAGCTTTGGGACGCAGCAACATTGCAATTGCAACACACGCTGGAAGGCCACAACAACGGCATCTTTCAAGTCGCCTACACACCCGACGGCAAACGCCTCGCTTCTGTCAGTGACGATCAAACCGTCAAGCTTTGGAATCCAAACACCGGGCAGGAATTGTTGACCTTACGCGATCACACCAACGAGGTCTGGGGTGTAGCGTTTTCGCCCGATGGCAAGACGATGGTAACGGGAAGCTGGGATAAAACATTGCGACTGTGGCGTACCTCGGTACAGTACGGGGAGCGATAGCGACCTGGTCTCAAGAAGCGTCTAGCTCGGAGTACCTAGTCGCTACCGCTCCTCGTACTGTACCGAGTGCAAAAAAGTTTCCCCGCCATGAACTGATTCCCTGAATTTTTCCGCATTCTCTTCATGAGGGAGTACAAGCATGAAAATTAGGCAAACTCCTGCTGACTCCTGCCAGGGACGGTAGGCCAATCCGGGTTATCGTCCCGCATTACGCAGTGCCGCTGCCAGTCTTTATTAGTTGGTTACAGAAAGGAACAACTCATGAAATCAATCGGTCTCTGTCTGTGCCTTGTGGTGACAATAACAGTCCTGGCGTTCAGTCAAAGCGCAGGAATAAAAGCTGATAAAAATAGCAAAGAAGAACAAGTCATCATCAAGCTGGAACGCGAATGGAACGAAGCCAGCAAGAAGCAAGATAAAGCTGTGTTAGAGCGCATTCTCGCCGAGGATTATATTTCTAACGATGACACAGGGCAGCCCGCAAACAAAGCAGATGTGATCGCCACGCTGCATGATTACGAGACCGGTTCGTACACGCTCGACAACCTGACCGTCAAGGTATACGGAGATACGGCGATCCTCGTTGGGCGATGGACAGGAACACTCATGCACAAAGGGAAAGATATAGGTGGTGTCTATTGGTTTACGGATACCTTTGTGAAACGACATGGTCGCTGGTGGGCCATTGCTACTCAGCAGACGCGAATCCCCAAAAAAGATTCCCAATAATAAAAGGAGCCTCTGATGAAAACACTTTGCCCACTCTCCCTGTTGCTACTGCTATTACTCGCTGGTGTCACTCAACTTGCCGCACAAACTGCACCCCAGATGCCACCGCCAATCTTGCACATCATCCGTGAAGACATCAAAGCTGGAAGGAACGCCGCACACGAAACGCTGGAAACAGGATATGTCCAAGCCTATTCGCAGGCAAAATCGCCAACTTACTGGTTGGGAATGACCGCCAGTACAGGGGCGAATCAGGCATGGTTTCTCACGCCGTACTCATCTTTCGCAGAATTTGAAAAAACAGATTTAGAAAGGTCTCCCGCATTACTCAAACGCACAGAGCAGCTGGATGAGCAGGATGCCGAGTTTCGTACGGGGCAGCGTGTGATGTTGGCAGTCTTTCGCAAGGATTTAAGCTTTCACCCCGAACGGTTAATGCCCAGTCTTCCAACATCGCATTATTTCTCGGTAATAACCTTGCGGCGGCGTCCCGGTCACGATATGGAATTTGCCCAAGCACTCAAAATGTATTTCGACGCGATGGAAAAGGCGAATGTGACTTATGGAACAGCGATTTATGAAGTCTATTATGGCGCGCAAGATACGTTCGTGACCTTTACGGCCTTCAAATCGCTCGCTGAAGTTGACCGAGGCATGGTGCAGGATCAGACTGTCATAGCTGCCCTTGGCCCGGGAAACGGACTTAAACTCCTCAAACTGACAGCCGATAGCCTGCTGAGCAGCGAAGCCAACATCCTCAACTTTAGTCCGCGAATGAGCTATGTCTCAAAAGAATTTGCTGCGGCGGATCCAGACTTTTGGTCACCAAAATCGAAGCTAGAGGCTAAGTCTCAAGCCAAGCCTAAGAAACAAACAGCTAAGAAGAAGCCATAGAATGGAGCAAATATGAAACGAGCTTGCGTCGTAATATCACTGGTAATTATCGCTGTCACGTTGGCGTTGGGCCAAGTGAAGCGCAAGAACTCTGTAGAAGCCGAAATCATCGCACTGGAAAAGCGAGCTTTCGAGGCGTGGAAGAACAAAGACAAGAAAGCTTTCCAAGAAGGGATGCTAGAAGACAGTCTTTCTATTTACTCTTCTGGCGCAGTTACAAAAGAACAATGGATACAGATGAGTATTGACCCGAACTGTACGGTCAAAAGTTACTCGCTGGACAACATCAAGGTCACCATGCTGAGTAGCGCCATCGCGCTGATGACCTACCGATTTACGCAGGACACGGTTTGTAATGGAAAGCAGGAGCCGAGTCCCGTGTGGGCGTCCACCGTGTTCGTCAAGCGTGGCAAGAAATGGCTTGGCGCATTCCATCAGGAAACTCCGGCAGACCAAGCAAAGTAATCAACCCGCAGTACCCAACCCAAAGGAGCCTCCAAATGAAACGAATCTACCTTGCGTTTTTCGCCTTGCTTGCCACAACCCTGTGCGCCTGTTCCGCGCCACCTTCTGCCTCTACACCCGCTGCTCCCACAGCCAGCGCTGCCGCCTTTGATGCAGCCGCCGCAGAAAAAGCCGTGATTGAGATGGAGAAAAAGACGTGGGAGGTCTACAAAAATAAGCAAGCGGACGAATACAGAAAATTGGCAACTCCCAAATATAGAGCAGTTCAGAATGGCGCAATCAAAGACCTAGATGCAGTGATTAAAGATATGAGCGAAACGACAATTACCAACTATTCGCTCTCGGATATAAAGGTCGAATTCCCGGTCAATGACACTGCGGTACTGACTTACAATCTAGCCTCTGCGGGTGTTTACAAAGGCAAGCCGGGAACAGACAAATATTTTGTCTCAGCGGTCTGGGCGAACGTGAACGGAGCTTGGAAAGCAGTCATTTACCACGAAACAAAAGTGGAGCCGCAACCTAAGAAGTAGTTTTGTATCTGCTACAAGACTCACTATCCAAAGGAGACCCCAATGAAACGAATTCTAAGCCTTCTGATCTTCACAATGTTCACAGCCCTCTTCTCTTCCTGTGCCGCACCGGAAGAAAAGGCTATTTCCACGACAGCAAGCGCGACGACAACACCAAGTCCAACGGAAAACGTCGAGCAAACGCTGGCAAACTTGGAACGTGAGTGGGCGGAGGCTTCTGTCAAGGCCGATGTAGCGGCGCTTGACCGTATTGTGGCAGATGACTTCAGCTATACAAATTGGGATGGCACAATTACGACCAAAGCACCGTACCTGGAGGACATGAAAGCCAAGGCGTACAAAATAGAATCCATGATCCCGGAAAATATCAAGGTACGCCAGTTTGGCGATGTCGCGGTAGTCACGTTAGGCCAGCTAGAGAAAAGTCAGTACAAAGGCAAAGATACCAGTGGGTATTACCTCTACACCGATACGTGTGTAAAGCGTAATGGAAGATGGCAGATTGTGGCCGGACATGGATGCAAGATTGCAGCCCCTAAACCAAAGCCGTAGAGTGCCCGTCCGCGCTCTTCGTCCCAACGGGACGGTTGATTTTAGGCAGGTCGTTCACGGCCTGTATGCGACGGGAAAAAATCATTTTCGTCCCAGCGGGACGATTGAATTTCGGGCAAATCGGAAGCGAAAGATTCAACCGTCCCGCTGGGACGAGAAATGCTGTTTTTACTGCTTTACAGGCCGTGAACGACCTGCCTACATTCAGATGTCCCTGACGGGACAAAGAGCGTTGAGATGCACTTCAAATTCCTTACATTTGCAAACAAAATTCTATCTATCAGCGACAATACCGCACCGCGGCGTAACTTTTTAAAGGCGCGCAGCCTTGCGTTTGGAGCAACGCTGCGGCGTCCGCTCACTGCCGTCGCTCAGGTTGGCCCAACCCAATTCTTCGCGCGGAAAAAAGCGGGCAATCCCAAACGGATTCTCGTCATTGGCGCAGGCTTGGCTGGGTTGACGGCGGCGTATGAACTAACGCAAGCGGGGCATAACGTAATTGTCTTGAGGCTCGCAATCGAGCGGGGGGACGGGTGCTGACGGTGCGCGATTTTGCGGATGGGTTGTATGCCGAAGCGGGCGGCGAGGGGATCGAACACAATCACGATTATATGCTGCGCTACGTCGAGGAATTCGGCCTCTCGTTGTATCCGGCAGGCTACGGGGACTTGGGCGGCACAGGAAGTCCATCACAGGTAAAATATTTACGGCACGACGCCGGGAAACACGTACGCTTGCAGGTAAATCAACACGCCGACCAGAATTGCCAACGCCAGGCTGTGAAAGAATACATAACGTAATATCTCGCCTTCGTTGCCTTCCTGTCCGGTCGCGACGCCTGCGACGACGATGGATTGGGCGTCAATCATTTTGCCCATGACACCGCCGGAAGAATTGGACGCGGCGGCCAGCACAGGCGAGATGCCAATCTGTTGGGCGGTAATTTGTTGCAGGTTGCCGAACAAAACGTTTGACGAAGTATCGCTGCCCGTCAAGGCTACGCCAAGCCAGCCGAGCAAGGCAGAGAAGAACGGAAACAAGCTGCCCGTGCTCGCAAATGCCAGCCCCATTGTTGCATCCAGTCCGGCATAGCGCGTGGTAAAGCCCAGCGCCAGCATCGCTGCTATCGTCAGCAATGAATATCGGACACGCCACACGGTATGGCCAAAAATTCGCACCAGCTTCGCGGGGCTCAGACCCAGCAACAAACCACCAATGATGCCTGACAACAGTAAGCCTGTGCCTGTCGCCGAAAGCCAGTTCAAGGCGAACACCGCCTCTTCAGCTTTCGCTTGTGCGACGACAGGCGGAACGCGCAATACCTGATTGTGCAAATACGGCACGGTGATGTTGACGAGGCTGATATTGTTGAGAAGGGTTTTGACCTGTGGCAATCCCCAGACAAATACGACAACCGACAAAATAATCCACGGCATCCACGCGATGAACGCTTCGCGGCTGGAGGGTTTGGCAACAGTTTCTTCGTGTTGGTTTTGCCGCATGATTTCGCGCGGTTGCCAGAACTTCAGCAACACCAGCAAAGCCGCAATTGAAGCCAGTGCGGCGGCAATGTCTACCACCCACGGGCCGTGATAATTGCTGACGAGAAACTGCACAATGGCAAACGTCGCCCCACAGGTCAGGCACGCGGGCCAAACCTGCAACATCTTGCGCCAGCCCGCCATCGCCCAGATCATCCAGAATGGCACAATGACGGAAAAGAATGGCAATTGCCGCCCGATCATCGCGCTCAATTGTTCGAGCGGCAAGCCTGTGACGCGGGCCAGCGCAATGACAGGCGTACCGAGCGCGCCAAAGGCGACAGGCGCGGTGTTGCCAATCAGCGCAATGCCAGATGCCAGCAATGGCCTGAAGCCCAGACCGATTAGCATCGCCGCCGAAATTGCCACGGGCGTTCCAAATCCGGCAGCGCCTTCAATAAAGGCCCCAAAACTGAAGGCAATAATTAAGGCCTGGATGCGATCATCACTGGCCAGATGCGCAATGGTCGCGCGGATGATTTCAAACTTGCCCGTGATGACCGTGATGTCATAAATAAAAATCGCGCATAACACGATCCAGCCAATCGGGAACAAGCCATACGCTACGCCATTGCCCGCCGCTGAGAGCGCCAGCGACACCGGCATCCCATAAACAGCGATGGCTATCAGCAACGACACAACTAAGCCGATGATCGCCGCGAAGTGCGCGCGCATATGAAAAAAGGCCAACAGGCCAAGCAACACGACTACGGGGATTGAAGCCACGAGTGCTGAGATAAACAAATTGCCCGCGATGGGCGAGTAGACTTGGGTCCAGGGCATGTGTTTCGCTCCAGGAAATCTTTACTGCGTGTGATGATTGATCGTGAAAAGTGCAGGCACAATGTACTTGTGGCAGAGCAATCTGGCAAGACAGAACAAGATTTGAAGCAGGGGGAATTCAATCTCTGGGTATGCGGGCTTCCAGACTGCCTGGCTTCGTAAAGGCCTCGACGCTCACCAGCTTTGCACGCAAGATGCGTGCGTACCCAATGAGAATGAATTGCTCCTGAGATTTGAAGTGACAAACAATCGGCTGTGACTTCGCCTAAATTAGAGATGTTGCAATTCGACTTGCTCAATCAGGCCAAAATCGCTTTGAGTACCTTCCCCTCATCGGTTGGGCCGATCAGCCGATTATTCAAGCCCTGATAGGCGTAGCTAAAGCGATATGGATCAAGCCCCAGCACGTGCTGAATCGTTGCTTGCAGGTCACGGATGCTGACTGGATTTTCGGTCGGGAAATAACCGAACTCATCGGTTTGCCCATACGCCGTGCCCACTTTGATTCCACCACCCGCCAGCCACATTGTGTACGCATTGGTGTGATGATCGCGTCCGACAAAACCTTTGCGCAATTCGGTGCGCACATTGTTTTGCATCATTGGTGTGCGCCCGAATTCTCCCCCCCAAACGACAAGCGTTTCATTCAACAGCCCGCGTTGTTCCAGATCAATCAGCAAGCCTGCAATCGCGCGATCAATTTGTTGCGTTTTGATCGGTAAGGTTTCATCAATGCTTTCGCCGGGCGAAGAGCCGTGATGATCCCAGCCCCAATCGTACAACTGCACAAAGCGCACGCCGTTTTCGATCAGTCGCCGTGCGAGCAAACAATTGTTCGCAAACGTCGGGTCATCGCCTTTGTACAAAATGCGCGGATCATCGGCGCTGTCGGCGGGCGAAACGTAGCCCGGTTTCGCGCCGTACAAATCAAGAATGTGCTTCGGCTCTTTGCTGATGTCCATCACTTCGGGCACAGACATTTGCATCCGATACGCGAGTTCATATTGCGCGATGCGGGTGAGCGTTTCGCTGTCGCCACTGCGTTGATATTCGGCTTGATTCATTTGGGCGAGCGTGTCGAGTGTATGTCGTCGCAAGCTGCGATCCAGCCCGGCGGGATTGCTCAAATACAACACCGGATCGCCCGTCGTGCGGCATTGCACGCCTTGATACACGCTTGGCAAAAAGCCCGAACCCCACAATGATTTTCCTCCGTCAGGAGTCTTGCCACCCGACAGCAAGACGACAAAGCCGGGCAAGTTTTCATTTACGCTTCCCAATCCGTACGTGACCCAAGCGCCCATTGCAGGATTGCCAAGTCGCGCATTGCCCGTCTGCACAAACAACTGTGCCGGAGCGTGATTGAATTGCTCGGTGTAAACGGTGCGAATGACACAGGTTTTGTCTACGACTTTGGCGAAGTGGGGAAGCAGTTCGCTGATCCATTGCCCGCTTTGTCCGTGCTGCGCAAACTTGAATTGCCCGGCCAGAATCTTCGGCACGCCTTTGATGAACGCAAACCGCTTGCCCGCTAAAAACGATGGGGGCGCGTCTTTCATGTGCAGCTTTTGCAGTTCCGGTTTGTGCTCAAACAATTCCAGTTGCGACGGCGAACCAGCCATGTGCAGGTAAATTACGCGCTTCGCTTTCGGCGCAAACATCGGCGGTTTCGGGGCAAGCGGATTGGTTGATTGCGGATTGGCAGACGCTTCGCGGGCGAGCAAGGATTGCAGGGCAATTGCGCCGAAGCCTAATCCGCTGGATTGCAGAAAATGACGGCGCGTTTGCATGCGCAAAGGGTCAAATGGATCGTTCATAACCGCCCTTCTTTCACGGGTGTTTGTGCAGACGTTACGATACCTGAATGCTTTGCCGCGCGACAAGGCCTGATCTGCTAAATGCAGAAGCCCGCACAAAGTAAGGGCGCAACAACGAAGGCAGAAGCCCGCACGAAGTAAGGGCGCAAAGCACACGCTCAAGTACACGCTCAACGCCCTTACTTCGTGCGGGCTTCTGCCTTTAGCGGCGCAATAACGCGAAGGCAAAATCGCGTTTCAATGGAGTGGTGAAAGCCAGATGAATCCACAGCATCGCCAATGGCTCGATCAAGCGCGCGATTTTCAACCCGCCTGCGTCAATCGTTTCAAAGCCGACCGCTTCTGACAGTTCGCAAACCGTAGCGCGGGCCTGCGCGTCATCGCCGCAGACGAACATCACCGAACGCTGTCCGTTGTAAGCAGGTTCTTCCATGTTGCTGAAGCCTGTCTGATTGAACGCTTTGACGATATGCGCGCCGGGAGCCAGCGCCGCAACTTGTTCCGCGCCCGATGTGGTGTGGCCCATCGTCAATTCCAATCCGTTCGCGCCCATCTGCAAGGGGTTGGTGCAATCCACAATGATTTTGCCATTCAGATCACCCGCGCGTTGCAACGCTTCAGGTACGGCAGTCCACGGCGTAGCGAGCAAGATGACCTTCGCCGTTGCCGCTGCTTCGGTGACAGTTGCCGCGCTGGCATTTGCGCCAAGCTCGCGCAACATGGCTTGCGTTTTGTCTCCTTGCGGATTGGGTACGCCGAAACAAACCTGATGTCCGGCGGCCATGAGCCGCTTGCCCAACGCTCCGCCAACTGACCCTGCTCCTAAAATCGCGATGTTCATAAAATCCTTTCTTGTCTGCTTGGGTTGATCGCTTACTCGCCCAACGCCTGAATCACGAGCCGCGCAGTTTCGCTGCCGGAAAAGTTTTGTTGACCGGTAATCAGATTGCCATCACGCACGGCAAAGCCGCGCCACGTTCCTGCTTGAATATAATTGGCACCGAGTTGTTTTAATTCGTCTTCGATGCGCCAAGGCATCACGTGCTTGTCACGCGGCAACATGCCGTAATCCCACACAGCGTTGTCAGCGAAATCTTCTTCGACGTTGGCAAAGCCCGTGACGGTTTTGCCTTTGGCCAGATATTCGCCGTTCGAGAGTTTGGCGTATTTCAAAATCGCTACACCGTGACAGAGCGCACAGGCGATTTTGCCCGCTTCGTAAAATTCGACGAACTTCTGATGCAAATCGGTCGCCTGCTCAAACGTGAACATGGGCGATTGCCCGCCCGCGACGATGATGGCGTCGAACTGATTCACGTCAATGTCTGCGACTTTTTTGGTGTTTTCGATCAGTGCAGCGTGCGTGGGCGAATGGATGAAGCCGAGGCTGATTAAATCGCTGGCGGAATAACCGCTGGCGTCGCGCGGATCGCTCATCGCGTCGGGTTCGCACTTGCCGCCGTTGGGGCTGAACACTTCGATTTCATAGCCTTTTTCCGCCATCTCAAAATATGGATGCGTCAACTCGCTCCACCAAAAACCGACAGGCCAGCCGGTGGTCGTTGAGACTGCCGGATTGGCGATCACGATGGCTACGCGCTTGCGTTTGCTGGGATTCACAACATTCGTATCTTTCAAACTCATACATTTCCTCTTTGCAAAAATGGTTTGGGTCAATGCCCGCTCACAATAACGGGCAATCGCAGGATGTTGAATGTCGCAAAAGCCTAAATTCTTGTCTGATCGTCCTAAAGCCTTGCGTTTATCGGGAAGAATTCTCATGCTGAACTTCGTTATGGCAAAACTTGCGAGCTTGGAAAAACCTGACGTGTTAACGGACGTGCTGAAAACATTGCGCTTGCGTGGGCGGGTGTTTTGTTGTTCAGAAATGACTGCACCGTGGGCAATGAGTTTGCCTGCCAGTGGGTACGCCCACTTTCACGTCATCGAACGCGGCGGCGCATGGTTGAGGATGGCGAATGAGAAACACGCGCATCCGCTGGCAAGCGGCGATCTCGTCATCATTCCGCACGGACGCGGGCACGTGCTCAGCGACCAGGTGGACACGAAGCCTGTGCCGTTGCGCCAGTTGATCAAAAGCCGCACAGACAATTGCCACCTGATGCAACACGGCGGTGGCGGAGCACAAACATTGATGACTTGCGGGTCGTTTCAATTTGCATCTGCCGGACAAAACCCACTGTTGGCGGTGTTGCCGCCGCTGATTCACATTCACGGCAATCACGGACGTTCGGTGGAATGGCTGGAAGCTACGTTGCGAATGCTAGCTGATGAAGCCCGGCAACCGCGCGCAGGTTCTGAAACGCTGATTGCGCGCTTGCTCGACATCATTTTTGTGCAGGCGATGCGCGTTTGGGTGGAAACCCAATCGTTTGAAAAAGGCGGATGGCTGGGTGCGTTGCGTGATCCGCAAATTGGAACGGCGCTCAGCCACATTCACCGTGAACCGCAACGCGCCTGGAGTGTGCAAACACTAGCCAGCGAAGTCGCCATGTCGCGTTCGCCGTTTGCCGCGAAATTCACGACCTTGGTCGGCGAACCGCCACTGGCCTATTTGACGCGCTGGCGGATGCAACTCGCGGCTGAACTGCTACTGCACGAAGGCTGCACCGTCAGCCAGGTCGCCGAACGCGTCGGCTATGAAGCAGAAGCAGCTTTTAGCAAAGCCTACAAGCGGTTTTACGGACACTCACCGCTCGCCCATCGTCGCTTGCAAAGACAGAGCGAAAGCCAATCAGTTTCTGCTTAAAAATTCGTCCAGATTGAGAATCGCATTGGCCGTTACAACCCACGCGGCAAACGCCGCTTTGTGTACGCTGGTTGGGATTGTTGCCCGTGCTGATTTCAACAACGCCTCCGCTTTTTCCGGCGCAGCAGCGAATGATTTCTCCGCGTCTTTTTGCAACGCCAGCAACGGAGCCGTTTCCCCTGCGCGCAACGAGCGAATCAGCGCGAGTCGCAAGCCGCGCGCGGCACGAGCATTCGGCGTTTTTGCCTCCGTCACCATGCGCCGCGCCAATCCTGCGGCAGATTCCAGATAGACCGGATCATTTAAGGTCACGAGTGCCTGCAAGGGCGTGTTCGTGCGGATACGGCGAATCTGACAAACTTCGCCGCTGCCGCCATCAAACGTTGTCATTGCAGGATATGGTGTCGTCCGTTTGAGATAGGTATACAAACCTCGCCGGAAACGATCTTCGCCCTCAGCATCAATCCACGTCCTACCGCTGTAGGTCGAACGCCACAATCCTGCCGGTTGTGGCGGCATCACGGGCGGGCCGCCCATTTTACTGGAAAGCAAGCCTGATACTGCCAACGCCTGATCGCGCACGGCTTCTGCGCTCAAGCGAAAACGAGAGCCACGCGATTGCAACAGATTGCGCGGATCGGCTTCGCGCAAGGCTACGGGCGTCTCCGAAGCCTGTTTGTACGTCTCACTGAGCACGATAGTCTTGAGGAGGTTCTTCAGCGACCAGCCCTTGTCACGGTATTCTGCCGCCAGCCAATCCAGCAATTCGGGATTGGTCGGGGCTGAGCCTTGCGCGCCAAAATCTTCTTCAGTTTCGACAATGCCAATGCCAAACAAACGCGCCCAGATGCGATTCGCCCACACGCGCGGCGTCAGTGGATTATCACGATTGACAAGCCACTTGGCGACGCTCAAACGATTGCGCGGCGCACCTTCGGCAAGTTTGCCAAACGCAGCAGGAACGTTGGGCTGCACGATTTCGCCCTGCTCCAGAAAATTGCCGCGCAGGTGAATTTTGGTCGTGCGCTGTTTGTCTTTTGCCAGTTCACGCATGATCGGCAGGCGCACGAGGTTGTCATTGAAGCTTTTCTGCGCTTTGTAGGCCGCTGTAACATCATCACGTAGCTTGCGCAATTCCGGCGACGCTTGCAACGGTTGCAACGTGCCGGGATTCGCAGCTGTCGTGGACAAGCGAAAGCGCCGCATCGTCTTGTTATCGCCTGCCTGTTGCAATAGCGTCACGCGCAAGCTTGTTTCGCTGGCCAGTTGTAACGGTTCTGCAAACGTGAAGATGGCTTCGTGCGGTTCGTGCGAACGCGAAAGCACTGACCAGCCCGTGCGTTCGTTGTCATCCAGCGCATTCGTGATCGCGCCGTTGGCTTCAGCAAAATCAGCGCGCGGCGCAATCAAACGCAATCTCTGCGCCGCTGTTCCGCGCAACAACTCTGCCGAAATTTCCGAAAGCACCGCGTTGGCCGTGCCGCCATCGCGTCCGACCGCCCATTCGCCGTTCGCCGTTTTTTCGGACAAGACTTCCAACCGCAAAGCCGTGTGCGAGCCTGTGCCGAGCGTGAGCGTCACAGTGTACGCGTCGTCCGGCGGATTCTTGCCGCTGACGTTGATAACGTTGTTCGGTTGCGGCGTGAGCGTAGCGCCGTCCCTCGACGCAGCCGCTTTGACCGGAGCGGCGCGCCAGATTTTTTCGCCCGTTTCTTTCGCTTTGTTCGCCGCCTCGTCCATCGCGGCCAATGCTTGATTGAGCCTGTCAATATTGGCTTGCAAACGTTTGCGCTCGGCTTCGTCGGCGGGCGAAATCATTTCCAGTGTCGGCGCGTCGGTGTATAAATCGGCGTCTTCGGTCTGATTAAAGAGCGCGAAGAAGCTGTAATAATCGTTGTGCGAAATCGGATCGTATTTATGCGAATGGCATTTCGCACAACCCATCGTCAGCCCCATCCAGACTTGCATCGTCGTGTCTATGCGATCTTTGACCGCAGCAACGCGAAATTCTTCGTTGTCCGTGCCGCCTTCGTCATTCGTCATCGTGTTGCGATGAAAAGCGGTGGCGATGATTTGTTGCTGCGTTGGGTTGGGAAATAAATCTCCGGCGAGTTGTTCGGTGGTGAACTGGTCGAGCAGCATATCTGCGTTGAGCGCGTTCACGACCCAATCGCGGTATGGCCAGATCGTGCGCCCCAAATCTTTTTCATAGCCCTTCGTGTCGGCATAACGCGCTAAATCCAGCCACATCCGCGCCCAATGTTCACCGAACTGAGGCTTCGCCAACAATTCATCCACCATCTTTTCATACGCGGCGGGCGAAGGATTTTTGGCAAATTGATCGGCGAGTTCTGGCGTTGGCGGCAGGCCAATCACATCCAGCCACAAACGTCGCACCAATGTCTGCGGCGCAGCCATCGGACGCAGCGCAAGCCCTTTGCCCACAAGCTTCGCGCTTACCAACGCATCAATCGGAGATTGCTTTGTGGCCGCAATCACAGGCCGTGTCACTGGCTCAAACGACCAGTGCAAGCCCCACGCTGCGCCTTCGGCAATCCAGCGGCGAATCGTTTCAATTTGTGCGGGTGTAACTTGTTTGTGTGAACTCTGTGGCGGCATCACTGCGTCAGGGTCGGCGCTGGTCAGGCGCGCCAGGATCAGACTTTTTTCAGGCTGTCCCGGTGCGATAGCGAAACCGCTACGGCGTTTGGCTTTGGCATCGGCTTCAGTATCCAGACGCAACCCCGCCTTGCGATTCCTCTCATCCGGGCCATGACAAGCAAAACAATTGGCAGCCAGAATCGGTAACACATCGCGCCCGTAGCGCACTGGCTCTGGTGCCGACAAACTAATAGATGCCAGGGCCACCAAAGGCAGCAGCAAAACAAGTAAGATTTTGCAGAAACGTTTTTGCGAAGCGGATGGTTTGGGATTCATAAACAGAAACATTGTCATCGCGTAACGAATAAAAGACGCATCTTCGTCAGCGAAAAAACTCTTGTTTGATCTGTAAAGCGAAAGTGATTGTACGCTTGTGGGCGGCTGCCTTCCAACGTGCTTCAAGCAAATTTGGCATTGCGCCAGACTTTCGGCGTCACGGAGGTATAACGGCGGAAGAAGGTTGTGAAATGACTTTGATTCTTAAAGCCGACCTGCGCGCTGACTTCGACTATGGGTAAATCGGCTTTGGCCAGCAAATCCTTGGCGCGTTCGATCCGACGCTCCATCAGGTATTGTTGTGGGGTCAGCCCGGTTGTGCGTTTGAAAGCACGTGCAAAGTGATAGGGGCTTAAATCAACAGTCTCTGCAATTTCAGCCAACGTCACATCTTCGGCCAAATGCGCGTGAATAAATTCTGTCGCCAGACGCAATTTGCGTCCCGTTAATCCGCCGACCGATGAGGCAAGTTGCGCTTTGCCCACGTTGTAATGCCGGAACAAATGAAAAGCCAACGTATTTGTTAGCGATTCTGCATAAAGCCTTCCAGCAGGTTCCTGTGCTTCAGATTCAGCGAGCAAGGCCAGGCCGATCTGCCAAATCAGCGGATCGTTTTCGTCGTAGACTTCCTTCAATTCGACGTATCCGCCATACGATGATTCCGCCGCCGCACGGGCTACCAGTGTGGGTTCCACAACCATCGTGATGCACTCTGCTTCATTGCCCCAATCAATCGAAACCGGCTGGCCAGAGGGCACCAGACACATATTTCCTGGCGCGCGATGGGTAATGCGCCGATTGCCGCTCGCCGTATGCTTGGTGGTCGTGAAAGTTCCGGTGACGGGCAAACTGATTTCGTGCCGATCAAAAACAGTTTCGACCAGTTCACCTGCATTCACCCGCCAATGCACAAGCTTGACTCCATCCCATTCCGTTGTTCGATAAAAGATTACAGGAGGCTCAGTGGCAGTAACTTTCCAGTTAATGTTCATAGCAGTGTGTCTCAGTTAAGGGTTGCGCGTGAGAATGATGCGTTCCCCCTTTCGGTACGTCAAGCCGCGACAAGAGGTTCCAACTTCCTCGTTGACTTTGGCCCGTGCAATTGCCTATATTCCGCTTTCGCTTCAGCCATTTTTCGTGCCCTTCTCGAATCAGGAGTTAATTTAATGAAACGATTTACGACTTTCCTCACGCTCGTGCTGTTCTGCTGCCTGCTGCCTGCTTCAGCCAAAGACAAATGGGTCAAAATTAAATCCAAACATTTCACGCTCGTCGGCAATGCCAGTGAACGCGATGTCCGCACGGTCGGCACCAAGCTTGAACAATTTCGCAGCGTCTTTTCGCAACTATTCCCACGCGTCCGTGTGGATTCGCCTGTGCCGATTACGGTGATTGTGTTCAAGAGCAGAAATGCTTACGCGCCTTTTATGCCGGGATACAATGGCAAGACCACCGAAGTTGCCGGATATTTCCAACCCGGCGAGGATGTGAATTACATCACGTTGACCTCTGACTTCGGCCAGAACAACCCGTTTTCGACCATCTTTCACGAATTCGTCCATTCGCTGACAAATGATTCGACAGCAAATATGCCGCTGTGGCTCAACGAAGGCATCGCCGAGTTTTATGAGATGTTTGAGGTTTCGGACAAAGATACCAAAGTCACGCTCGGCGCGCCGATCAGCCATCACGTCTATCGTTTGCGCGAAACGAAGTTCATGCCGTTCCCGCAATTTTTCGCGGTGCATCACAAATCAGCGGAATATAACGAACGCGATAAGCAAAGCATTTTTTATGCGCAAGCGTGGGCGTTTGTGCATTACCTGATGCTCGGCAACAACGGACAACGACAGCCACAACTAGGGCAATTTATCAACCTGCTTGGCACGGGTGCTCCGGTCGAAGAATGCTTTAGGAAAGCGTTCCAGACGGATTTTGCGACGATGGAAAAAGAGTTGAAAAACTATATCAGCGGCAGCCGCTATCCCGTCTTGCGCTATACGACAAAAGAAAAACTGACCTTCGACGATGAGATGACAACGGAGCCGATGGAAGAGGCCGAAGCGAATTACTACCTCGGTGATTTGCTGGCGCATCAACGCCGCACAGATGCCGAAAAATATCTGCAAACCGCGATTCAACTCGATCCGACATTCGCGCCAGCACATGCATCGTTAGGACTGATTCGCATTTACACCGGCCAACTCGACGAAGCGCAAAAGTATTTGGAAAAAGCGGTGGCGTATGACAAAGCGGGCAGGAATCACCTGATTTATTACTACTACGCGATGGCCTTGATGCGCGAAGGTTCCAGCGCAGGCGGCGTGCAGATGTTGTCGCCAAATGTCGAGCCGCAAAAAGCACAATTGATTCGCTCCAACCTGAAACGCGCCATCGAAATCAATCCCGGCTTTGCGCGGTCATATTCGCTGTTGTCTTTTATCAACCTGGTCACAGGCGAACAGATTGATGAAACCGTGGCGCTGCTCAAGCGCGCTTTTCAGGCTGCGCCAGGCGATCAGGATTTGGCCTTTCAACTCGCGCAACTTTACCTCAGACAAAATAAATACGACGACGCCAAAAAGACCATCGAGCCCATTGCGCGCAACGCCGCCGAACCCGCGATGAAACAACGCGCGGAATCACTCCTCAATCAGATCAACACTATTGTTGAGGGGCGGGCAAGGTATCAAGCGCAACTCGAAGCCGATAAGCAACAGGGATTATCTTCTGCCACTATCGTCGAAGATAAAAACGGCGAAAATTTAACGCCGAATCGGCCCACGTTGCGCCGCCGCAATGAAGGCGAAGAGGTCAAAGGCTTACTGACAAAAATGGAATGTTCTGAAAAAGGCGTCACACTGCACGTGACAGTTGGAAACGAGAAACGAGTGTTTCACACCAAACAACCAGAACGTTTGGAATTCATCACGTTTACAACCAGCGTGGGCGAGTCAATCGAATGCAAAGAGTTTACGCCTGCCCGTCCGGTACGCATCATCTATCGCAGTAAAACTGATGCGGCGTCCAAATACGACGGTGAACCGATTGCCGTTGAATTTGTGAAGCAGTAAGTAAATTGCTTTCGCCAAATCTGTTACGCAACCATTAGAAATTACGCTTCAGCCATTGGAGAATACTCGGTTGCGCGACGTGAAATCCTGCCAGTTTGACAGGTGGAGCAAGTTATCAGGACTGCTCCGCCTGTACTAAATTCGCTACACTTTCCAACCGTTATTTATCCAGACTCACCTGAAAACAACAGGCACGGCGATTGCTGTTTGGGTTTCGTGATTATCACCATAACGATTAACGAATTAAAGGAACCCTAAATGGAATCAGAAAGCCTCATGACGACAGAAATCATCCCCTTGCCAAAAGAAGGTCAGCAGGAGGGAAAGCCTATCCATTCACGCAAACTAACCGTGATTCAATTGCTGCGCCCCCATTGGAAAGCACTGCTTGTATCGCTTGCCGCAATTGCGGGCGCAGGAATTGCAGATATTTTAGAACCCTGGCCTTTAAAAATGCTGTTGGATTACGTGGTGGGGTCAAAACAAGCGCCGCAATGGCTCACCAATCTTGTCCACGCCACTTTTGGGCGCGACAAATTTGCGTTTCTCAATTTTACAGTGTTCTCGGTCATGCTCATTGCCATTGTCGGGGCCATTAGCTCCTACGTCGAAAAATATATGACGACCAGTGTGGGGCAATGGGTGATGCACGATCTACGACGCACTTTGTATTATCACATTCAGCGATTGTCCCTGTCGTTCCACGATCAAAAGCGAACGGGTGATTTAATCAGCCGCGTGACAAGCGACATTGACTCAATCCAAAGTTTCATCACATCAGCCCTGTTGGGCGGATTAATTAACATTTTGACGCTCGTCGGAATGATCGGCGTGATGTTTTACCTGAATTGGAAATTCACGCTGATTGCGCTGACCGTAGCGCCGATGCTGTTTCTGGTGGTCTATAGCTTTACGCATCGCATCAGGAAAGCGTCGCACGATGTGCGTAAGAAGGAAAGTCAGGTCGTTTCGCTTATTGAAGAAGTGCTTTCCTCCATGCGAGTCGTAAAAGCGTTTGCGCGTGAAGACTATGAGCAAAAGCGATTCGAGAAAGAGAGTCTGAAAAGCGTCGAAACCGCACTGAAGGCTCGCAGCTTAAAAGCCAAGCTGACTCCGTTGGTTGAAATCATCGTTGCAGCGGGCACCTGCCTGGTGTTGTGGTATGGCGCGCGGCTCGTCGTGTCAGGACAAATTAGCGCGGGCGTGCTGGTCGTCTTTTTCCTTTATCTCGGCAAGCTGTATAAGCCGATGCGCGAGCTGTCAAAGATGACGGACACCTTTTCAAAAGCTGCCGTTGGCTTTGAACGCATTCAGGAAGTGCTTGCCACAGAAGGTCAGGTACGCGATTTACCTGGTTCGCGCAAAGCCCCGCCATTACAAGGTCGGATTGAATTTGACCATGTCGAATTTGGCTATAACGATGAACAAACGATTCTCAAAGATGTTAGCTTTTCAATCGAACCGGGACAAGTCGCAGCATTTGTCGGGCCAACCGGCACGGGAAAAAGCACAATCATTAGCCTCATCCCGCGTTTTTACGATCCGAATTCCGGGCGCGTGTTGATTGACGGCAAAGACATCCGCCGTTTCAAACAACGATCCTTACGGCAGCAAATTAGTTTCGTTTTACAGGAAACATTGCTGTTTCATGCCCCGATCTGGCAAAACATCGCCTATGGCAAACCTGACGCAACGCGGGAAGAAATCATGCGCGCCGCCAAACTGGCCAATGCTCACGAGTTTATCGAAAAGATGCCTGAAGGCTATGACACGATGGTCGGGGAACGTGGTGTGACCCTTTCTGGCGGACAACGCCAGCGTGTGGCGATTGCGCGTGCCATTATTCGGAATTCGCCGATTCTGATTCTGGATGAACCGACATCCGGTCTGGATGCGGCATCAGAAGAACTGGTCTTCGACGCCTTGAACAGGCTGATGGAAAACAAAACGTGTATTGTCATTGCCCATCGTTTATCCACAATTCGACGTGCAGATGTCATTTTCGTTTTGAAAGATGGGGTGATCGTCGAACAAGGCAAGCATCAGGAATTATTAGATCAAGGCGGGCTTTATGCCGAACTTCACGCCATTCAATTTCAGACGGAAGAAAGTAAAGCAGCGACAGCAGAGTAATGGGGGAAACCGACGGTGAAGGAGGGCGTAGAATTTTGCACGCCTTCCTTCACAGCTTGTCATTCCCTGGTTTTTTGCACGCACACGGCCCGCGAAGGCGGGCGATAGCTCACGTGGTTGGCGGAACCGCAGCTATCGCCTGCTCCGCAGGCTAGGCCTGATGGCCGCATTTTTCCTGGGGTTACGGCTCTCGCCTTCACCCCAGGCTTTACTCGGACGCCCGCCTTCGCGGGCTGGCAAACGCTTCAACAAATGTGCCAAAAACTAGGTAATGACAAGCCTTACAGTGGGGCCTCCTCCACCATCTATCCTGCCTTAAGCCACCACCTTGTCATCAGAAATTGAAGATGCCGATCATTTCCAAACGCCCCCAAATGAGAAAGGCGCAGAGCATTAAAACTCTGCGCCTTTTGATCCGTAATCAAAGCTCAGATCACTAATCCAGGTTATTCAGTTCGCAAATTCTGGACTTCATTTTTCCGACCAGTAAGCTAACTTCTTGCGGATTGTACCCAGCGCTACGAAAAGCATCGCCCAACTGTTGATCTGATAGCTGAGCCAGAATAGAACCGATCCATTTGACGTCCGTGCGTGGAATATTTTGGACAATGGATTCCATCTTGGTTCGTTGAATGTAATAGGGGAGATGAAAAATCAAAATTGGATGTGGACGACTATGCATGACAAAATCCACCTGTTCCGATTCCAGTTTCTTTATTAACTTTGAAGCCAAAAAATCTGGAACGTTATTCCGCGTCCGAACCAGATGATCGCCTGTTTTTCCGAAGGTTGCACCCAAATCGCTGACGATATAACGCGCTTCTCTTCTGTCTTGGACGATGACCTTATTGTTATCTGCTTTTAAGTCCCAATTATTGATCAAGGCCATTAGCACTTTCAGTCCATTAAATTCTTTGGAACGAACAAAGGGATTATCAAACCAACTCCAGGTTGTGCTTTGGGTGTTTTCATAAACACGTTCCAGCCTTGCCCCCCTGACTTTTCCACCCGGCGAAACATAGGACTGGCCACGATTTAATTTGCTCAATCCAGCGATTTGGACTTCAGGCAAGTAATAATCTTCATCCGTGAAATACCCAGCAGCCCAAATCAATCGCGTAGCCGCAGTTTCGGACTGCGCCTCAGGGCCGAGCTTAACTTTCCATTTCACCCCATTCTCATCCTTCACCTCAAATTTTGGGCTTGTTCCGCCCTTGTCTTCTTCGACAAAAGTTAATTGGTTACCGGGTTTATGGGCTGTCCCACCTGCTCCGTAAAACAGATCCAAACTGGCAACGTTCGGATGTTCTCGCCATAAAGCACCTGTGTACAGACGATGGTTGGCAGTGCGCGTGGCAAGCCTGCCTCGCATAGACTGTGCTTGAATATATGAGATGGGTAAGAACGTTGAGGTAGTAAGCAAGAGACACAAAACTTTTACTGTGATACGCATCCAGGCTCTCCTTTAAGTCGTAACGATTCCGGGTAATGTTTCAATCCGTTGCGCACTCAGTGCAAAAGCGATGCCATCACAAACTGGCCTTTGCATATCGGGAATCAGAAAAACTCGATGAGAAACAAACGTAATTTTTATGCGGCTGAAACAGGTCGCAGTAAAACCATACACTCAGCGTATGACGACAAAACACAGCGCCTTCTGCTGGCCAAAGCGGCTCATTAAAAGTCGTGTCCTTCGACCAAACAGATGCGGTCTGAAAATTGCAGAAACGGGCGTTCCGGCGTCTCTACTTTGCGCTGTCCCCGAACGAAAGTAGGAACGCTTTACGCATAGACGGGAGGAATAAAAATGAAACTTTTGATCCAACCAGGAGATGGAACCGCCGAATTAATTTCTGCTATTCGCAGTGCGAAAAAAAGCATTGAGATTGTCATCTTCCGCCTGGACAAAAAAGATCTGGAAAATGAATTGAAGGCCGCCGTCGGGCGCGGCGTTGTGGTGCGAGCACTTGTAACCTATACCAATCGCAACGGTGAACGAACGTTACGAAAGCTGGAACTAAGTTTGTTAGGCGGGGGCGTCACTGTAACCCGGACGGCTGACGATTTAATTCGGTATCATAACAAGCTGATGATTGTGGATCGCCAGACGCTTTATTTACTGGCCTTCAATTACACAACGCTGGATATTGAGTATAGCCGCAGTTTTGGCGTCCGCACGGAAGAGCCGTCCATTGTGGAAGAAGCGGTTCAATTATTCGAGGCAGATTGCACTCGCCAGCCTTACACCCCCAATTTGGATACGTTTATCGTTAGCCCGCTGAATGCGCGCAAACAGCTCGCCAATTTCCTTAAAGGTGCAGAAAAGCAATTATTGATTTACGACAACCAACTGACTGATCGTGAGATGGTAAATATCCTGAAAGCTCGTGCGAAGGCGGGAGTAGAAATTAAAATCATCGGCACCGTAGGGAAAATAGGAAAAGGATTTGAGACCCGAAAATTAGATGGGATGCGGTTGCACACCCGCACCATTATTCGCGATGGTGAACAAGCCTTTCTCGGCAGTCAAAGTTTGCGTAAGGCAGAACTGGATGCGCGACGCGAAGTCGGCCTTATCGTGGATGACCCGAAAATCGTCAAAAAGATGCTCGCCACTTTTGAATCGGATTGGAAGGGGCAGGAGGCAGACGCCTTGAAAGCAGTTAGTGTGCTGACAGCGGCCAAAGCCGCCAAGAAAGCAGTGAAAGTCCTGGCTAATGATCTGCCCGCACTGATCCCGGTTGTGCAGGAAGCCGTCACCGGCTCTGTTTCAGAAACCAGCCTGGCCAGTCCAGAACAAAATGGCACACACGGCGTGCTTAAAGAAGTGGTCATGGAAGCAGTTCGTGAAGCCGTCCAAGATGTGATAAAAGAAACTGTGACAGAAGCTATCCAGGAAATTAAAACATCAGAGTAGATGGATGGGATATTGATCGCGCGTACGCAGAGATGAAGCAGTACGATTTCTATACTGTCTGGGGACACAAGGCGATGAAAGATTACATCTTTGACTTTTACAATGGATTCAAAAGTAAAGAGATGCTTGCATCAGAGGCCGCAACCAAAACTCAGAATAAGTAATCACAGGAGAGATAGCGGAAGCCCGACTGTCAAGGAGAGCGTCTTATGCGCTCTGCACCCGCCTTGACAGTCGGGCTTCTGCCGTCTTGCCACCTTGAGCCACTCCCCTTCTTTTACCATCAGCGCAACTACTCGCTCATCAAGAAAATCATCGGGCGCACATCTTCTTCGGGCGTCCAATCCCAATAGCGGAGCAGAATTTTGTAAATCATCATGCCGGTTTCGCCTTCGCCAAAGAGCAAATATTTAATGGACTGAGACATCAGGTTCAGCCGCGTGAGACCAACAAAAATGCTGATCGGGTCAATCAATTCGCTGATGTAAGCAATCGTGTTAGCAATCGCCGTAGCTCCATGTACTTCGATCACGAAATCATCGTTTTCGCGAAAGACTTTGACGGTCAAAGGCGCGAGAAATTCGCTGCGATTATCCATAAACGTGACGTGAACAAAGGCTAGTGGGCCTTGCACATTATAAAATTTGCGAATTTCTTTTTCCTTGAAGGCGCGATGTTCCGGCGTCGAGGTTCTCAGTGGCACCAGATTGACTTTCTTATTGATGATTTGCTTCCACACTTCTTTTGAAGCATCGTCCAAAAATTCAAAGTTCGCCACCCGCAATTCCGTTGCACGCTGATAGCGACTAATCGCACTAATCACCACTACAATTAAAATAAATACGGCGGAAATAATGATTCCATCGTGGCGTTCGATGATGTTGTCAACAAAAGTAAAGGCAAAGATTGCGGCAACAACCCAGAAATAATTGCTCAGCGTTTTATTGGATTCCTGTCCAATCAAGGGGTCATCCGATTTCTTGCGCAGGGCCAGCGCCACCGCCACCGCCGCTGATAACATCAAGGCCAGGACACCTGTCGCGTAGGCTCCGCCCTGGGCTTCGACATTAGCTTTAAAAATAACGGTGACAATAACGCTGATGATAAACAAAACCATGACCAGCGGCCTGCGATATGCCGTCCAGCGAGGTGCCATTCCAAAGCGCGGCAGGTAACGCGGGATCAGATTCAAAAGCCCTGCCATTGCCGAAGCCCCAGCAAACCACAAAATCAAAATTGTCGAGAAGTCATAGATTGAGCCGAAGATATGACCAAGGTATTCATGCGCTAAAAACGCAATGGCGCGCCCGGCGGCCTTGCCGCCTTGTTTGTAGTCCTCTTCTTTGATCAGAAGCGTGGTCACAAAGCTCGAAGCAATCAACAACACACTCATAATCAAAGCCGCCGCCGCCAGGAGCTTGCGCGTGTTACTAATTCTCCCCGTGGGTGCCTTACCTGGTGCCACCTGCCCTTCGTGCCCATTCTCGTGCTCCCCCCCCGAAACTAAGGGCATCACAGAAACTCCTGTTTCAAATCCGCTCAGCCCCAACGCCAGTTTCGGAAAGGTAAAGGCAGTAACAGCCAGTAAAGCGGGCAAACTGCCGCTGACTTTTGGATTACTCCACATCGCGCTCTGCCAGTTGGAGAGTAAATCGGGGTGAGAAAAGATTTCGATGAAACCCCGGATTAAGACGACCGCATTCAGCAGCAAGTAAGGAATAGCAATCGCTGCGGCCACTCCCAGCGCTTCAGCAAAACCTTTAATAAAGACAATAGCCAATAAAGCTAATAAGCCGATGGTGATACTGACCTGATGACCTTCCAGGTAATGATGTAACAAGGGATTTTCAATCGCATGCTGCGCAGCATCTGCGGCTGAAAGCGTCATCGTAATCACAAAGTCTGTCGCGGCAAACCCAATCAGGATCAGGACAAAAATCTTGCTCTTCCAACCGGTCAGCAAATTTTCCAGCATCGCAATTGAGCCTTGTCCGGCATAGGAACGCGATGCGACCTGGGCGTAAACGGGCAACGCACAAAATAACGTCACAATAATCAGCAGGATCGTCGCCAAAGGGGAAATCGCGCCCGCCGCCAACAAGGCAATTCCCGGCTGATAACCCAGTGTCGAAAAATAATCTACGCCTGTCAGCCACAGCACCAGATACCACGGATGTGTTTTGTGATCCGCATGATGCCCATCAAGGCTTCCACCGCGAAATAGCCACCGCCCAATTGTGGTACGAGGTACTGTAGTACGCATCGTGGGAAGAGTTGGAATTAGATTTTCGGTATCCATCACCTTTTCCTTTTTAGCTGTATTGCCAAATTAAGTTTGTTGCTCCATATCAGTCCACATGAATTGTCAATAGAGCTAAGTGCGAACATCTGCTACGGCTGGTTGTTGTTGTGTGACGCAGTGAATTGCGCCCAACCCCCAAACTAAATCTGTACAGTCCAGGCCAATTACATTGCGCGTGGGGAACAGTTCCTGCAACGTTGTGATCGCGCGTGCGTCATTTGGATGGCGATACGTCGGCACTAATACTGCGTTATTAGCAATGTAGAAATTGGCATAGCTTGCAGGCAGACGCTGATCATCCTGATAAATCGCGCCTGGCATTGGCAGCGTGATGATGCGAAATGGATTACCATCCTGATCCTTCATCGTTTGCAACCGTTCGTAGTTCTCCCTCAGCAGCTCATAATTTTCATCGCTCGGATCATCTTCGATCACTGTCACAATTGTATCCGCTGAAGTAAACCGCGTCAGGTCGTCAATATGCCCATCCGTATCATCGCCAACAATGCCGTCGCCCAGCCACAGAATATGCGTTACGCCCAGATAATCTCGCAGGTATTGCTCTATTTGCTCTTTCGTCAACTGCGGATTGCGATTGGGATTCAGCAAACAGGATTCGGTTGTCAGCAAAGTGCCGTTGCCGTTGACATCCAACGAGCCGCCTTCCATCACGATGCCCGGCGTAAACAGCGTTTCCCTGAATTCGTGTGCAATGCGCGTCGGCACAACATCATCCAAATCATACGGCGGATATTTGTTGCCCCACGCGTTGTACCCCCAATCGTTGATGGCACGTTCACGCTTGCCATTGACCGTGCGCATCACATAAATCGGCCCGTGATCGCGGCACCACGCATCATTCGTGGGATTAAAATGAAAGCTGACACGATTGAGGTTAACCTCGGCCTTGCGTAATTCCACGCGAACCCGTTCGGCAAAGTCTTCATCTGCAACATTGATCCGCACAAGCTCCGATTCCGTTAGGAGTTTCGTGAGTTCGGCAAAAATGGCAGGCACGGGTTCAAACTTATCCGGCCAGCTTGCTTCTTTATGCGGCCACGAAAGCCACGTTGCTTCGTGCGGTTCCCATTCGGCAGGCATCCGATAGCCAAGTGCAGCAGGAGTGTTTGGTTGGTTCATCGTGTTAAGAACCACGGGGAACGCGGAGAGCACGGAGAGAATTCAGACATAGTTCATAAAAAATTGGACTGCGCAGCCTTGTTTTTCTATCTGTCTTTCTCCGTGCGCTCCGTGTTCTCTGTGGTGAAATCAATCAATCATTCGTTTCGTAATTTCGCCATACGCATCAATGCGGCGGTCACGTAAAAATGGCCAGTGCGTTCGTTGGACATCCAGCTTATCGAAATCTACTTCAGCCAGCAGAATTTCTTCATTCTCGACATCGCCTTTCGCCATGATTTGCCCGGAAGGATCAGCCAGAAAACTCTGCCCCCAAAACTTAATCCCCTTGCCCGGATGTTCGGTGGGCGTTTGTTCGTGGCCAACACGATTGACGGAGGCAACGTACACGCCATTGGCAACTGCGTGGCTGCGTTGAATGAGTTCCCAGGAAGAATGTTGACGTTCGCCGTACTCTTCAAATTCATCGGGCTGCCAGCCAATTGCGGTTGGGTAAAATACAATCTGTGCGCCCTGCAATGCGGTCAGGCGTGCGCCTTCGGGATACCATTGATCCCAGCAAATCAGGACACCAATTTTACCGTAGCGTGTGTCGAACGCTTTGAATCCTAAATCGCCCGGCGTGAAATAGAATTTCTCGTAAAACAATGGATCATCCGGGATGTGCATTTTGCGGTATTTGCCAAGCAATTTGCCGTCGGCATCAATCACAACCGCAGTGTTGTGATATAAGCCCGGCGCACGCCGCTCAAAAAGTGAAGCAACAATCACAACTTCCAGCTTTGCCGCCAGCTGACAAAGCGCTTCTGTCGTAGGGCCGGGAATCGGCTCGGCTAATTTAAAATTCTCGTGATTTTCCGTTTGGCAAAAATACAGGGAGGCGAAGAGTTCCTGCGTACAGATAATTTTGGCACCTTTACTCGCAGCTTCTTCGATCTTGGCCAGGCACTTGGCAACGTTTTCACGTGGCTCAGCAGTGCAGGACATTTGAATTAAACCAATCGTTGTTTTCATAGCGCGGGAATTATAACGAATGTTGCGCAAACTGCCAGTTCAGGCGAAACCACAAAAGCAGATTGACGCGAGTGTAAGCCGTGCATTACCTTGTACTTTCTGCTTTGTGCCCAATTAAAATCTATTTACAGAGACTTAACTGCAAATTAACTATGACAGAAGAACAAACAATCACACCGCCAGGTCCACCCAAATCCATTGTACGTGAATACGCCGAAATGATTCTGGTCACGGGCGTCCAGGTGCTGTTTCTCATGACCTTTATCTTTCAGGCAATGAATGTGCCAACGGGTTCGATGCAAAACACTATCAACATTGGCGATCAGTTTTTCGTCAACAAGTTTTTGTATGGCAAACCGACGCCCATTTTGAGCGCACTGTTGCCACAACGCGAAATTCAACGCGGCGATATCGTCGTCTTCAAATGGCCGATCAACCCAACGACAAATTACATCAAGCGTTGTATCGGATTGCCGGGCGATGAAATTCTGGTCAGAGACCGTAAGGTGTATATCAATGGCAAGGAATTGCCGGAACAAATGGTCACGATTGATATTCCCGATAACGCCGCAAAGCTTTCTGCCTTACCAGTAATTAACGAATCGCCAGCCCCAACAGGAGCAACGTACAAAACCTATCATAGCCAGGGGCCAGAATACGATCACATGATGAAATTTGCGGTCGGCACCCCCTTCAAAATTCCTGAAGGGCAATATTTCATGATGGGCGATAGCCGCGATAATAGTCAGGACAGCCGCTTCTGGGGCACAGTGCCGCGCGAGTATATTGTGGGGCGTCCGCTGTATGTGTACTGGTCGTACAATTCGCAAGACCCTGAAGGCACGAATTTTTTCAATTTCATCAAGTGGCGGCGGATGGGAACAGCATTGAAGTAAAACGATTCCTTCCCCGTGCCAGCAAGTGGGCAATGATTTCAGGTAGCAATTTATGAGCGTCGAAGTATCAGAAAAACCGCTTACCGTCCCTGTCATAACGAAGGAAATTAAGCTGCCATCGCCTGAAGTAAAATTATTTCTCAATCGAGAATTAAGCTGGATTGAATTCAATCGTCGTGTGCTGGAAGAAGCGCTGGATGAAACGCAGCCCCTTCTGGAACGCCTGAAATTCCTGGCGATTTTCTCGACGAATCTGGATGAGTTCTTCATGGTGCGGGTGTCAGGGTTGCAGGAACAACTAGAGGCCGACCCATCAACGCTGTCGCCCGATGGGCTGAGTCCAGCAACACAATTACGCCTGATTTCGGAGCAATTGCGTGCCTTGTTGCAACAACAATTGGAATGCCTCCAGGCTGTATTGCAACAGTTGGAAGGGCATGGAGTTCGGATTGTTCCCTACGCTGAAATTACCGAGGAACAACGCGAAAAGCTCCGGCAAATGTTCACCGAGCGCATTTTTCCCGTGTTGACGCCGCTCTCGTTCGATACGGGGCATCCCTTTCCTTACATCTCTAATATCAGCATGAACCTGGGCACATTCGTCCTGCCAGAACAATCCCACGATGATGAGGAGATGAAATTCGCCCGCATCAAACTGCCGCCGAACGTGCCGCGATTGATTCGGCTGGAAGAAGAAACTTTTCATTTTGTGTTGCTGGAAGAAGTCATTGCCGCGCATATCGAAACATTATTTCCCGGCATGCGAGTGCTGGAATGCCAGTCTTTTCGCATCACGCGCGACGCAGACATCGAAATCGAAGAAGACGAAGCGGGCGATTTGCTGAAATCGGTCGAGCAACAATTACGGCAACGACGCTTCGGGTTCGGCGTGCGGTTGGAAGTCGCCAGCGGCATGAGCGAGCAAATGCGCACCTTGCTCAAAAAGTCATTGGAGTTGTTTGATCTGGATGTTTATTCCTGCGAAAGCGTGCTGAATATCCCCGATCTGATGGCGCTCTATAAACTGGAACTGCCCAAATTAAAAGATAAGCCTTACACGCAGGCCACTCCCGCCGCGCTGAAATCAGGGGAATCCATTTTCGATGCGATTCGCCATCAGGATATTTTGCTGCATCATCCATACGACTCATTTGCACCTGTAATTGAGTTCCTGCGAACTGCGGCCCAAGACCCAAACGTGCTGGCAATCAAACAAACGCTGTATCGCGTCGGGCCGGATTCGCCCATCGTGCAGGCGTTGATTGATGCTGCCGAACGCGGCAAACAGGTCGCGGTGCTGGTGGAATTGAAAGCGCGTTTTGACGAGGAAAATAACATTCAATGGGCGCGGCAATTGGAAAAGGCTGGCGTCCACGTCGTATACGGATTGATGGGTCTGAAAACACACTCCAAAGTGGCGTTGGTCGTGCGGCAGGAAAACAATGTCATTCGTCGGTATGTTCACTTGAGCACGGGTAATTACAACCGCGTCACGTCGCGGATTTATACCGACCTCGGCTTGCTGACCTGCGATCCTGATTTTGGCGCGGACGCCTCAGAGCTTTTCAACTTTCTGACGGGATACTCGCGGCAAAGTAATTATCGAAAGTTGATGGTCGCACCGATTAATTTGCGACAACGTTTTATTGAACTGATTCGCCGCGAAGTCGAACATCATCAGGCCGGACGCAAAGCGGGCATCATTGCCAAATTTAATAGCCTGACCGACATCAGCATTATCGAAGAATTGTATGCCGCATCGCGCGCGGGGGTGCCGATAGATTTGATTGTACGCGGCATCTGTTGCCTGCGACCGGGCATTGACGGTCACAGTGAAACGATTCGCGTGGGCAGCATTGTGGGACGCTTTCTGGAACATTCGCGGGCCTATTGCTTTTTGAATGGCGGCGAAGAAGAAATTTATCTGGGCAGTGCCGATTGGATGAGCCGCAATCTGGATCGCCGCGTGGAAGTCATTTTCCCCATCCGCGATGAACGCATCCGAGAACGGGTACGCCGCGAAGTATTGGAAATCCCGCTAACTGACCGCGCCAAGATGCGCTGGCTGCAATCAGATGGCCAATATCTGCGACCTCTCTCGCCTGAAGTGGGCGCACTCAATTCGCAGGAATATTTGCTGAGTCTGGTACAGAGTAATTAAGTATAAGAATCTTGTTACCCAGCATAGAATGCTCGAACCTTCTCCTCCTTCTCATCATCAGCCTACCATTCCCTTGATCATCAATGCCGACGACTTTGGATACTCGTCCGCTGTCAATCGGGCGGTCATTCAAGCGCATCGTGAAGGCATCCTGACGAGCACCAGTCTGATGATTAATGAACCTGCGGCAAACGAAGCAGTGCAACTTGCCAAAGAATTTCCGTCATTAGCGGTGGGGCTGCATCTGGTGTTAGTGCTGGGGCGTTCGGCGCTGCCACAGACAGAAATTCCACATCTGGTTGATGCCGAAGGAAACTTTACCAATAGCCCTTTTGTTGCGGGCGTAAAGTATTACTTCAGCCCGGCAGCACGACGCGAACTCAAGCAGGAAATGCGCGCACAGTTTGAGAAATTTCGCGCGACCGGACTTCCCTTTTCTCACGTAGACGGGCACACACATTTGCATATGCATCCGGTGATTTTTAACGAACTCCTCAAGCTGTGCGAAGAATTCGGCGTCAAACGCTTGCGCGTAGTCAAAGGCGAAATGCGCTTGAGCCTGTCGGTGGATCATTCGCAGTTGCCAATCAAATTAGTCAATGGAATCGTCTTTAACCTCCTGGCTCTACACTGCGAAAAGAAACTGCGCGGGCGTGGGTTTATGATGCCGGAAAAAGTTTACGGACTGTTGCAAACGGGGAATGTAAATGAAGAGTATTTGCTTCAACTGATCCCTCGAATGGCGCGGACGACCAGCGAAATTTATGCGCACCCAATCGCGCCCGGCACCGAAGAGCAAAGGGAAAACCCGGGCGGAGCTGCCGAATTATTAGCACTGCTCAGCCCACGCGTACGAAAGGCGATTGAAGCAGCGGGCTTTTCTCTGGCGACCTATGAAAAAACGTCGCCCCGTGAATTATGAAAACGTTAGTGACCTTATTTTTTGCCATCATTTGCCAAACGCTCGGCGATGTATGCCTGACCAAAGGCATGAAATCTATTGGCGAAGTCAACACACTCAATCCAATTGAATTGCTCAACATCGGTGTTCAGGTTTTTACAAATCCGTTCATCTGGCTGGGCATTGGCATTCTCACGATTTTTTATTTTCTCTATCTCGCGGCGTTGTCGTGGGCCGATTTGAGTTATGTGTTGCCAGTGACAGCATTCGGCTACACGTTGAATGCGGTGATGGCAAAGTGGCTCTTGCACGAACAGGTTTCGGTAACGCGATGGATCGGAACGCTGGTGATTTGCATCGGCGTTGCAGTCGTTTCGCGCACCGAGCAAAAGACGACAGGCGCAAGTGAGCCAGTGTTGTTTCCGGGGGAAGAAACGGAATGAAAACCCTGTTGCTGCTGACGTCGCTAATCATCTTCAGTTCGCTGGGAGAAATCCTCTCAGCACGCGGCATGAAGCAGGTCGGCGAGCTTTCGTTTCGTCCACGTCTGTTGCTGAAATCGCTGGGCCGTATTTTCACCAATCGAAATTTATTCGCAGGCGTAGCGTTTTTGGCAATCTCGTTTTTTTCTTTCCTGAGTTTGCTGAGCTACGCTGATTTAAGCTACGTCGTACCGCTGACAGCGATTGGCTATATCACAAACACAATTGGCTCGAAGTTTCTGCTGCACGAAAGGATTTCTGCGGCGCGTTGGTGGGGCACAATCCTTGTGACCTGCGGCGTGGCAATCATTTCCCTTCCCTCCGGCTTTGAACTCGTGGTGCTTCAGGCGACGCAAAAATTGTTTGCACAATTGAACCCAACGCAAAACGCCTTCACACCTGCATTCGCCTTCCTCTTTGTCATACGCGCCTTGCTGCTGCTAATGGTGTTCGCAGCCCTTGTTTACAATGGCATTGCGCTGGTGGCGGGCTGGTTGTGGCACCGTGATCGCCAACGTCAACGCGCTTTGGGATTGAAGTTTGTGCCGCCCGTTTCGGTCCTGATTCCGGTGCGCGGTGTGGATGCGGAAGCGTATGAAAACTTTGCCAGCTTTTGCCGCCAGGATTATCCGCAATTTCAACTCGTCTTCGGCTGCCGCGAAGAACATGATCCGGCCATTGCGGTCATTCGCCAGCTACAAGCCGATTTTCCGCAGCAGCAAATTGATCTTGTTATTTCTGACCGCGAAATCGGAACGAATGCCAAGGTCTCAAATCTGAACAATATCTACGCACAAGCCGCGCATGATTATCTGCTCATCGTGGACAGTGATATTCGCGTCGGGCCGGATTATTTGCGCCGTGTGGTTGCGCCGCTGCAATTGCCGAAAGTCGGAATGGTGACTTGTTTGTATCGCGGCGCAAAAGCTAAGACCTCCGCCGCGCTACTGGAAAACATCGGCATCGCCGCCACGTTCGGAGCCGAGGTCATGTCATCGCGTGCGCTGGAAGGCATCAAATTTGCGCTTGGCTCTACGATTGTCACGCGGCGTGAAATCTTCGATCAAATCGGCGCATTTCCTGTGGTGGCCGATTATCTGGCCGATGATTTCTGGTTAGGCAATCGCGTAGCCGCCGCCGGATATGAAGTCGTGCTTTCCGATTATGTGGTAGACCATATTTCGGCACCTGACACGATGCCCACAATGCTCAAGCACCAATTGCGCTGGGGGCGAGCTGTGCGCGTTTCACGTCCCAAAGGCTTTGCCGGATTGATTCTGACTTATGGGATAGCCACGTCATTGCTGCTGCTGGCAACGCTGGGATTTTCTGCATTTGGCTGGGCATTAGTGGGCATCACAGTCTTGGCTAGATTCCTTGTCGCATTTGTTTGTGGCGTAATCCTGATGCGGGATCAAGTTTTGCTCAAATACCTGTGGCTGGTGCCGGTGCGCGATTTACTGGGCTTCGGTGTTTGGATAGCAAGCCTGTCCGGCAAAGAAATTTATTGGCGCGGCCATCGCTTTATTGTGCAGCCAAGCGGTAAGATTGAGCCAGTGTAAATTTGCCGAAACGAATCGGCAGGCAAAACGTTGATCTTCTTCTTTCTGAGAATCCCCTATGCCTAATGAAGGAACTTTCGCGCTTGACCTACTTGGAGTCGAACAACAAACAATCACCGACCCGGACGTAGATATTTCGTTTCATCGTGGCAGCGATAACAAAATCGTTTCGCAATCGCTCAACCTGGCATTCCCGCCAAAGAAAAAATTCAAACTCCCGGCCTTTCCACAAGCACAAAATCTATATGCCGACATTGCGCCGTCACGTTATCGCCTGCGGAAATCTGGATTTTTCACGTTGACGAATGGAGAAACGATTGCGCGCAACTTGACCGTGCTGCGCGATCCCAAACAATGGCAGGCAAGCTTTACGCCGTGGCAACAGCTCCCCAAATCATTCAAATCGCTACGAGAAGTCCTGCAACGATCTCCCAACATCAACGTCAAGGAAAAGAAAAGCCTAATTTTTCCGCTGTTCACAAGTGAGGCGTATGACGGAGTAACCGATGAGAAGGCGTTATTGGCAAAAACGGCCCTGCTGAATTTGTATGCGAAAACGACGCTGCTGATTGAGCCAGTCCACAATCAACAACCGTGGTTTTCTTTTGTCATCCGAATTTTGCAAATTGGGCGCGAGCGATTTATTGCGCAGGTTGATCCGCAAATGGGAACAATTGTTCGCACGATTAAAGACAACCTCAATCAGTACAAAATGTACAAGCACACCAACGCCCAAAATCATTATGAAAACGTGGCCGGAGCTGCCCCCGCAGACTTCAAGGTGCTCAAATCCAAAATGTTCAGCATCAAGTCAGACGAAGAAACCGGTAACATTCAGCTCACGCTCGCGCCTGCCAGGGATGCTGAGGGCGATGAAATTTTATTGCTGGATGTGGACATTGATGAAAATGGAACCCTGATGAAGCATTTGTGCGACATGTTCAAGCACATATTCCTGGGCGGCACACATCCGTACGATATTCACGAATATCTACGGTTGGCACATTCCACTGCCGACCTTGGGTATCGCTTGATGCCGCGCCGCAGTTAGGCATTGATTACTTGGTTTTGAAATCTGTTCCCTGCTTGTAATCCGTAAACATCTTGTCCCAGCTTTCCAACTCTCTCATCCCATAGCCTGATTTTGATGTCGGTTTGCTGACGCGTCGTACCAACATCACGACCAGGGCAAGCAAGGCTACAACCAGAGCGACAACAAACAGGACTTTGAGAGTTTTCAAGATCAGGCCAATCAAGCCCAGCAAGAAAATGACAAGCAATGTTGCCGTAACTGTCAGAAAGATAACTTTTGCGATTTTCATACCGTACCGCCTTGGATAGAAAATAGAGAGCCGGATGCTTGATCCGGCTCAACAAGGTTCATTCACATATTTGCTCGCTGCTTAGGTACGAGTTCACCAGAGGAAAGGTTCGCAAAAATCTCTGCGGGGCATTGGTCTATCGCAATAGAGTTGGTTATAATCAGCTCACCCTTTTCAAAAAAACCCTGTCGTCCCCTATTTTCAGGAGTTCCCTATGATACGTTGCGTGCGATGCTCGACTGAGATGTCTGCGCTGATCGTTTTTTGCCCTCGTTGCCAACATCCCAATGAGCCGGACTTCAAACAGCTCATGCGTCAAACCCTCAGTCAGCGGTTTCAACTTTATCGGCAATTGGGCGAAGGCGGCTTGTCTACGGTATTTGCCGCGATTGATTTGCAAACCGACAAAACGGTCGTGGTCAAAGTCAGCGACCCACGTCATTTGACCCAAACCAATTTCAACTCCGAGGCTGAGCGATTGGAAGCCCGTCAATATTGGTCAGAGATGACGGAGCGCATGCAACGCGAAGTAACCGCACTGGCAAATGTTCAGCATCCCAATATTGTAAAAGTGCTGGCCGCCGGAACGATTTCCGCCGACCTAAGCTATGTGGTCATGGAATTGTTGCGTGGGAAAACGTTGCGCGAAGAACTGAATGTGCGCGGACGATTGCCCATCAATGAGGCGCTGACAGTTGCTGCCGAGGTGGCCAAAGGGTTGAGCATAATTCACGCCCAAGGCATCGTACATCGCGATCTGACACCACGGAATATTTTCCTCTGCGAGCTAAACGAAGAAAGACAGAAGGACAGAGGGGAAGAGAGACAAAGAGAACCAGCTTCTATCCCTGCCTCTCCCTGTCGCAACGTCAAGCTGATTGACTTCGGCATTGCCAAGCTTCCCAAACCACCGGGCGCGCAAACCTATACTCAGCATGCGGTGATGGCAGGCACACCAGGCTATGCGTCGCCAGAGCAATTTCAAAACCTGGCCGTAGATCATCGCGCAGACATTTATTCCCTTGGTGTGATGCTGTACGAAATGGTCACAGGCGAAAAACCATTTTCAGGACGTTCTGCGACGGAAATCGCGCTCAAGCAAATTCGCGATGAACCGATCAGGCCCCGCGTGCTGGTGCCGGATTTGCCGATTCGTCTTGAAGCCCTGATTTTACGGGCCTTGGCGAAAGACCCGACCGTGCGACAACAAACCGCCGATGAGTTGGCCGCCGAATTAAAAACGATCTCGGCCCGCATTGAAGTACCGCTTTTTGTGCCGCTGCCGACGCTGCCGACGGCTGAGCCGGAGCCGTCTGGGGCAGAGGTTTTCACACTGCTCAGTGACTTGGCAGCCAAGGCTGAAGCAACGCCAGCTCCACCGCCAACTCCATTGCCGGAAAAATTGGAAGTCACCAAAATTCCTGAACTCCCGGAGTTGCAGCTAGAGCTACCTCCGCCGCGCCGCCATCGAACGATCTTGGTTGCAGCAGCATTGGCATTGCTTTTTGTGTTGGCTACCTGGTTGTTTGCCAGACAAAATCCTTCGCTGCCCACATTCTCACAAGCGTCTTTGTCTCCCACACCAGCCACATTCAGCACACCAGCTCCAACGCCAACGCTCAGACCGGATATAACCACGCCCAAAACCGCATCTTATGCGCCCACAACACGTGATCAACAGGGCGAAAATAATGCTCTGCTTGAAAAAGCAACAGTGGTCGCACGCCCGCAACCAACGCCGCAGTTGATCGCGGCAACGAATCCAGCGGCTAAAGTTAGTCGCAACCCTACGCCAACACCTGCACCACGCCCAAGAGTAACGCCTGCGCCACAAATCGCCACTTCACGAGTGCCGCCAGTGGTAACGCCTCAACCACCAGCCCGCGTTGAGCCAACGCCTTCCCCCGCGCCGCCGCCCGTTCGCAATGACCCGCGCGATACCATCGCAGTTGATTCCGATGGATGGAAGCGTGAACCGGCACCGCCTGCTCGTCCTGAACGCACCACTCCATCACCTCATGAAACAGTCGTACCCGATCCGAAAGTAATTCCGTGGCAGGGCCGCGTTTATGGCTCGCGCGAAATCACGCTGGAAATGCCGGGCGTGCCTGGGATGGTGGACATCCCGCGCAACTTTCGCAAAAAGGTTGGCGTTGTTGAGCCGCCCAGCCCAAGCAATGGTTGGCGACGCGCAGTGTTTCGTGTCTTTGGCAATGGAGACGTTTCTTTGATTATTCGCTGGTGGCCTCACCGCACAGCGCAATTCACCAAACAAGAGATCGCCAACTGGACAAGCTTCAGGTAAAAAGAGAGGGAGAGACTGAGAGACTGAAAAAGCTGACCTTGCCGTTCTGCTTTTTCAGCTTCTCTCTCTCCCGCTCTCGCTCCTTCTCTCCTTCGCGTCTGTCTGCTCGCCCTCCCTGTAGACCGCCTATTTAATCCCTTCACAAAACGTCTCACAAAATATTTCAGAGATTTTCTGGAAACGGTTTCGCATTGCTGCTTTCCATAGGGCGTCCGACAGAGTTGGACTTGAGAGGTTAGTTGAAAAGTTTCGAATTAAATCCTGTGTGGGTTGAATTTAATAGCCGTCGGCATGACCCCCGGAAGTTGTGTCCGTGCTTGTTGCGTACGGCTATTAAATTCACCCCCGTTTTTTGAAAGGAAGAAAAACGCTTTTCGACCAATCTGTATTAACAAAAACCTTTTTGAATTTCTTAAGGAGTAACTCACATGCAAACCTCACACAAACTCACACGTATTTTCGTTGCCCTCTTCGCGCTCGTCGTGATGTCAATGGCAGCTTTAGCACAAACTGACATCACCGTCAGCGATCAGAAAGCTGGTAATGTTTTGGTGTATCCATACTACAACTCCAATTCACAGACCAAAGCTGACACACGCCTCACACTGAGCAACTTGAGCCCAATCTTCACCGTTCCGGTGCACTTGTTCTTCTTAGACAAGAGCTGCAGCCAGGCTGACACCTACGTCTGCTTGACGCCAAACGCGAGCATCGCGATGAAAGCTTCTGAGTTCGACCCCGAACAGCTCGGCTGGGTTTTGGCCGTTGCGGTTACCCCGCTGGGTCTGCCAGCTGATGGATTGGCCAACACCTTGATTGGCAACGCTTTCGTGAACGATGGTGACTATGTTGGAAACTACGGCGCTGAAGCGTTCCGTGATACCCGCAACATCACATTTGATCCAGCGGCAGGAACCGCCAGCTTCACGATTTCAGCTCCGAACTCGTATGCAATCGAAATCCAAAGCCCAGCAGATGCTGTTGGCCAAAAGATCGTTTCGGTTGGTTTGAATGGTAGCTTGGTTGCTGGCAACCTCGCAGGCGCTGGCCAACGTGGCACAGGTGTTGTGTACAACGGAAATGAAAAGCCCTTCGGCAGCTTCTCACCGTTCTTCGCCGGCAACTGCCGCGCTGAAGCGATCATCACGGCGACCAGCCCCCGCGTTCCGCTGGGACTTGGCAACCTGATTCCTTCCGGTCAAGTTGGTACGATGCGTGTCAACGTCGGTGGTGCAGCAGCCGGTGGTGCAGTTGGTCTGTTGATGACGCCCAAGACTGCCAAATGGAGCGGCATCCGTGGCCTGCACAAAACGTCAGAAGTTCCTTCGACGATCACAATCCCGGTCTTCTTCCCGATGTGCTAACTAAGTCGGTAGCGATAATCGGTTAATAATCCGGTAAGGACAATAATAACGGGACTAGGGTAACACCTAGTCCCTTTTTCCAATCCGAGGTTTTAGCCGGAAAATACTCAATGATCTCAATGATCTTGTTTCCTTAGCTTCGCTACCCTCCCCTAGTTCTGAACAGTTTCAAGTATTAAGGAGTAACTCACATGCAAACCTCACACAAACTCACACGTATTTTCGTGGCTCTCTTCACGCTCATCGTGCTGTCAATGGCAGCGATGGCGCAAACCGACATCAACGTCAGCGATCAGAAAGCCGGTTCTGTTTTGGTATATCCATACTACAACTCCAATTCACAAATCAAAGCCGACACACGCATCACACTGAGCAATCTGAGTGCTACTCAAACGGTTGCGGTTCACTTGTTTTTTATCGACAAAAACTGTAGCCAAGCTGATACCTTCGCTTGCTTGACGCCAAATGCCAGCATCGCGATGAAAGCGTCAGAATTTGATCCGGAGCAACTTGGCTGGATATTGGCAGTTGCTGTTAATCGAACTGGTATTCCCTATAACCCTAATACCCTAATTGGTAACGCATTTGTTAGTGATGGTGACTATGTTGGAAACTATGGCGCTGAAGCCTTTCGTGACATTACTGATATTAGAGACGAAGGTAATATGGTTGCCAGCTTTGCAATTCAAGCACCAACAGCATTTGCCATTGAAATTCAAAGCCCTCTAGACGCGACAGGACAGAAAATTGTCACGGTTGGGTTAAGAGGCGATATTGTTAATGCTCAAACGAGAGGTGCAGCTCAAAGAGGTACAGGTGTAGTATATAATGGGAATGAAAAGCCTTTTGGTAGTTTCTCTCCGTTTCTAAATGGAGGATGTCGTGCAGAGGCAATTATCTCAGCCACCTCGCCTCGTGTCCCACTAGGACTTAGTAACTTGATTCCTTCCGGCCAGGTTGGTACGCTCCGATTCAATGTAGGTACCACTGATAACAATGGTGTTGTAAATGGCGGTGCGGTCGGTTTGCTGATGACGCCAAAAAACAATAAATGGAGTGGTATCCGCACACTGCATAAAACAGCTGAAGTCAAATCAGCAATCGCTATCCCATCGTTCCTCCCCGGATGCGTAGGAGTTAACTAAACTATTTCAAGAACTAACAATTAATTAACTAAAAGAAAACCCCGCCAAGTAATTACCTGGCGGGGTTTCTTTCTATTTCAGTGTTGTAATCCCTCACATGGAAGTAAGCCGTTCCAACGCCTCATACAAAGACGTCACATCTACTGGCTTAGAGATATATTCATCCATTCCCGCAGATAAACATTTTTCTCGATCTCCAACCATTGCATTGGCGGTGATGGCGATAATCGGAATATGTTGTCCCGTCACTTTTTCGCGCTGGCGAATTTCTGAGGCAGCAACCAAGCCATCCATTTCCGGCATCATCACATCCATAAGGATCACGTCAAAGGGTTGTTGTTCCCACATCTCAAGCGCTTCGCGACCATTGTTCGCAACCACAGAGGTGTGACCTTGTTTTTGAAGGACACGGACAGCCAGTTTTTGGTTAATGGGATTGTCTTCGGCAATAAGAATATGCAGGCTTTTGCGATGTTCGCTCATAAAAATACTATCTGCGATTGCGAATAAGCTCCCCCAACCCTACCAGCAAGCGCGCGTAATTTTCGCCCTGCGCCGATAATTGTCAAGCAATATTTTTCCTCGCGGCTTATCTCCTCTTCGCTACCTCACATTACACCTATAGATAACCGGAAAGGAAGCGCCCCTTATCATACAAGCTTCCGCCATAAACTCCCCTCAATACTTGTGGCACCGCCGTCGCGTTGGTAGTCCCTCAAAAGCAACGCGAGCCATAGAGTTCTTTCTATCACTCACGTTATTTTATTATCGGCTGCCAATTGGATCACCAGGAGGCGTAGGCAATGGTGCGGTGCGTTTGCGCGTCACATCCGGGCGATTCAGGAAGCGTTCAATTTCTTCGGCGAGCATTTTGCGATGTGCCAGATCATTAGCTTCAACCATCCCAACCTTCTTCAATTCAGGCATTATCGCTCGCAACGATTCACTCGCAACAGCACGTACTTGCTCAGCAGCGTTTTCATTCCCTGCCAGCTCAATCAACTCTCGGATCACAACACTTTGCACAGTGCGTTGGACCGCATTCTGATACGCATTGGAAGGAGCTGGCGGTTTCCACGTCGCAGTAAAGATTTCACGAATCACCTCGCTTAAATCAGGATTCGCAGGGTTCTGCGCATGAAAATCAACCAGGCGGGCAGCGCGGCTCGGTTCAAGCAATGCGCCGATAGCCATTTCTGCGGCAATCGAGGCAGCCGCTAACGAGTCAAAGGACGGATCTGTACGGCGGCTGAAATACTCTGCGGTGCCACCTTCAAAACCTGTTGCAACAGGCGGTATCAAACTGAGAATGGACTGTGGGATTGCCAGTTCTTCGACCTTAATCGTATCAAGAATTGCTTTGATGGCAGCCCGCTGACGATCAGATGGAACGATTTCGCGGAACTTTCCTGGGCTGGGGCCAGTGGTGGTTTTGACAGCGTAGGTAAAGTACAAACCACCCACCGATTTTGCAGCAGCCACCAATTGATAGCGATGATGCAAATAGAGGGGCAATAATTTTGCTTCCAGCGCTGACAGCGGTTGCCCAGTAGCAATACTGTTAAGACCAAAGTTTTTCAGTCCAATGCGTCGCACGTCCATTTCGTGTTTGAGCGTGGCAATTGCATCAGCACCGTTGTCCCAAACACTGGCGAGTGGATGTGCGGTGCCAACGCCACGTGCATCCCCATCGTCAATAAACAACATCCCAGCCGCAATTCCCTGCTGAAGAATTTTCTCCAGCGCAGCCTTTTCGTCGGTGCCCGCAGGAAACTCAGTGTAAGCAAATTTCACGGAAAACTTATCGAACTCACCCATACCAACCGCATACGCATTGGACAAATCCAGCTTTCCATTTTTGATTTCAACCCAGGGCGCGGGGTAATCCATCACGGAACCACGATTGTATGAACTGGCAGCAAAGTTATGTGAAAAGCCTAGCGTATGACCGACTTCGTGCGCAGAAAGTTGCCGAATGCGAGCGAGTGCCATCGCGGATGAATCTGTTGCAGGATCGCCAGCAGTTGCGATGGCTAAATAATCAACCTCTGGTGAATATGCTGCTTCGCATTGTTGCTCAACATCGCCCATTGCTGAAGTTGCCGGAATCATTCCAGTGCCAAGCATCACATCCTGGCGAATGCGCAAGGAACCAAGCGATACATTGCCTTTGATGATCTCGCCCGTGCGCGGATCAGAAACCGAAGCACCATATGACCAACCACGCGTCGAGCGATGCACCCAGTTAATCATGTTGTAGCGAATGTCCATTGGGTCAGCATCAGCAGGCAATACTTTCACCTGAAAAGCATTTTTGAACCCAGCCGCCTCATACGCCTGATCCCACCACGCCGCACCATCAACAAGGGCACTGCGAATTGGTTCAGGAACGCCGTTGTCCACGTAGTACACAATCGGGTTCACGGCTTCGGAAACGGCGGCGTTCGGGTCTTTTTTCTGCAAACGATGACGACGTATCCAGCGCTTTTCAATTGGTGTGTCGAACGGCGAAGCGTAATCGTAAAACATCATCGGCATCGCGCTGACGCGCGGATCGTATTCACGGGGCTTGTAATTATTGTCTGGCAACTCGACGAAAGAATGATGTTGTCTGACCGTGACAGCATTGGCGGTCGGCGTGACACCACGCAAAAGTCCACCGGCATCCTCGCCTGCCAGCGTGATGATCGTCTCGACTTCCGTATTTTTCGGAAACCCCTTGGTGCGCGGCAAATAAAAAGTGCTGCGTGATTCATCAAAACGGAAACTGCCTTGCCGACTGCCACGCAATCGCTCTGCAACACCATGTGTGTCACGCAACAAAAATGCCGTAGCATCTACAAGCACACGATCCCCTTCACTCGCCTCCACCTTGAAGCCCCAAAGCACAGAACGCGCAAACGAATCTGCCACCGCACGCCGCTCAGCCTCATCATTGCTGAGAGCGCGGTAGCGATAATTCGGCTGCGTCATCAGCACTTTTGGCCCAATCCGCTCGAAAATAACAACATATGTGCCGCCGAGCTGTCCCCGATCCAAGCCAATTGGATTTGAGCCAATGCCTGCGGGCAATGAGGTTTGATAAAGAATTTCGGTATTAAATCGCGAAAGCTCCATCCACATTTTGCCATTCGCGGCGTCCCAATAAATCGGGATGTAGCCATCCATTTTTTGCCAGCCTGCGGTTCTTGCAGCAATAGATTTATCTGGGGATTTATCTACGGATTTGTCCGCCGCTTTTTCTTGTGCATTGGCGTTTGTAATGAATAAAGCGATGAGCGGAATGAAAAGCCAAGAGGTGGGCAACCGACGCATGAAAAATCTCCTTCGATAGACTTCTGTTTTCGGGTAATTGAATTCCTTGAGGAACGGAAGAATAGTCTATCGAAGGAGCGTGAAGCAATGAGTTATATGAGGTGTATCAGGTTTATTTTTCGTTGTAATTGTAATATTGCAAGTGGCGCGCAGTTCGATACAAACCAATGATCAATAGGCTCACCATCATAACCGCACAGCTAAAATAATAAGCTCCAACGCTCAGGCCCGGCACGAAGTACAATCCAACCGTAGTAATCATCGTTCCCATTCCCACCTTGAACATTCGCCAGCCAGCGCACATATTGATTTCATACCAATGTCCAGGACTCGTTAGTGCAGCGCCCAGGCAGATGCCATACCAGGAGTTTGGCCGTACCAGACACAACATCGTTGGCAATGAAGTTAACATCAGCAATAAGCTACCTGTAAAAAACATAACGAAGAGGCTGAACATATCTATGACCTTCCTGAAATAATAAATCCGGGGCTACATTTCTTTATCCTTGTGAACCAGGATTACGCCTTCAGGAAAGGATGAATATGCGCGGGCTTCCAGTCGAGTTCGAGCCGTGATTGAATTGTTGTTTTCATGTCATTAGACAGGACACAATTCGCTCGCTTGCTCTGCCATCACCATAAGGATTCACCGCCTGCGACATTTTTTCGTATTCAAATTGATTCTCTAATAAGAGTGAGGCTTCGTAGGCAATTTTTCCCGGGTCTGTCCCAACTAATTTCACAGTTCCCGCAGCGATGCCTTCAGGTCGTTCCGTAACTTCGCGCAAAACCAAAACAGGTTTGCCCAAACCGGGCGCTTCTTCCTGAATACCGCCAGAATCGGTGATAACCAAATAAGACTGCTTCATTAATTGCACAAGCGGCAAATATTCCAACGGTTCAAGCAGCGTAATGTTTTGAATATCACCAAGGGAGGATTGAACCACGGATTTGACGTTAGGATTGAGATGAACTGGATAGACAATGTGAATATCCGGGTAACCCGCAGCAAGTGTTCGCAAGGCTGCGCAAATATTAACAAACGGTGCCCCAAAATTTTCTCGCCGATGTGCTGTTACCAATAGAATTCGCTTATCACGCGGGATCGCAGCCAAAGGAGAATTTAGCCAATCATAAGGCTTCTCAGCAACTTGTAATAACGCGTCAATCACGGTGTTTCCTGTCACAACAATTTGCTGATCAGCAATCCCTTCACGCAATAAATTCTGCCGTGAGACCGCTGTTGGCGCAAAGTGCAAGTCGCTTAGACTGGTGGCAATTTTGCGATTGATTTCTTCAGGAAAGGGCTGAAATTTATCAAAAGACCGTAAGCCTGCTTCAACGTGGCCGACTCTAATCCTGCGATAAAATGCAGCGAGCGCAGCTGTCATCACGGTGGTCGTGTCCCCCTGCACCAAAATCCAATCTGGATTTTCTTTTTCTAGCACTTCGTCCAACTTGGTCAAAGCCCGCGCCGTCACCTGAGCGAGAGATTGATTTGGCTGCATGATGCCTAAATCATAATGCGGTTGGATGGCAAATAAGGTAAGCACCTGGTCCAACATTTCGCGATGTTGCGCGGTCACACAAACAACTGAAGTCAATTTGTCCCTGTGTTTATTGAGTTCTGCGATTACCGGAGCCATTTTAATCGCTTCCGGGCGTGTGCCAAAAATAGAGAGAATTTTCATAGCGCGCTTGCAACCTGTGATACGAAGATTTACACTGCCAGCCGTTCTGCCGGGGTGGCGGAATTGGTAGACGCAACGGACTTAAAATCCGTTGGAGCTACGCTCCGTGCGGGTTCGAGTCCCGCCCTCGGCATTCAGATAAGAAAAAGCCTTGATGATTTGCTCATCAAGGCTTTTTCATTTATCAAGCTAGCGACTTGGACTAATAATGCGGCCCTATTTCTTCTCTTCAACTTCGCCACCCGCATCTTTATAGCCATAAAGTCCACCCAACAATGCACTGACTTTTGTATAGCCTTTTTCTTTTAAAATGGCCGCCGCACCGGCGGACGAGTGTTCGTTCGGTCAGGTACAGTAAAAAATCAGGTGTTTATTTTTAGGTAGTTTGTCAAACTTGCCTTCTGTAATGCTTTGGTATGTAACGTTGATCGCGCCTTTTGCATGCATATTCTCGTAGCTGCCAGTATCACGAACATCAACCAAAATAGCTTCGCCCGCAGTAACTAACCGGAGCGCCTCAGCTGGCTTGATCCGTGCTACGCCATCCTCTGCTGCATGATCGTGATCCTGTTGTGAAGCCGGAGATGCCGCTTGCGCAGGAGTTGGGGACAAAGGTAATTGCGTATCCTTACTCGCTGATTGCGTGGAAGTTGCGCAGCCCACCCCCAGTAGCAAAAGCATCATCAGCATACTTACACCAATAAACAGGTGAATAGTCTTCATAAATATATCTTCCCTTTGCAGTAATTTCGAAACCAAACTTTTATGAATTAAAGCAGCGACAGTTTACCGTACTTTTGCCGAAAACATAACTTGAATTTTTATTTTTACTCGGCCAAGATATTCGGTTGAATACGAAGCAACCTACAAACATTGAGGTGAATCAGATTTCCTTTTCTGCGTTTGGTGTGGGAAACGATGGCTAAGGTTAAATTAACTTTGTATTTGGAGCCTGAAATGATACGACAACAAAAATCTACTACCGCTGCTTTTATTACTTTATTGACCGTATTGATCCTGTTGGGAATACAAGTTCCAGCTCAACCGGGCGAGCCAGTTCTATCACCATCGTCATCGCAATCAAGTCCGGCAGTTTCCCCTACCCCAAAACCGCTACGACAGATCTCTTATCTTAAAGATGGTGGATTATGGTTAGTGAGAGAAGATGGGAGTGATAATCATCAGATTGTTCCGGCACCGGAGGAAGCATCCATAGCCAATCAGCTTTGGGCGTGGGATGGCAGCAGAATTTATTTCAATATCGGACTGAACCTGCACGCGTACATTCCCCTGGAACAAAAAGTAGAGAATCTTGGGGCCTTAGAGCTTCCAGAAGGAATTGCCCTGGACCGGATTGAACTGGGAAGCGATGACAAAACGTTGTTGGCACATACGATTGATACAAATGATGTGCTGAACTCTGTACCAAAAATCTACGCCGTAACTTTTTATCCACTCACCTCCCGGGAATTAAGCATTGATGAATATCACTCGTTAGCTCCTACGCAGTCTTCAATTATTGCTAAAGTTGGTGACCTATCGGTTTCCCCTGATGGGCGGTTCATCTTATTTGCTGAGGCAATTGACAGCAATATACAGCTTTTTGTTTCGGATATTGAAACGGGCAATCGCCACCAAATTACAGACCTGAGCCTTTTAGAGGGCTTTGAGCCGAACGCAATGCCTGATGGTGGTCGCCGTTTAATTGAAGCAACCTGGGCACCGGATGGACATCATGTGGTTTTCGTCCCAGCGCAATCCTGCTCCGAATTTGGATTATGCTCAGGGAGGATGTATTTAGTAGATGCTTGGGGAGGAGCGCAATTGCAATTGGCAGCGGCACCAACAGCTAGTTTGTCACAAGAATGGAACGCTGAAAAAAGCCTTATGATTTATGACGATAATGGACAAATTGTGATTTCAGACACAAAAGGCCAGCTAAAATCTATTGGAGAAGGTATTCAACCTAAATGGCAACCGAGGGGATAGGCTCAAGGCAGGTAGACTGGTAACAATCCAGGAAACAGATAACAGATCAAGTATTTTTATACGCAACAAATGAGTTGCGCATTTTCATTTATACGCCTAACAGCGATGGAATGGCGTTTTTTCTTTCAAAGGCAATTGCGGCTCCCGTATTGCCTTCCGCGTGGTGAACAGTTTCAGTTCGTACGACTTTCCCGCGAAAATACGTTGCCACTCCCTTATAAGGATCATTGCTTTCCAGGATCACAATCAACTCAACATTCTGATCTAAGATCAGTAAATCATCAGTCAGAACATAAGCGCCGCCACCGCTTAAATTCCACAAACGTGCATCTCGCTCAATAATACCGCCTAGTGAATCTTTCCATCTTATTTTGGCTGGAATATCTAGCTGAACACGATGTTCGCCTCTTCTTTCAATTGCTTCAATTGTCATATTTGGATGCAATAGCGTGTCAAAATGCGGAACCGACATGCTGTGACATAACTTTGTGGGGCATAGAGTTTGGAGGGGCGATATAGTAACTAACTGAATTCGTTTAAAAATGCAACTCTTCTGTGAAATCTTCTCTAAGAGTTTTTGGTTTCCTGCATTTTCAATTGCCTAGTTTATGCTATACTTATGTGACCAGTTGCAATTTTCTGCTCCGTCACTGAAATTCGATTGACCGCATTTAGCCGCTTTCTCATTGGTTGTGAGTTATTACGGGGGTGATCATGCTTAGGAACGCTTTATCCCGTTTTGCCATTTGTTTAGTTCCGTTGGTATGCGTAGCTGGGATTTATGCGCAGCAAAGTACAACGGGAAGCCAGCCACCAACTCCAAAGAAATCAGAGCAGGTAACACCGCCTCAATCGCAATCTGCTGCGCCATCTGGACAAAAAAAATCGGATGATCCGCAAGGCCCGATTACGATCTTAAAGACTGAAGTCGTGACGCTCTCCGTTACGGTCACAGACCCATATAATCGCTTGGTAACAGGACTAGATCGCCAGCACTTTGAAGTTTTTGAGGATAAGGTCAAACAAGATATTGAGTTCTTTAAAGATGAAGATGTGCCTGTCAGTGTAGGAATCATTTTTGATGTTTCGGGTAGTATGAAGGGAAAACTCGACCGCGCACGCGAAGCCCTGAAGGCATTTATCCAAACCTCACATGACATGGATGATTTTTTCCTGGTGGGATTTAATCAACGTGCTAATTTAGTCGCCGAATTTACCGATGGCGACAACTTGATCAATAAGCTGACTTTGATTGACCCAAAAGGCCAAACAGCTCTCTACGATGCGGCCTATTTGGGAATCGAGAAAGTAAAACAAGGCCGCCATCAAAAGCGGGCGATTTTGCTGATCTCTGATGGACAGGATAATTCTTCCCGTTACACATATGGCGAATTACGGAAGTTGCTGAAAGAAGCAAATGTTCAGATATACAGTATTGGCATTGTGGAGATGGGTGGAGGTGCCGGTAGCACCCTCGACCTGCAAGGACAAGGAATTTTAGAAGAGGTTTCACAAACAACCGGCGGGAAAGCATTCTTTCCGCGCTCAGCAGCAGAGTTGGAAGATGCGACGACACGCATTGCGCTTGAGTTGCGGCATCAATATAGCATCGGTTATGTTCCGACAAATGAAAAGCGGGATGGGAAGTGGCGCAAAATCAGCGTCAAGGTTAGCCCACCGCGGGGAATGCCTCGGCTGAATGTGAGATCAAAGGAAGGGTATTACGCCATTCCGCAATAATTACCAATCTGTTAGACCTAATAATCGCAAAGATTGTGCAGTGGCATAGCCTGTCACATCTATTTTGTGTTCCTGCTGGAATCTGCGCATGGCTTCGATAGTAGCATTGTCGTACTGGCCAGATATTTCACCGCTGTAATAGCCCTTTCTCGTCAAGGCTTCCTGTATCTGTTTTATCCTCTCTTCATCCATCTTTCCCACATCTAATTTCTTGTGCGAAATACTGGGAGCAGAAGAATACTGCACCGACTTCATTTCAGAACGAAATAGGGCGTCCAATCTGGTAGTTTCAGGGGAGTCGTGTTCTATCACATCAATGACATCCGGCCCATTATCGCGAGGGGGAGGAGGGTCAAAAGAAGTGATTGCGGCAGCGCGTGCAATACTGAATTTCAGTTCTACTTTGGAAGCGACTTTGGCCACCGGACGCAAAGTAAATTTGCTGGAGGGCAGTTCCTTGATTTTCTCTTCACCAGGATAGGGCGAATTCCGCGCTGAGCTAACCGTCAATCTGGAGTTAGTGGAGTTTTTTTCCTGCCCTGCACCGTCTCGTTTTTTATCACTCGGAGCGCTTTTGGCTGGAGCCTTAGTTTCAGAGCTAGCATTCTTAGCGGCTAATTTGGCTTTTGTTGTAGCGAGTTCTGATTCTTTAGCTACCTTTGCCTGCTTTGTATCTTTTTCAGGTAATGTTTTTTTCGCTAAGGCATCTTCTTTTTTCCGGCCCGTTTTTTTCTCTTCTTCACGTCGGGCAAGACGGTCTTTCGTTTTTTCGTTCTTCTTCTCGGCTTCGCGCCTGGCAAGCGTTTCTTTGCCTCGCAACTTATCAGTTGATTTTCCTGTGCCCTGCTTAGCAGCTAATTTTTCTACCTGCTTACCACGATTCTTCTGGTTCTTACTTTCTTCGGCCTTCTTCGCGAGCTTAGTACGATCTTCTTTTTCCTTGCGTGAACCAGCTTTGGCTTGTTGTTTGGGATCAGTTTTTTGCGTTAGGGTGTTTTTGGTCTTAGACCTTACTTCCGCTGCTGCTGATTTGTTTTTTCTGTCAGCAACGAGCGGAGAGACAAGCCCACCCAATAAAAGAAATACGATCAAACCACGAAAGGGGCGGAAATTAAGAGGCATATTTTTCCTTGTCTAGTTAGGGGATTAATTACTATCACCAGACATCAGCATCATAGACCGCTTACGGTAAGGACAGAAGGCATTATGCCCTAAAACGCATTAGAGGCGAAGTGATTTGCGTCACTTCGCCTCCAATGTTCACATTAAAATCAGGATAATCTTAGTTCTTCTTTTTTGCAGGTGCGGCCTTCGCCTTGGTATCAGCCTCTTTCTTGAGAACTTTCAGGGCATCTGCAGAAGGCTTGACGTTCAGCGAAGCAATCACGCCTTTAGCTTCAGCAACGCGAGGATCAGTAGCTGGAGCTTTATCAATGAAAAATTGTAGATAGTTCGCTCCATCCTGGAAAGTCTTTTCGTTACCAAAGTAAGAGAGACCTATGCCGTAGTAAGCTTCGGCAAAATTAGGATCAAGTTCAATGATTGCCTTGTAAGCAGTCACAGCGGCATCCACACTCCCTGCTTCTCGTAAGGTTTCAGCGCCAGTAAACAGATATTTTTTCTTTAGTGCCGGATCATCTGTCAATTCCGCAACAGCAGCATAATCCTTGTTTGCAGCATCTGCCATTGCAGCATCGCTGAACCGACGGCCCAACAAAGAGGCGGCATCAGCTTTAACCTTTACGTAGGCAGCCTTATTAGCCTTATTTTGTGCAGCCTTCGCAGGGTCCGCAGCACTCTGTGCATCTAACAAAGTAACCGCTTTGGTGGCATTCGTGATCGCGTCGGTAAAATCAGTCTTTGCAGCATCACGCAAAGATTGTATCTGGTCTTTCATTTCCGGCTTTACACTATCGTTAAGCTTAGTAACGCCACGATTGTAAAGTGTTAACCCTTTGAAATACCAAAAGACATTCTGCTCAGGATCAATGGCAATGCCCTTATCGAATTCGGTGACGGCAGTATTGTAATCTTTGTTATTAAAGGCAGCCTTGCCGGTCTCAAGCGCCGTCGTCATCGCCTTGTTATCTTCTTCGATCTTGGTATTCTTCTTTTTGACTTCTTCTACTTTCTTGTTGTACTCCTCAAGCTCTTTCTTCGAGGGGCCAGCCGCGGCGGCGGGCTTAGCGCCAGAAGCGTTTGCGGCACCGGGGGCACCAGCACCCGGCCCTTTGCCAGCAGCAGCGCGGACTTCTTCAATCGTCAGTTTCTTGCCATCGCCCGGATCAAGTTCAAACGCGGGGATCGGTTGATCTGGTTTGTGTCCAGTTGAGAAAGCGGGAGCAAAGCCATCAGCACTGACAATGATCGTATAGGTTCCGCCGTATTGGATACCAGCGTGAATGAATTTACCTTTTTTGTCGGTTTTGAGAGTTGCACTCCATTTAATGTCATTGCGGTGAATTTGCACTTCTGCATTGGGAATCGTTTCAGTCGTTCCGCGTTTCTTAACTTCGCCTTCCATGCGCCCGACCTGAGCGAAAGCGCCAACTGCGGTGAAAGCTACAAGCAGGATGGCGAAAACTAATAATTTGATCTTCATAGATGTCCTCCGATTGATGGTGGAAATATCACAACTGCTACTAGCGCGAATCTCACGCTCACATTGCCCTGAGTGCGCCGCTTAGATGTAGATAAAAATAAAACTGGTTGCGTGCAAGGTAAAATGAATTGTAATGCAGCAGGAAAGCAGATTTCAAATCGCTGGCGTCGCATACGAAATTGGATCTGACACACCGGCTTCCCGGAACCCACGCAACCGAAGTGCGCAACTATCGCAAATACCACAGGCTTTATCTTCTGCCTGGTAACACGACCACGTCAAATGTAATGGCGCATTAAGATGAAGGCCGCGTTGAATGATTTCACTTTTCTTCATCGTGATCACTGGCGTAACGATTTTGATTCGCGTTTCCGGCTTCGTGCCAACTTCAATCACGCGATTGAAGGCTTCATAAAATTCAGGACGACAGTCAGGATACCCGGAACTATCTTCTGTCACTGCGCCAATGTAAATGCGGGTAGCTCCGATGACTTCCGCCCAGCTGGTAGCAATGGAGAGTAGATGCGCATTGCGAAATGGCACATACGAAGTGGGAATCTCTGTGGATGCAAGATTCGCGCGAGTCACTTCAATGTTTTTGTCCGTCAGCGAAGACCCGCCAATTTGTGCGAGATGCGCGATGCTGGTAACCAGTCGTCTGGTTACACCATAAAAATCAGCGATTCCGTTAAATGCCTGCTGTTCGCGTTGTTCCGTGCGTTGCCCATAGCTGACGTGCAGCATTGCGATCTCACTTGATTCGTGGGCAGCAATCGCCGTGGTCACACAACTATCCATCCCGCCACTCGCTAAAACTATCGCTAACATTTCTGCTTATACTCCAATCGTATCCGCACCCCAAATCAGTTTGTGCAGTTGCAATTGCATGCGTGCGCGGACGCCAGCATGCAAGATCCAAGCGGCTAACTCTTTCCACTCCACTGCGCCCCAAACCGGCGACATCAGCACGTGCGGTTCACGCTGATTGAGCGCATATTTATTTATGACCTCCAGCGCGTAGTCAAAATCAGCGCGGTCTTTAATCACAAACTTGATTTCATCGCGCGGGTTGAGGCCTTCAAGATTTGCCCAGAAATTATGCTTCGCCTCGCCGCTGCCGGGGCATTTCACATCCAGAATTTTAATTGCACGTGCATCCAGCACACGAGCATCCAGGCTGCCGCTCGTTTCGATCAGCACTTGATAGCCTTCATCGCAAAGCTGTGTGACCAATTCGCAGCATTCACGTTTTTGCACCAGCGGTTCGCCGCCAGTAATTTCCACTAACTTACAATCGTAGCTGCGAACTTTTTCCATCACTTCGACAATACTCATTTCCGTGCCGCCTTTGAACGTGTATTCGCTATCGCACCACGTACAGCGCAAATTGCACCACGTCAGCCGCACAAACACACAAGGCAAGCCCGCGTAAGAGGACTCGCCCTGAATGGAGTAAAAAATTTCAGTGATTCGCATACACAAAAGGATGAAGGCAGAACAGTGAGCGATGAATCTTAATTTCATTCATCCTTCAGCGTTCCGCGTTCATCCTTCAGAAAAGTCTTTCCTGTGGTGGCTTCACGCCCTTCATTCGGATGTAAACAGTCGTTTGGCCACGATGATGTGTTTGATGCTCAAAAGCAGCCGCAATCACACCACTGCGGGTGGAATCGAAGCGATTGAACAGTTTGAGCGGTTCGTTCGCTTTTGATAAATCAAAGTTCTTCACCGCTGCGATCATAAAATCGTAGCTTTCCAGCACGACCTTACTCAAAGCAGCCTTTGTCTTGTATTCATCCATCTTTTCCAGGTTTTTCCCTTGATATGGATTGGCTGCGCCTGTCGCTAACGAAGCAAACATAAAATTGGCTGCCGTAAAATGCAGCATTTGTTCGGCGAAGCTGCGCTGATCTTTGTCCTGCGCGTTCGGCTTGTAGTTCGTACCATCTTCCGGCATCGCGTCCAAATATTCTTTGGTGTAATCCTTGGCCCGTGTCCAATCGGCGATCATTTTTGTTCGCCAATCTTCCATTGCCTTATTCGCGGTGGCTTGCGCAGCGATTGCTTTATTGGCAGCCGGAGCTGTCACTTGAGCCAAGCTCACCATTGAGCAGGCAACGCTCACGGCCAAAGTGCTAACAAGGTATCGAAGTAAGTTGATTCTTTCCTTCACAGTGATTCTCCTTCTTAAAATGGTTCTGGTGGCGGCGTGACGCCTTTCATTCGCAGGTAAATTGTGGTCTGTCCACGGTGATGAGATTGATGCTCAAAGCCCATCACTAAAAATTCTGATCGAGGAATATTCATCCCACGTGCGACGCTACGCTCTTCTAGTTTGGCCGCGTCCATCGCTTTGATGGAGTTGATCACGAAGTCATAGCTTTCCATCACAACTTTGGTCAGCCCTGCCTTATTTTTGAACTCATCCATCTTTTCCAAATTCTTGCCTTGATAAGGATTGGTTGCGCCTGTGCCACGCACACCGTAAAAGAAATTCGCGCTGGCCAGATGCAACATTTGTTCGGCAAAGCTGCGGACTTCCGGGACGGGCTTAAAGCTCATTCCCTCTTCCGGCATTTTATCAATGTATTCCTTCGTCCAGTTTTTGGCGCGCGTCCATTCGGCAATTAAACCGCCAACACGATCTGTCGGCCATTCTTTCGGCGGAGTCGCGGTTTTTTGTTGATTGCCAGCGGTAGCCTGCGCAAAGCTGACCAGAGATAAGGCACAGCTGATCGCCATTGCGCTTACCAAATAACGCAGCGCGTTAATCCTTTGTTTCATTGGGTCTCCTTATGGAAATTGTGGGATAAGCCACACCTACATTGCTAGAAATGATTCAGCCGCTAAGCGAGGGATGATGGCACAGGAACAAAGTCCGCGCAACTACCTGATCTTACGTAAAGTCGTGAGGATTCTGGTTTATTCTCCAATCTCTCGCCACTGTCGCCCATCCCGCGCCAACAATTCATTGGCTTCTTTTGGCCCCCACGTTCCAGAGGCGTAATTTGGAAAAGCTCGTGGCGGCAAGGCTTGCCAGACATCAAGAATCGGATCAACGACAGTCCAGCCTGCTTCGACCATATCGGCACGCTGGAACAACGTCTGATCGCCGTTCATGCAATCGTAAATCAAACGCTCATAGCCCGTGCTGGGCGTACTGCCAAAATAATCCTTGTAATTGAAGCTCATTTTTACTGCGCCAAGGTTCACAATCGGGCCAGGGATTTTGGCACCGAAGCGCAGGCTGATGCCTTCGTCGGGCTGGATGTGAATTACTAGCCGATTTGTGCGCAGCTTCTCGACATTCGTTTTGCGAAAGAGTTGATACGGAGCTTGTTTGAACTGAATCGCAATTTCAGTCACGCGCCGGGGCAACCGTTTGCCCGTGCGAATGTAAATCGGGACATCTGCCCAGCGCCAGTTATCAAGCTGAAGCTTTAAGGCAACAAAGGTTTCAGTGCTGGAAGTCGAAGAAACTTTTTCTTCACTGCGATAGGCAATCGCTTTCTGTTCGCCCAGTTGTCCGGCATCGTATTGCCCGCGAACGGCATGCGTTAGCACTTCTTCGGGGTCGAACGGGTTAATCGCGTGCAGAACTTTTGCCATTTCGTCCCGCACGTCATCCGCATCAAACGAAATTGGCGGCTCCATACAGGTCAGCGAAATCAACTGAAAAATATGATTGGGGATCATATCGCGCAACGCGCCCGCGCCTTCGTAATATCCGCCGCGCTGTTCGACGCCCAAACTTTCAGCAACAGTGATTTGCACGTGATCAATAAAATTGCGGTTCCAAATCGGCTCGAAGATGCCATTGCTGAAACGAAAGGCCAAAATGTTCTGGACAGTTTCTTTGCCCAGGTAATGATCTATGCGATAAATCTGATTTTCTGCCAGCGATTGCTTAATGTCGTGATTGAGGGTTTTGGCCGAATCCAGATCGCGCCCAAATGGCTTTTCAATAATCACGCGCCGCCATTGGCCGCTCTCTTCTTTTGCCAACCCTGATTCGCCCAGCAATTTGATGATCGTTGCAAAGAAGGGCGGTGGCGTCGCCAAATAGTAAAGATAATTGCCGTGCGTGCCGTGTTCCCGATCCGCTTCTGCCAGTGTTTGCTTTAAGACTTGAAATGTCGCAGCATCGCCAAATTCGCCCTGCACATAATGCAGTCGCCGCTCCAACCATTCCCACAAATCTGGCTCTAATTCGCCCGTCGCGTATTCTTTCGCGTGGCTGCTGATTTCGGCGCGAAAGCTTTCGGTCGTGAACGCATCGCGCGCCACACCAACGATGGCAAATTCACGCGAGAGCAGATTGCTTTTGGCTAGGTTATACAGCGCCGGAATCAGTTTCCGTTTCGTCAAATCGCCCGCCGCGCCAAAGATCACCATCACGCACGGATCAGCGATTTCACCAAGAAGTTGTTTTTGTTCGGGTGTTTCAGTCATGGTGTCTCTCAATGGATCAGCGGTTCGTAGGCGCTGAGGTAAAGTGTTTCTTCATAATCCACGACAGCAAGTTTGACTTGTTGCAGCCAGCCATTTCTGCCCAATAAGTTGCGCGGTAACCCGTAATCTTCCGCAAAGTAAACCGTTACATGAAATGCCAGCCCAAGTGTACTGAGTTGGACTTCATGTCCATACGCCTTGAAATTACTATTGAGCGTTTGTAGAGGTAACAGATGTCCAGTTTCAACTTGTAAGCCAAGCTGCTCTGCCAATTCGCGCTGAAAAAGACAGAACGCTGCCCCCGTATCCACTTTGGCTTCACATTCGACGGTTCTCGAATCAACAGTCAAAAAAGCTGGTATCCAGATACCATCCTGACGGGAATAATAAGAATGCTCGACCTCAAACTGAAATGAGTGGGACATAAGTTTAGAATATGACAGGATCGGGAGTCGCCGGATCAGCTACAAAAAAAGTCAGCGGACGTTCATACCCCTGCGCACGAGCTTCAGCAAAGACCTCTTTAGCTATTTTTCCATGCGCAACCAGTTTTCCGTCGTCCAGTGCAAGCCATTCGCCAATATAGAGATGGCTGTTTTCCCGCAACCATTGCTGCTCGCGCGAACGATCTTTGTACGGCACGGCGGGATGCACGCGCTTCCCAAGCGGGGCTTTTCTCAGGCGCGTGCTAATTGCCTCAACCAATTTTTGCTGGTCTTCGGGCGGCAACTTTTTTGCTTGCTGGTAAACGCTTTCCAATGTGATGTCTTGCATAACGGCTCCTACCTGCTCAGCATTTTATCATCCTCCTGTCGGTCGTTCGATATGGCCGCCAAATTTGTTGCGCATCGCCGACAGCACTTTGTCCGCAAAGGTTTGATCCTGCCGCGAACGGAAGCGGGCGAATAACGACGTCGCCAACACGTCTACAGGCACTGCTTCCTCAATCGCCGTTTGAATTGTCCAACGACCTTCGCCGGAATCCTGCACGAAGCCACTGTAATTCGAGAGCGACGGATTTTCGGCGAGCGCCATCGCGGTCAAATCCAACAACCACGAACCGACGACACTGCCGCGCCGCCAGAGTTCCGCGATGTCCGCGATGTTCAAATCGTAGCGAATATCTTCCGGCAGGCTTTCGGAATTGGCGTTGCGGAAAATGTCCAAGCCCTCGGCATACGCCTGCATCAAACCGTATTCGATGCCGTTGTGAACCATCTTGACGAAATGTCCTGCGCCAGAGGGGCCGCAGTACAAATAGCCTTGTTCGGCAGTGCTGTTGAGATTTTCACGACCCGGCGTTTTTTCAATTGTGCCTACGCCCGGCGCGAGTGTTTGAAAGAGCGGATCAAGATGTTGCGCCACTTCAGCGGGGCCGCCAATCATCATGCAATAACCGCGTTCCAAGCCCCAGATGCCGCCGCTCGTGCCGACGTCAACGTAATTGATCCCGCGCTCCGCCAGCATCTTGCTACGGCGCACGTCGTCTTTGAAAAACGAATTGCCGCCGTCAATGATGATGTCGCCTGCGCTCAGTTTTGCCGCCAGATTCAGTACCGTTTGCTCGGTCGGATTCCCCGCTGGAACCATAATCCAAACGGCACGCGGCGCATTGAGTTTCGTCACGAAATCGTCGAGCGATTCTGCGCCCGTCGCGCCTTCGCTGGCGAGTGCTTTGACGTTGTCGGCATTCAAATCAAACACGACGCAATCGTGTCCACCGCGCATCAATCGGCGCACCATATTTGCGCCCATTCGTCCAAGTCCGATCATTCCGAGTTGCATTGAATTTCTCCTGATGATTGAACCACGGAGCACGGAGGGCACAGAGTTTTTTAGACAGGATTCACAAGATTTGTTGCAGGATTTACAAGAAGAGGCCTGTTAATCTTGTAATTAATCTTGTGAATCCTGTCTGAGCTTTTCTCCGTGCGCTCCGTGTTCTCTGTGGTTAATTTCCTGATAAAGCCTTTTCAATTGCTGTCTGCAACGTCTTCAATCCCGCTGCGACATCCGCGCCCAGATGCACGCGCAAGGCTCGGCGACCGCGATCTGACAGCACCTGGAAATCGCCGCGTGCCTGTGCAGCTTTGACGATTCCAAAGGTGAAGGTTTGCTGGGGCACGGGCAAATCGTTTGCGTCATCGCAGGTGATTTGCAGAAACACTCCGCTGTTGGGGCCGCCTTTGTATGCCTGTCCGGTTGAATGCAAAAAGCGCGGGCCAAAGCCCAAACACGTAGCGACTTTCTTGCTGTCCCGAACTGCGTGACGAATCGTTTGCAACGTGGCTTCGTGCGCTTCGTTCATCTCAATGTAGCCCAGCACGGCGAAATAATCGCCCACGCCGATTTGATTCACAAACGCTTGCAAATACTCGGCAAGCGTCGCGCCAGAGAGTTTTGCGGCGTTGGCTTCATCGGTGAATAGATTCACGCCATCGCCTGTAAAAATAGGCGTTTCGGCGGGTAGGCTTCCCTTTTCTTCGTACTCGCTCGTCAGCTTTTTGGTTTCGATTTTGCTCGCCTCGACGTCGGGCTGATTGAACGGATTGATGCCGATAATTGCGCCTGCCACGGCGGTCGCGATTTCCCAGCAGAAGAATTGCTGGCCCAAATCGTAGATGTCTTTGACTTCGATGTGAATGACAGGCTGGCCTGCGGCTTCAAGTGCGGCGACTTCCGCTTCTTGTTGCGCATCCGGTGCGGTAGTCAAACGAACATACGCAAAGATGCGATCAGCCCCGTAAACATTGACGTTATCAATCGCCTCACGATCTACGGGAATAATCGCCTTGCCTTCTTTACCGGTAGATTCGGCGACGAGTTGTTCCATCCACGCGCCTAAATCATAAAGCCCCGGCGAAGCGATGATCGTCAGCTTGTCGCGTCCGTGATTTGCCGCCGTGCCTAAAATCGCGCCAAGCGTCAGTCCGGGATTTTCTTCATCGCCCTTGCAGGCCTCGACCATTTCTTTGGCAGAGGCTAATAACAAAGCCGTGTCCAATCCCATTGCTGCCGCCGGAATCATGCCGAAATTCGAGAGCGCGGAATAGCGTCCGCCGATATTCGCCCAACCGAAAAAGATGCGACGAAAATGATCGCGTTCGGCAACCTGTTGCATCTTGGAACCGGGATCGGTGATTGCTACGAAATGATTCCCCGCTTCGTCTGCGCCAACGGTTTCGACTACGCGCTGATAAAAATATTGATTGAAAATATTCGGCTCCAGCGTGCTGCCGGATTTGCTGGCGACGATGAATAACGTCTTGGCGATGTCCACCTTTTGCTCGAAGGTTTTGACCTGCGCCGGATCGGTCGAATCCAGCACGTGCAATTCGGGAAAGCCTTCGATGTGGCCAAAGGTCAGTTTCAGGACTTCAGGACACAAGCTGGAACCGCCCATGCCGAGCAACAAGATTTGTGTAAAGCCTGCTTCCTTCACTTCGGCGGCGAACGATTGCAACGCAGCCAAATCATTCAACTGCGCATCCACAATGTCGAGCCAGCCAAGCCATTTTGCTTCGTCGGCGTTCGTCCAAAGTGAAGCGTCTTTCGCCCAGAGTTGTTTGATTTTTTGGTTCTTTTGCCAGTCGTTAATTGAAGCCTGCACAGCTTCGGCCAATTCATTCGGAAGGTTGTAGGTCGGATTTGTACTCACGCGGACTCCTCTGTTGGGGGTTTAGCTTGTAAAAAATTCTCACGCCCAATAACACTGCCAAAACTACGGCATAAATCATCGGCTTGGTGATATCAGCTTTGACCAGCCAATAATAATGTACGACACCGCCGATTGCCGCCGGATAGACCAACCGATGCAATTGCTGCCATCGCTTGCCCGTCAGCTTGCGAATCGAAAACTTATTCGAGGTCAACGCCAGCGGCAGTAACAGCACGAACGCGGCAAAGCCTACGGTAACGTAGGGGCGTTTGGCAATATCCTGACCAATGCGCGCCCAATCAAAAGAATTATCAAACCAAAGGTAGATGAGAAAATGCAGGCAGACATAAAAGAAGGCATATAGCCCCAACATCTTCCGCAGTTTGATTGTCCAATTTAAGGCTTTGATTTTACGCAGCGGCGTAATCGTCAGGGAGGCAAACAAAATCACCAGTGCCCACGTGCCAGTCGAACGCGTAATAAATTCAATGGGATTCGCGGTCAGGTCGTCGTTGAGAAAGTTAATTACCAGGCGAACCAGCGGCAGCCAACATAAAATGTGCAAAACGGCTTTGATGATAGTTTGATATTTCATGCTGGTCTTGGGGCTTGGGTCGTTGTTTTTGCCAAGTCCAAAGGCCAAAAACCCAAAGCCAAACGATCTAATAGTTTTTTCGCAAATCTATCCCGCTGTACAAACTGGCCACCTGATCCGCATAGCCATTGAACATCAAGGTCTTCGTACTCTTGAATAAACTGGGCAGACGGCGCTCGCTCGCCTGTGACCAGCGGGGGTGACTTACTTCGGGATTCACATTCGCATAAAAGCCATATTCATCTGCGGCCATCAGGTTCCAGGTTGTCATCGGTTGCGACTCGACGAATTTGATTTTTACGATGGACTTGATGCTTTTGAAGCCGTACTTCCACGGCACAATCAATCGAATCGGCGCGCCATTCTGATTGGGCAAAACCTGCCCGTACAATCCCACTGCCAGAATCGCCAGCGGGTGCATCGCTTCATCCAGTCGCAGGCCTTCGACATAAGGCCATTCCAATGTGCCGAAGCGTTGTTCAGGCATCTGGTTCCGATCCAGCAGCGTCGTGAATTGGACATACTTGGCTTTTGAGGTCGGCTCGACGCGTTTGATGAGTTCATTCAGCGGAAAGCCAATCCACGGTATTACCATTGACCAGGCTTCGACACAGCGGAAGCGGTAGACGCGCTCTTCCAACGGCGCGAGTTTCATCAACTCGTCAATGTCGAAGGTTTTCGGCTTCATTACCTCGCCTTCAACTGCAACTGTCCAGGGGCGCGTGACAAGCGTATGTGCATTCGCAGCCGGGTCGCTTTTGTCCGTGCCAAATTCGTAGAAGTTGTTGTAGGTCGTGATGTCCTTGAGTGAATTCAATGGTTCGTCAACAGTGAACGAGCTTTTCACCACGCCTTCGAGCTTTTGCGGCGGCGCAGTAGCAACATTGGGTGGCGGAGATTTTTTGCAGGCAGTGATCACCGCACCAGCCACAGCAGCCGAAGCTGTCAGCATAAATTGACGACGATTGCGATACAGTTTTTCGTCCGTAATTTCAGAAGATTTAATGTCCGTTGGCTTTTTTATTAACATAAACAGTCCTCAGGCAAAGTACGCGTAAATGCTTCTATCTGGATGTAAATCGCATGCCTGCTCAAATTTATTCCCATCGCTCCCCTTCGCTGCTAACGCGACAGTGATGGGATTTTTGAAACAAAGTATAACGGACACCCGGCGACGAACAACTCAGGAACGTTTTTTTCTTGCGTCCCCTGCCTCAAATAAGTTAGCTTCGCCTCCTGAAAGGATTGGCTCATTGCATGAAATCGAAGTTCACGAGAAACATTATCAGCACGATCATTCTTGCTTCTCTTTTCGCACCAGTCGCTTCCAGTCAAAAACCAACCCCCACTTCTAATAAAAGTGCGGTGATGACTGCGTTGCAGGAAGAGTTACAGCGCGCCCAAAAAATTCTAAAGCAAAAAGGTGATCCACCACCGTACCTCATCGCTTATCAGGTGTATGACTCACAGCAAACTGTGGTGACCGCACAATACGGAGCGTTGCAAAGCAGCGATACCGGGCGTGTGCGCTGGCTGGATGTGGATGTGCGCGTGGGCGATTACCAGCTCGACAATACGCATCGTGTAGGTGGTGGCGGCGGCGGTTATTATGGCGGTGGTGGGGCGATTCCGATTTCCACGGAAGATGATCTGGATGCACTGAAGAGCACGATCTGGATGGTGACAGATCAAAAATACAAAACCGCCCAGGAACGTCTGATTCAAATCAAAGCCAATCAAGCCGTCAAAGTTGAAGAGGAAGACAAGTCAGCAGACCTGTCCCGCGAAACTCCGCAGGTTGCGGTGACGCCGTCCCCTAGTTTAGGAAAACTGGATCGGGCCGAATGGGAAAAGAAACTCAAAACCTGGTCAGCGCTTTTCAATAAGTATCCTGAAATCCTTTCTTCCAGCGTGACGTTCAATGCTGACGCGACCACCAAGTATTTAGTCAATACCGAAGGCACAGCCATTCAGCACGGCTACACGCGCGCACGTGTCATGGTTGACGCACGCACCAAAGCGGAAGATGGAATGGAGCTATATCGCTTTGAGACCTTCGACGCCTTTACGCCGGATAAATTACCGAACGATACAACAATCATTGCCGCCATTGAAAAAATGGCCAAAGACCTGTTGGATTTACGCAAGGCTCCCGTGATTGAGCCATTCACGGGACCAGCAATTTTGTCGGGGCGCGCAAGCGGCGTATTCTTCCACGAAATTTTCGGTCACCGCATTGAAGGTCATCGCCAAAAAGAAGAAAACTCTGGCCAAACGTTCACTAAACAAGTCAACAAGCCAATCCTGCCGGAATTCATTTCGGTGTACGATGACCCAACCCTCAAACAACTTTCCAACATTGATTTGAATGGCTATTACCAGTTCGATGACGAAGGCGTGAAAGCGCAGCGTGTACCCGTCGTCGAAAACGGCATCCTGAAAAACTTTCTGATGTCGCGCTCGCCGATTAAAGGCTTTCCCAGTTCCAATGGCCACGGACGCAAGCAGCCGGGAATGCGGCCAGTCGGGCGGCAAGGCAATTTGGTCGTGCAGGTTTCCAAGACTGTTCCTGAAGCCAGCCTCCGTGAATTGCTGATTGCAGAGTGCAACAAACAGAACAAACCTTACGGGTTAATTTTCAAGGATATTTCCGGCGGTTTCACCACGACAGACCGCAATGCGCCGCAGGCATTTCAGGTTACTCCTGTGATGGTCTATCGCGTCTATGCTGATGGTCGCCCGGATGAATTGGTGCGTGGCGTAGACTTGATCGGCACTCCGCTAACGTCTTTCAGCAAAATTGTTGCTGCAAGTGATACGACTGAAGTTTTCAATGGCGTCTGCGGTGCGGAATCCGGCTGGGTTCCGGTTTCAGCCGTCTCGCCCAGTATTTTGACCACGCAAATCGAAGTACAAAAGAAACCGAAGTCGAATGAGCGCTTGCCAATTTTGCCGCCTCCGGGCCAGGAACAACCGGCGCAAAAGTAAGCGCCGAAACTAATCTTTCGATTTATCACCGCCTATAATAAAAATGAAGCATTCCAAACAAATCCCCCTGGCCATTCTTGTCGCGATGGTGGTTGCGGTCTTTAGCTTCGCGCAATCTTCTGCCAACGACGATGTTGTTCTCAAATCCTTGCAAGATGAACTCGCACGTTCGATTGACAAGCTTGTCATTCAAGGACAGGAAAAACCATATTTCATTGAGTATGAAATCATTGACGCTCAATCCTTCAACGCAACAGCCGCCTTTGGCGGATTGCTCATGTCGCAGCGCAATCATGGCCGCGCGCTGACCGTGGATGTGCGTGTCGGTGGCTATGATTTTGATAACGAGCCAACTGGCTATCCGATGTCTGTGGCAATTGAGGATGATTACAACGCCTTGCGGCATGAACTCTGGCTGGCAACGGATGCCGCGTATCGCGGCGCAGTGGAGCAAATCGCGCGCAAACGGGCGTTTCTCAAGAACCGCATTGACGAAGAAAAAATCCCGGATTTCTCCAAAGAGGATGCGACCGTTTTACTCTTGCCCAAACAAATGCTGAACTTCGATCAGAAGCAATGGGAAACGTACATCCGTGAGCTTTCCGCAATCTTCCGACAATTCCCTGTCATCAAACAATCCAGCATCAATTTTCAGGCGCAACTCGTACATCGTTACTTGATCAACAGCGAAGGCACACGCATTCGGCGACCAATGATTTTAATCTCGCTGGAGGCCAATGCCGCCACCCAAACAGCTGACGGAATGTGGATCAGCCTTGGCACCCCGTTTTATGCAACCAGCTTCGACCAGCTCCCTTCGCAGGCGGATGTGACCAAAGCCATTCAGCAAATGGCCGAACAAGTTACGAAGTTACAGGCCGCACCCGTGCTGAATGAGAACTATCTGGGCCCCGTGCTGTTCACAGGCTCAGCCTCAGCAGAAATGTTTTCGCAATTGCTTGCGCCGGAATTTTGCAGCTATCGCCCACCGGTCGGAATGCAAGGCGAAGACCGTAGCGAGTTGGCCAATCGGCTAAATCGCCGCATCCTGCCGTTTCACGTGTCAGTTTATGATGATCCAACGCAGGAAAAATTCGGCGACAAAGCATTGCTTGGCTCCTATAAAGTTGACGATCAGGGCGTTGCATCGCGCAAGGTTTCCTTAGTCGAACAAGGCGTGCTGAAAAACCTGCTGCTCTCACGTCGCCCGCGCAAAAATATGCTCAAATCCAATGGGCACGGGCGCTCTGGCTTGAACGGAGGCGCTTCGACAGAAATCGGCAACCTGTTCATCCAGTCTAGTGATGGCAAAACTTACGACCAACTCAAGCAGGAACTGATCAAGATGTGCAAGGCACTGGAAATGCCCTATGGCATCATCATCAAAGGCGGTAGCCTGGGCGATCCATCGTTGACTTACAAAGTTTACGTCGAGGATGGCCGAGAGGAATTGATTCGTGGTGCCAGCATTGGCGAATTGACAGTAAAGCAACTGAAAGCCCAAATCATTGCGGTTGGCAACGATAGCTACCTATTGAATCGTGCAGGAAATTCGTATGGCGGTGGAGGTGCAAGCACCAGCATCGTGGCACCTTCTGCATTGCTGGAGGAGTTGGAATTGAAAAAGCCAACAGGTGCGCAACAAAAGCCCATGCTCCTGACGCACCCCTATTTCGACAAGCCGTAATAAAGTCTGGAGAGTCTGGAGGGTCCAGAGAGTTTGGAGAGTCAAGACATTCGGACTCTCAGCCTCTCAGACTCTCTGGACTCCCTAGACTCATCAGCCTTATCGCGGTAAATCCTTACGAAAGATAGAAACAATGCGGTCGTCGTATGCGTCACGTGCTTCGGCGCGCGAGCGTTCGACCTTCACAATCTCTTTGGGGAATTGGGCTTGCTGGAATAAATCCAGTGTCGTTTGATTCAAGTCCATCACGATAGGCATATTGGTTTGCGTCGTTACCATCCAAAGCTTTTGCCCTTTATATCGGGTCAACGCATCCTCGGCGGAACCTTCGTTGTAATGCCCCCAAAAGTAGCCGCGCAGTCCCCAGTCCGCAAACATATTCAAGAAAGGGGGATCGGAACTGAACATCTCTTTCAGCACAGATTGCGTCAACCAATTCGGTTTTGGATAAGCAGAATCCGCGATGACAACCTTGATGGTTGGATTTTCTGCCGCTGCGGTCAGAGCTGCATATCCTCCCAGAGAAACCCCGTAAACACCGATACGATTGCCATCCACCAAAGCCTGCCCCTGCGGATTCTTTTTGCCTTTTAAGAAATTGACCGCCGCATTCAAATCATCTTTTTCATAAATGCCGAGGGATGTGTAGGAGACAGCACTGGCCCCATGCCCGCGCAAATCAGGCAACAAAACGTTATAGCCAATTTCGCAGAGCTTCACGCCCAAATTCAGCAACTCTGCGCGATTTTTGCTATAGCCATGATTGACCACAATCGCAGGTGCGCCGGTCGCACCACGCAACAACCACCCGCTGGCAGTTGTGCCATCGGTGTTATCCCATTGCTCTTCGCTCCAGGAAACACCTTCCCCGGTAAAAAGCTGATAATGACTCGGGGTAATCTCAAAGTTTGTACGACGTGGATGTGTGACGCGATAAACCAGCCAGCCTTCAAATGCACCAACCACCACCACGACACCAACGGCAATAGGAAGTAGCGCGCGTGAAAATCGAAGGATCGGATTAAGTCGTTTTGCCATGTCTCGAATCTATTCTGATAATGCTTATTCTGGGCCTATGATTTCTGGTACGTTGAATTTACTGAGGGTTGTTGGTGGGGCAGCAAGTCCAAACAATATAGCACACTCATCCCATTTGCAGCTATTCTTAATTCAAGCCAATTGCATCTCCGTGCAATAATTCACTTGCCTGAAAAACCAAAATGAGTAGTATTTAGGCGTTCATTTTTGGCAGGGCGACTCCCAGTGCTTTTGCCAATCAAGCCACAACAAATTGATGAACAACGAATTTCGTAAGCAGCAATGCAAGAAAAGACAGACCCACAAAGATCGTAACACTCCATGATTATCATTCCCGCAATTGATCTACGCGGCGGGCGCTGCGTAAGATTGACTCAAGGCCAAACATCGGCGGAAACGGTGTACTCTGAAAATCCCGTAGCCGTCGCTAAAAAATGGTACGAGGCTGGAGCCGAAATGCTACACATCGTCAATCTTGACGGTGCGATGAATTTGGACGACAGCAAGAACCTGCGTGCGTTGAGTGACATTTTATACTCCGTCAATTTGCCAATTCAGTTTGGCGGTGGCGTGCGATCAATCAGCGATGTCCAACGTTTAGACGATTTGGGTGTAACGCGCATCGTGGTTGGGACGACAGCCATTGAGAATCCGCTGCTGTTGCAAAATATGCTCGACGAATTCGCTTCGACCATCGTTGTGGGCATTGACGCGCGCAACGGAATTGTAGCGTTACGCGGATGGCAAAAGATGTCGGATATGACCGCGCTGGATTTGGCGCAGAAAGTCGCCGAGATGGGCGTTGAGCGCATCGTTTACACAGACATTGCGCGGGACGGAATGATGAGCGGCATCAACCTGGAAGCGACGCAGGAAATCGCAGAAGCCACGGGGCTGAAGGTCACAGCCTCTGGCGGCGTTGCCACGCTGGATGACATTTACGCGGTCAAAGAATTAGAAGAATTCGGCGTTGACAGCTTAATTATTGGGAAAGCTCTTTATGAAGGCTCTTTCACGCTGGAAGACGCCCTCGATGCAGCAGACGAATAAAAGCCAAGGCAGTTTCATCCAATCCAGCCCACAGGAAATTACTCCCTTGTGGGCTGTCGTGTTTCTATAAGTACAGAAAAAAGATTACATCGAAACAGTTAGCTTTTGGCGCGTATACATTTTGCTGCGCAGAAAAAACCACCCCTGAAAGATCATAGCGTAAACGATAAAATTCCCCACAAACGCCGACACTATCGCCAAATGTAAAGATATTTCAGGCGAGAAAAAACCTGCTAAAGGCCGCAGCAACATTGGACCTAACGGAATTCCAGCAACAAAGGGGAAAAGCAGAAAGACGACACTTTGCTCCGATCCAGCCGGCAAGCAGGTCGCTCCCAAATAGATTACAGGCAACGCCAATTGGACGGCGAAGCTTGCAAGTAACGAGCAATTCAACATCTTCATCTTTATTCTCCTATCGTGTTTTGGTTAACCGTGAAACCAACTGGATTATAGCGCTGTTAGCAGACGCCAAGATGTCACTATTTAGTAGCAATTTCTTTGTGCCACTGACGGTGGCAAACCGTCTTCATTTTCTTAAGACTCAATAATCGCTTGTCTTGGCGTGCTGGTTCGTGCTATTTGACTGGGCTTTGTTTTTGCGTGTATTACTTATTGTTGCTACGAAATCATCTGACGGAATCATAGTATGTCGAAATCATTAGTTATCGTTGAATCGCCTGCCAAAGCCAAAACCATCAACAAATATCTAGGCAAAGAGTACAAAGTACTGGCGTCAGTCGGCCATATCAAGGACTTGCCTAAAAAGGGCTTAGGCGTAGACCCGGAGAAGAACTTTGAGCTGATCTATGAAGTCATGCCGGGCAAAGAAAAGGTTGTCAAAGAACTCAAAGCCGCAGCCAAAGAAGCTGAAACCATCTTCATCGCAACCGACCCTGATCGCGAAGGCGAAGCCATCGGCTGGCATATTGCGGAAGAGGTCGGCGGACGCGGCAAAGCCAAAAAACCGATCTTTCGCGTGATGTTCAATGAAATCACGAAATCAGCGGTGAATGATGCTTTTAAGCATCCGGCACAAATCAACCAGGATTTGGTGGATGCCCAACAGGCGCGTCGTGTGGTGGATCGTCTGGTCGGCTATCAGGTGTCCCCTTTGCTCTGGGACAAAGTGCGGCGTGGGCTTTCCGCAGGCCGCGTGCAAACAGTTGCTGTCCGCCTTGTGGTTGAGCGCGAACGTGAAATCCAGGCTTTCGTCAAAACGGAATATTGGACGATCACCGCAAATCTTTCGGCTCAATTGCCACCAACCTTCGATGCCAAGTTGTACAAAATCGCGGATCAAACGGTAAAGACCTCCGGTTTTGATTCAGGAGTCAAGAAATCAGAAATTCACATCAAGAATGAAGACGACGCCAAACAAATCCTGGCTGAACTGACGGGCGCAAAATACACCGTTTCAGACGTTTCGACGAAAGAAAAGAAACGCAATCCAGTTCCCCCCTTCATCACGTCAAAGCTGCAACAGGAAGCCTCGCGCAAGCTGCGTTTTCCGGTCAAGAAAACAATGCAAATCGCGCAAAAACTGTACGAGGGCAAAGATGTCGGCGAAGGCACAGTCGGATTAATCACTTATATGCGTACTGATTCGACTCGCGTATCGGATGGCGCATTACAGGAAGTACGCGAATTTGTTGGGGGCAGATATGGGCAGAATTACCTGCCGGAAAAAGCGATTCACTATCGCTCGAAGAAAGATGCGCAAGACGCACACGAAGCGATTCGCCCAACTGCTGTAGCGCGCACACCAGAATCGGTCGCGCAATATCTCGACAAAGACGAACTCGCACTTTATCGCCTGATCTGGCAGCGATTCGTTGCGTCGCAAATGATGCCTGCCTTATTTGATCAAACGACAATTGATATTGCAGCCGGAGAAAAATTCACTTTCCGTGCGACTGGCTCGGTTCTTAAATTTGATGGATTCCTCGCCGTCTATGAAGAAGGCAAGGACGAAAAAGACGAAGACGACGAAGAGCGCGCCGCAAAATTACCGAAAGTCGAAAAGGGCGAAGATTTAAAGTTGAATTCGCTCACGCCGAATCAGAGCTTTACCGAACCGCCTCCGCGCTACACGGAAGCCACGCTGGTCAAAGCGCTGGAAGAAAAAGGCATTGGACGTCCTTCGACCTACGCGACAATCATGACCGTCATTCAGGATCGCGAATACGTCGAAAAACGCGAAAGCAAATTCTTCCCCACAGACCTGGGAACGATTGTGAATGATCTGCTGGTGGAAAGCTTCACCGATCTTTTTGACGTCGCTTACACCGCGCGACTTGAAGGTGAACTGGACGAAATCGAAGACGGCAAGATCAAATGGCAAGCCGCACTGAAAGGGTTCTACGACAAATTCACGGTGGATTTGAAAGCTGCACAAACACACATGAAAGATGTGAAGCGGCAGGAAATTATCACGGATGAAGTCTGCGAAAAATGCGGCTCGAAGATGGCGATCAAGTTCGGGCGCTTCGGCCAATTCCTTGCCTGCACGAACTATCCCGAATGCAAGAACACACGCGAATTGGCCAAGCCTGTCAACAGCAATGGCGAAGCGGCGACCACCGCGACAACAACAGAAAGTGGCGAAGCAGAGGAAAATCCATACGCGAATGAGGTCTGCGAAAAATGCGGCAGTTCGATGGTCCTGAAAAAAGGCCGTTTCGGAGCGTTTCTTGCCTGCTCCGGCTATCCAGAATGCAAGAATACGCGCAAGCTTTCCAAGACGGGCGCAGTCATGGCGGCACCCAAAATGCTGGATGAAAAATGCCCCGAATGCGGGATGCAAATCGCGATCAAACAAGGCCCATATGGTGAGTACACAGGCTGCACAAACTGCAAATACATCAAGCGCGAGACAACCGGTGTTGCCTGTACCCGCCCAGGATGCAAAGGCGAAATCGTCGTCAAAAAATCCAAACGGGGCAAAGTTTTCTACGGCTGCTCGGCCTATCCAACGTGCGACCGCGTGTATTGGGACAAACCCGTTGATCGTGTCTGTCCGCAGTGCCAAAATCCGTTTATGCTGGAAAAATTCAACGCCCGTGCCAATCAAACGGTGTTGACCTGTCCTGAGTGTGAATACAAAGGCGTGGCCAGCGAAGGAGGCGAACTCGTTGCCTTAGCGGCAGAAGCGAAAGCGCCATCACGCGCATCGAAGAAAGCTTCTTAAAGCCAACTGTAAAGTTGCCAAGAAGCAAAGGGACAAAGACACAAAGAGAAGAAGTCTATTCTTTCTTTGTATCTTTGTCCCTTTGCTTCTTGGCGTTGAAGTCTTCGCTTAACGCTGAATCCGCGCCGAACCGCCTTTGGCAAACGCGCGCACTTGATCCACCGTTGCCATCGTCGTATCGCCGGGGAAGGTTGTCAGCAATGCGCCATGCGCCCAGCCCAATTTCACCGCATCTTCTGGTGCTTCGCCTGTCAGCAGCCCATAAATAAAGCCTGCTGCAAAGCCATCGCCGCCACCGACGCGATCCAGCACATCCAATTCGCAGGTCGGAGCCGCGTATGTTTGCCCGTTGATCCAGGCAACGGCGCTCCAGCTGTGGCGATTGGTCGTATGTACTTCACGCAATGTGGTCGCGACAATTTTGACATTTGGATGCTGTGCAGTGACCTGATCAATCATCCCAAAAAAGACGCTTGGATCAAGTTTGGATTTCGCGGCAACTTCGGGGCCAGGAATGCCTAAGCCTTTTTGCAAATCTTCTTCGTTGCCGACTAACACATCCACGTTATCTACGATGCGACGCACGACGGAAACGGCACGCGATTCTCCGCCCGAAATTTTCCAGAGTTTTTCGCGGAAGTTCAGGTCAAAGGAGGTCACAGCTCCTGCGGCTTTCGCGGCTTGCATGCCTTCGATAATCAATTCTGCGGTCGTTTCAGAAAGTGCAGCGAAGATGCCCCCGCTGTGAAACCAACGCACGCCGCCCGCGAAGATTTCGTCCCAATTGAAGTCGCCCGGCTTCAGTTGCGCAGCAGCCTCGTTGCAGCGGTTATAAAACACGACTGGCGCACGCACGCCGTGTCCTTGATCGCTTAACACAGTGGCCATGTTCGGGCCGTTGACGCCGTTGTGATCAAACGTTTTGTAGAAAGATTTGACACCCATTGCCTTCACGCGCTCGGCAATCAAATCGCCAATGGGATAGTTCACCATCGCAGACACAATAGCCGTTTTCATACCGAAGCAATCGGACAAGTTTGCCGCGACATTAAATTCGCCGCCGCTGACATGAATGTCGCAACGCGTTGCCTTGCGAAATGGGATGCGACCGGGGTCTAAGCGATGAATCAATGCGCCAAGCGAAACCAAGTCGCGCCGGGCTTCCTGTAGAATATTCAAACCGTAGTTCATTTTTTTACGCTCCTCTAAAAATATAGAGCAAACTTCCCATTTGCTCAGGTTCTGTAAGTTTTGCTTTATAAGGACACGAGAAAACCGAATGTTTGTCTTAGCTTATTTAAGCAGTAACGAAATGGCCATCCCAACGCCGATGACGATCACCGCCCAACGTACAAATTTCGGGCCGAGCTTCCGGGCCAGCCCTGCACCACCATAGCCACCGACAATCGCGCCTACAGCCATTACCAAAGCTTCAGGCCAATGTACCAAGTCAACGAAGATAAAATATAAAGCGGCGATGAGATTGATCGCCATGCCAAGCAGGTTTTTCAAGCCGTTCATTTGGTGAATGCTTGAAAATCCCAAAACGCTTAGCGTTGCCAGCATCATGATCCCCATTCCAGCCCCAAAGTAACCGCCATAAATCCCTGTAAAAAATTGAGTGCTTGAAGCCAGCAGCAACCAGTGTTGAGAAGTTTCGTGGACAGGGACTATCGGCTTCCCTTTGCGCAACCAACGTTGAATCGGCTCCTGACAGGCGAACAACACGACAGCAAATAAAATCAGCCACGGCACTAACGCAGCAAACGTCGCAGGCGGCGTATAACGCAATAAAATGCCGCCAATCAACCCACCGATGAAACTGGGGATAAGCAACCAGTAGTATTGCGAATTCCCTTCCCGCAATTCACGGCGATAGCCCCACGCACCAGCCAACGCGCCAGGAACAAGCGCTACCGTATTTGTGGCATTCGCATTGATTGCCGTGAGTCCCGTCCAAATCAGGGTCGGAAATGTAATGAGCGTGCCGCCTCCGGCAACGGCATTCATAGCACCCGCAATCAGGCCAGCGCCTAAGATCAAAGCCCCTTGCAATAAGGTCATAGGTTGTTTTTCGTGGGGCAAGCTGATAGCTTGCGTGATTGACCCAACAAAGATACCGCAAATTAGCAGGTTGTTTTGCAAATGAAAAGTAACCGGGTACGGTTATGAGCTTTTATGAAGAATGATTCCTGGCAGGTAAACGCAGCAGATTCCGGCTTGCGCCTCGATAAATGGTTGGCCGATGCCACCCGTCTTGGCTCGCGCGCCAAGGCATTTGAAGCCATCGCGCGCGGCAAAGTATTCGTGAATAATAAAGAGCAAACCTCACTCGAAGCCGGGCGAAAATTACAAACCGGCGAAACGGTGCGCGTCTGGATGGATCGCCCTGGCTCCGCAAAACATCGCGTGTTTACGAATCGGCAAGTCGCGGGGCTGGACACAATTTATGAAGACGAAGCGTTGCTGGTTATCAACAAACCAAGCGGGCTGTTAACAGTTGGACTGCCAAAACATCCCGAAGAAGTTACGCTTTACGATCAGGTCGCGGATTACCTGCGCCACCGCAGCAAGCTCAAGCCGCAGATTATTCATCGCATTGATCGTGACACGTCCGGCGTGGTCGTGTTCGCCAAAACAGATGCCGCGCGCGTTCATCTGAAACGGCAATTCGCAGCCCAAAAACCGGAGCGAATTTATCAGGCAGTGGTGTATGGAATTCCCTTCCCCGAAAAAGGAACGTGGAAGGATTGGTTAGTGTGGGATAAAGAAGAATTGGCCCAAAAACTCAGCGATCCGCGTGATCGCCGCGCGGTCGAAGCCAAATGTCATTATCGCGTACTGGAAAAATTCAAGGAAGCTTCGTTGCTTGAAGTCAAACTCGCCACGGGCAAGCAAAACCAAATTCGATTACAGGCTACCGCGCACGGACATCAACTGATCGGCGAGAAACAGTATCAATCCGAGCCTCCGCAAAACGCCATTCCTTTTGCGCGGCAAGCATTGCATGCCTTCAAGCTCCGCCTGCAACATCCAATCAACAATCAGCCGCTACAGTTTGAAGCGCCGTTGCCGCAGGACTTCACGGCACTCCTGCAAAGACTACGGAAACTTTGAAGGTTGCAAATCCAACCGATTGATGAGCTGACGCGCAATGTCGCGTCCGGCGCGTTCATACGCGTAATAGCTCGCGCGACCGGAGCTATCCGTGTAAATCGGGGATGAACCGATACCCATTGCCTTGGCAGTCTTCGGCTCATAGATGGTGTAACGCACTTCGTATTGCGAACCGAACGATTGAAATTCCAGACATACCGTGTAAAAACGGTCTTCGTCCTTGGCCATTTTGATCGCATCACTGCGGCTCATATTGCCGGTGTCTCGCACCTCAAGGCCGCGAAGAATGCGTGACAATTCGCTGCGACAGGCACGACGCACGTAATCAGCCATGCCCATTGAGACGTTCATGTCGGCCCAATCAGTGCCAAGGATGATGCCCTTCGCTGAAGCGCGCGCTTTTTCTTTTTCCTTTTCTTTTTCAGGATCAGGTTCGGGAACATCCGGCTGCGGCGGTTCCGGCGTTTTCGATGGCGCAGGCACACCTTGCACAGGCGGCAGATCGGGAGCTTTCTTTTGCTTGCGACCTGATTGAGCCAAGGCTGCGGTGCTAATCAACACCAGCAACAAAAAAAGCGTAATCCATTTTGGTCTAAACATACCTTAAGACTCCTGAAAAGGACTGCTGGACGATGTTAGAAATATACTTCGCACTGTAACGCAATTTGGCAAAATGCGCCACAGCGTTTATGATTCCTGGTTAAAACGAGAACGATGTCCACAATCAGTCCAGCGACAACACCTAACTTCTCAATATGGGCGGGCGTAAGAAGGAAAATTTCACGGCCCACCAATCTTAAATTTTCAGTTACAGTTCACAGATTATCACTATGTTATTAGGAATTGATTTCGGTACGACGCGCACTGTTGTCACAGCCGTCAATCGCGGCAACTATCCGGTTGTCAGTTTTACCAACGAAGCAGGTGACGCCTTTGAATGGTATCCATCCATCATCGCGACCAAAGGTGCAGAGATTGCATTTGGTTTTGAGGCATTGGCAAAACAAGGACAACCTGGCTGGACTTTCCGCCGTTCGGTCAAGCGCGAACTCGCAACACTAGGCCCGGACAGCCGCTTGAAAATCGGCGAACACGAAATGAGCGTGTTTGAGTGGATCACGTCTTTTCTGGAGCAACTCCATCACGACTTGCGCGAAAACTCCAACCTGCGCGTGAAGAAAAAAGATAAGCTCGAAGCAATAATCTCCGTCCCGGCCAATGCCAACAGCAATCAACGATTCATCACACTTGAAGCCTTTCGGCGGGCGGGATTTGATGTGCGTGGAATGATGAATGAACCTTCGGCAGCGGGTATCGAATATGCGCATCACATTCTGGGCGAAAACGGTGTGGGCAAACGCGAATATTTGCTGGTCTACGATTTAGGCGGCGGCACCTTTGATTCCGCCGTGATTAGCCTGGCTGACCGCGATCACGAAGTCTTAAGCAATGAGGGCATCACGCGTCTGGGCGGAGATAATTTTGACGTTATCCTGTTGGATATGGCGCTAAAAAAAGCGGATATTCACGAAGTCAATGATGCGCAACTCGCGCTACTATTAGAAGAATGCCGCGAGAAAAAAGAAGGGTTGCGACCCACAACCCGCAAGATCGCGATTGATTTAGGGTGCGCAATCGAGGGAGCAGGCGAGGTGAGTCTGACGACAACAGATCTGTACGCCGAATGTAAGCCACTGATTGACAGCACTGTGGCCGCGATGGAACAGGCAATGCAAAAGGCGACGGCAGAAGCGGGCATTGATTGGAAGTCACTTGCGGCAGTGTATCTGGTCGGCGGTTCCAGCGATTTTCCGCCGGTGGCGCGCCTGCTGCGCGAACGGTATAGCAAACAGGTCAAGCGCTCGGCATATCCGCATGCAGCGGTCGCGATTGGGTTAGCTATTGCTGCTGACACAGATGCAGGTCACAAGTTGCGCGAACGCTTCACACGGCATTTCGGTGTCTGGCGCGAGGTTGAATCAGGCCGCCACATTGCGTTTGATACGCTGTTTGAAAAAGACACGCTGCTGCCGTCAAAAGGCGAAGAAAAACTGACGCTCAAACGACGCTACATTCCGGCACACAACATTGGTCATTTTCGCTATCTGGAATGCGGCGGGCTGGACGCTCAACGTCAGCCACAGGGAGACATTACGATATGGGATGAAATTCACTTCCCCTTTGACCCAGCCTTACGTGCCGAAGAATCTTTGGATGGAGTTCCCATTTCACGCGTCACCCTGAATGGGCATCTGATCGAAGAAACCTATTCGTGTGACGCCAACGGCATTATTGAAGTCGAAATTACTGATTTAAGCGATCATTTCAGTCGCAGCTTCAAACTACGCGGGAAGAAATAACCATCGCAACCAATGCGCGCGTTTCACTTGAAAAATCTGACCATGCCCAAGTCGCCGCCGTCTTCGTTGACGTCGTTGACTCACCACGAACAAGTGAAACGCGCGTTTGCTTTTTTCCATCAATCCGCAACGCGTTTTACCGAAGAACATATTCGGATTTGTGAAATCCCGGCCCCGCCATTCAAAGAACAAAGTCGTGGAGAATATTTCGCCACACGCTTCGCAGAACTCAATCTTGCTAACGTTCACACCGATAGCATCGGGAACGTAATCGGGTATTATCCGGGCCAAACGGAAACGCCGTTGCTCGTGGTATCGGCCCATCTTGATACTGTTTTTCCAGAGACTACAGAAGTCACCGTCCAACGACGCGGGGCACGACTTTTTGCACCTGGCATTGGCGATAATTGCGCGGGGTTGGCCGCCCTGCTGGCAATGATTGAGGCCCTCAATGCTGCCGCTGTCGGCCTGCGTGGAACGATTGCCTTTGTGGCAACGGTGGGAGAAGAAGGCGAAGGCAATTTACGCGGTGCGCGACATTTATTCACCGAAGGTCATCTGGCCGGGCGCATCACGGATTTCATTTCATTCGATGGACCCGGCATAGAATTCATCACGCATCAGGCGCTTGGTTCGCGCCGATACCGCGTGACGCTGAACGGCCCCGGCGGACATAGCTGGAGTGATTTTGGCGTAGTCAATCCCATCTATGCGCTGGGTCGCATCGCTGCCAAGTTGTCTGAATATGCGCCGCCGAACGCTCCGCGCACCACCTACAACATTGGACGTATCGAAGGCGGCGATTCGGTCAATGTCATTCCTGAAGTGGCGCATATGGACGTGGATTTACGTTCGACGGATGAGATTGAATTATCACGTCTGGAAGAATTTTTCCTGAACGAAACGACGAAAGCAATTCGGGCGGAAAACGCGCTTCGCGCAGCTTCTGGTCACAGTCTGCGTTCAGACATCCAACTCATTGGGCATCGCCCCTCCGGCGAACTTTCTGCCCGCTCACCGTTGGTCAGATTCGCCATTGAAGCCTCGCAGACCGTAGGCATTCATCCCGTTTTGAATTGCGCTTCGACTGATGCCAACATTCCCATCAGCCTTGGTATTCCGGCCATCACAATTGGGGCAGGCGGCATTGGTGGCGATGCACATCGCCTGACCGAATGGTACGAACCAATGGGCAGAGAAATCGGCTATCAGCGCGCCTTATTATTAATCCTTTCTACGGTTGGCATTTTGCAGCCTTAAACTGCTCCCGCTCATCGTTTCTGCGTGCTACACTTGCCAATTATGACCAAAGCAAATGTTTTGATTGTGGATGACGAACCAGCAGCGCGAGCCGGGTTAAGTGAACTGGTTTCGGATTGGGGCTACGAAACCCAGGTAGCTGCTGACGGCGAACAAGCGTGGGGACTGGCCGCAGACTTCCAGCCATCTGTTGTAATCAGCGATATTTTCATGCCGCGACTTGACGGCTTTGGGCTGTTGGCAAAATTGCGGGAAGGCTATCCTGATACGGCGGTGATTCTGCTCACCGGACAGGCCAGCATTGAAGGCGCAATGCGCGCGGTCATGGAAGAAGGCGCGTTTTATTATTTCGAGAAGCCAATCAATACCCGTCAACTGAATATCGTCCTGCAACGCGCCGTCGAACGATCTTCGGTCAAACGCGAAAACATCCAATTGCGACGGCAGCTCAGTGAGCACGGGGTGTTCGGCAAACTGGTCGGCTCTTCGCACGCCATGCGCCAGTTGTACACCACCATTGAGCAGGTCGCCAATTCCGCCGTTTCGGTGCTGATTACAGGTGAATCAGGCACAGGAAAAGATTTGGTGGCACAAACCATCCATCAGCTCAGCTCGCGCGCGACCAATGCTTTTATTCCGATCAACTGCTCGGCGATTCCTGAAACGCTGATGGAATCCGAACTTTTCGGGCACGAAAAAGGCGCATTCACAGGAGCAATTACACGGCGAGAAGGATGTTTTGAACTGGCCAATGGCGGCACATTGTTCATGGACGAAATTGCTGAAATGCCGATCACGTTGCAGGCCAAATTGCTCCGCGTGTTAGAAGATCGGCGATTGCGACGGCTGGGAGGCAGCAAAGAAATTTCAGTAGATGTGCGCGTGCTGGCCGCAACGAATAAAGACCCGCACAAAGCAGTGCGCGATAACTTATTGCGCGAGGATTTGCTGTATCGTCTGAATGTCATTCACATGGAATTGCCGCCGCTGCGCGACAGACGGGACGATATTCCATTGCTGGTGCAGCATATGGTGGATACGTTGCGCGAGCGCCACGGACGTTCTGCGCGCGTCGTGTCCGCTGAAGTGATGGAAATCCTGCTGCGCTATTCCTGGCCTGGTAACGTCCGTGAATTGCGTAATGTCGTCGAGCACGCCGTGGTCGTTTGTGATGGCATCACGATTGAAAAACAACATTTGCCGCCACAACTTTTTGACGGGCGATCCTTGCGCGATGAAGATTCCATCACGTTGCCAATTCCCATTCCACTGGATGAGGCGGAGCGGCAATTGATTCTCAAGACCCTGATCAAAACCGGAAACAACAAAACGCGTGCAGCAGATGTCTTAAAAATCAGCCTGAAGACATTACATAACAAGCTGAAGATTTATCGAGATGATGATTAGGGGTTGTCATTCGTCATTTGCCACTCCTCCGTTGTCATTGGCCAGGAACTGCCGCAGATAGGATGGGCTTTCAACTAATGACCAATGACAACGGACGATTGCCCACAGATAATTAACAAAAATTTTATTGCCCTTCGTTCCTGACTCAGTCTAATATCTGCACCGTCGGCTCCTACAATTAGGGATATCAGTCCATACTTAGTTTGCCCCTTAACCGTTTCAGCCATCGGAGGATGCAAATGATTTCAGCCCGCGTTTTTAATTTATTGGCATTAGTATCTCTACTGTTTCTGCCAGGTTTAGTCTGGGCCGGAGATGACTGGAAACCGCTTGATCCAGCCTTTCTCGCGCTTAAAGCTCCTGCGGTAGAGAAAGATGCAGATGCAGAAATATTGCGATGGGAAGTCTTTATTGATGATTCGCAGGAAGACTTAATTTTCAATCATTATGTCTGCATCAAGGTATTTAGCGAACGCGGTGTTGAATCGCACGGCAAGGTGGATATTGAATATTTAGATAAGTTCAGAATCAAAGACATCGCCGCACGCACAATCAAGCCTGATGGTTCGATCCTGGAGCTAAAAAAGGATTCGGTCTTTGAGCGGACTATCGTCAAAATCAGCGGGCTGAAAATCAAAGCCAAATCCTTTGCGGTTCCGGGCATTGAGCCGGGCGCAATTATTGAGTATCGGTACAAGGAAGTCCGGTCACTCGCCAGCGCAAAAAATCTAAAACTCTATTTCCAGCGTACGATTCCCGTTCATCAGGTCAAATATTACCTCAAGCCAAATGAGTTTCTTGGGGCCATGAACACCTTCACCTTCAACGGGCAAAACGTAAACTTCGTGAAAGAGAAAAATGGGTTTTACAGCACGACCATGACGAATCTTCCGGCCTACCGCGAAGAAGCGCACATGCCACCAGAGGACAAAATTCGGACTTGGATGCTGGTGTATTACACTCGCGAAAGCAAAGTAGACCCACAAAAATACTGGGCGACTATCGGCAAAGCTATTTACGAGGAGTTCAAGCCTCTCACCAAAGTAAATGACGATGTGCGTAAGGCAACGACTGAAGCGATGGGAAATGCCAGCACCGCAGATGAAAAGCTGCTGAAAATCCTGGAATTCTGTCGCACCAAAATCAAGAATGCGAACAGTGATACTTCTGGCTTAACCGCCGAAGAAATTAAAAAAATGAAGGACAACCATAATCCGGGAGACACCCTGAAACGTGGCTACGGCACCGGAAACGATATTGATTGTCTATTCATTGCAATGGCGACTGCTGCCGGGTTTGAAGCACGGCTGGCGTTGATGCCAAATCGCAGCGAATTTTTCTTCGATCCTTCTTTCCCGAACATGTACTTCCTGGACGGCGGAGAAATTGCGGTCAAGGTGGATGGACAATGGAAGTTTTATGACCCGTCAGGAAAGTATGTCACCATTGGCATGTTGCCTTGGGGATATGAAGGCGTAAATGCACTGATCACCGACCCGAAAGAACCCGCGTGGGTCAAGACTGTAATGTCTGAGCCGGAGAAATCGTTAGAAAAACGTGTGGCCCGCCTGAAACTCACTGAAGATGGAACGATGGAAGGCGATGTGGTTATGGCTTACACCGGCCACGGCGCATTAGAGAAGAAACGTTATAACGATGACGATACGCCGGACAAACGCGAAGAAACACTTCGCGCCATCGTCAAATCGCAATGGGGTAATGCGGAACTTTCCAACCTGAAAATTGAAAACGTGACCGATCAATTCAAACCGTTCACCTATTCTTTCCATATCAAAATTTCTGGCTACGCCCAACGCACAGGCAAGCGAATTTTCGTGCAGCCTTCCTTCTTCCAAAATAACAAGCGACCGCTGTTTGCAGCCAGTGAGCGCAAATATCCGGTCTACTTTCATTATCCCTGGGCCGAACAGGACGATGTCCAGATTGAATTGCCAGACGGCTATGCGCTCGACAACGCTGAAGCACCACAGCCCATCGGGGCAGGCGAGATTTCCTGGAATAAGGTTGAACTGGCGATTACCCAAGACGGCAAATTCCTCGTTTTCAAACGCAATTTTATGTTCGGAGCGAAGGGAAATATTTTGTTCCCGCCCAATGTTTATGGGACGCTGAAACAGCTTTTTGATGCGTATCATCAGCAGGATGGACATACGATTACGCTCAAACAAAAGGCAGCCGCACAATAAAAAATACTGACCATCGGGGAATAAAACTATGCTGCAACCTTGGCTGAAATTCTGCTCCGTCTCTTTTCTGCTCTTCACTTTTTTCATCCCGGTCTTGGCGGGTGATGATGCGCCGCCGTGGCTACGACAAGCTGCGGCGGCCTCAACACCGCCGTATCACAAAGATGTTCCGGCTGTCGTCCTGCTGGATGAAAATCGTGTGGCAGTAGACGAAGAAGGCAAAGTCACTCGAAGCGTTTTCTATGCTGTCAAAATCCTGACCCGTGATGGACGCGGATTAGCACGGGCCAGTGAAGTTTACGAAACCGACAAAGGCAAAATTAAAGAGTTTCGTGCCTGGCTGATTTATCCCAGCGGTAACGTCAAGAAATTCGGCAAAGACGAAACCGCTGACATTGCCTTTGTGGATAATGATATTTACAACGAGGCACGCTCACGCGTGATCTCTGCCCGTGACGAAGCCGAACCCGGAGCAGTATTTGGCTATGAGGCAGTCACGGAATCTCGCGACTTCTTCAATCAATTCCAGTGGGGGTTCCAGGGACGATTACCAGTTGTCGCGTCGCGCTACAGTCTGACGTTACCAAGCGGTTGGCGGGCAGAATCGTTGACCTTCAATCACAACAAAGTCGAACCGACGGTGAGCGGTTCTTCCTGGATGTGGGAGTTAAGCAACCTGCCGCCCATTGAGCCGGAACCTTCCAGCCCGGAAGTCACGAACCTGGCTCCACGGCTGGCGGTCAATGTTTTCCCAGCAGCAAATGCCAAAAGCCGCAGCCTGTCCTTTGCTTCGTGGCCAGATGTTTCGCGCTGGGCCAGCGAACTCAGCGATCCTCAAATCGAATTGAATGATGCCATTGCAGGCAAAGCACGCGAGCTAACCGCAAACGCCAAAACCGAGCTGGAAAAGATTCAGGCGATTGGGCGATATGCACAAAACATTAACTACATCTCTATTCAGATCGGTATCGGTCGTTTCCGCCCACATTCAGCCATTGACGTCTTCAATAAGTCTTACGGCGATTGCAAAGACAAAGCCAACCTCATGCGCGCCATGCTGAAAGCCCTCGGCATCACGGCGTATCCGGTGATTATTTATTCCGGCGATCCGACTTACGTGCGCGAAGAATGGCCCTCGCCAACCCAATTCAATCACGCGATTATCGCCGTCAAAGTGGGCGAAGATGTCTCAGTACCGACAATCCTCACGCATCCGAAATTAGGTCGGTTGCTGGTCTTCGATCCGACGGACGAAAACACGCCTGTCGGCGATTTGCCTGATCATGAACAAGGCAGCTTCGCGTTGATTGCCGCAGGCGAAAATGGGTCATTGCAAAAGATGCCCATCACGCCGCCCGAAGCCAATAAACTTGTGCGTGAGGCCAACATTACGCTGGATGTACAGGGAACAATTACAGCTACTATCAGTGAACGATCTGTTGGGCAATCTGCGGTCGGCGAGCGCCGATTATTTCGTCGTTTAGCGCGACCTGATTATGTGAAGCGAATTGAAGGCTGGATTACGCGCGGCGCAACGGGTGCCAAAATTTCCAAAGTTGAACCCGCTGACAATCAACGCGATGGCCGATTTGCATTGGACGTCGAATTCGCCGTGCCTGGCTATGCTCAATCTATGCGCGGTCAGTTATTGGTTTTCAAACCTGTCATTGTCCCTCGCCGCGATGGATTGGACTTGACGGCAACAGCACGTCGCCATCCGTTGGTGTTGGACTCTGAAGCCTTTACTGAGACTGTGCGGGTGAAATTACCGGATGGCTTTGAAGTAGATGAAATGCCCGATGCCGCCAAGCTGGAAACGCCTTTCGGCAAATACTCAGCAACGTACGAAGTCAAAGACGGACATTTGATTTTCACGCGCAATCTGGTGGTACAGGCAAGCACAATTCCTGCCGCACAATATCCGATGGTGCGTGAGTTTTTTGGCCGGATTCGTGGCGTTGAAGTTTCGCCTGTGGTGTTGGCGAAGAAGTAGTAATTGTCATTGGTCACGGGTCATTAGTCATTGGCTCTGGTTATTGTATATTTCAACCAATGACAGATGACTAATGACCCATGACTTCAAGCAAAGAGTTCCTGCACCGGTTTGAAGCCGACGTACTTCGTGCCTGAAGCATTTTCGATGTAATGAAACGCGCGACCCGATGGCGTGTTTTGCAGCGACTTACCCCAATCAATGCCGAGCGCCGAATAAATCGTGCAGGCAATATCTTCCATATAGACGGGGCGCTTTGCCGACCAGCCCGGCTCCACAATCTTGCCACCCATTTCATCCGTCTTGCCCATCACCAAACCGCGTCGAATGCCGCCGCCTGCAAGCATCCCGGAATGCGCGTACATATAATGTTCGCGGCCTTTGCGTGTTTCGCTGATCGCGCCGGGCGTGCGCCCGAATTCGCTCATCGCAATCACCAAGGTTTCATCCAACAAGGTTTTGCCCGGCGTGTATTTCGACGGAATGCGGTCAAGGTCAAGAATCAAACTCGTGAATGCTGCATCCAGCTCTTTAATCAACGTCGGATGATTGCGTGAATTTTCTTTGTAAATGTTCGCGTGATGATCCCAGCCGCCGTGGCTCGCCATAATGAAACGCGTCCCCGCATCTGCCTGGAATAAATTGCGCGCCAGAATCAGGCAATTGCCAATCGTGCTGTTGCCATAGCGCTTTTTGTCTTCGGCGCTGATCGTCATCACTTGCGGCACGCGCGGGTCATTCATAATCGCCACCGCACCTTTGTAGTAATCGTGGTAATCCACAAAACTTCGATCCACTTCGGCCTGTCCGCTGCGCAATCCACCATCCAATTGCTGCAACCGTTCCCAGCGCCGCTTGAAGGTTTCTTCCATTCCCGGCTGCGGGGCCAGATTCGGGGGCGCATCGCCGACAGCCAAACTCATCGGCCCAAACTCTGCCGACAAAAAACCCTGATTGATGAGTCCGGCCTGATTGCCCGCCAAATTCATCGCAATGTAGGCAGGCAATGAATCGGTTTCTTTGCGCTGGTGCGCCAATTCGGAGCAAACAACTGCGCCGAGCGCAGGCACCTCTTTCGCCAGCGCCAGATTCAGCGGATGTCCGGTTTGAATGTAGTATTGTGCGCGTCCGTGGACGACATCCCACGCCGCCATCGAACGTACAATCGAAATCTTATCCAGCACACTCGGCAAATTCGGCATGATGCCGACAGGCAATTTCAGATCGTTGGCAAAGCTGCGAATATCAAAATATTTCGGCGTCCACGCGCCTTCCTTTGCATCCAGCGTATCCACCTGACTCATGCCACCGTCAATGTTGAGAAACAGCACTTGCCGCGCCGTCGCCTGCGGCTTGACCTTTTGTTCGGCACGTACATTGTATGGACGAAAGACGTTGAGATAGCCGCCGACTAGACTAATACCGCCCATGCGGAGCAATTCGCGGCGGGTGAGTTGTGGGATATTTCGCTTCATAAAAATCCTTACCGCAAAGGTTCAAAGGGGCAAAGACGCGAAGGGAGGCTATTTATTCTTCTAAGCCATTGACCACGCGATGAATGCCGCTTTTGACGTACTTTTCTCCGAAGTTGATGACAAGTGCCAGCTTTAGATTTAGCAAACGAAGATAGGTTCTGGCTTGTGCTTCAAAAATAGAGTTGTAAGTTGTTGTCGCTTTGTTTTCGACGATGACCTTTTTCTCAACCAACATATCCAGCCGAAGCGGAGTGGCTAACGTCTGATCTTTGTAAATCACCGGAACCACGGACGCTCGCCCAATAAACCGCGATGCGTTAACTCCCAAGCCATCGCTTCTTCATAAACACTTTCCAGCAAGCCCGGCCCGCCCAGCGTGCGATGCACCTCTATCGCCGCCTCAACAATATGCCTGCTGATCTCATTTTCGGTCATAGTTCGTCTCATTTTTTACCGCAAAGATTCAAAGGGGCAAAGACGCAAAGAGTTTGCTATTCAAGTGGTCTTCCTTTGATCCTTTGCCCCTTTGAACCTTTGCGGTAAAAACCACCTCAATAGTTAAAAACAAAATCCAGCTTATTCAGCAAGCTCCATTGCAAGTCTTCCGCGCCTTGTTTGCGGTCTTTCTCAATCCATGAAACAGCGAATTGCTTTTCCTGTGCCAACGGATAACGCGAAAGCGTAGCTAAAAACAAGGTGTCCACAACCTCTGCACTGGTCATTGTGGATTTCACGACTTGCTCGACCAAGCTGTTGTTTTCAGCCAGCACTTTCTTCGTCACGAACGGGCTGTTCATCAGCGACATCGCTTGCAAGATCGAACCGCCCGGCTGGCGATCAAATTGTTCGCGGTTGGATTGGCCGAAGGTGCGCATGAAGGTCTTTGCATCTGGAGTCCCAACGCCTTCGGGGCCAGTGGTTTCTGTCCAGTACTTCACGGGCGGCAACGGTGTTTCGTACGTCCAATCATTGTGCTTGTAATTGCCGAACACATTCGTCGCCTGACAGATCGCATCGTGCAATTGCTCAGCGGTTAATTGCCTGACGAAATGGCGCGCGAAGTAAGGGGTGTAACTTTCTTTCCACTCACCTGCGAACCGCGACGAAAGCTGATACGCGCTGGAACGCACAATCGTGCGCATCAATGTTTTCAGGCTAAATTTGTTTTTGACGAAATCGGCAGCGAGCGAATCCAGCAAGTTCGCATCGGTTGGCTGGCACGTCCACGAAGCAGGCAAAGCGGCTTTCGGGTCTTGTCGCGCCATATCGAAAGAATCTATCGGGTCAACAATTCCAAGGCCGAAAAACTGTTTCCAGATCAGGTTCACGGTGGCGCGGGCGAATTGCGGATTGGTTGTCAGCATCCGTGCAAATTGTGGGCGGAGCGGTTTGCTCAGATCCGCCTTTTCACCGGTCAAAATAAAGGTCGGATGGACATCCCCGCCTTCGCGCTGCAAACGCACCTGGCTCCAACCTTTGGTGTTGTAACCATCGCCGTCTTCGGTCAGCGTGTAGCGATCCTGATAAGCGACGACACGCATCCGCATCCGGCCAAAAAACGCCGCCATCGCCCAAAAGTCTTTACGCTTCCGGGCAGTCAAATCAAGGCTAACTTTTTCGAGGAAGCCTTTGCCGTTGTGACACGAAATGCACTGGTAATTGATGCCGAGAAAGATGCGCGATGTGTTCACGATGACTTCATCCGCTGTGTCTTCGTAATTGTCGTCGTACATCGTCGCGCCCGTTTGATGCCAGCGCGTCAGAAAGCCGCTCGCCGCTGCATCAGGCATCCAATTGGTGTTCGGTGCCGAAGCCGTCAACATCTCGGTCACGAACTTGTCGTAGGGTTTGTCTGCTTGAAAGGATTGCCGCAGCCACGCATCGAAATGCTTCAGCGTCGGATTGCCGAAGCGATTGCCACAGGCACGAAACAGGTCAGCGTAAAAATAACTCCAATGATCTACCCACGTCGGAGAGTTGAGCAATTCGTCAATTAACTTGTCGCGTTTGTTCGGCTCTTTGCTGTTTACAAACGCTTTGATTTGATCGGGTGTCGGGATGCGCCCAATCAAATCCAGATAGACGCGGCGGCAAAATTCATAGTCATTCGCGAGCGGCGCATGCGGCACGTTGTCGCGCTGCATCGCCGTGAACAAATGCTGATCTATCAGATTGCGAATGGCGACCGATTTATGAGCAGCTTCGGCGGGAGGCAATTTGGCCGCGACATCACGCGTCAGATCACTGACCTGTTTGTCTGGGCGTTGGGGTTTGAGTTTGTCGTCCGTGTGCTCGGCGTCATATTTGGCAGGCGTGCGTTTTTGCGCGTGCAGCGAATTCACGCTCATCCAAACTGCTATTGTGAAGCCGAGCAAAAGGAAAGTGGATTTGACCAGTCGTTTGCGTTGCATAGCAACCTCCACTTGCTTAGAACGGATGCGACAGCGCTGACGTTTCATCGGAAACGCACAGAGCCAGTCTTAAGCCGTTGCCGTTGCTTCGTCACTCAGTCGGATCAGGCTCTTGCCAAACACGCGATCCACCATCGGCTCGAAATATTCGAGTGGCAGGGTGTCGTAGTTCGGATCAAATGACGCTTGATCCCATTCGTCCGTAAATTTCTCGGCCAGTGCATACCACGGCTCGTGCGTGTATTGCTCACGGGCATTTGGGTTCATTCCCATCAGCGCATAGTAATGACGGCCCTGAAAATCCTGATGCGTGCGGATGACTTCGTAGGTTTCGCGCGAGACATATGGCTTCAGCATTTCTGCTGCAATCGCGGGATGATTGACGACTGAAATCACTTTGCCAATGTCGTGGCAAAGCGCGGCAACAATCAACTCTTCCGACGCGCCATCGCGCACTGCCCGCGTTGCCGTTTGTAACGCGTGAACTAATTGATTTGTGGCAAAACCATCTACTTGTTCTTCTAACTGCCGCAGCATGGATTTAATCAGTGCGGGCATTTGAGCCTGTCGTTTTGCGACCTCGCGTCCAATGTTCATCCATTCAGCCGCCGTGCTTTGATCCATTCTTGTAAAAGGCATAATTCCTCCTGATGTAATGCAAAAATTCGATGGCTAAAATGCCGCCCCTAACACCTTAGGTTTCGGCGAGCTGGCTTTATTTCCTATTTGCCTGTTGCATTGGGCTTGCTCGTGTATTCATCAGCAATGACCAACACAATTGTCAGATTGCCTGTTGTTTCGTCGAAAGCGCAACCAAAGCCGACTTTGACATATTCCGCATTAAAGCCCGTCGCGTTATCTTTCAAGGCCGTCAACACGGCGGAGTCGAACAGAGTTTTCCGGTGATAGCGAATGGCACTATCGCGATCAATCACCCATCCCATCACTGCGTCTGTGCCTGTGTGGGCTTTGCGATCTGCCCAATACCAAATGTTTTCGCCATAATATCCATCCACTGTTCCGTACCGCTCGATGCGACAGCGCACCCAATCTTTCACGGATGAACAATCAGCACTTGAACCGCGATGGCTGACACTCGGATTTTTCGCGTGTTCCAGTGCGTGTTCTCTAGCAGATTGATCAAGCCCAACCTCACGCTTGAGCAAGGCAAACTTGTGATTGGTTTGCTGCGCCATATTACGCAGGAAACGCGCAGTTTCTTCTACAGCGGCATCCGTTTTCAGCGCAGCTTCCATCTTCGCCGCAAAAGCACTGGGATTCTGGCGCGCTTCGTTGAGCGCATCAAAAGCTTCATCACTCAATTCCTGTAGATCAACCGGGGAGTTGGTGATATTGAACGCCCGTTCCCAAATCGCGTCCGTGCCTTCGACCTGAGCCTTGATTTTGGCCAGGCTGCCAGCCGCATTGTTGGCAGTGAAATTGACTTCCGCAACGCCCTGAGAATTGGTCAACACTTTGAAAGTTGTCTGCCCGGCTAATGTTCCCGCGCCGCTTGTGCCGTTGGCGATGAGACTGCCAAGAAAAAACAGCACTGGAGCATCGGGCACCGGACGGTCATTTTCATCGGTCACACGTACTTGCAAATTACGCGTGGCGCGCGCGCGGATTTCGGTGTTTGTGCCCAGGTTAAGGGGCTTAATAAGATACTTGCGTGGCCCAGCCTGCTGTTGTGCCAATCCAGTACGCAAGGTGAAATCGCCCAGCAAAGCCAACGACATTTGCGCAGGCGTACTCGGCGCGCCTGACAATGCGGTGAGCAGCAAAACTGTCAACAACAAACCAGAAATGCAGCGCGAACAGCGTATGATAGGCATAGGTAAATCTTCGGTAATCCTTCAGGCAAAAGCTGACAAAACAATAAGGCTTATGGTGTAACGGCGTCGTGATCGTTCAAAGTGCCGCGTGGCTTATTTTGCTTCGGGGTCGAGTAAGAATCCTTTCGGGCTATTTGCACCAGCCACGAGATGAATAACACCTTTCGAGTCCACTTTTCTAATTCGCTGATTCGCACGATCCGCAATAAAAATGCTGCCATCACGAGCTAAGGCGATTTTCTGCGGCGTATTGAGTGTGGCCTCCATCGCCGATTTTCCATCCCCGCTCAAGCCTTGCTGTCCTGTCCCCGCCAAAGTCGTGATGACACCGCCGCGAACAACTCGCAGGCGATGATTTCCACTATCCACAATGTAGAGATTACCTGCGGCATCGCATTTCAAATCTGTCGCCGAAAAGATTTTCCCTTTTTCGGCGGGGCCGCCATCGCCGCCGTAGCCGCCGCCATAAGTATCTGCGGGCGGGCCATAGCCAACAATGGTGCTGATCTTGCCATCGGGTGCGATGCGGCGAATGCGACTGTTGCCAGCATCGCTGATGTATACGCTGGCGTCAGGGCCAACGGCCACAGCCATCGGCAAATTCATCTGCGCTTTGTCAGCCGGGCCGCCGTCGCCGCCAAAGCCGGCAACAGTGCCAGCGAAAATGCTGAGCTTGCCATTGCGATCCAGCTTGCGAATCACGCTGTTGTAGGTGTCAGCAATCAACAAATTCCCTTCGCGGTCGAGCGCGATGCTTTGTGGATTATTGAGCGATGTTTCCGGCACTGCGCCGTTGTAGTTTGACTGCAAAGCTTTGCCATCGCCTGCCATCGTGGTGATGATTCCCTGCCGATCAATGCGGCGAATACGCTGATTGCCAGTGTCAGCAATCAACAAATTTCCCTCTTGATCAAAAAGCAAATCGTGCGGCGAATTCAGCTGTGCATTTGTTGCGCTTCCACCATCGCCACTGAAGCCACGTTCTCCATTGCCCGCGACCACGATCAACCGCCCTTGTCGTGTCAGCCTGAAAATACAATGCGCGCCAATGTCCGAAATATACAAATCGCCTTTGCGATCCAGTGCCAGTCCGTTAGGATATATTAGCCTGAGAGGGGAAAACTTGCTTTTGTTGGGGGCCTGTCCATCTGTGCCGGAGAGCATAAAAATGAACAAAACTGTAAAGACGACAAATTGTTTCTTGCAAGTTGGCATATGTGATGAATTGATTGCACGCGTTAGCGAATAAAGACGGTGCTATGATCGCATGAAAAGCAACTTTCGGGAATGTGCATCCCACTCAGCCGGAAATTCGTGAACCTGCAAAACCACAATTGATTTCAACGGAGGGGAAAATGTCCGCACGTAAAATATCAAAGTCGTTCAAGTGCTCTATCAAGCTTTTGGTAATGGTTCAATTGACGACTTCCTGAATGTCTTGACAGATGACGTTGTGCTGGAGATGCCAAGGTTGCCGGATGTGGATCGCGACAAGGGGAAAAAGGGCGTTTTGCAAATCCTCAAAGATCGTGAGCCTGCGATTCGCTATGACAAGTTTCTGCCTCAGGAATTTATCGCGCAAGGTGACATCGTGGTCGTGCTTGGGCGAAACCAGAGGCAAGGCCCTAACCACAGGCAAACGGTTTCGTCATCAATGGGCACAGGTCTTTCGCTTTCGTGAAGGAAAAATTGCAGGCATTCAGGAATATTTGAATGCGTCAGAAATCAATACGGCGTTCTGCGCGTAAGCACGTTGTCGCCAGATTGCAGTCAAAGGCACAGAATCAGATTATGTCGTTGGAGGCAATGTCATGAAATCACCGCCACTGCTCTTTTCGCTATTTTTTGCAGCGCTTCTCAGTTCAGCAGGGGTTCCACAAGTCCCCATTCCCACGCAACCGCCGACGAAACCCGTGCCCCTTCCACAACAGGAGACGCAGGAACCAGAATCCGTCTTTCGCATCAACACGCAGCTTGTCCAGATTGACGCGGTCGTCACAGGCAAGGGCGGGGTGCACGCAGATGATTTGTCCGAGGACGATTTTGAATTGTTTGTGGATGGCAAGAAACAGCCGCTTTCGTATTTCCGATTGGTCAAAACCGTTACCGCGCCTGCCAGCACAGAACCACCGAAAAAATATGATCCGAAAGCACCGCTGCCACCTGCTTCGACAGGCATCAAGCCAATTGCCCCCGAAGAAGTGCATCGCACAATTGCGTTTGTCGTAGATGATCTGGGGATGTCGTTTGAGAGTATGTATTACGCCCGCGAAGCGATGAAAAAATTTATCCGCACCCAAATGCAGGAGGGCGACTTGATTGGCATCATTCGCACAGGCAAAGGCATGGGCGCGCTGCAACAATTCACAACCGACCGCCGGGTGCTCAATCTGGCCGTTGAAAAACTCACGTGGAATCCGATCAGCCGCGACATGATCCCGCGCTTTGCTGATCCCAATGCCGTGGCCGGAGAGTCAGAGGAAATGCGCGATTCACGCGAACGGGCGCAGGAATTCCGCGACACGGTCTTTTCGGTCGGCACGTTAGGCGCAGTCAATTTCGTTGTGCGGGGCTTGCGCGAACTGCCGGGACGCAAGATGGTGATTTTGCTATCGGACGGCTTCAAGCTTTTCGACAAAGATCGCAACAATACGCAGGTGATGGATAATTTGCGCCGCTTAACCGACCTTGCCAACCGTTCGAGTGTGGTGATCTATTCGATTGACACGAAAGGCCTGTTGCCACTGACGCCAAGCGCTGCCGATAACACCAGAGGCATGTCGCAACAACAAATGAACGAACGATACGGTCAAATGTCGCAGGCGAATTTTGAATCGCAGGATGGATTAGTGGCGCTGGCGCGTGAAACAGGCGGCTTTGCCGTGCTCAACAACAACGACATCAACGTGGGCGTCAGCAAAGTCATGAAAGATAACGAAAGCTATTATTTATTAGGCTTTGATCCTGATGATGAGCAATTCGATGTGAAGTATCGCAATAAATTTCACTCAATCAAAATCAAACTGAAACGCCCCGGCTTACAGGTGAGAACGCGTTCTGGATATTTCGGCATTCCAGAAACATTGGCGCGCACAACGCCGAAAACACGTGACCAGCAATTCATGCATGCGTTGTACTCTCCGTTTGGCGCGCGCGATCTCAGCATGCAGATGACCTCGTTTTTCTTCAATTCGGACAAGGGCGGATCATTCGTACGCTCGCTGCTTCACATTGACGCGTCCAAGTTGAATTTTACGGACGCAGGCAACGGAGAGAAATCAGCCAAGCTTGAGATTGTCACTTTCACCTTTGATGAAAATGGCAGAATTATTGAAAATCGTGGCCACGCGTTCGGACTGAACTTTGACGAAGCACGGTACAAGGCGGCAATGATGCAGGGCTTTGTCTACCAGCATGACACGCCCATCACCAAACCGGGCGCTTATCAATTTCGCATGGTGATTCGCGATGCGACCGCAGAAAAACTCGGCGCTGCCGGACAGTTTATCAACGTGCCGGATTTGACCAAGAATCGCCTGGCGCTGTCAGGACTCACGCTGACAGGACGATTGCGCCCCGATCAGCCTCCCCAACAACCTCAAACTACGCCATCGTCTAATGCAGATACTCAACCCACGCCCGCTGTGCGCAGATTCGCACGCACTGGAGCCTTTGAGTATTATGCCATCGCTTTCAATCCCCAGTTAAATTCGCAGACGCATCAACCGCAATTGTCCATACAGGTCGAGGTGTACCAGGATGGCAAAGCAATCTTTCAAAGCACACCACGCCAAATTGATGTGACTGGACAAACGGATATGAAGCGTATTGTCTGCGGCGGGCAACTTAGCCTTACTGCTTTGCCGCCGGGCGACTATTTGTTTCACTTGATCGTGACCGACCCGTTGGCCAAGAAGAAATACGGGCAGGCGGAGCAGTGGATGGATTTTTCGGTGCGTTGATTTTCAGCCACGAATTGACACGAAGAAATCTGTGAAAATTTGTGTGAATCTGTGGCTAAAACATTCGTAAAAATTCGTGTCAATTTGTGGCTGAATCTTCTCTTCTTTCGCCAATTAACTGAAAGGCCAGCGCGGTCAGAAATACACAAACCACTGGCACCAGCATCCACCAGTAATTTTTCAGCACCGACAGATCTTTCGCATCGGCCAGCATCGTGCCCCAGCTGGCACTTGGCTCCTGCACGCCGACGCCTAAAAACGAAAGCGTAATCTCAGCCAAAATAAACGTCGGTGCAGTCAACGCGAATTGTGTCAGCAATGGCGTGCGGATGTTTGGCAGAACGTGGCGCGCAATGATGCGAACGTTATTGGCCCCTAACGACACCGCCGAAGTCACATAATCTTTCACGCGCTCTGCCAGTGCCAGGTTGCGCGTCAGTCGTGCAACTTCGGCCCAGCCAACTGCCGCAAAAATCGTAATCATCATCGTCGCAACCTGACGCGGCGTGACGCTCAAAGGAAAAGCAGCACGAAAGGCCAGAATCAAAATCAGCGTCGGCAACGACATTACAACTTCTGCCGCGCGCATCAACACAGAATCCAGCAGTCCGCCAAAATAGCCGGAAAGCGCGCCAACACAAATGCCAATCAAATACGCCAGCAGCAAACCAATTGGCCCAATCACCAACGAAATCTGTCCTGCATATAACAACCGCGCCAACACATCGCGGCCTAATCCATCCGTGCCGAGCCAATGCAAACGTGGCACATTTTCGCTGCCCTCAATGCCCAGCAGATGCCAGTTTGATTCAATGAATCCAAACCAATGATAGCTTTCCCCACGCACAAAAAAGCGAACCGGATAGGTTTGCGTTCGCTCTTCGTCATACAAAAACATCAGCCGATCTGTGATGCGAGGGCGATAAATGAAGGGGCGCGGATGAAAGCCCCCTTGCGCGTCAAAAAAATGAAGCCGGGTCGGAGGCAAAAACGGCGTCTCTTTCGCTTGGGAGCGATGATTGTATGGCGTCAGAAAACCGCCAAAAAGCGAAAGCAAATACAACGTCGCCAGAATCGCTAATCCCATTCGCTTTGATCCACGAAGAATGCGAAGAAACACAAAGTTTTTCAGGAGGGAGAAAAGCGATTTCATATTTTGCGGCTTATCTTCGTGTCCCTTCGTGAGGCTTCGTGGAGAAAGTTTCGCGCAGGCGCGGATCGGCAAGCAACTGCAAAGCATCGGCCAATAAATTCCCCAGCAACATCATCACCGCCGTAATCATCACGACGCACATCAACACTGGCAAATCACGCGTGCGTGTCGCGTTCACCGCCAATTGCCCAATGCCCGGCCACGCCATCACAGTTTCGACGATGACTGAACCGCTGAGCAAAGCGGCAATGGCATAACCGAACAATGTAATCAATGGAGCCGCCGCCACGCGGGCTGCGTGTTTGCTAATCACGGCCCATTCGCTCAAGCCCTTGGCGCGTGCGGTGCGAATGAAATCTGCTGCGAGCACCTCCAGCAATCCGGCCCGCGTCTGGCGCAAATACACTGCGATCAGCGGCAAGCTCATGACGACCGCAGGCAACATCAAATGATGCCAGCCATCCAGTATTGAAGCCGCAGACCAATCATTGGCCACATTCAACGAACGCACGTTGCCAATCGGAAATAACCCCGTTCGTGCGGCAAACACTAACGCGATGATTGCCAGCACGATGCGCGGCGTCGAAAGACTGACCAACGTCAATGCACCTGTTGCACGATCCAGCCAGGAGCCGCGTCGTTTTGCCGCCAAAGCACCCAGAGGCAGTGCAATCAACAAGGCGAAAAAGGTGGCCGTCAGCGAAAGTTTCAAGGTATTGCCAAGCCGCGAACCAATCAGCGTTGTCACGGGCAATTGTTCGCTGAGCGATATGCCAAAATCGCCACGCAAAACCCCACTGAGCCACGCGCCATACCGCGCCAGCCAGGGACGATCCAATCCGTATTGCTCACGCAGGCGATTGACGGTTTCCTGCGAAATGCGCGGGTCTTGTTTGAGTTCAGCCAGCGCATCACCCGGCGCAGCATTAATGAGCGCAAAGCTAATCAATGAAATCAGCAATAACATCGGAACGGCAACGGCAAGCCGTTTGAGGATGAGTTTCGCAATTGATGTAGCAAGCCGGCTATCCATCGTGCGCGCATTATCCACAAACTGAACTTTGGCTCAAAGCTTTAATTCAAAGCTTTACTTAAAAGCTGCGGCTATGCTCTAATCCGCCTTCTTAAAGGCAAGCCCCGGCGGACAATTTCATGCAAATAAAATCCATCAAGACAGTCGCTTTTCAGACAGCTTTCCTTGCCTCGCTGTTGTTGCTGGCAGTATTCACAGCCTGTCGCCCCTCACCGCCAACACAAGAAGCAGCTTCGCAGGAACGCCAAGTCGGCACACAAGGCGGACGGCTTGTGGTGGCAGATCGCGGCACACCCAAAACATTTAATTACCTGCATGCGGGAGACGCCGTCAGCGCGACAATTGCGACGTATTTGATGGCTGCGCCGCTGGCCGAAATGGATCACGACACGCAACAGTTCGTACCCGGTCTGGCTGAAAGCTGGCAGCAGAGCGACGGCGGCAAAACCATCACTGTGAAATTGCGCGAAGGATTGAAGTTTTCAGATGGAACCCCGCTGACCACAGACGATTTGATCTTTACGCTAAACGTTGCGACTGACAAAAAATCTGGCGCGCTGTTTCGGGAAAGCTTTCTCAGCGGTGGCCAACCCATCAAAGCCACGAAAATTGATGATCGCACGCTGAAGCTGGAGATGGCGCAAGCTGCTGCTTCGATTGAATCGTTCCTTGCCACCTTCCGCCCGTTGCCGCGCCACAAACTTGAAGCAGTTTATGAAAAAGACAAAGCAGAGAATGCCAAAAATGCGGGGAATTCATCTGCACCACAAAGCGAATTTGCAAACGCCTGGGGAATTACTGCCCCTTCGGCGAATTTAGCGGTTACCGGCCCGTTTATCCTGAAAGAATACGTGCCGAATCAACGCACAATTCTGGCGCGCAATCCGAATTACTGGAAAAAAGATAAGGCAGGCAAGCCGCTTCCCTACTTGGATGAATTGGTGATTGAAGCCATTCCCGATGCCAACACCATGCTCTTGAAATTTCAGCAGGGCGAAGTGGATTTGATGGACAACATCGCGCCCGCTAATTTTGCGACGCTCAAGCAACAAACGCCTGCGGGCCTTTCGGTGAAAGATTACGGGCCTTCGATGTTGACCGATTTTTTCTGGTTCAATGTGAACGACAGCAAAGACGCGGCGGGTAAAGATGTTGTTGATCCTATCAAGCGGGCGTGGTTTTCCGATGTGCGCTTTCGCCGCGCTATCGCTACAGCCATTGATCGCAAGACAATCGTAGACAATGTGCTGCGCGGACTAGGCACGCCGATCAATGGTCTGGTGTCGCCCAGCAACAAGCGGTGGTTCAGCAGTGATTTGCCAAGTTACAATTTTGAGATTGGCAAAGCGGAAACCTTGCTGAAAGAAGCTGGCTTTACAAAAAGCGAAAATGGCTTGATTGATAAGGCAGGAAAACCTGTGGAGTTTACTTTGATCGTGGATGAAAGCGTCGCTCCGCGCAAAGCAATGGCAACGATCATTCAGGAAGATTTGGCTAAACTCGGCATCAAGGTAAACGTCGCACCACTGGAAAAAAATGCGTTCGTGGAAATGATCGAAAAGAAGTTCAGTTACGACGCCGCCATTCACGGTTATGCGGTTTCTGACATGGAACCTTCGACCGCCATCTCAGGGCTGAAAACTGGAGGCGCGCAACGCTATTGGTCAATGAACCAAAAGCAGGCAAAAGAGGAATGGGAAAAAAGCTTTGATCGTTTGGCTGAAGAAGTAGACACAATCTCCGACGCCACTCAACGCAAACAAAAATTCGACGCCGCGCAAAAACTCTTTGCCGACCAATTGCCGATGATCCCGCTGGTCGTCCGCAACTTCGCCAGCGGCGCGAAAACCACGCTCGGCAACTACCGACCCAGCGTCATCATCCCGCGTTCACTGTGGAATGCAGAAGAGTTATTTTGGAAGAAATAAGGAGAGATGAATAAGCCGCGAATTAACACGAATTTCCACGAATGTTTTAGCCACAGATTTACACAGATTCTTTATCTTGACGAAAGAAGCGGCGCGAATCTGTGGCCTATCAATGGTTTCATAATCCCTGAAAATTCGTGGCGAAAACACCATGCCTAAAACTGAACTCCCCGTCCTGAAACCGCTTTATGACTGCTCAAAATGTCCCGGTTATTGTTGCTCGTACGATTACATCATCGTGACGAAGCGCGACGTCAAACGACTAGGGAAACGATTTGGCCTCTCGGCTGAAGAAGCAGAAGCTAAATTTACGAAGATGATCGAAGGCTACGGGCGCGTGCTCAAACACCGCAAAGACACCGTGTACAAAAGCACCTGCCGCTTCTTTCATCCCACCAAGCGGCATTGCACGGTGTACGAACATCGTCCGAATGTGTGCCGCGAGTACCCGGATGCAAGGCATTGCGGCTATTACGACTTTTTGAAGTGGGAACGCAAGCACCAACAGGATGAGAATTTTATTCCGCTGGAAAGGTCATAAGCTCTCATTACACTTCGTCGGGATGTTGCGTAGGGACAGGCAAAATGCCTATTGCCTTGGTCTCTTTTGCGTGGAAGTAATTTTCTCTGAACTTCACGTCAATCATATACTCATAGATACAACGCAAGACGCTATAGGTTAAGCCAGCCCGTCCATCTAAAATGCCTAAGCGGAAGAAATATAAGTAACAGAACACCCAAAAGAGGCGGAAGGGCATGCGATAGGCAATTTTCTTATGCACCCTTCTACGCACGACCGGGTCATTTGAAAACAGGTCTTTCCATTTTATGACCGGGCCAGATTGAAGTTCACTGATTAAAGTCTTGGCCTCCATGGAAGAATAGCGGTTATGCCGCTCAAACCAATAATCCACGCCTTTATTAAACGGATAGTGGATTAGGTGTTGTTCCAAATGCCCGACTTTTCCTTCGGTGTGATACTCCTCGTTAATTTCACGCTTCACCACAACATGTCCAACGCGGATAAGACGTCCAAACCAGGTCGGATACCCACTACTACGCCGCAACCATCTCCCCATAAACATATCTTTGCGACGAATGCGATAAAGGGTAAACCCATTATCATCATTTTCACTCACCTTGCGAATTTCATCCGCTAATTCAGAGGAAACTCGCTCATCGGCATCAAGCATCAACACCCAAGGATATTTGTATGTGGGTATGCGTAAGGCGCTATTTCGTTGTGCGGCATAATTATCAAACTCGCGCTGATAGACTCGTGCGCCCCAGGAATCGGCGATTTGAGTTGTCTGATCAGAACTATGCGAATCAAATACCACAATGTCATCGCACCACCGGACAGATTCCAGGCAACCGGGCAAGTTCTTTTCTTCGTTGAGGGTGAGAATTACTACGGAAATCCCCATCTGATTATTCCTATATAAATTATGAAATGATAAGTATGTAAATACTTATGCTGTAGCAGGAAAATATTAGGTGCCGGTATGATTAACACTTTCTATGTACCTATACGAAACAAACCGATTAACAATGTTCTTCCAGCTCTGTTTTTAACCCAGTGAAAAAAGCTCAAATAGAAGAATCCAAGACAAGAGCGACTTATTTTAGCGTCCGCTTCTTAATAAATTTTGCGGGGTTTCCAGCCACGACACACCATGCGTTGACATCACTGAAGACGCTCGAACGTGCGCCAACCACAGCTCCGTCATGGATTGTCACCCCCGGCGCAATAAAGACATCCGCCGTGATCCAAACATTATCTCCTATCATGATTGGAGCACTAACCAGCGGCATCAAAGGATGTTCATAATCATGTGTAGCGCCACAGAGATAACTGTATTGACTGACGGTTGAATTCTTTCCTATCCGAATTTTGTTAACACAATAGCAATCCGTGTTGTCCGCCAGACAAGAGCCATCATCCATCTCTAAATTCCACGGAGCCCAGATCTTCGCAGAAGGATACGGATGGACGCCTTTTCCAACTTTCGCGCCAAACAATCGCAGTAAAAAACATCGCCATTTATGTAATGGCTTAGGGCTAGGGCGATAGAGAGCGAGCCAAACAAAATTCCAAATCACTCTTACAAGTTTATTTTTAAGCGAGTGAGGACTTGGTTGGTTCGGGTTATACGCTGGCGTTCCATACGCCGAAGGTTCCTGCATGCCTCTCTAATTCTTTACTGAGATCAGGCCAGTTTCACCAAGTACGAACGGTATCCGGCTGTGGCCCTTTACCCAGTACCCATTGGTAAACGGCAAAAAGCTTTTCCGCAATGGAAGACCAGGAAAAATGAGTCTCAACCAAGCTCCGACCACGTCCTCCCATCAGTTGCCGTTCTTCGTTAGACAGCATAAATAGTTGGCGCAGTCCTCGAACAAGGTCTTCAATATTCGGCTCTACCTTAATCGCGGCATTCACATCGAAGCCTTCGGGCAAATTACAGGCCACGGTCTTGATCACAGGCAACCGATACGCCCAGGCTTCAAGCACCACAACAGGTAATCCCTCACTAAACGAAGGCAAAATAAAGGCACTTGCATGAGCGTAGGCGGCTTGTTTTTTGGCTCCAAATTGGGGGCCAAGAAAACGAACACGACCTTCCGCCTGGAGTTTTCGGCTGAGTAGCTTCAGTTCGGATTCATGATCTCCCTGTCCCCAGCCCGCGATAACTAAAATCCAATTTTCAGATGCCTGATTTCGCTCATCGCAAATTACCTGCCATGCCTGAAGAAGATTACTTAATCCTTTTTTCGGGTGAAGCCGCCCTAAATAAAGTAAGATTTTCTGATTGGAATCAACACTATCCGACCAAAGTGAGGCCGGTGCAGCGTCCTCTGATGGAAGATCAATTCCATTAGGGATCACACAAATCGGATTGCTCAATCCATAGCGACGAATGGCTGCGGCTTCAGAGTCACAGAGCGCCTGTAAACAGGCCGCTTGCCGTAAGTGAGTATTTTCGAACCAATACCCGGCGATTCGTTTTTTCCATTGGGAATTTTTTAGTGCCCAGTCATCTAAGGATCCGTGAGGAGAAACGATATAAGGACGCCGTGTTTTGCGATGCCATTGCTTATTCGCCAAGGAAGGATACATCCAAAGGTTGTGAGAATGCAAAAGCTCCACGTCTAATTCCAGCAATTCTGGTAATAAATCTGGGGCGTATCCAAAGGCAGCAGAATATTTTGTTTGATAGATTTTTGGATGAAGTGGCTGCCAAGATGCATAGTCTTGATCCGTAAATTCATCTCGGAGGCTAACCACTTCAACATCTACCTGACAGGTTTCGTGTAGCGCCTGAGCAGGCCGTCTTACGGCCTCCTGAACGCCACCAGCATTTCTGGAAATAGAAGATGTCAGATACGCAATTTTCAAGAATCACTCTCAACTATTGGTAATAAAACTGAACAGAAAAGTTATTGATTTCCTGCCCTGCCTATAATCAGCCGTGTTGCTAGCTGGCGGCCTCAATGGCGTTCATTAATCCTGCTGCAAATTGTTCCGGCCCGTATCGAAATACGATTTGCCGACTGGCCGCCCTCATTGCTCTTCGATGTTCGGGCGTAAGTTGATGAAATTTCAGCATCGCCCTTGTTATGTCCGCGACATCTTCCGGGTCAAAGAGAATGCCGCTCTCGCCATCCTGTACGAGCTCACGTGCAGCTCCTACGGTTCGACTACTTAATATCGGCAATCCTGCCGCAGCGGCTTCGTTGAGCACCAAGCCCCATTGTTCCTGTAACGCAGGATGAATCAAGGCTTGCGCTAAACCGTACCAATTCCCTAATGACTGATAGGGCACGAAGCCGGGCAAATGGACGTGTCCCGTCAAATGTAAGGATTGAATTAGCGCTTTGATTTCGTCTTCTTGTTCGCCACTGCCACAAATCACCAAATCCCATGCAGCAGTTCCAAGTTGTTCACGATACGAGGCAAAAGCTTGAATCATTGCCAAGACGTTCTTCCGAGGTAGAAAACGCGTCATCGTAAGAAAATAATCATTGACCGGGATTAACGGCTCACATTGGCGAGTCGCCACAACCTCTTGTCGAGAGTGGTCAGAGGTATCAGCAAAGTATTGATTGTCTACAACATTGTAGCCAAGAAAGACTTTATTTGGAGGGATGCCCAGTTCAATTGCGTATTGACGATGTAGTTCGCCACCAACGATGGCTGCACTAAAATGACGGATGTAACGCCAGGATTTCACTTGCTCTTTCCACCATTGGCGTGGAGCGTCATCTCGCTTGCTCTCGCTCATGAGAATCGCCGGAACCGAATGAATACGGCTCCACTGCAACATATCCCGCGCTGCTGGTTCAAACCATCCAGGAATTACTAAAATATTGGGCTGGAGTTCATCAAGGATTCGAGAAATTGGGGTGAGAGGTGAATCACTCGCAGATTGCAGGGTAATTAAGGGAAAAGTGATTTGCTCTTCCAAGTTTCCCCAGGGATGTTCAGCAACAGAGCCAAACATTTGAATGGCGGTCAATCGTCCGCCACGCGATTCGCATGCTGCCGCTGCTGCACGCAACCGCGCAGCGTGATAACCGCCAATATTATAGAAAAGAACACAAACGTGAAGATCGCTCATGAGCTTACCGTCTGATACACCGAATCCAGTCGTCGTGCCACTGCGTGCAAGCTGAAATGTTGTTTCATGTGCTCGCGAGCGGCGGCTCCCACTTCATTTCTCAACTTCGCACTTTTGAGAAGCCGTATTGCAGCCTCTGCCATCTCCGTTGGTTTAGTACAAACAAAGGCTTGGCTCTCTGAAGTAACATACAACGGGTCGAGAGATTCCGGGCAGGCAATGACAGGGATTCCCAACGCCATTGCCTGCTGAACTTTGGTTTGCATACCCGATCCGCAAGTTTGCGGATACACATACACCGCCGCGCTTTTGAGCATCCCCGAATAATCTTCGACCCAATTCACACAGTCAACCTGCGGAATCTGCGCAATCACCGCTTGGAGTTCTGCCGTCGGAGGTGGCCCCCAAACGGAAAATCGCGTCTGCGGAAATTGCTGCCGGATCAAAGGAACTGCTTCTTGAAAAAACCGAATGGCTCCCTGCGCAACAGCATCCCAATTAAATAAGCCGGCACAGATGATATGTGGGGGAGCCGTTTCCTGATGCTCTGCTATCGGGGCAGAAAAAAATTCATCAGGTACGGGGATTTCAATAACTGTCGCATTCACATGAGGCGAACGTGAGGTAAGCCACTTCACATCCACTTGCGAAACAGGACTTACCATCGAAAACCGGGGATAAATCTTCCGCTCAATCTTTGTGAAGGATAACAACTTGTACAACGCCCTTGCCTTTACTGTGAGCAATCGTGAGAGCTTAAAATCACGGCTAGCTGCCAATGAGAACGCATCATATGGAATCAATAAATGTGGGATGTCGGCCCCAATACGCCAGAAGTGAGCTAATTTGAATTGATCCACATGAATTAAAGCTACCCGATTTTCCTGCAAGAAGTTATTTGCCCATCTGACTAATGCCGGACTTACATAACCCGCCATAATCAAGGGATGGCAACGCAAAAATCGAAGCAATCGTTGGATGAATCGCGGCGCTCCCTTTAACTCTGGCACAATCAAATGAATTTGCAGATTGGGCAAATTCTCCTGCAACTGTCGCCAGCGCAACTGTCCTTCTTCTCCACAATAAAACCCTGCCACGTGACATTCATAACGCTCAGCGGCAATTCGTAATAACCCATAAGTATGGTGCTGCGGGCCGTTCTGAGGCGGATACGGGGATTCTGGAAGTAAATATAGAATCTTCAAGCTGCCTGCTGTCCGAATCGAAAGATAAATTTTCGCACCAGAAACTCTCCTAGAAGAAAGTTCCCGGCCAACAACAATAACCGAAAAGGCAAATTGCCAATATCGCCTTCACTGGTTACCAACGCAATCAGCAAACAAATCATTGCAAGCTGAACAACAACTGTTTTCATCTTCATCCGTTGCAGCACAAGACAAACGAAAAACCATAAAAAGACCCATCCCGTCATCCCAATAACAACGCCAGCATACCCGGCGAGCAGAAAAAACATCCCCATTAAAGAAGGAGAAATCCCAATTACTGCTTCTGGGTCCATCCCCGCGACATCCTGCGTGTAAATATCTCCGAGGCTTCGTTTATTAAAAAGATAGTAAAATAGCCCTTTGCTTTCGCCATATTCCAAGACCATCAGAATACATTCTGTTCCCGGAATTCTGGCAGAATAGCCTCCAATGCCGCTCATCAATAAGTCCTTAATTACATTATCTGTTTCACGTGAGCTTGCCTTTTCAGTGGAGCTGGAAATAGCGCCCGAAAGATCAGATGCATTTCCGCCAATTCGAGCCATTCGATAATTTGAAATAAGCGGATGGAGAAGCAAGACAACAACCAGACTAACGACTGTTAATAACTTGCGCGAGAAATTGAATTTTCCGCTTAAGATCCAAATAAGTACCAGAGGAATAAATAACCCAGGCAAAGCGCCGCGACTTGCCGTCAACAGCGTCTGTGTTAAGCCATGAACGAGCAGTAAAACCAAACTGACGGCGAATATCTTTTTTAGATAAAACTTGTCCGTGAGCCACAGAATAAGCAACAGGAAAAAAGGAAGACTAATGCTACGAAGGTAAAAGATGATCCCGCCCAGCCGATATGATGTCGTTTGCGCCTGCACGCCCGCCACTCCGATGCCAAGCACATATTGTGCGCCTGCGCTTATGATCATTGCTACCGCAGTAAAGATCAGCAATGGGATTACCAGTCGACGCACCTTTTCCCTTAGAGAATCTTCCGCTCTGTCTTCCAAAATCAAACTGGAATTAAGTAGCTCCCCATCAGCAACTTCGAGCAGGATTAAAGCAAGCATCGCAGAAAGACAGAATGCAACGAAACCAATGGTAAACACCCAATAAGTTTTGAGCATTAGATCGGGCATACTTGCCAGAGCGAGTGTTTTATTATCAAACGAATCCGTTACCACCCCGTCTATAGTCGCCAATCCGCTCAGCCAATAAAACTTAACAAAATATCCAGCGACAACAATCCCAACAATGATCCAAATGGCAAGTGCAAAGACCGACCGTGAGCTACGTCCCAGGATTAATAAAAGAAAGCCTAATGAAACTGTGGCCACCAGTGTCGAAATGAGATAGGTTGGATTATATTTATAGTACGCTTGTGTAAAGTACCAGCCGACAGGAAAAATAAATAACAAAACCCAACGAAGCCCCATCCAACGCCGGGGCGATGTTATCGCAAGGCTTCCTGCATTGCCCGAACTTGTAAGGTACGAAGTATTCACTGCTGATACCTTTGCGCAGAAGATTCAAACACGCTGAAGTATTTTGCACCTACCACAGAGTGATGATATTGAGTTTTGAATAACTCATGCGCGTAGTTAGAAATAGAAGCATAGTGGTCAAAACTAATAGCAATCTTTTCAATACTTGCGGCTATGTCTTCTGCCGAAGTTACATCTACTGTTTCGCCACAGCCATCCCATATTTCTTTCGCTGGATTCCAGTTCGGATAAATCAGCACGCAGCCATTGGCAATGGCTTCAAGAAAAGCAAGCCCATAAGAATCGTAAAGCGTCGGCTGCGCATACACATGAGATTCTCGCATTAGCTTGAGCACTTCAGGATGGGGTAAGTCAGAAAAGACCTGAACGTCATCAGGAAGTTGCACTAGCCCATCATAAAAGTTGGTAACTACTGTGAGTTGAGGGGTGATTTTCAGGTTTCGCTTTTTTAAGAGGGTATAAGCCTCAATTAAATTAACAAGGCCCTTACGACGTGCCTGATTTCCTACAAATAAGATTTTCAGGCGATCTGATTCCTGCCATTTACGCGCGCGTGATTCATCACTTATTGCCTCCAATGAAGGAAGATAGTAGGGAATAACAACTGCCTTCTGCGCGCTTTCAGGATACAATTCATTAAACCGTTGCCAGGACTGCGGGTGCCGGACAATTACAACGTTGACCTGTGCAATAAACTCTTTAGCAACCCAGAGACATTTCTCTACCATTTTGCGGAACTCTCCTGTTCCATAGGGAGAAAAATCTGCTTCGAGTATGATTGGAGTCTTGTTTGCCTGTCGAGGAAGATAGCCATTTGTAAAAATAACGTCTGCTGCGTCTAACGCTCTTCCCGAAACAGGAATCCGCCGATTTTGAGTTACAAACCAATGTGCGGTTGTCACTTCGCGAGAAAGAGGGAATCTGTGCATCAGCGAACGAGCAACGTATTTTGTATTTGCAACAAGAGTGGAATGCCGATTAGTGAGCGGAAGCAGTTCAACGGGGTAATGCTTTTCCATCTCTTTGAGCTTATAAAAATAGTTGTAATCGGTGTTGCGATTCCCCACGAAGGGAAAAGGAAACATCGTTTGAATTTTTATTGCTTTATCTCCCCTGTGCATCGAACTGATATATATCTATATAAGAGCTAACCTGATAAACACTTACTTAGCGTATCACCTTAACGAAGTACAAATACTCTTTTACAACTAACTTAGACTAGCAACTAACTGCCTTCGTTCTTTTGGAATCGCGATGATGTAATTGGATGGAGTCTTGCTAATCAGGTGCGTGTCCTGTGCCCGTTCATCCACCCAATAAAGCTCATAATCCAAGTCGGAAAAAAAGCTATCAAAGACGGAGGAGGCAAATCCTCGTTGTTCGGCATAATGTTCGAAGTATTCCAAGTAGACGATAGGGCGAAATCTTTTGATTACAGACTGGGCACCGCGCAACACATCCGGCTCAAACCCCTCAACATCAATTTTAATAAAATCCACCTGTTGTACATTGATCGGAAGGTGATCCAGCGTGGTCATTTTCACCAGCACTTGCTGTGCGCCTGAATCTGCCGACAGCGAGGAGGTGCCGCCATTTTTTCTCACATAAAATCGGACTTCTCCCTCACTGTCACTGAGTGCGACAGGAAATATTTGCACATTCCCTAAATCGCCTGTGTTTAGCTTAAGCACGCTCAAAGCTTTTGGGCTCGGCTCAAAAGCCAGCACCTGTCCTTCTTGCCCGACCAAATTACTTGCGATTCTTGTGTAGTATCCAATATTTGCGCCTACATCTATAACAACGGCTCCTTTGTGCAGGAGGCGGTTAAATAAAGTATCTGTTCCCTGCTCCCCGCTGATGCAACCATCGAAGAATTGTCCAAAACACATGTCTTCTCGCAAATCCAGATACATGTGGTCGCCATTCACCAGCGATACTCTGTAATGCTGGAGAGAGGGTATAAAACGAGCGAATGCTTTTATCACGAAGACCCAGCCACGCGGGATTACTTTTCGCCCTTGATTTACAAAGCGCTGTAACGCTGTCATGTGGATAATTATTTACGCTCCTGCTTTTTTATTAGATGGTAGATAAATGACCTACCTAAAATCCATAACTATTTTATAGGTAGTATCCCAGAGCGAATACCTCACAAATCTACTGTAAAGACCACTGATTGTTAGATACAAACCAATCCCGATACTTAGCCCAAGAACTGAACCTAGTCCGATTGACCAGGATTGCATTGTCGTCACCCAGGTTACACCTTTGATAAGAGCTATCGTCAAGAGTGCAGCTCCTACGGCGTCATACCATTGAATACTTAAGCCTAATAAACGCTTCGCTGCCACACAGCCCGTCAAAAACGTAATCAAGGTTCCGCTCACCCATCCCATAGAAAATCCTTCTGCTCCAAGCAGCAAAGTGCCAATGCCGGCCAATCCCCACCTACCAATTACGTTGACAACATTTATTAAGAACCAGGTCTTCCCATACCCTTTTGACATCAGATAAGTGCCGATCATCATCACAGGTTGCGCGAAGATATTTTCAAGCACCATAACCTGAATGATGGGAATCGCAGCTACCCATTTATTGCCAAATCCGTACCGGATCAACAGCGGCATTAACAAAGCTACGGCCACCCCTAAAACCCCCATCAAAAGCGCTGTCACATACACAATTGAGGTTACAGCCGAATCATCATTGAGGTCTTGCCGCTTGCGCTCAGAAAAAACTGAGAACAGAAAAACCTGGAGCCGTTGAAAGGGCAGCGTCGGCAAACTAACAATCGTAAAGCTCCAATTAACCAGTCCAACTTGCGCGATCCCAAGTAAACTTCCCAATAACACAGGGCTTGCCAGGTTCATTACAGATCCGAGCAGCAGCGACGCCTGGAGCGGAATGCCCAGACGAAAGACCGCAACCAAATCAGATTCAGCTGCTGCGGTGTCAGTAAAATGCTCCGTGGTTGCAAGCTTTAAGAGGACGGAACCGACCAGCCACCTTGCTCCTATCGCTATCGGAAAGCTCCATAAAGAGTGGTATTGGTAGGCGACGAAAATCAGGGTTGCGTTGTAAGCGATGATTTCCGCCAGTTCGATTCTGGCAATGAGCGCCCATTCGATGTTTCGTTGCAAGGAAACGGATTCCAAGTCACGCCAGCTTTGCAGCCAGGCCAATAAGGCAATGACCGGGAAAAGTAAGCGCAGGGATGACGATAAAGAAAACCATCCGAGCAGCCAGGGCGAGAGCAATTCCAGTGCGATTGTCACCCCTACGAGCATCACAAGCTTAATCGCCTGAATTTTCCAGACCAGTTTTTTGCTTGGAGGCGGCTTTCTCTGGATCAGTGCGGAACTGGTGCCCAGATCAATGACAAATAAAACGAACCCGACCACTGAGAGGATGACTGCCTGAATGCCAAAATCAAAAAGAGAGAGCCAGCGTGAAGCCAAAAAAACACCAACGGCATTGATCGGTGAAGACAATACCTGCCGCAACATGACGGCAATTCCGCCCTGAACGATTTTCTGTTTCAAGTTATCTCAGTTCCGTTCATATTCAAAATAGCGCAGGTGGCGAATGCCCCAAATGACGGCCAATCCCAACAAAACAAGAAGCAAAATCGTGATCCCCCAACTCGCGTTGAGTAAAGCCAATCCACTGATGGCAAAAATGGCACTGGCAACATAGAGCCGCATCACCACCTGACGCTGGGAGAGGTTACGATCCAACAATTTATGATGAAAATGCCCGCGATCTCCGGGTAAAAGCGGTTGTCCGGCGTGCCAGCGGCGCAATAACGTCACAGCAGCTTCGGTAATCGGTAAGCCCAAAATGATCGGCGCAACAATTGAAACGGTGCCCGTCGGATTCCCGGTTCCCCTGATGGCTAGCACTGCGACCAAAAAACCAAGTAACAAACTGCCCGAATCCCCCAGAAAAATTGAGGCAGGGTAGAAATTGTAAGGTAAAAACCCCGACAGCGCGCCCAACAGCATTGCGGCAAAAAAAGCACTTTCGCGCTGACCGATCAGAATCGAGATTGCCAGCACCGCGCTGACGACAATCAGGCTAACTCCAGCGGCCAGGCCATCTGCACCGTCAATCAGGTTGAAGGCATTCGTAATGCCCACCAGCCAAATTACCAGCAGGACGAAGCCAAGCCAGCCGGGCAGGGCGAGACTGAAGTTCGGCCCTAGCGACAAACTGGTGAGGCGGTATCCGAGCGCGTACAACAAGGTAGCGCTGAAGGCTGGCAGCACCAGTTTCCAGCGTTCGCCAATCCCAAACACATCATCCGCCACCCCTAGCAGGAAAATCAGCGTTACTGGCAGAAACAATCGCCAAAATGAAATCCAGGCGTGATCAAGCCAGACAAGCACAAGGCATCCCAGCAGCAAGGCCAGATAAATCGCCACGCCACCGAGTCGCGGCAACGGTGCAGTATGCACCCGACGTTCAAGATCAGGATGATCGAACACACGACGCCGAATGGCTTGCTGTCGAACCAAAGGAGTCAACAGCAGCGAACAGATTAGCGTGCCGGAAAAAAGCAGCAAGTAACTCCACATGCCATCGGGATAGCATGGCACATCAAGTTACACAAGAGACGAGGAAAACTGTGAGGGAGGTCGGAGTAGTTTCTAAACAATACTATTTTTGATTGGAAAAGATTTGGCTTAATTCAACCGCGCCTGCGCCATTGCCGCCAGCGCTTCGCCAATTGACAAAGAGCCTGTCAGACCAGGCGATTCAATGCCAATCGCATGAATCACAAATGGCCAGTTGGGATCGGGCGTGATCACGAAATCGGTGAAGGAAGGCCCGCGCCCCGTGTATAGACGAGGCCGTAATCCCACATAACTTGGTCGCAAATCTTCAAACTGGAGAGAGGGTACGATTTTCACGGCAGATTCGTAGAAAACCTCCAGCGGCGTGGGATCACTTTCGTAATCTTCCTTATCCTCGTTGACGTAGCGGGCATTTGGCCCCAGCAACACACGCCCAGCCATATTTTTCGTGAAATGCACGCCCAAGCCATGCCCCTGATCTGCCGGAGGCACAGGATAGATAAGATGATTGACAATATCGCTCAAGCGCGCAACCAGTTCGGCATATTCGCCGCGACAGGGATAAATCTGGTATTCGTCATAGCCAAACATGCGGGCGACCTCATCGGAATACAGCCCGGCAGCATTGATGACAACCCGCGCCGCAACTTCTTCGCCATGCGATGTTCGCAACAGGCAGAGACCATCTTTGACTTCAGCGCCAACCAGCCGTGTGTCCGTCATCAGATGGGCACCATTTTCGCGTGCGATGCGGGCCAAGGTTTTGATTAACTCTTCTGTGTCTACAATTCCGGTGTTCGGAGAGTATAACGCCAATGGTGAAGCGACATTCGGTTCATGACGACGAATGAAATCGCTTTCGACGATCTCCAAACCTTCTGTGCCATTACGTTCTCCGCAAGTTTTGACGGCGTTGAGATCTGAGTATTGGTCAACATTTTCTGCTACGACAAATTTGCCAATGCGCTGATGTGGAACGTGATGTTTTGCGCAAAACTCATAGAGCATCTGCGCGCCGCGCACACAATGAACGCCTTTCAGCGAACCCGGAACATAATAAAGTCCGGCGTGAATCACTCCGCTGTTGCGCGTGGAAGTGCCAAGGCCGAGGCGAGGGGCAGCTTCAAGCAAAAAGACATCTTCATAATGCCGCGCGATTTCCGCGACAGCCGCCAAACCGACTACTCCGCCACCAATGACAACAACGTTAGTTTTTTCCATGATGTCTAGCCATAGTCTTACTCCGATCTATCCAGATTCGGGGGTATTCTTGAGAGCGCACTCTGAATCCGTGTAAATCTGTGGCTAAAGATTCTTCCTGTCAAGTCACGGCTTACTTCGGCGCTTGAAATGCCAATGAAGCGGGTTCTGCTTCGCTCGCTTCAAGAAGCTGCATTAGCTTAGGTCCTAATTCCTGTTGGAACATACCGCAAATATTTTTCAGATCAACCGACACATCCTCTTCAACGATGCTGCGGAAAAAAGCAATTGAGCCAAGGTTCTGAGCGGCAGACGAAAGTGGCAGCGTCAATGACCAATAATCGTAATCCGGTGTCATGTCTTCGACAAAGTGACCGTTATTTTCATACATCAACGTTAGTCCTTCTTCGTCTGACAGCTTCATCCCAACAGGCAAACGCCAACCATTTAATTCTGCATTGCTCAACAAACGATATTTCCAGTTAGGCAGAATCTCGGTTCTGATCTCCAGCTTAATCCCCTCGAATTCACTGGCCGCAGCGATTTCCGACAAGACTGCGAAGAATCGCTCCAGATTGGTGACTTTCTTTAAATCCAGATTCAAATGCCGCACCCCGACATTCACAGCCAAAGTCTTTCGATGCGTAGCCACGCGGCGGCGAATCGCGCTGCCAAGTTCCTCAAATTCAGGGTAGCGCAATCGCTGCACACCAACGACAACTAACACGCCAATCACGCAAAAGACCAGCGCCGAAACAGAACGTGCTGGATTTAATAGCAATAAACCAAACAGTGAAAATAATCCGCAAACGCCATACAAGAGGATTGCAGTCTGGCGATGCGACAATCCGTGATCCAATAACCGATGGTGGATATGACCACGATCACTTTGTAAGAGCGGTCGACCACGCAGAAATCGCCGGACGATTGCCAATCCAACATCTAACACAGGCAGGCCAAAAGAGACTAATGGAATTGCAATAGCAATTGCAGTTGTGCCTTTTTGTGCCCCTGCCAACGAAAGCGCAGCAACCATGAAGCCTAAAAATAGGCTCCCTGAATCGCCCAGAAAAATGGAAGCAGGGCTAAAATTGAAATATAGGAATCCAATGACAGTCCCTAGTAAAACTGCCGAAGTAAGAGTTACTGTCTCGCGCCCCATTGTGAGAGAAAAAAACAGAATCGAAAGAAGTGCAAAAGCAGAGGCGCCAGCAGCCAAGCCATCAATTCCATCTATTAAATTAAATGCATTTGTAATTCCAACTATCCACAATGCAGTTAACGGAAAGCTTAGCCACCAAGGTAGTACCCAAGCATCTCCAAATGGTAATGACAAAATAGTTATTCCAAAGCCAAAACCATATAACATTGCAGCAGCCACTACTTGCACGACTATTTTTAGCCAAGCGCTTGAGCCACGCAAATCATCGTATATTCCCAACCAGAAAATTAGCGTTCCAGGGGCAACTATTGCTCCATACCAACGCAAATCTTCGCTAAATGTCTGGCTGACGCCGGACCCGAACAGGGGAACACAAAGCAACGTCAGCAAAAATGCGACATAAATTGCCACGCCCCCCATGCGCGGGGTTGGCGCTTTGTGAACACGACGCTCATTGTCTGGTATATCCACGGCCCCCAAAGCGGTAGCCACTCGGCGCGCCTGTGGCGTCAGGAACAACGTCAAAATGAGCGAGATAAAAAAGAGGGTGAGGTAAGTGCGCATAAAAGCTCGCTTAAATTAAGAACCGAAAAAGTACGAGGCGTCCGTTGATTTCGCTCGTTTCAGGCAGAACAAGCGGAAAAACCTCTGTCTTTTTTGTACCAATCAATTGTTTGTCGCAATCCTTCATCAAAGCCCATCTTCGCGCGAAAGCCAAATTCGTTTTCGGCACGTGTGACATCCAAACAACGACGCGGCTGGCCGTCAGGCTGGGAAGAATCCCAGACCAATCGCCCGGTAAAGCCCGTCAGTTGGGCGATTTTTTCAGCCAGGGCTTTGATCGAAATTTCAAAGCCTGCGCCTAAATTTACGGGTTCCGATTTGTTGTATTTTTCAGCCGCCAACAGGATGCCTTCTGCACAATCATCCGCATATAAAAACTCACGCGTGACCTGCCCAGTGCCCCAACATTGGACTTCCGGCGCGCCTGTCTGAACCGCCTCAACGCACTTGCGGATCAAGGCAGGAATCACATGCGAACTTTCCAAATCAAAGTTGTCGCGTGGCCCATAAAGATTTACGGGCAGCAGGAAAATCGAATTGAAGCTGTATTGCTCGCGATACGATTGGGATTGTACGAGCATCGCTTTTTTAGCAATCCCGTACGGCGCGTTGGTTTCTTCTGGATACCCATTCCAAAGATCACCCTCTTTGAATGGCACCGGCGTAAATTTTGGGTATGCGCATATCGTTCCTGTCGCCACAAACTTTTTGATTCCGCGCAAACGGGCCTCTTCAATCAGCTGCACGCCCATCATCAGATTGTCGTAAAAATACTTGCCCGGATTTTTGCGATTCGCTCCAATACCGCCCACCACCGCCGCCAAGTGAATGACCAGATCAGGTTGCGCATCGTCGTAGAGCCGTTTGATCGCATCTGCCTGCACCAAGTCATATTCAGCGCGACGAGGCACGAATATTTTTTCGCAGCCTCTGACTTTCAGCTTCTCGACAACATAGGAACCCAGAAATCCAGCTCCCCCGGTCACCACTACGTTTTGAAATGGGAAGGTCATAGTTTTTTGGTTGTCACGAATTGGCACGAACTGCCGGATGAGCAACGATTGCTACTGCTCGCGGGACTAACGTGCCAATTCGTGGCAAAAGTTAAATCACTGAACTTCGACTTGCCTTCAAAGGAGAAGTTCCTTTCAGGGCTTCTAAATCGGCATCCACCATCATTTTCACCAGGTCTTTGAATTTCACTTTGGGTTCCCACCCTAAAACACGCCGTGCTTTTGAGGCATCGCCGATCAATAAATCCACCTCTGCCGGACGGTAATAGCGCGGATCAATTTCAACATATTGATTCCAATCCAACCCCAGATGTCCAAAGGATTCGTCCAACAATTCGCGGATGGAATGCGTTTCGCCTGTTGCGATCACGTAATCGTCTGGATTGTCCTGTTGCAGCATCAACCACATCGCTTCGCAATAATCACCGGCAAAGCCCCAGTCGCGTTTGGCGTCCAGATTTCCCAGATAAAGCTTATCTTGTAATCCCAGCTTGATCGCCGCTGCGGCCTTCGTCACTTTTCGCGTCACAAAGGTTTCGCCGCGACGTGGGCTTTCGTGATTGAAGAGAATGCCATTGCAGGCAAACAGGCCATAGCTTTCACGATAATTGACAGTAATCCAATAAGAATAAAGCTTGGCCGCCGCATATGGGCTGCGCGGATAAAACGGCGTCGTTTCCGTTTGTGGAATTTCCTGCACCTTGCCGTACAGTTCGGACGACGAGGCCTGATAAAAGCGCGGTGAAATGCCTGTTTCACGGATCGCCTCTAACAAGCGCAATGTTCCCAGCCCCGTGATTTCGCCCGTGTATTCTGGGATGTCAAAGCTGACGCGCACGTGGGATTGTGCGCCGAGATTGTAAATTTCGTCGGGTTTTACATCGCGCAGGATTTTGTTCAGCGAACTGGC
>JAFDVL010000066.1 GCA_018268995.1 Acidobacteriota bacterium | reverse complement strand
GGCGCATCACCGTTGATGCGCGAGAGAAGGATTGAACAGTTGGATCATGCCTGAGAATTAGCAGACTTGCAAGCATTAGTTCAAAATGCCTGACTCAAGGATTTAGAAATGTCGTTCGACCCCTGTATGATAATTTCATGCAACTAGAAACTACTTTCACTTTTGCCCCTCGTCGCGTGCTCGGATTAACAAATTTCACTGCTACCGCCTTGGGCATCGGTGATCTCGCTGACCGCAATCTTCCGCTCGCAACCCTTGTCAATACCGCCCGTCGTGCAATAGATGCGGGATTGAATGTCATTGATACGGCTCCGGGCTATGAAGATGGGTATTCAGAAGAGGTCGTTGGTGCCGCGATCAAGGGGGTACGGGAAAAGATGTTCGTCATAGACAAGATTGATGAGCTTGAGCAGGATGTCGCACCACAAATCGAAGCCTCGCTGAAACGATTACAACTTGAGTACACAGACGCCTTCGTCTTTCACAATCTGTCAAAGCTCGAAACGCTTCAGCGATTGACAGAACCAGGTGGCGGCTTCGATCAACTGGCCGATTGTATCAAGGCTGGAAAGACGCGTTTTCGCGGGATTTCCTCGCATCATCCCGAAGTTCTATTAGCCGCATTGCAGGCGGATTTATGCGACATCGTGATGTTCCCGGTTGGCCCATTTGTTGACATTCGATATATCGCCGAAGTCTTGCCTTTGGCGAAAGCGAAAAATGTTGGCACCGTTTGTTTCAAGACCTTTGGCGCAGGCAAATTGCTCGGTGATACTGTTGGGTACAATCAACCGTTGCAATTGCGTCCGCGCGGCAAATTTTCGTCGGGTGGAAGTAATGAGGCTGAAGCTGTGTTGCCTCGGTTGAGCGTGAGCGAATGTTTGCATTACACGCTGACCCTTGATCCCGATGTTGCGTTGCTCGGCCTGAGTTTTCCAAACGAGCAGGATGCCGCCTTTGCCGCAGCGCAGGATTTTCAGCCCTTATCCCCAGCCCAAATGGAAGAAATTCGTCAGCGTGCATTGATCGCCAGAAAAGACAAAGGGGATTGTTGGTGGAATCCCGATCCGGGCCAATAACGCCGATTTTTTGCCACAACGTAGATTTTCGGCTTGGTTGACAAACCCGTTTTCATCCCACACCATGCAGGAAAGTTCATTGTAAGTCAGGAACGGGAGAGACTGAATATTCAGCGCCGAAGGAGCAACCGCCCTTGGAAACTCTCAGGCAAAAGGACCGTCTGACTTTTCACGATTCTGGAAAGAGGCTCAGGCATCATGCACTGACCCCGCCGACGGGATAACACTCTCAGGCAAACATACAGATAGGGCATTCATCCCGGCTGTCATCGCAACGCAGCCAATGCCTTTTTTGAGAGTACGACCGTCATGACCCAAATACCTGCCACGAATTTTTCCCGTCGCCACATTGGCCCATCGCCAACTGACATTGTTGCCATGCTGAAAGTTGTCGGGGCTGCGAATCTGGATGATCTGATTGCCCAAACCATTCCGCACAACATCCGGCAACAGCAACCACTGGCTTGTGTGATACCGCATTCGGAAACAGAAGCCCTGGCGAAAATGCGCGCCATTGCAGAGAAGAATCAGGTCTTTACCTCGCTTATCGGGCAGGGGTATTCGGGAACAATTTTACCAACCGTAATTCAGCGTAACATTCTCGAAAATCCCGCGTGGTACACCGCCTACACACCGTATCAACCCGAAATCTCACAAGGTCGCCTTGAAGCGTTACTCAACTTCCAAACGATGATTTGCGATTTGACTGGCTTGGATGTGGCGAATGCATCGTTGCTGGACGAAGCAACCGCTGCCGCCGAAGCGATGGCATTGGCAAAGCGCGTTTGCACATCGGAATCGAACCGCTTTTTTGTAGACAAAGACGTCCATCCGCAGACGCTGGCCTTGTTGCAAACGCGCGCGGAACCGCTCGACTGGGAACTGATCGTCGGCGATCCGCTGACCGATTTGCAAAGCTGTAGCGTCTTCGGTGCAATCTTTCAATATCCCGGTTCAGGTGGCGCGATTCGGGATTTGCGCCCGGCAATCAAAACCGTACAGGCCAGCAGTGGCATCGCCGTCGTTGCCGCAGATTTATTGGCTTTGACGTTGCTTGCGTCCCCCGGCGAACTCGGCGCAGACATCGCCATCGGGTCGGCGCAACGTTTCGGCGTGCCGATGGGCTATGGCGGCCCGCACGCGGCATATATGTGCGTCAAAGACGCCTACAAACGTGCGATGCCTGGGCGATTGGTTGGCGTTTCGATTGATGCACGAAAGGCAACGGCTTATCGGTTGTCGCTGCAAACACGCGAGCAACATATTCGCCGCGAAAAGGCGACCTCGAACATTTGCACTGCGCAGGTTTTACTTGCAGTGATGGCTTCGATGTATGCCGTCTATCATGGCCCCGAAGGCTTGACGCACATCGCCCGCGAAGTGAATCGTAAAACGACCGTGTTGGCCGCAGGCTTGCGCCAGCTCGGCTTTGACATTCAAAACGGAACGTTCTTCGACACCGTCACCGTTGCGGTTGGCGAACAGCAAAGCGAAATCATTGCGCGCGGTGCAGACGAGAAACTTAACTTCCGTATTGTTGGCGAGAACGCGCTTGGCATCTCGCTTGATGAATCCACCACGCCTGCCATCATCGAAGCGGTTTGGTGGGCGTTCGGCGGCGCTTTGCATTTCGACGACATTGCCACCGAAGCCGCGTCATCATTGCCTGAAACGCTTGCTCGCAAATCTGAATTCCTGACGCATCCCGTGTTTCATCGCTATCGTTCCGAAACAGAATTGCTGCGGTATATGCGCAAGCTGGCAGATCGTGATTTGGCGTTGGATCGCGCGATGATTCCGCTCGGTTCCTGCACGATGAAGCTGAACGCGACCACGGAAATGATTCCTGTAACGTGGCCGGAATTTGGCGCGCTGCATCCGTTCGCACCTGCCGAACAGGCGGCGGGCTATCACGAAATGTTTGAGGATTTGAAGCGTTGGCTGTGCGAAATCACGGGCTATGATGCGGTGTCGCTGCAACCGAACTCCGGCGCGCAAGGCGAATATGCCGGGCTGTTGGCGATTCGCGGCTATCATCAGAGTCGCGGCGAAGGTCATCGTAACATCTGCCTGATTCCTTCCTCTGCGCACGGAACAAATCCCGCTTCCGCGCATATGGTTGGCATGGAAGTCGTCGTCACGAAATGCGATGAAAATGGCAATGTTGACCTGACTGATCTCAAGGCCAAAGCTGAGCAACATTCCGCCAATCTGGCAGCGGTGATGGTGACGTATCCGTCAACGCACGGCGTGTTTGAAGTGCAAATCCGAGAGCTTTGTGAGGTTGTGCATCAGCACGGTGGACAAGTGTATTTGGATGGCGCGAATCTGAACGCGCAGGTTGGATTGGCGCGTCCCGGTGATTATGGCGCAGATGTTTCCCACCTAAATCTGCACAAAACCTTCTGCATTCCGCACGGCGGCGGTGGCCCTGGCATGGGGCCAATCGGCGTCAAAGCGCACCTTGCGCCATTCCTGCCGGGGCATCCTGTCGTTGACGGTGGCACGGCTCCAGTGGGCGCAGTGTCAGCGGCACCGTATGGCTCTGCCTCAATTCTGCCGATTTCCTATGCCTACATTTTGATGATGGGGGGCGAAGGATTGACGGACGCGACGAAGATGGCAATTCTCAACGCCAATTACATGGCCAAACGGTTGGACGAACATTTTCCGGTGCTCTACAAAAACGAAAATGGTCGCGTCGCCCACGAGTGCATCATTGATCCGCGCAGCTTAAAAAATACTTCCGGCGTGACGGTAGACGACATTGCAAAACGCCTGATTGATTACGGCTTCCACGCGCCGACGATGAGCTTTCCCGTTGCAGGTACGTTGATGATCGAACCCACCGAATCTGAATCGTTGTATGAGTTGGATCGTTTCTGCGATGCGATGATTTCGATTCGCAACGAAATCCGTGAAGTCGAAACTGGACGCTTTGCCATCTCCGATTCGCCGCTGCGTCACGCGCCGCACACCGTTCACGACCTCGCCGATGAAGAATGGAATCGCAAATACACGCGCGCCGAAGGAGTCTTCCCGAAAGGCGTGTCGCGCACCGATAAATACTGGTCTCCGGTGAGCCGCATTGACAACGTGTACGGCGACCGCAATCTGTTCTGCGTGTGCGTGCCGACCGATGAATACACGCAAGCGGCAGCATCATAATTGGCGACGCGAAGCGCCTGGGAGCGCAAGCGTCCCGCTTGCTCGTGAGCGCGTGAAGAACGCGCTCACGCACCTTGCCAAAAATTCCGTTTATCTTTAGCATCCCCACTCGCAAATAGTTGGCTCCGCCTTCGCTACGCCAATGGCAAGCGAGACGCTTGCGCTCCCAGGCGCTTCGCGTTTCTCCTGAAATTCAAACTGAAACAACAATCCCCGATGATTATTCAAACCATTCTCCGCGACACGAACTACGACCTGAAAATATTCAATGAAAACGAAATCGCTGCTTTTGAGAGATTGATCTTTGCCAAAGGCAGCAATGGCAAAACGACCTATCACGTCAAATGTTTGGTGCGTGAAAAAGAAATAAAACTCACGCCCGAAGAGATCGTGCGCCAACTGTATTTGCATCGGTTAGTCAGCCATTACAAATATCCGAAAGATCGCCTGGCGGTGGAATGGGTTGTGCAAATGGGTTCAGACAAAAAGAAAGCTGACATTGTCATTCTTGATGAACACCACGCGAACACCGCTTTCATCATCGTCGAACTCAAAAAGCCGAAATTAAAAGACGGCAAGGATCAGTTGAAATCCTATTGTCACGCAACAGGTGCGCCGATTGGCGTTTGGACGAATGGCGGCGCAATTTCGTTTTATAACCGCAAAGACCCGAACTATTTTGAAGACCTTACGGACATTCCGAACGCGCGGCAAACGCTCGCCGACATCATCAATGAACAGTTTCGCATTGCTGATTTAATCGCCAAAGATAAGCTGACGACCGAAGGGAAATCGTTGCGCGATTTGATTCTGGAAATGGAAGACGAAGTTTTAGCGAACGCGGGCGTGGATGTTTTTGAGGAAGTCTTCAAGCTGATTTTTACCAAGCTTTACGACGAATACGAAGGCACGCGCGACCCGCGACGGTTGCTCGAATTTCGCAACACCGGGCAAACTGAAGCGCAGTTGCGGAGCAAAATTCAAACGCTCTTTGACGAAGCGAAAAACGAATGGGAAGGCGTGTTCAGCAAAGATGCCAAAATCTCTTTGTCGCGCTCGCATCTGTCTGTGTGTGTCGCTTCGCTGCAAAACGTCAAATTCTTCAACTCGAATTTAGAAATCATTGACGAAGCGTTTGAATACCTCGTCAACAAATCCAGCAAAGGCGAAAAGGGACAATATTTCACGCCGCGTTATGTGATTGATATGTGCGTGAAAATGCTGAATCCGCAGGAAGAGGAGTTTTTAATTGATACGGCGGCGGGTTCTTCGGGCTTCACCGTTCACGGCATCTTCTACGTTTGGAAACAAATTTATGCCGACCTCGGCCTTGCGGCGTCGCATTTGTTTACCGCTGAAAAGAAACCGCCGCGCTGTGACAGATATGTCCGCGACAAAGTTTTTGCGATTGATTTTGATGAAAAGAGTGTGCGCGTGGCTCGCACCTTGAATTTAATCGCAGGCGACGGACAAACCAATGTTTTGTATCTGAACACGCTGGATTATGAACGCTGGGACGAACGCGCCGATGAAGAGGATTGGACGGATACTTACAACGAAGGTTTCAAGCGATTGAAGAAATTGCGCGCGGATAAAAACAGCTACAAGCAATTTCAGTTTGATGTGTTGATGGCGAATCCGCCATTTGCGGGCGACATCAAAGAATCGCGGATGATTTCCAAATATGAACTGGGGCGCAAAGGCAACGGCAAATCTGAATCGGCGGTCGGGCGTGACATTTTGTTTATTGAACGCAATCTGGATTTCTTAAAACCAGGCGGACGCATGGCGATTGTGTTGCCGCAAGGTCGTTTCAATAATTCGTCTGACAAACGAATCCGCGAATTCATTGCCGAACGTTGCCGCATTCTTGGCGTAGTCGGTTTGCACGGCAACACCTTCAAACCGCACACAGGCACGAAAACCAGTGTGTTGCTGGTGCAAAAATGGAATGATGACCCGAATGCAGGTGCGTACTGTCCGCGCACGGACGATTACAACATTTTCTTTGCCACGCAACGCAAACCCGGCAAAGACAATTCCGGCGAGAAAATCTATCGCGTCCACGTCACCGACGAAGGCGTAGATTATTTGCGCGACACGCACGGTCACTGGATCGTAGACCACGATTTATTCAATCACGACGGCCTCACCGAAGACGGCATCGCCGAAGCATTCAGCGAATTTGCGAAGAAAGAGTCCTTAAGTTTTTTTTGAATCGCCCGTTCGACGAAGCGAAATACAAACGCTTGTTGGACGGGCTGGAAATAACCGAAATCGAACTATCTGTATTGGAAGAATCGCGTAGGTTAGACGCAGAATATTACCAAAGAAAATTTCTGAAAATGGAACACGTATTGAGTTGCCTTCCAAATCAAAGTCTGGGAATGCTTGGTTCCTTTCTGACTGGCCCATTTGGTTCGGAATTCAATGTCGAAAACTATATCTCGGATGCTATTTATCGCTACGTGAGAGGGAAGGATGTGAAGCCTTTCTTTCTTAAGGACGATGATAATGTTTATATTCCTGAAGCTGATTTCAAGCGGCTTTCTAAATACAGCTTGCATCTCGGTGATATATTGGTATCAGTTGTCGGTACTCTAGGAAATGCATCTATTGTCACAGAAAGCACCTCTTCGGCAATATTTAGCTGCAAAAGCACCGTCTTTCATTCAAAAGCGATCAACCCATTTTATCTAATTGCCTATCTGAACTGTTCTTATGGACATTCCCTACTCCTCCGAAAAACGAGAGGCACTGTCCAGGCAGGTATCAACATTGAAGATTTGAGTTCGCTGTTGGTTTTTACGCCTTCAAATCAACTCCAAATAAACATAGAAGCCCTGATTCATAGCTCCTTTGAAAAACTCAAACAAAGCAAAGCCCTGTACGCCGAAGCCGAAAATCTGTTGCTGGATGAATTGGGCTTGCACGACTGGCAACCCTCCGCCGAACAAATCGCCGTCAAAACTTTCCAGCAAAGTTTTCTCCAAACAGGCAGGCTGGATGCGGAATATTACCAACCGAAATATGACGAGTTATTAAAGCGATTGGCAGCTCTTACAAATGGCAATGCCTGGAAACTTTGCTCGCTTGGCTCAATGTCTGACCCCCTACATTATGGCTCTTCCACTAAACTCGAATATATCAATCAAGGTGTTCCATTTCTACGCATTGCTGACGTAAATCAATATCGTTTTGATCCTGAAAGCCTTAAATATATTTCTCCGGCTGCTGCTGCCTCTGAAGCTTCAGCAACCGTGAGAACGGCTGACATGATTATTTCTCGAAGTGGAACGCTTGGATTAGCTGTTGTCATCACACCTGAGCTGAGTGGTTCTGTCTTTGGCAGCTATTTCATTCGTGTACGACTAAATACCTCCAACTTAACACCTGATTACTTGGCATTGTATATGAATGCGATGGTTGGAAGAATGCAGGTTGAACAAGCAAATACGGGCGGTATTCAAACTAATTTGACTATTCCGGTAATTGAATCATTGCAGATCGCTATTCCGCCAATTTCGCTACAAAATCTGTTGGTTGATAAAGTCAATGAATCATTTCGTACCCAGGACGAATCAAAACACCTGCTTAATGTTGCCAAACGCGGTGTAGAGATGGCGATTGAACAGGACGAGGCGACGGCAATGGAATGGATGAATGCGCAAACATAGGGCACAACAGCAGTCGCGATGCTGCCGGTCATCCTTGATGTGCTATACTCCCGCCGTTGAAAGAATAGCCGTTTGCTGCACCAAACACACATCACAACATTGCTTTACTGTAATGGAAAGGAAGGATTATCCATTTGCAAAATCCGATCCTACCGATTCGGCAGATTGCCGATCAACTGCAAATTCCTGATGAATATTTGGTGTATTACGGTCAGCAGATGGCCAAGCTTCGATTGCGGCTGCTGGCGAATGAGAAGCGAGCGGCGCAGGGCAAACTGATTCTGGTAACTGCGATCACACCCACGAAGCACGGTGAAGGGAAGACCGTGGTTTCGATTGGCTTATCGCAGGCGCTAAATCAATTGGGGAAGAAGGCCATCGTGACGTTGCGCGAGCCATCGCTTGGCCCGGTTTTTGGCGTCAAAGGCGGGGCAGCGGGCGGAGGCAAAGCGCAGGTTCATCCGGCAGAACGCATTAATCTGCACTTCACCGGAGATTTTCACGCGGTTACGTCAGCGCATAATTTATTGGCCGCGACAATTGATTCGCATATTCATCACAGCAACGAACTCCGCTTTGACGTGGACAATATTTTCTGGCCGCGCACGATGGATATGAATGATCGCGCGCTGCGCCATCTGGTAGTAGGTCTGGGCGGAAAGTCGAGTGGCGTCCCGCGTGAAACTGGATTCGTGATCACAGCGGCGTCAGAAATCATGGCTGTGCTGGGACTCGCGACTTCACGCGCGGATTTACGGCATCGGCTGAATGAAATCGTGCTTGGCTACAGTTTGGATGGAAACCTGATTCGCGTGCGAGATTTACAAGCGACGGGTGCGATGATGGTTTTGCTGAATGAAGCCATCATGCCAAATCTGGTGCAGACCAGCGAAAACACTCCTGCATTTGTTCACACCGGGCCATTCGCCAACATCGCGCACGGCACCAGCAGCGTGGTGTCGCAGAAAATGGCCCTGGCGTTGGCGGAGTACGTGGTGAATGAATCCGGCTTTGGCGCGGATTTAGGCGCAGAAAAATACTTCGATATCATCATGCCTGCGTCCGGCATCAAGCCTTCGGTTGCTGTGTTGATTGCAACGGTCAAAGCCTTAAAAGCGCACGGAGCGACGGCTGACGCGCCAATGGAAAGCGATGGTGCTGCATTGCGAAGAGGCTTGTGCAATCTGGAAAGACACTTGGACAATCTGCGTAAATTCAAGGTGCCCGTCGTGGTGGCAATCAATCGTTTTCCCTCCGACACAACCGAAGAACTCGCCATCGTGCAAAATTTCTGCCGTGAAAATCAGGTCGAAAGCGCAGTCGTCGAAGTCTTTGAAAAAGGCGGTGCCGGCGCGTTGGAATTAGCTGAAAAAGTTACGACATTGGCACAGTCAAATCAGCCGGATGAAGCCAAAGCATTGTATGCTGCCAGCCTCAGCCTGGAAGAAAAAGTTTCGGTCATTGCCAAAGAGATTTACGGCGCAGGTGCGGTGTACATGGATTCTGAGGCGCGCAAGAAGTTGCAACGATTCACCGCGCTCGGCTTTGGGCATTTGCCGGTTTGTATGGCAAAGACGCCTTCGTCATTTACCGATAAGCCGAATATTCCTGGCGCTCCTACCGGATGGACGTTGACGGTGACAGATGCGAACTTATCGGCGGGCGCTGGGTTTGTCGTGGTCGTCGCCGGAGCTATGATGTTGATGCCGGGACTGCCGAAAGTCCCACAGGCCGCCAAAATGGATGTGGACGAGGACGGAAACATCGTTGGCGTCCAATAACTGCGTATGAATCCTAACTTACGAGAGCAAGTCATTGCGGAATACCACACGCATCTGGCGAACGATCCGAGCTTGACGCCGGATTTGTTTGCCCGTCTGAAATCTGGCATGGCGGCATATCACATGCTGTATGGACAGCGTGAATTGGGCGTTTCGCTGCGACCACATTTTCTCACACGAACACAGTACGACCGGCTGGCATATTGCGCTCAGCAACTGAATGGTGCGATGGAAACGCTCGGAGCCGCTTTGCTGGCGGATGCAGACAGGTTGGATCAAATCGGCCTGACAGAAAAAGAGCGTGCGCTGGTCGAGATAGATCACGGAGCGTCGCAAATTGCGATCACTACGCGGGTGGATAGCTTTGTGATTGACGATCAGGTTCGCTTCGTTGAATACAACGGCGAAACGCCTTCCAGTATTCTGGATCAAGCGGGACTGAATCAGATTTTGTTTGAAGTTCGTGCGCTGCAAAACGTCGCCGAGCGGCATCGGATGTACCAGTTTCGTCCCGAAATCAGCTTGTTGCAAAGCTTGCTGGAAACCTGGCGCGAATGGGGCGGCAAAGGCACACCACGCATCGCGATTCTGGATTGGGAAGACCTGCCAACATCGCATGAGTTTTTGCTGTTGCGCAATTACTTTGTCAGTTGCGGCGTGCCAACGATTATTTGTACGCCCGATGAAATCGAGTATCAGCACGGCAAGTTGCAACGCGGCGATTTCAAAATAGATTTGGTTTACAAGCGCGTTGTGATTCACGAGTTTTTATCGAAGTACGATTTGTCTCATCCGTTGGTGCGCGCGTATGCCAATCACGATGTTTGCCTGATTAATTCATTCCGCTGCAAACTTCTGCACAAAAAAGCTACGTTTGAATTCCTGACGGATGAAGGGAATCAGCATTGGTTTACCGCTTCGCAGCAGCAAGTGCTTCACGACTGCGTTCCGTGGACGCGAAGAGTGCAGGAACGAATGACGCAGCATCTTGGCAGAGAAGTGGATTTGATTGAATACATCCGAAAAAATCGCGCTTTGTTTATTTTAAAGCCGAATGATGACTATGGCGGGCGCGGCATTTTCTTTGGAAACCTTGCCACAGAAACGCAGTGGGACGAGGCAATTGCCAAAGCCTTGCACGGCGATTACATCGTGCAGGAATTAGTTTCATTATATCAGGAAGAGTTCCCCGTTTTTACGACTGAGGATTGGGGATTTCAGCCGATGTACGTGGACACCAACCCTTTTCTGTTTCGCGGCACTGTGCATGGCGCGATGGTGCGATTAGCAACGACGCCGATTGTGAATGTGACTTCGGGCGGGGGCGAAACCGGGTTCTTTGTGTTGGAAAAGGAATGAAAAAGGAATACGCGGAGCGCCTGGGAGCGCAGGCGTCTCGCCTGCTGATAGCCTGTCAAGACGCGCTCGGTTTTCGGCAAGCAACCCCTTTATCTTAAATTGGCGATCTGCCAAGAAGTTGTCTCCGCTTCGCTGCGACAAAAGCAGGCGAGACGCCTGCGCTCCCAGGTCTTCGCGTAGGCATGAGGTAATTATTTTTTCTGAGCAACTTTAACTTGCCACCAGCCCAACATAACCAGGAAAGTATTCCGCCAACTGCGGCAACCAATCCGCACCTTTCACCAACAATGCCGTCGAAAGTGCTTCACAAACTGAAGCCGAAATGCCCTGCACAACCGCAGCCTGCGCACCATTCACCGGCCATCCATTTTTCGGATTCAGCACGTGCCCATAAACGCGCCCATCCACGATGAATGATTTGCCGTGAACAGCAGAGACGGACATCGCGTCATTTTTTAAATTCATCGTGCCCGCCAACGGCGGGTGCAAGGCAATTTTCCAATGCGCATCATTTGGCGGCGAACCAATCGTCGCAATCGAACTTGTCCCACCGTGCAAGAGCGCATTTGTCACGCCATTTTCCCGCAGCGATTCAAGCGCGCGTTCAATTGCGTAGCCTTTGCCATAGCCTCCCAGCTCAATTTCAATTCCGGGATGATCGAATTGCACAGAGCAGGTTTCTTCGTCAAATAGCACGTGCTTCATCCCGGTTTGGCTCAGGGCCTGTGCAATTTCTTCTTCCGTTGGCAATGCGCCTTTTTCATTTACAAACCGCCAGGCGCGCATCAGGGGCCCAATTGTGACATCAAACGTGCCATCGGTTTTTTTCGTCAACTCCGCGCAGGATTTCAGCAAGGAAAATAAGCGAGGATTAACGCGTACCGGAGTTATCGCAGCGTGTGTGTTGAGATGGTGGATTTCGCTGTCAGGGGCGTAAAAGCTGAGTTGCGCGGCAAGGCGTTCGATCTCTCCTAAGGCTTCTTCGCCTGCGGCTCGCAGTCGAGAGCGATTGTTGCCATACAACACTAACTCAAATCGCGTCGCCATCGTGTGCGTTGAGAGTTGGACGCAGTTCATAAAGCTTTATTACCGCAAGAGAGTTGTGGCAGAAGCCCGACTGTGAAGGAGGGCGTTTTATACTCTGCGCCTTCCTTCACAGTCGGGCTTCCGCCTCATTGTAAGAAAGCTAACTGACTCTTCGCTTCACCGGATCGAAATGCACCATCCGGCCTTTGCGATAGGATTCTTCAGCGAGTGACACGACGGTTTGGACGCGAATCGCCAATTCAATATCGCAGTTGGGCGCTTTGTTGGCACGCAGCGAATCAATGAAATTCTTTTGATGTTTGGCGTGCGTTTCGCCTGCGTCAGGCGGCGTTTCATCGCTGGCATCAAGATCTTCGACGTAGGGGCGTTCGGGTTGGATTTGCACTTTACCGCCGCCGAATAACAGGTCAGCTTTTTGGCCACGAATAATGTCTTCGACGCCGCGTTCGTTGACGGTGGAACCCGCCAGATGAATCATCGCGCCACAGGGGAATTCGACGACGACCATCGTGGTGTCTGCGACTTCGCGCGGTTCGCCACGACCTTTGTCGGTGTCGCAAAGGATGCCGCCGATGCATGCGACGCTCTTGGGAAATTCATTCATCGCCATTGCCAGCATCAACGGATGCAGACGATGCGGCCACAAATCACCAATGATGCCGTTGCCGTAATCCCAGTATTTGCGCCAACGGTAAAATCGTTCAGCATTGAAGGGGCGTTTCGGTGTACTGCCGAGCCACGTTGTCCAATCAATGTTTTGCTCAATCGCTTCAGGTTCGATTTTGTAATTCCATTCGCCTTTGGGATTGTTGCGGCAATAGCTGCCCTGTGCCCAGAGCATTTTGCCAAGCTTGCCGGATTGGACAATCTCGCGGGCTTTGTGCCATTTCGGATCACTGCATCCGTGTGAACCGACCTGCACCCAGCGTTTGGTTTGCATTGCGGTGTCGTAGAGCTTGAACGCATCCTCCAACGTACGCGTCATCGGTTTTTCGACATAGATATGTTTTCCGGCCTGCATCGCTTCCATCGCAATGCGCGCGTGCCAGTGATCGGGCGTAGCGATGACGACCACATCAATATCTTTGTTGTCGAGTACCTTGCGATATTCATTAAAAATTTGCGCGTCTGTGAGTTCTGCTTTGGTCTTGGCCTCCTGTCGTCGTTTGTCAAAGACATCGGCCACGGCTAACACCGCGACATTTTCAGTCGCCGAGAATTCTTTGATGATCGAAAGATGTTTTGCTCCCATCCCCCCAACGCCAACAAAGCCGTAGTTGATACGATCATTCGCACCGAGAACTTTGGAAGGGAAGGTGGTTGCCGCAATTGTTTCGGAATGAAAAAGCGAGGGCGTAGCGAGCAGCCCCGCGCTGACTCCGGTGGATTTAATAAAATCGCGTCTGGATAATTCCTGGGTGTGATTTTGCCGATTCATACAATGACCCTCCTGGTCTAGTTCAAATCAAAAATGGATTTGGGAATTGCGATCTTGTTGCCTGACATCACAGCCTCGTGCGCTTTGATGGCGGTGACTGTAGCGCGATAGCCATCTAACACACTGCCAATGGGATTTGTGTTTTCGCGGATGCTTTGCGCAAAGTTATCGAACGCCAGCGAGAGCGCTGATTGCCGCGTTTCCATCGAAGATTCCTTGCCCGGTTCCTTGCCTTCTTCCAGCAGCTTCGTCGCATCCGCCACCATGCAAATGCCCGTTTCGTCGTGCAGGTTTTCTTTGCGAGCGTAAACCTCCCAACCGAGCAAGGCCGAATCCGCTTCCTTCACCATCCAGCCTCGCTTTTCGCGGAGCATCAGACTGCTATTGCTGCCTTGGAACAAGGTGTACGAGTTGCTGAACGAACTGACCAGCGTCGAAGTGAACATCATTCGCACGTTATTGGGATATTCCAACACGCATTGCACTGTGTCTGGCACGTCGCGGCCATCCTTCCAGTTTATCGTCGAACCGAAGCCTGAGACAGCGATGGGCAACGACTTCAGATACCAATTCACAAGATCGAACTGATGAATGCCAATCTCACCGGGCAATCCGATGGAAGATTGTTTGGATAAATGCCAGTTCAATTCTGCTTCGCGTTCCGGCGTCGGTGCGGCGCGTCGCCAACTGAGCTTTTTATTCCATTGCGAAATAACCTGTGCCGGACTGCCCAGCACGCCTGTACGAATGAAGTTTGAGATGTGGCGGTACATCGCATTGGAACGTCCTTGCAACCCCGCCTGGAATTTCAATTTGGGATTGGCTTGTGCCGCGCTGGCAATGGCTTTGGCATCGTCAATCGTGTGGGCGAAAGGGGCTTCACAATAGACGTGTTTGCCTGCTTGCAAGGCGGCCAGCACGATGTCTTTGTGCAAGTGCGTAGGCGTAGCGATGATGACGGCTTCGACTTCTGGCGATTCCACCACCTTGCGGTAATCGTTGGTCGTCATCGCGTTTGGCGCGGTTTCTAACGCTTTTTTCAGGGCGGGTTGATAGGGATCGCAGAGGGCGGAAATTCGGGCCGATTGAGAGCGGGAAATCGTCGCTAGAATTTCCTTGCTCCATTGGCCGACGCCAATCAGTCCAAATTTCACTGGGGGAGTGGATGGGGTGGTTTGCCTGAGACTGGCTGCCAATAAATCGTCTTCTGAAAACATCACCAGAAGACTTGCAGCGGCTCCTTTCAAAAAATCGCGACGGATCGCTGTGTCGTCGTTCATGGATGATCCTCCTAACCGACGGATCACTCATCCACGTACAGCCTTTGGGATGAAAACGCAGAACACGGGAGGGAGAGACAGGGAGAACGAGTGAGGGGCGAGAGAGAAGTACCTGCGCGTTGTCGCCGTGTCTCTCCTTCTCTCCTTCCCTCTTTCTCTCCCTCAGGCTCCGGGTTCATCCTAACTTGGATTCCGGTTTTCCATCGGTACAAAATCACGTTCATCGCTGCCCAGATACACCTGACGCGGGCGCGCGATTTTCTGCTCAGGATCGAGCAGCATTTCTTCCCACTGTGCAATCCAGCCCGACGTGCGCGGGATGGCAAAAAGCACGGGGAACATTTCCACCGGGAAGCCCATCGCTTTGTAAATAATCCCAGAATAGAAATCTACGTTGGGATACAGCTTGCGTTTGACGAAATACTCGTCATCCAGGGCAATGCGTTCGAGTTCGAGGGCAACGTCGAGCAGCTTGTCTTTGCCGGTGACTTCAAAGACTTCGTCGGCAACTTGTTTGATAATCCGGGCGCGCGGATCGTAGTTTTTGTAGACCCGATGCCCAAAGCCCATCAGTTTAAAATTACCTTCCTTGACGCGTTTGATGTATTCAGGAATACGATCCACCGTGCCAATTTCACTGAGCATTCGCAACACTGCTTCGTTCGCACCGCCGTGCAACGGGCCATACAACGCGGCGGCGGCTCCGGCTAAGGCCGAATAGGGATCAACGTGCGAACTGCCAATGCCGCGCATCGAATTCGTGCTGCAATTCTGCTCATGATCTGCATGCAGGATGAACAAGACATCCAGAGCGCGCTCCAGCACCGGATTGGGCTGATATTTCAGCTCGCTGGTCTTGAACATCATATTGAGAAAATTGCCCGTGAAGCTGAGATCATTGTCCGGGTAGGCATAGGGCAATCCGATGCGATGCCGATAGGCGAAAGCGGCAATCGTCGCCACTTTGGCAATCAACCGATAGATTTGTTTGTGGCGATTTTCAGCATCAAAGATATTTTTGGCATCGGGGTAAAACGTCGAAAGCGCACTGACCGTGCTGATAAAAATCCCCATCGGATGCGCGTCGTAATGAAATCCATCCAACACCTTTTTGATGTTTTCGTTGATGAACGTGTGATGCGTAATGTTCCAGTTCCAATTTTTCAATTGCGCTTCGGTGGGCAATTCGCCGTGCAGAATTAAATAGGCCACTTCCAGATAAGTGCATTTTCCTGCCAGTTGTTCGATGGGATAGCCGCGATAACGAAGAATGCCTTTGTCGCCATCAATAAATGTAATATTGCTTTTGGTGGACGCTGTGTTGGTGAAAGCGGGGTCATACCCCATCAAGCCAAAATCGTCATCTGCGACTTTGATTTTGCGTAAATCCATCGTACGGATGGTGCCGTTCTCAATGGGAATTTCGTATTGCTTACCCGTTCGGTTATCTGTGATGGTTAAGCTGTTGGAACTCATTCTTTTCTCCTTTTGCATTACCGATGATTGGAATCGTGTCCGTGCGCAGGCTTAAAACTATGGAGGGCGCGAACATATTGCGCTCGCTCAAACTCGCCCGGATTGGCACAATGTATTTGACTCATGCTGCCGAGCAATTGTCGTACGGAACTATACTCATGCTCAACCATCCAATCGCATAAGTCACGTTCCAACACACGAATGTGATCAATTCCATACCGAAAAAGCACAGAACAGAGCTGCGTCACGCTGGCACCAGCCATCAGCATCTTCAAAATGTCCTGATCCGTATGAATTCCGCTGGTTGCGGCTAAATCAGCCTTGATGCGTCCATAAAGAATTGCAATCCACCGCATCGGCAATCGTAATGCTTGTGGCGTGCTTAAAATAATGTTTGGTTTGACTTCCAATGTTTCCAGATGAATATCCGGCTGATAGAAACGATTGAAGAGCACCAGTCCACTGACTCCAGCCTCTTCCAATCGCTTCGCTGTATATGCCAGATTGCTGAAAAAGGGGCTTAACTTTACGGCTACCGGAATCGTGACCTGCGATTTCACTGATTGCAAAATATCCAAATACGTTTGCTCGACCTCCGTGCCAGAAAGTTCCGTGTTGGTGGGGATGTAATAGATATTTAGCTCCAGCGCATCGGCTCCGGCTTCCTGCATTTCTCTGGCATAACTTGTCCAGCCACCAAGCGAATCCCCATTCAGACTAGCGATGATCGGAATATCAACGGCTTCTTTGGCGCGCCGAATATGCTTCAGATAATCTTCGGGGCCAAGGTGAAATTGTGTAGGTTCAGGAAAGAAGGTCAGCGCCTCAGCGAAGCTATTCGTGCCATAGCTCAGGTGGTGTTCCAGCTCCGAGGAATCGCGCGCGAGTTGTTCTTCAAAGAGGGAGTAAAGCACTACTGCCGAGGCCCCGGCGTCTTCCATGCGCTTGATATCGTCTATCTCATCCGAAAGCGGTGAGGCGGCCACGATAAGCGGTGTGCGCAAATTCAATCCCAGATATGTCGTGCTCAAATCCATATCAAATCCTCAAACTGACGATGAACTGCAAACATCTTGTTTGCAGCGCCGCTACGCTGTTCTGAATCACTAATGCACTTTCAATACAGCCCGCAAACAAGATGTTTGCGGTACATTTAAAGATCAGCAATCACCGGTTTGTTTTTCTCTTCCGCCTCGACCTGCTTGTTTTTCCGCGCTGCAAGATATTCGTAGTAATGCCAACGGTGATACACGTCATCTTGCGCTTCCTTCAGCAATTGACGCGCATCTTCAGGATGGCTTTTCGTCAGCATCTTGAAGCGATTTTCCTGATAAAGATATTGTTCCAACGGAATCTTGGGCGCTCGTGAATCAAGCTGTAATGGATTTTCCCCAGCCTGCTCGCGGTCAGGATTGAAGCGATACAGCAACCATTGCCCGGAATCTACGGCAGCTTTTTGATTTTGCATGCCCGTCGTCATATTGATGCCGTGGGCGATGCAATGACTGTAAGCAATGATGAGCGAAGGGCCGTCGTAAGCTTCGGCCTCAAGAAACGCTTTGAGCGTGTGTTCATCGCGCGCGCCCATTGCAACGCGCGCCACGTACACATTGCCGTAGGTCATCGCAATCAAGCCCAGGTCTTTTTTCGGCGCAGGTTTACCGCCCGCTGCAAATTTGGCAACTGCTGCGCGTGGCGTAGCCTTCGACATCTGACCGCCTGTGTTGGAATAAACTTCGGTATCAAGGACGAGGATATTGACGTTGCGACCACTCGCCAGCACGTGATCCAAACCGCCGTAGCCAATGTCATACGCCCAGCCATCGCCGCCGATAATCCAAACAGACTTTCTGACCAGCAAATCGGCGATATGCTGCAATTGCCTGGCTTCGTCTGATTCAAGGCTGATGAGCTTGTCTTTCAAGGCTGCAATTCGCTCGCGCTGTTCATAAATGCCCGCTTCATCTTTTTGCACTGCCTGCAAAATATCGTGAACTAAATCATCACCGATTTGGGGCGCGAGTTTCTTGAGCAGTTGGGTCGCAAATTCGGTTTGTTTGTCGAGCGAAACACGAAAACCAAGTCCGAATTCCGCGTTGTCTTCAAACAGCGAATTCGCCCACGCCGGGCCGCGACCTTCGGCATTGGTGGTGTATGGCGTCGTCGGCAGATTGCCGCCGTAGATGGAAGAACAACCCGTCGCATTCGCAATCAGGGCACGATCACCAAAAAGCTGTGTGACAAGCTTGATGTAAGGCGTTTCGCCGCAGCCTGAACAGGCACCTGAAAACTCAAACAACGGTTCCTGCAATTGTTGCTGGCGAATGTTGGAAATTTTCAGCAAGCGACGATCTGTTTCGGGAAGCGTGAGAAAGAAATTCCAGTTCTCGCGTTCCTGTTCGCGCAACGGTGGTTGCGGCAGCATATTGATTGCCTTTAGCCGCGTTTCCGATTTGTTTTTCGCCGGACAAACATCAACGCAAATGCCGCAGCCGGTGCAATCTTCCGGTGCGACCTGAATTGTGTATTTCTGCCCATTCCATTCTCGGTCTTTGGCTGCGCACGATTTGAATGTATTGGGCGCATTGCTGAGATGGTTATCATCGTACACCTTGATGCGAATCACGCTGTGCGGACAGACCATCGCGCACTTGCCGCATTGAATACAAACCTGTGGGTCCCACACGGGAATTTCAAACGCGAGATTGCGTTTTTCCCATTTCGCTGTGCCTGTTGGATAAGTGCCATCACAGGGAAGCACGCTCACGGGTAGTTCAGTTCCACGCGTGGCGATCATCTTGCCCAACACATCGCGGACGAATGGCGGTGCCTGCGGCGAAACGGGTGGCGGCAATGTCAGGTCGCTGGTTAGCTGTGACGGAACTTTTACTTCAAAAAGTTGTGAGAGCGTTTGATCAACCGCCAGAACATTGCGCGCCACGACTTCTTCGCCCTTGCTGCTGTAGCTTTTCTTGATCGCAGCTTTGATGGCTGCAATTGCTTCATCGTGTGCCAACACACCGGATAAGGCAAAGAAACACACCTGCATCACCGTGTTGATCCGGTTGCCCATCCCGCTGTCGCGTGCAACTTTGGTGGCATCAATGACAAAAAAGCGAATTTGCTTTTCGATCATCTGCTCCTGCATCGTGCGCGGCAAACGATCCCAGATTTCCTCTTGCGAAACGGGCGAATTCAACAGAAAGGTTCCGCCCGGCACCAGGGCTTCGAGCATGTCGTAACGCTCAAGAAAGATGGGTTGATGACAGGCCACAAAGTTGGCTTTGGTGATGAGGTAGCTGGAGCGAATTGGATGGGGGCCAAATCGCAAATGCGAAACTGTGATCGCACCGGATTTCTTCGAGTCGTAGACGAAATACCCTTGCGCAAAATGATCGGTGTTTTCGCCGATGATCTTGATGGAATTTTTGTTCGCTCCGACGGTTCCATCTGCGCCAAGCCCGTAAAATAAGGCGCGCACGACTTCATCCGGTTCCGTCGAAAAGCTTTCATCGTAGGGCAAACTTGTCTGCGTGAGGTCATCGTGAATGCCAATCGTGAAATGATTTTTGGGATGCTCCTGCGCAAGATTATCAAAGACTCCTTTGACCATTGCCGGAGTGAATTCGCGCGAGGCTAACCCGTATCGTCCACCTACGATTTTCGGCATGGTTTGAAACTGACACCAATTGTTGCTGATGCCTTCGTGCAGCGCCGAAACGCAATCCAGATAAAGCGGCTCGCCCAGGCTCCCCGGTTCTTTGGTGCGATCCAACACCGCGATGGCTTTGGTTGTTGCGGGCAATGCGCCGACAAATCGTTTGACATCGAAGGGGCGATACAGGCGAACTTTCAAGACACCGACTTTTTCATTTTTCTGATTGAGATAATCAATCGTCTCGTGCGTGACTTCTGCGCCTGATCCCATCAGCACGATCACGCGTTCGGCATCCGGCGCACCGTGGTAATCAAACAACCGGTAGCTGCGCCCGGTAAGCCCTGCGAACTTGTCCATCACTTCTTGCGTGATGTCTGGGCAGGCGTTGTAAAAAGGATTGACTGACTCGCGCGCCTGAAAATAGACATCGGGATTTTGCGCTGTGCCGCGAATCACCGGATGGTCAGGCGATAAGCCGCGTGACCGATGTGCAAGGACGAGATCAAGATCAATCATCGCCCGCATATCGTCTTCGGTTAATAACTCAACTTTCGCTTCTTCATGGGAAGTGCGAAATCCATCGAAGAAATGCAAAAACGGAAGGCGGGATTGAAGCGAAATGGCCTGTGAAATGAGCGCGAAATCCATCGCTTCCTGCACCGAGCCAGAGCAGAGCATCGCAAAACCTGTCGCCCGTGTAGCCATGACATCGCTGTGATCGCCAAAGATCGAAAGCCCTTGTGCGGCTAATGCGCGCGCTGCAACGTGAATCACCATCGGCGTCAACTCGCCTGCGATCTTGTACATATTCGGGATCATCAGGAGCAATCCCTGCGAAGCCGTAAAAGTCGTAGTCAGAGAACCTGTCTGAAGCGATCCATGAACTACGCCAGCGGCTCCGCCTTCGCTTTGCATTTCAATTACGGAGGGAACTGTGCCCCAAATGTTTGGTTTAGTTGCTGAAGACCAGGCATCAGACAATTCGCCCATCGGCGAGGATGGGGTGATCGGGTAAATCGCAATGACTTCATTAATTCGATACGCGACGTGTGCAACTGCTTCATTGCCATCAATTGTTGTTAGAATTCTGCTCATTTGCGCCCTGATTCGTTATCAATAAATTCCGGTTGCGAGAATTCCGAGGGAAAAGAAAGGCAAAATAACGCTAGCCAGGAATCGGAACCGCTTCGGTTTGCCTATGTTGCAGACACTGTGCCAAGTGTTTTAGGTGCGGATGGGCTTGCTAAATCCCTGCATTCCGAGATTTTTTGAGGTGAAATGGGGGAAAACACTCAGCGGTAGGCGGATTTTTACGAGGAGGAAAGGCGGCGAAAATCTTGCTGCGGAAAAATGCGAATTGTTACGCGGATATTTTCCTAAAAGCGTTTACCAGGATGTTTCTTAACGCAATCAAAGCAGGAAGGTAGCAATCAAGGGAAACATTAAAGCCTTAATTTCATTTTCTGACGATTTTTGATCGTATTATTCCAAATTTCGTCAAGCTTTCTTAAATGAGTGACAAAATATGAAAAATGTTTTCACGCTAACTGACTGGAAATAGTTGCTTTTAACATAAAGTTGTCAATTTGAACATTTTTTACTTGCGCTAAACAATGTTGAATGTATAATGACCTTGCTTTCGCGGTAGTAGTCAAATTGAAAGCAACACAAATAGTAGGAGTCGTCAGAGAATAACGGGGCGTTCTTGGCGGCTCCTACTATTTTTTTCCGCAGCCAATTCTTAATCCTGGTTATAAAAATAGCAATTTCTAAGCTCAGGTAGATTCCAATTACCGGAGATATTGTTTTTCAATCGCCATGATTTTCGCGACGCGTTTACCGTGTCTTGTTTCACCTTCATCCGTGGCCAGCCAGGCTTTCACGATTTCGTTCATCTTTTCTTTTGAAATCATCTTCGCGCCGAGAGTGAGAACATTTGCATAGTTATGTTCACGTGAATTTTTGGCAGTTGCTTCGTCGTAGCACATTGCAGCGCGAATGCCAGGAACTTTGTTAGCGGTCATGCACGAACCAATACCTGCCCCGTCTAAAATAATTCCTAAATCACAAACATTCTCTGCGACCGCACGTGCAACGGCATGCGCGAAATCCGGGTAATCAACCGCCTCAGCTGAGAGTGTTCCGAAGTCACGGTGTTGATAGCCTAAATTTACCAACAGTGCTTTCAATTGTTCTTTCATCTCAAAGCCGCCGTGATCTGAGCCGACGGCAACAATTCGTTGTTTGCCGATTCGTTGACTACTCTTGCGATAGTGGACGGTGATTTGGTTTTCGCGAATTAAGTCCTGCGCAGACGGGGTGATGATTGCTCCTTCGCGGAGCAACAAACGGCCTCCACTTGGAACCGCTCGAATTTCTGTTTCAGTGATCACTTCCTTGAGCGACTCGTCAACCGTCTGTACCTGAAGTTGTTCTGCTTTCTCAGGAGAAGGTGGTATGGCATCGGTCTGATGTTGTTTTTCGATAGCTTCGCGGACAAGTTCGCGGATCGTGTTGCGATCAAGTGAATTGCTCATACTTTGTGACTACTTCCAATAATCGTATTCCATCCAACGTGCAGTTTCCTGCGCTGCTTCACGCCCCAGCAGCCGCGCTACGGCGTGAAATGAGAGATCAATACCTGCCGAGATGCCCGCTGAGGTTAAGATGCGGCCATTGTCTACGATGCGTTGGTCAGGACAAATCTGCGTATTAGGCGCGACTTTGCGCAATTCATTCATAGCATTGAAATGGGTTGTGGCGGACAAATTTTCCAAGAGACCAGCTTTAGCCAGAAGAAGGGCACCCGTACATACCGACATAATTAATTCCGCACCTGAGGCTTGTTCTTTGATCCAATCAATTACAACTTGGTTTTGTAAGAGCGGACGTGTGCCGTAGCCTCCCGGAATGATCAGAATGTCAGCCTGCGGACAATCAGCCAAAGAAAAATTCGGATTCACACTCAGACCATTTCGTGCCGTAATCGGAGTCAGGTTTTCTGCCACAGTGAAAACCTGAAATGGCTTGCCTGGGCTGCGCGCACCCGTCACCGCAAAAACTTCAAACGGGCCGCAAAAATCCAGCACCTCAACCTCATCAAAAATCAGAATCGCAACATTTCTCATAGCATTAGGGATAGGACGCGGATGGCTCGCATTTTCAGTAAAGCGATGTGGCTTCAGTTAAATCTCATTGGCGTTAGTCCGCGTCCTGTTGTTTTTACCAGTCCACCACACTCCCGTCATCAGGATCGTAGGTTTCCTGGTTTCGCCAATCGTGACCGTACATATCGTTCTTCTTCATCAATTCTTCATCCAGTTCAATTCCCAGTCCTGGCGCAGTGGGCAATTCAACATATCCATTTTTCACTTTGAATGGGTTCTTGATGTAGCCCTCGCCCAGACTCACTTGCTCCTGGCATAAGAAATTCGGAATCGAAGCGGCGATCTGTAGCCCCGCCGCCAGTGAAATCGGGCCTAATGGGTTGTGTGGGGCAATGGATGCGTAAAATGCCTCGGCCATTCCGGCAATGATTTTGACTTCTGTGATGCCGCCTGCGTGGCACAAATCCGGCTGCAAAATGATGGACGCTTTCTTTTCGAGAATTTCGCGGAAGCCCCATTTCGTAAAGATTCGTTCGCCCGTTGCCAGCGGAATATGCGTGGATTTTGCCAAGTCAGCCATCACGTCCACTTCCTGACAGTTGACGACTTCTTCATAAAAGAATGGATCGTATGGTTCCAGCGCTTTGATGAGTTGTTTGGCGGTTCCGTGCGGGATTGCGCCGTGAAAATCAATGCCGAGGTCACCATCTTTGCCGACGATTTGCTTGAGTGCGGCGAAGCGTTCGACGCAGTAATCAATGTATTGCCTGTTTTCGACAAAATGCGCGGGGCGATCATTTAATTTCGCCGGTCCGCATTTGAACGCTGTGAAGCCTTCCGCCTTGCGGGTCTTAATGTCTTCTGGCGTGCGCGCGTGTGCATAAACACGAACTCGATCTCGTGTCGGGCCACCCAACAATTCGTACACTGGCACACCAAGCAATTTGCCTTTGATGTCCCATAACGCCTGATCAATGCCGGAAAGCGCACTGGTTAAAATCGGGCCACCGCGATAAAAGGCGTGGCGGTAAATTGCCTGCCAATGATGCGCGACGTTGCGAGGGTCTTTGCCGAGTAAATAGGGTTCGATTTCTTTGATGGCTGCCTGACAGGTCAAGGCGCGTCCTTCGGTAATTGGTTCGCCAAGGCCGACTACGCCAGCGTTGGTGTGCATTTTCAGAAAGAGCCAACGCGGCTTTACCAGGAAGGTTTCAATCTTGGTGATCTTAACGATTTCTTTTGCTCGCGGCGTGACGCCTTGTCCGGGCTTGCGTGGCGCAACAATTTCTTCGCTGTGGGCTTTTGAGTTGGTTTGAGCACTCGCGGTTGTCGTCGCTGCTGCACCGAATGTGGCAGCGACAGCATTTTTGAGCAGGGTGCGACGAGATTGCTTAGTCGTGGATTTTGAGTCTTTCATTGGGTTGTCTCCTGAGAAAAGGGAAGACAGGCAATTTGCCTGTCTTTGACATTGAAAGAAACTGCAATGGATTCAAGACAGGCGGGATACCTATCTTGTCTGCTTATTCATTGAAAAAAGATTTGATTCCCTGAATGGCCTGTCGCGTGCGTTCTTCATTTTCGATCAGGGCGAACCGCACATATTCATCGCCCTCCTGCCCAAAGCCAATGCCCGGTGAAACAGCGACCTTCGCCTTTGCGATGAGCTGTTTCGCAAATTCCAACGAACCCATCTGACGATATTTTTCAGGGATTTTAGCCCACACAAACATGGTGCCGAGCGGTGGTGTGATCTCCCAACCGACAGAGTTTAAGCCCTTGCACAGCACATCGCGGCGTTTTTGATACACCGCAGTAATTTCAGGCACGATGTCATCGCAGTCACGCAATGCGATGATCGAAGCGATTTGAATCGGCTGAAACATTCCATAATCCAGATAGCTTTTCAGGCGGGTCAACGCCGCGACGACCTGCTGATTGCCACAGACGAAGCCCACGCGCCAGCCTGCCATTGAATAGCTCTTGGACATCGAGAATGTTTCGACGGCAATGTCTTTCGCTCCTTCGACCTCAAAGATACTTGGTGCTTTGTACCCATCAAAAACCAAATCGGCATACGCCAAATCGTGAATCACCAGCCAGCCACGATCCTTGGCGAGGGCGACAACTTTCTCGAAGAACTCTTTTGTCACGCAAATCGTCGTGGGATTGTGCGGGAAGCTTAGGACGAGGATTTTCGGTTGTTGTGACGGAGAATATTCAAGCTTGTAAAGTTGGTCAAGGATAGAATCCGCGCCTTCAAGCACGTTGATTTTGATCAGCTCACAACCGGCAATTGTCGCGGCAAACAGGTGGATCGGGTAGCTGGGTGTTGGCACGATGACCCGATCTCCCGGCTCGACCAGCGCGAGAATCATATGTGACAAGCCTTCTTTTGAACCGATGGTCGCAATCGCTTCCGTTTCAGGATCAATCTCTGCATTGTAGCGGCGTTTGTACCATTTCGAGATTTCAAGCCGCAGGTTCGGAATGCCTTTCGACATTGAATAGCGATGGTTCTTAGGATTGCGTGCTGCTTCTACCAGTTTCTCGACAATAGGTTCAGGCGTAGGCAAATCTGGATTGCCCATGCCAAAATCAATGATGTCTTCACCGCGCCGCCGCGCTTCCATTTTCATTTGGCTCGTCACCGCAAAAACATAGGGCGGAAGTTTTTCAATTAAGGGAAATCTAAAATTCATATAGCTGCTCAGTTGTCAGTTGTCGGTTGTCCGTTGTAATTTGTGTGTCATCCATTTTGATCAATAGCTCTTACCTCTTCGTCAATCACGGACAACTGACAATTGACGCAGGAGGGAAAGTCAAAAATTAACTTTATGATAGATCACCAAAAGCCAGAATCTGAATTCAATAATTCGCGCCTTGAAGTTCTCATTCCTGCCGATGTTTTGCAAGCCCGTATTCGCGAAATCGGCGCTGAAATTGCTAAAGACTACGCTGGTCGAAACCCATTATTAATTTGTGTCCTGAAGGGGGCAATGGTGTTTATGGCCGATTTGATGCGCGCCATTGATTTGCCGCTGAATATAGATTTTATTGCGGTATCCAGCTATGGTTCAGGGACACGCTCAACGGGAGAAGTGCGCATCGTAAAAGACCTGGACGGCCCAATTGAAGGGCACGATGTCATCTTCGTTGAAGATATTCTCGATACGGGCTTAACGTTGAGTTATTTGCTCGATACATTTCGCGCACGCGGGGTCGCTTCAATTAAAATCGCTGCACTTCTGAATAAACCAGAGCGACGGAAAGTAACAGTTGAGTTGGATTACAAAGGCTTCGACATTCCCGATAAATTCGTGGTTGGATATGGATTGGATTTCGACGAGCGGTATCGCAATTTGCCGTACATTGGAGTTGTCAAAAATACAGACTAATCTCCGATTTACCTTTCGCTAATTCGGGTTTTTCTTCGTTGTGCTCGTTGGACTTGTCGCCGGAATCGGTTTCCCCTTCGCGTCTTTCCCGACAGATTGAACATCAAAGGTGATCACGCCCAAGACCTGAATTGGGGCCCCTTCAAATTTTGGTGGCGAGAAAGACCACTTTTTGGCTGCATCCAAAGCCGGGCCAGTGGTTGCGGCAGGGCCATCAAGAATGCGGGCGAAGACAACTTTCCCCAGTCGGGAAATCAGCACTTCGACCTTCGCCTTCCCGCCTTTTAATTGCATGATTTCAGTTTTAGATGGGCGCAATGCTCCCTGGCCGGGGCCGACTGAAACGGCGCTCCCGCCAGGGCCAACACCAGTTGGAGGAGGCTGATCGCCTGTGCCTTTGGGTTTGGCAGGTGCAATCTTGATAATCGGTAAAACGGCAGTTGCCCGCGTTAACGGACGCGCGCCTTCCACCAGCGTCATCATTGGGTCTTTGATCTGTTCTTGTTCTTCATCCGTTAAGGCAAATTCGCCGACCAGAATCGTTGGTGCCCCAAAATCCTCCGTAACGGGTTTCTGAAATTTCATGGCCTGCCGGAGTGCGCTGAGCGATGCTTTGCGTTCGATTTCAGCTTTGTCTTCATCTGTTGCAATCAGTGCGGCTTCGGCATGAAGCAGGTTCTGCAAATTGATCGCCTCCGTGTAATCGGATTTCGTCGCCAAAACTTTTTTGAGGCTGTTTAGCCCGGAAGCAATGCTCTGTGTTGCCATCGCCAATTCTTTTTCCGGCAAGCTATATGTAGTTCTTGGTAGCTTCAATTCACCATACTTAGCAATCACTTCGTGTGCCTCACGCCACCAGGTCATCGCAACCATGTAATTGCAGAAAACCTGGACGGAGCTTTTCTGATTTTTCAAATCAGCCCGCTGCTGAAACAGATCGCGCGCCTGAATATGATTGCCGAGCTGGTAGGCGGTTAATGAAGCATATCCTAATGCTTCATCATTATTGGGTTCCAGCTTTAAAGCCGCCATGAATTGTTTGGCTGCCTGATCGAACTTGCCTTTGCGGTAGGAGAGTTTTCCCTGCGTGAGTAAATCACTTGCTGTGGCTGGCGTCGGAGTTGGTTTGGGCGTCTGCGCTGGTTGCGCTGTTGCTGTACCACCAGTTGCAGGTTTGGGCGCTGGAGGATTTGTCTGGGCAAAACTTGCACCAATCACGAGGGCAGAGAGGCACGCGGATCGAACAAACGATGAGGGGCTACTATTCATAAGCATTCATGCAAAGAATTAGGGGGTAAATGAAAACTGTCGCTACCAGCTAGAAAAAACTTGGATCAAAAGGGGCTGGCAACAACGCTTGAATGGGGATGACTTCAATATCACCGTGGAGATTCGCCATGATTACGGCGGTCTCTTTGGGAAATAAATCTGATATTACCTGACGACAGGCTCCACAGGGACGCACAGGCGTTCGCGTGTCAGCAATCACCGCAATTTGCTTGAACTCGTGGATTCCTTCTGAGATTGCCTTGAAAATCGCAACTCGTTCCGCACACATGCTCAGCCCGTAGCTGGAATTTTCCACGTTGCAGCCGCTAATGACCCGTCCATCTGCGCATTCCAAGGCTGCGCCGACTTTGAAGTTTGAATAAGGTGCATGCGCATGTTCTCGTGCCTGACGTGCAATCTCAACTAATTCCTGATGCGTCACTTGTCTCCTATGGCCTTCGCTAATTCAATGTCAATCTGGGCGCGAATTTTCCCGGTAATCAAATCAATCCCGACCTCATTATACCCGCCTTCAGGAATAATCACATCGGCGTAGCGTTTTGACGGTTCGACAAACTGCTGATGCATTGGTCGCACAGTTTCCAGATATTGATTGATCACGGAATCAACGGATCGTCCTCGTTCGGAAATGTCGCGTTTCAGGCGACGAATAAAGCGCAAATCATCAGCGGTCTCGACAAAGATTTTAACGTCCATTGCCTCGCGCAGTCGTGCATCATTGAAAATCAAAATCCCTTCTACGATCACAATCGGCTTGGCTGCCAGAGATTTTGTTTCTGGCTTCCGGGTATGGGTTGTGTAATCGTAAATCGGCATTTCAATCCCTTCGCCTGCACGCAATGCCCGAAGGTGATTGGCGAATAAATCATTGTCGAGTGCGTCGGGGTGATCGAAATTGATGTGATGCCGTAAGGTCAACGGCATATCACCCAAATTCCGATAGTAGCTGTCCTGTGGCAAATAGACGACGAATTCTTCATTGACGTTTTCAAGAATTCGCCGCGCCACTGTTGTCTTGCCGGAGCCTGTCCCACCACAAATGCCGATGATCATACATTATCATTGGTCATGAGCCTTTGGTTAATTGTTCTGGATCATGAGCAGCGAAGTCTGACAACCAAGAACAAAAGACAAAGGACAAATGACGAAGTTAAATTTCTGCAATGATTTTTTTCAGTAGTGCAATAAATTGATCTGCGACCTGCGCGCCTGTTTGCATCACTTCTTCATGATTGATCGGTTGGTCTTTGACCCCTGCCGCCGCATTGCTGATGAGCGAAATGCCAAGAACATTCATTCCCATTTGTTTGGCAACGATTGCTTCAGGGACAGTTGACATGCCGACCGCATCGCCACCCAACACCCGCATCATGCGAATTTCAGCCGGGGTTTCGTAATTTGGGCCTTGTAGTGCCAAATACACTCCCGATTCCAGCCGAAAGCCCAGTTCACTCGCACATTTTTGCGCGATGCGCATGTATTCTCGCGAATACACATTTGTCATGTCGGGAAAGCGTGCGCCCAATCGCTCGTCGTGTTTTCCGCGCAAGGGGCTTTTGAACATCAGATTGATGTGATCTGAAATCAACATCAACGATCCTGGCTCGAAGTTGGGATTAATGCCGCCTGCTGCATTCGTCAGGATCAGACTCTTGACACCAAGAAGCCCAAACATGCGAATTGGCAGCGTGACTTCATCAAGGGAATAGCCTTCATAGTAATGAAAGCGGCCTTGCATGACCGCGATCAATTTATTTTCCAGCTTTCCCAACACCAATCTTCCTTCGTGCCCTTCAACCGTTGAGCGGGCGAAATCAGGAATTTCTTCGTAGGGAATTACAATTGGGTCGCGTAGTGTTTCAGCAAAGGCTCCCAGGCCTGAACCTAACACGATAGCAACCTGAATTGGTTCGTTGATGTGATGCTGGATGAATTGCGCGGCAAATTGGGCGCGGTCGAAAATCGGGGTTGTCATTCGATTTCCCTTAATGTGACAGTGCGCGAAACACCTGAAGACTGCTTATCCGGCGTGAATCAGCGTTTTCGTCTCACGACCAAATTTTACATCAATCTTGGTCGCTCTAACTTCTGTTACATAGCCAACGCCGAACGTGGGATGTGAGATTTGATCTCCAGCCTGAAAGCTTTGTTGTGGAGAATAAACTCTGGTTGGGCCTGTTGGGATGACAGGGCTGGAGCCCGCTCTGCCCGTGCTGCCAGATCGCGTCCCTGATGCAGCTGTCCGCTTGGTTTCTTTCACTGGGTTCCGATAATTATGTGTGCCCTGACACGTCCGGCATTGCACCCGTTCAATCTTTCCCTGAGCGTTGACCGCAATGATTGCGTGCGTCCGAACATCTTTACACTTCCCGCATGCTGCATCCACATCATCGCCTGGTCGCATCTGTTTTACGATACCAATCGCATTCATCATAGATAATGATTCCTTGAGTCAAATATTGAGATAAAAATTAGGTCGTTAGCAGAGTATATCTCTGGGGCACCTTAGAGATAAGAGTGTACCCTAGCTCGCAGGAAATGATAAGTAGCAATTCTGTAACAATGAGGAAGGTCAGGATTTTAGTTATTGGCGACGGGAATGTCGCGGTTGGTGGAGTCAATGATGGTTTGGGAGTCGCCTTCAAAAATCTTGTATTCAACGTTCAGAGACTCTCTTGTATCTTTGGGAATCGGAATAGAGAATTCATGGGCAGGCAGCTCACCTTCCTTTTTCTCTTTGCGAATATCCCGGAAAACGGTTTTTCCCGTGCTGTCAGTGACGACTAACTCCACCCGAATTCCATTTGGGACATTGCCCAGGTAGTTAACCGTCAGCTTGGCTGTCTCACCTGGTTTGTATGCGGGCTTGTCGAGCCGCATTCCGTTGATTGTCACGACATCTTCGGTCATCAGCGAAGCGAGATCCGTTTCCCCTTTCGCCAGAATTTCACCGCGTGATCCGGTGACGACATAGCTGATTTTCTGCACTTCCAAATCTTCTGACAGCTTAAATTCAAGATTTGTCTTGCCCACAAAGTTAACAGGCTTGCTATCGTCAAGTCCCTTTGCCTTGACGCTGAGCCGAGCATTTGTAATTTGGCTGGTTGAAGCTAACTCGAATGCGAGTAAATATGGATCATTCTCACCTGCGCCGCCTGCTAATCGTATCTTGACCTTGAGTTGAACTGGTTCCTCAGTGGCGATAGGAATCATGCTAACGGGTTTTGGCGGTGGCCCAGTCAGGGCAGGATCATTTGTTGCTCGTACCGGAGCTATTTTGTGGACAACAATGGTTCCACTTTGATCCGTGATGACAAGTGTATATTGATCGCCGACCACAGGCATTGAATACAGCAGGTAAATCGCCGTTTCCTGTGGCGCAATAGACATCTTCACTTTGCCTGCTTCGGCTTGTTGGTAGGCCGTTCCGAGATTGATGACGGCCAATCCCTGAAATCTGCGGCTTGGATCATCGTTCGTAACCCGGAGCCGATATTCGCCGCTTATTTTTTCTACCTCAGCAATCAGGGAAGGCGGGCCAAGAGGAATGTCTTCGGTGTTGATTTGCGTACGGGACACAGGCGTTGTTTGTCCACGCACGCTGGTGAGCAGTACGGTAAGTGTTACGATCAAAAAGAGGAATGTGCTACGGTTCATCAACATTCGTCATCCCCAAACTGGTTCCATAGCCTAACACAACCCCGATAATTGAGCGATAAAAAAGCAGGTGGCACTCGAAACGAAGTTTCGCTTTTGTACCACCTGCTCAGTGAGCAAACAAAATTTTCTTGCCGCAAAGTTGGCAACAAGCTATTGGCTTTCTTCGCCATTGATAACTTCATTGATGCGACGGATTGGGCCACGGCGTGGCAATCCGGCATTGATCTGACGTGCAATGGTGCAAATGTACATTGTGATGGGATGGGAACTTTCTTTCACGTCCAGCACGAAACGGTTGAAGTGCAGATTGACGCCTTCGATAACCAGATCCATTGCCGAAAAATCAAGATGGACAACCGGGCATTCGGTCAATTTTTGAAACTGTGCGACGACGTCTTTTTGCGTGACAGTTTGCGGAACTTTGGCCACCGGGATGCCTTTGACTTGTGCAATCTTATTGCGTGCATCTTCGGGCAATGTATAAGTAACAATACCTGCCAGTGAATCGTCAGAGTTGGCCGCCGTCAGGGTGTAAGTTGCTTTACCACGGACTTCAAAGGTTTCGCCTTCGCCAACTTTCAATTTCGTCACGACGAGTTTTGGCTCAGTGGTAATGGTATCGCCTTTTTTCTTTGCCTGTGCTTGTACGGCAATGCCAAGTACGACTAGGGAGAGGCTCAGGAAGAAAGCTTTGAGGGAAAAGATTTTCATTTGGTAAACTCCTTGTGTGTGATCATTTCAAGAGACACGGAACAAGCACGTTATTGTCTGCGCTGTTCCCAGCTATTCAATGCCATTCGTGCGTGCCACAGTAAATCGGGCGCGCAAAAAACTTTTGTTCTCAATTGTTATCAGGGCCATCAATCAATCGTTCGCAAGACAACTATCGGGGTTGTGAGGTCTTGGCGTGTCAATCCTGTTGTTTTATGAGGAAACAACAGTTATTTGCATACTTGATAAAGTGCTGATTGAATTACAGGGTTCTCATCAGCGAACTAGCAAACGCTCAGGTTGGATTCAGGTTTCATTATTTTTTTATGCATCCCAAATCCCTAAATTTTCCCGGCACGCTGCGCATTGGCGTAGACACGGGCGGCACTTTTACAGACTTCATTGCCGTTCAGGATCACAGGATTTTCTCCTTCAAAGTCCCTTCGACGCCCGATAACCCTTCGCGCGCAATCCTGATCGGATTGGAACGAATCCTGACAGGCCTGTCTCCCAAACAACTTACCCTGGAAATCGCGCATGGAACGACGGTGGCAACGAATGCGCTGCTGGAGCGCAAGGGCGCACGCACTGCCTTGATTACAACTTCCGGGTTTGAGGATGTGATAGAAATTGGTCGTCAGGCGAGACCCGATCTCTACAATTTTTCCGTTGAGCGCCCTGTCCCGTTAATTGAGCGTTCTCTGCGATTTGGCATTGCCGAGCGCGTTAGTGCCTCAGGTGAAATTCTCAAACATCTTGAGCCGAACGATCTCTGTTTGCTCATCGAAAAGCTACGTCAGCTTAAAGTCGAATCCGTTGCGATCTCATTACTTTTTTCGTTCGTAAATCCTGCGCATGAGCTGGCAATTGCGGATGCACTGGCCGCGCTCGATGTGCCCCTTTCGATTTCACATCAGATACTGCCTGAGTACCGAGAATATGAAAGGACTTCAACTGTGGTCATCAATGCTTACCTGGCTCCGAAAGTAAGTCACTATCTGGAGGATTTGCAGCAGGGGCTTGGTAACCTTCTCACCATGTTTCCTAAGACCTCTCCGCAGCTGCGTGTGATGCAATCATCCGGTGGTTCGATTTCCGCCGAAACCGCAGCGAAAGAGCCAGTGCGAACAATACTTTCAGGCCCTGCGGGGGGCATCATTGCTGCCACGCGTATTGGAGCAATGGCCGGAATCTCAGACGTCATTACCTTCGATATGGGGGGCACCTCAACGGATGTGGCCCTTTGCCGTGGGACGGCACACACCACAAATGAAGCAAAAATTACAGGTTTGCCCGTCGCAGTTCCTGTTTTGGACATTCATACGGTTGGCGCAGGTGGGGGATCAATTGCGTATGTTGATGCGGGTGGGGCTCTACGCGTAGGGCCGGAATCTGCCGGAGCGAATCCGGGGCCAGCTTGTTATGGCATTGGGACACGCGCCACCGTCACCGATGCGAATGTCGTATTGGGTCGGTTCGGTGGGCGCGGTCTATTAAATGGGGCGATGGCCTTAGACCTTGCTCGTGCAGAAAAAGTTATAGATGAAATTGCTGGGCAGATGACGCAAGCCTCAGGGAAAAAAGTGACCAGCGTGGAGGCTGCACAGGGAATTATTAAAGTCGCCAATGCCAATATGGAACGTGCATTGCGCCTGGTTTCAGTTGAACGCGGGCAAGACCCAAGATATTTTACGTTGGTCAGCTTTGGTGGTGCGGGCGGCTTGCATGCAGTTGCGTTGGCGGAAGCATTGCGAATTCCACAGGTGCTTGTGCCTGCTTTCCCCGGAGCTTTTTCGGCACTGGGTGTGCTCTTGGCTGATGTGGTCAAGGATTATTCCAAAACCGTCATGCTGGCCGTAGATGTTAATTTACCGCATGAGAAGGTTGTGAAATCCCTCGCGGCTCATTTTTCGGCAATGGAAAAAGCTGCGAAACGGGAATTGCGTCGTGAAGGATTCAACGCAAAACAAATAGCCCTATTTCGGAGTTTGGCCATTCGGTATCGCGGTCAATCCTTTGAGCTTGAAGTGAAGTACGATGGACAGTTGAAAGCTGCGCTATCGCTATTTCATAAATTACACCACGAACGATATGGCCACGCTGATTTATCCGCAGCCTTGGAAATTGTCAGCGCACGACTTCGCGGGGTTGGCCTGACAGAAAAACCTCAACTCAAACCCGCGCGAAAGCAACGGAAAGCGGTTCACCCTCTGGCAACAGCTTCGATTCGATTAGATCGAAAGGCCGAACGCGTACCTGTCTTTGACCGGGAAGCGTTGCCTGTGGGGTTTCAGCTGCAACAACCTGCCCTGATTGTAGAATATGGCTCAACGACTTTGATTCCAGCCGGGTGGCAGGTCGAGGTTGATAAATGGAAAAACCTGCTCCTGCAAAAAATAGAACTTTCTTGACAGCTCTTCCCGGCATAGATTAAGTTCACGGTCTTGTTCCCGACCCTGAACATCGGCGGCTTCCTCGCACTCGCCCCAATCGCTTGAAGCCCACATCAAAAATAAATTCAGATTGAGGCTACGTTCAATGTCGAAATCCATATTTGGTCAGAAGCCAACGGACAAATTACCTGTTTTCCCAAGAAGAAAATTTATAGTTGGCATGCTTGCTGCGGGGGCTGCCGGATTAACCGCCTGTGGTGATCCACAAACTGTACAGGTCACAGCGACTCCAACCCCAATGCCGTCCCTTACTCCATCTCCAAGTTCGATGCCTGCGCTGCCGCCTTTAGCACCGAAGACCTATCCTGCGAATCATGCGAATGCCATGATGGCGATGGATGAATTGATAGATCATTACGCAAAAGTCTTTGATTCACCTTCCAACTTGATTCACGCGGTGCGCTCCTTTGGCCGGAATTTCAAACGCGCAGATGGCTCAAACGCGGTGGATCATTTGTGCGCCACCTGTGCAGAAGAAAAAGATGTCAATGGCAAACGTCTCGTCCGCTTTACCCGCTTTAATGTTGAAGTCCACGACAACAGCTTTCTCAAAACCTTTATTGAGGCTGGCGTTCATGCTGATCAGCAAGTGCTTGCGTCTGGCAATAAATACACCTTAAAAGACGTGGGCGAACACGCAAAAAGCCTGTTTCGTCTTGATCCTAACAATCTTGGTAAGTTCGAGAAGATTTACACCCAGGAACACCTGCCCTGGGGATTGATCGCATTTTCTTACCTGATGCCGGGAGGCAAGGGCAGTTGGGAAAATGCCTATGGCGAAAAGATTGACTTGCTGGAAGTGATTGATAAATCGCTCCTGGAATTGGAAACCGTGTGTCAGCCGGCACACAAAGCTTATGAAAATAACGAACCGATTCCTGAAGACACTTTCCGTAAAACGATTAAAGACTACTCCTGTTATGGGGGGCACTCGATGTATGCGTACGTCGCCTGTGTGAAAAATGGCTACACTGAGCGGCGCATCAAAGAGCGCGTGACAGAGCAATTGAATTTATCGGTTTATCGGCTGGTGAAAGAAGGCGAAAACATTGAGAAAGAGTATGCCGGTGCGGCAAGTGGCCCGATTTCACCCAACCCGCAGGAAGAAGCAATGTATCAGCAGCAAATGCAGCGGGCTGGCGTCACCAAGACGCAAGTGATTGAAATGCTTTCCTTGCGTGGCGTGATCAAACTTACCGGGCATTTGCTGGAAGCCATCAACTTTGCCCGCCTCAACAACCTTTATAGCCCAACGCCAGATCAGCAAAAACAAATTCAGCATGGCGAACAAAAACTTTTTGAGGCAATTGTCAAAATGCGGGCGTTAGACTGGGAGGCGTTGAAGAACTTCAATGCCAAGCAGGTGGCCGATAATGTGATTGCATTGGGCCACGCCTCACGTGCGATGAAATTAATGACGCCAGAAAACCCGGACAAGAACCCCAAAACGATCTAAGACGCAAAGGCTTTACCATGAAAAAATATTCATTCCTCATTCTTCTCTTGCTGATCCTGAATCTTGCTGCCAGCGCACAGGATAAATCCGTTGATGAACAGTACGTGATTAAAGTCCGGCCTTTGATTGAACCCTGTGAAGAATTGAAGGACGCCGATGATGCTGCCGTCGCGAAGGCGATCAAAGACATCAGCACTGCCGATAGTGCCGGAAAGATTCGCCTGGCTGGGGAATTGGGGAAGTCCTGTCATAAAAAAAGTGCTGAACCCTTGGTTGCGTTGCTGGACGACAAAGACCCGCTGGTCAAAATCGCTGCGGTGGAAGCATTAGCCCATCTGGGCGATGAAGAAACGATAGAGGCGCTGATTCAGGTGGGCAAAGACCCGGATTGGCGCGTGCGTTTTGCGACTGGCCCGGCTTTATGTGCCTTTCAAAAACAAAAATCCAGCTATGCCGCGCTAAATTATCTGGGGGTTGCCAGCACAACGAATCCGGTGAATGAAGAGGATATGCGCGCGCGTGGCGTTACATTTCTGGCCATCAATCAAATGCGTGACGTCAGTTTTTCCCGCAAGACGCTGTTCTATTTGTTTAGCGCGCAGGACAGCAAAGATGAAGGCGTCCGAAAAGTAGCCAGAGAAACTTTGATGGCTTTGAAAAACACTCGAAATGGCTCCCGCGAATTGATTGCCTTACTCAAGCAGTCACTGAATCCAAACTATCGTCGCAATTGCGCCTACTGGTTAGGACAACTGAAAGTAGAAGTTGGGCGGGACGTTTTGACTGATGTGGCGGCCAACGATGTTGATGAAACTGTCAAGAAAACGGCTGCCGAAGCCCTGAAATTATTGGGGCCGGGCGAGGTCGAGACAGAAAGCCCAGCGGTGACGACAGCCGCAAAGAAAAAAGGCGTCACGGCTCCGGCGCAGCCTGTCAAAAACAACGCGTCAGCCAAATCCCTCAAGAACGCTCCGGCCAAAAAGTAATCCTTTGGGATTTTTCCGTTGGTCATTGAACCATTTGTCATTCGCGCCAGATTCTTTTAGATTGCGGCTGCTGGCAAATCATCAATGACCAACGGGAAATTTGCATGGACTCTATCACACTCGAAATTTTCAAGTCGCTTTACACCTCAGTTGCAGAAGAGATGGGCGCAAGCCTGCGCCGCACGGCGTTTTCACCAAACATCAAAGAACGCCGGGATTATTCCTGCGCGGTTTTCAATCGGCACGGGAAAATTATTGCGCAGGGCGATCACATGCCCGTGCATCTGGGATCAATGCCGATGTCTGTGGCCGCAGCAATTGAGCATTGCCAGCTTGAACCAGGTGACGTCATTATCCTCAACGATCCATACGCAGGCGGAACGCACCTGCCAGATGTGACGTTGGTTGCGCCTGTCTACGACGAATCAGCGCGTCATCTTTGGTTTTATGTTGCGAATCGTGCGCATCACGCTGACATCGGCGGAGCGACGCCGGGATCAATGGGAAAGGCTAATGAAATTTATCAGGAAGGCTTACGGATTCCGCCGATTCATCTGGTCAATTGCGGCGTTCTCAATAAAGAAATTTTTCAGCTTCTCCTGGCCAACGTCCGCGTCAATGAAGAACGCAAAGGCGATCTGACAGCACAGCTTGGCGCATTGCGGGTTGGTGCTGAGCGATTGAAGGAAATCGAGGCGCGGTATGGTTTCAAGCAATGCGATCAATATGCACAGGAGTTGATTGAATATACCGCCCGAATGATGCGGCGCACCTTGCAGGATTTACCAGATGGCGAATATGCCGCCGAGGATTATCTGGATGATGATGGCGAATCTGAAACGCCCGTGCGAATTGCCGTCAGGATCAATATTTCCGGTGCCCGCGCAACGATAGATTTTACCGGCAGCGATCCACAGGTTCGTGGCCCGATCAATGCCGTCGAAGCGATTACGGTTTCAGCGGTGTATTACGTGTTTCGCTGTTTGATTCCCAGCGATGTTCCAGCCAGTGCAGGCGTGTTGTCACCGCTCGAAATCATCACGCCAAAAGGCACCATCATCAATGCGCTGCCACCCGCCCCTGTGGCCGGAGGCAATGTCGAAACCTCGCAGCGCATCGTGGATGTGTTGCTGAAAGCCCTGGCGCAGGCTGCACCTGCCTTGATTCCTGCCGCATCGCAGGGAACGATGAATAATTTAACGATAGGTGGCTGGGATCATGAACGAAACAGGGAATTTGCCTATTACGAAACCGTTGCCGGAGGGATGGGCGCACGTCCGGGGGCTGATGGCTTAAGCGCGATTCATACACACATGACCAACTCGCTCAACACGCCCGTCGAAGCGTTGGAGTACGCGTATCCTCTGCGCGTCTGGCAATATTCCATTCGCCGGGATTCGGGCGGCGACGGACAGCATTGCGGTGGGGATGGTGTCATTCGCGAAATTGAATTGTTGTCAGGTGCGCAGGTGTCTTTGCTGTCGGATCGCCGTCGTTTTGCGCCATATGGTCTGGCGGGCGGATTGCCGGGACAATGCGGCGAAACGGAATTCGTTTCCCCAACCAATCAAAGTGAACGATTGCCCGGAAAATTTTCGCGCATGATGTCAGCCAAAGATCGCATAATAATCAAAACCCCCGGTGGTGGCGGCTTTGGCCGGGCTTGAATTCCTTCTTTTTGAATTTTCTTCTTGCACAACTTCTAATAAATCCATAAGCTACGCCCGTCCTTTCAACCCAACCGCCCTGATCCCCCAACCTGATTCACGAACAACTACTACTGCGATATGTTACTACTTCCTATCGGCCATGATCGGCAGGTTACGAAGCGCTTGCCAATAATCACCCTCCTTCTCATCACCGCCAATATCGTTGTGTTTATTTACACTGAAACCATTGGTTCCCAGCAAAATACGCGTAAGAGCCTGGCATTGAAATCGCTGATCGAATTTGCCGAGGCGCATCCTGATGTGAATCTGGGCGAACAGGCACGGGATCGTATTGCTCGCATGTCGGATCTGGAATTGGATGAGATGGAAGCCTTTGTACAGGAAGACCGATTGATTAAAGCCTTGCAGGGCAAATCTACTGAAACCATTCAGGCGGTTTCATCTGGGGATCGAGCCGTTTTAGACCTGGAAAGCAAACGGCTGAGTTCGGCATTTGTGACGGCCTATGATGATTTTTACGGCTATAAATTTGGCTTTATCCCAGCGTTTCATAAATCTTCGGCCTTGAATTATTTCAGTTGCCTGTTTTTGCACGGGGGCTTTTTGCATATTTTGGGCAATATGCTGTTTTTGTTTCTGGCAGGCATCGCGATGGAAGATGCATGGGGGCGCGCCTTTTATTCCCTTTTTTATCTGTCCGCCGGAGTCGCCGCCACCGCGACACATGCCTTCACCGCCCCAAACAGTCGGATTTATCTGGTCGGAGCCTCAGGCGCAATCGCCGGATTGATGGGCGCGTTTATGGTGCGGTACTTCAAAGCGCGCATCAAATTTTTCTACTTCGTGATTTTCAAGGCTGGGACTTTTAAGGCTCCGGCGTATGTCATGTTGCCTTTGTGGGTTGCGCTGGAATTGAAAGACACTTTTCTCTTTTCTACGTCAGATAGTGGCGGCGTCGCATTTTGGGCACACATCGGCGGGTTCTTCTTCGGAGCTGTGGTGGGAGCGCTGGTGCATTACAGCGGTCTGGGTAAAGTGATCGCACCGAAGAATGTGAAGCGTGGCATCAGCTTTGGGACGGGCAATGCCATCCACGAAGCTGTGTCGCACATGCAAAGCGGGGAAGGCGATGAGGCCATTCGCAAGCTGAAACAACGTCTGGAAGCTGTCCCAAACGATGATAAGGCCTGCCTTGCGCTTGCCAAGGTACAGGGAGAACTGGGACAGCGACAGGCCGAGATTGCCAGCTACATTCGCTTAATCCGTATCCTGCTCCAGAAAAATCAGGTGAACGATGCCTTACATGCCTATTCCAGCGCGCTGGATACCTATCGCGTAGACGAAGCACCCATGCGATTGCCCCTGCGCGATTGGCTGATTTTGTCGCGCCATCTGGTTGATCGTGGAATGCCGAGAGAAGCTGCCGGAGAATTTGAAAAATTAGGTCTTGCCTATCCGAGCGATCCGCTGGCGGCGGATTCCCTGGTCAATGCCGCTGAAATTCGGTTGCAACTGGGGGAACAGGAATATGCCGCCAACATCCTCGCCTTCGTCAAAGGAAAACCCGATCAGGACATCAGTTTGCTGATGCGTATTGCCGAACTGGAAGCACAGCTTAGAAATCTAAATTTCGGTCGCAATGCGGCCTAAATGATTTCAAGCAGGGGAGAGGTGGCGGAAGCCCGACTGTCGAACAGGGCGCAGCGTACATAAGACGCCCTCTTCACAGTCGGGCTTCCGCCGTTTTACCAAATCTCAGACCGAATATTTACCCGCCACAACACGATCAGCCCGTGCGCCTTTGACGCCTTTGGCCAATTCGGCAGCGGAGATGACGTGCGCAGCCGCACTCAACGCGGCCTGTACGGCGCGGGCTTGTTCAGCCAGCGATTTCGGCCACGGTTGTTTTTCGCGTTTGTTCGGAGTTCCGACTTCAGTCGGCAATGTTCCTAAATCGAAGCCGCTTTGGATTGTGCCTTGTGGATTTTGATATTCGGGGCGCAGCCAGCGAAGAAGCGATGTTTTGCAGTTTCGACTGTTTTTCCAAGCCTGCTATTTTTCCTGATCCAAGATTGGCTGCTTCTTCTGGTGTCACAATAAAACCTGCGCCGTGAAGCTTCACGGCGGGGCAACTAATATTTTCATTCGCCTGCAATGATTGTGTGCTTGCAACATCTGCGCCAATGGTGAGGTCAGCAAAAATTTTGCCGCTTTGTGCAGACAATTCGACAGTTACAGAATCATCACGCGAAGCGCCTGGGAGCGCAAGCGTCCCGCTTGCTGAGCGAGCACAGCGATGCGACCCCGGACGTGGCGAGCGTGTCCCCTGAAGATAAAGAAATTTCCTCCGCCAGCAAGCGAGCGACGTTGCACGCGCTCGCAGCAGGCGAGACGCTTGCGCTCCCAGGCCTTCGGCTTCGGCAATGACTTTTTGCAAAACGCCTTCGTGCTCGCCTGCGGTGACAACGGTCATCGCAATGCGCACGGCTGCGCCATCGGCACTGTCTACCCACGGATGATCGGGAATCGCAAACAACAACGACAACGGATTTTTCGCGCTCACTAAATTTCCGGTCGCGCTAACTCTGCCATTTGAATGCGATGCGAACGCGCATCCGGGAACGGCAAATACGTTTTGCCGGAGCGCGTGAAATCCGCATAGAGTTCGATGGAATAACCTACATCAACCACGACCAGAAACGGCGGCCAACCTTCAGACGCAGGCAACGCGCGGGCGTACTGTTCTGCCTGTCCCCGCGCTTTCAGCGCTCGTGATGGCTTCCTTTCGGAAGAACATATTTTCGTTTTGCTGCGCATTCGATACAACCGTGCAACGGTTGGCCTGATGAGAACAAAGGCTAATGAATTGGCCTGGTAAAAATTCACGTTCAATCAATTGCTGAAGAACGCACAACACTATCCGCACTTGACGCCGAGCAAGCATTCATTCCAAATTCTCGATGTCTACCGGCTCGACTTCATCGGCTAATTCAAACCCAAACACCTTTGCATAAAAATACAATTCGCCGTCCAGCGCGCGTTTGATGTTGGCGGCTTGACGAAAGCCGTGGCCTTCTTCGGCGAAGGTGACGTAGGCGACGGGCAAGCCTTTGTCTTTCAGTGCGTCCACCATCTTTTCGGCTTGGTTGGGCGGGACGATTTTGTCTTCCAACCCCTGGAAGAAAATGACAGGGACGTTGAGTTTGTCTACGTGATGGATAGGCGAACGGGCGTTGTATGCGCTCTTGGGGACGAGGTTGAATGTGTAGCGCGACTCGAATTTGTGCGTGTCGTCGTCAAGGGCTTGCAGGTCGCTGACGCCGTAATGGCTTGCTCCGGCTTTGAAGACGTCACGGAAGGCGAGAGCGCAAAGTGTGGTGTAGCCGCCTGCGCTGCCGCCTGTGATGCACAGACGATTTGGGTCTGCCAGCCCTTTGTTGACCAGATGTTTTGCGCCGTTGACGCAATCATCTACGTCAACAATTCCCCATTGATCTTTCAGGCGCTCCCGGTAGGCGCGACCATAGCCTGTGCTGCCGCCATAATTCACATCCAACACAGAAAAGCCGCGCGTTGTCCAATACTGAACCCACAAACTGAAAACAGGATAGGTTGCCGCTGTCGGGCCGCCGTGAATGGCGACGATCAGCGGTGGCTTTTCGCCTGCGGGTTCGCGATATTCGGGATTGCGGGCCGGGTAATGAAAGGCGTGTGCCGTCAATCCATTTTCAGTCGGGAATTCTATCGGGCGCGGCAGGGAAATGATCCAGGGGTCAATCTCAAGATCGCTGGAACTGCGCAGTGGTTTGTACGTCCCATGTTTAGGGTCGCACTGGATGACGGCATTTGGTTCCAGGGGCGAGGCAGCGATGAAAACCGCTTTGCCATAACTGGCGCGCACGCTATCGAAACGGGCGTAATCCGATTTCAAGCGGTGGAAGTTGCTGTTCGCTGTATTGAGAATCGCCAGATGTGGCAGGCCACGTTCGATGAACGAGCACAAAATATGCGTCTCATCCAGAAAAGCATAGGTGGACATGCCAAAGACCCATTGCGGCATTCCAAAATCAGCGTTCAGGCGGTGCAGGGCTTCGATTTGATCGTGCTCCCAGCGATACAAATTCCACCAGCCAGTGCGATCTGAAATGTAATGTAACACGCCATCTGGCGACCATTCCGGCTGAAAGACGGATTCCTGCGGGCCACCCGCGATGCGTCGGGGAATAATCGTGGTGCCACCAAATTCCCAATCGCCCAGCATCAGCTCTGATTCGTCCCACGGCATGTTTGGATGATTCCATTGCACCCAGGCCAGATGATTTCCGTCAGGACTGAGACGCGGCGAGGCAAAGAAATCTGCGCCCGTCACCAGCGGTTGCGAGATTCCTGTGTCAAGGTTGATGCTGACCAGCGAATTGATGGGTTCATATTGTGTGACACGATGATCTTCACAAACGCAGATGAGGCTGTTGTGAAACCGATCCAGAATGAAATCCGCATACCGCACGTTTTTCATTTCTGGCGTCAGTGGCTCGGGGTCGGCTCCCAATTCCTGTCGGTACACGCGATTGTCGGCAAAATTGGAAAAGTAAATCACGCCGTCATTCACCGTGTACGCGCCGCCGCCGTATTCGTGGACGCGGGTGCGAACGTTGTAGGGCGCGGGGGTGACATCCTCAATTTGTTTGTTCGCCGTGTAACGAACGATTACGCTGCGGCCTTTTTCTGCCGGACGGGACTCAATCCAGTAAATGTCTTCTCCATCTAAAACAACCTGACCCAAGCCAATCGAGCCAGCAACAATTTGATCAGAGCTAATTGGGGACTTCCAGGTTCCGTAAGGAGCGAATATAGGCATAAAATTTTTCCTGCTCACCTGGGCATTCGTCTTTTGTGATGGGCGGTTTTGTCGAGGGGGACAACCCCAATCCATGAATATTGACGACCAACAGAGAACGAATGACCAATTGAATTATCTTCTTCGTACCGGCAATAGAATATTCGAGATTAAAATTCCTGCAACTAACGCCATTGCTGTCAGGATCATCCGCACGGCAATTCCCACGCCCGGCACGATCTGATTGTCCAACAGCGACGCGATACTTTGGAATCCGAGACTGCCCGGCACCAACAATAAAATGCCCGGTGCCTGGGTAACGGTGGAGGGGCGACGCAAAAGCTGCGCATAGATTTTACTGGTGAGTCCGACGGTCAGCGCGCCTAGAAATGGCCCTAATTCCGGGCCAAGCAGTGCTGACCCTGTCCTGCTGACTGTGACCGCAATGACGACCACCAGCATGATCCAAATGCTGTCACGCAAATGTGCGCGCAGCAAAATGGCAAACGCTATCGAAATCAGCAGCAGGGAGAGATACGCGGCCCACCAGGGCAGGGGAAATGAGGCTCCGATACGCGGCGTGCCAAACATCATTAAGGTCAGTTTTGTGCCCAGCGTAACTCCAAAGCCGATGCCAAAAAAGACAATCATCGCGCCGCTCAGACGTGAGGTGCCTGAGACTAGATTGCGCGTTGTCAATTCTGTCAGGGCAACCGTCAAAGTAAAGCCGGGCATTAATAAAATCAGGCCTGCCAGCGTGGCATTGAAAACCGAATACGGGCCAAACCAAACGCTGAGCGCTCCGGCAATGCCCGCCGCCACCGTGGCCGCGACTGGCTCAAAAACTTTATTCAATGGCGTATACAAATCGGCGATGAGTGACAACAGCCCAATCATCAGTCCGATGATCGCGGCAATGAACATTTCTTTGACTCCGCCACCGATAAATTGAGAAGCCGCGACAGATGCCAGCCCATAGGCCAGCGTGGTGATGAACTTGTTGTATTCCGGTTTGGCTTTGACGATGGAATCAATTTGAGCGGAGCCTTCCTCAGGCGTCAGGCGATGATTGACGACCTCGGCCAGGACATGATCCAGATCAACGATTTTGCCCAGATTCAAATTGCCCGGCTCCACTCGGATCAGGTAGGTTTGCTGATGTTCCATTTCTCCAAAGCCGCAATAAATCGAGGTTGGCGTCGAGAAAAATTGTCCGTTCAGCTGCAACCGCGAAGCCGTTTGTTCCAGCAGTTCTTCAAGCCGATGCGACGCATAGCCAAACATATGCAAGGCACGTCCGAGACGCAAAATAAAGCCAACGGCGGATTGAGTTGAGAACGAAACTGTGGCCTCTGTCATAGAAGAGTGATTTGGTAGAAAAAGTGGGCAATGCAATAATCCCTGCCTGATTGCCGCCGCAAAGAGTAATTCGTGTGGCCAAGTTTTTGAATAGGAAACATTCACGCACCGCCAAAAAATGAACGAAATCGCACCCGCTCAGTCCTTGCTCTTCAGTTCCAGCACGCGCAAGGCAATGCTTTGGTTGGGCGGGCATCTTGTGCTGGGAGCGGTCTTTATCCTGGTCTTTAGTGGTTACAACCAATGGGGTGGATGGAAGTATAAGCTCATGTTTGTGGCGTTTCATTGTGTGAGCAATTCCATCCTGTGGTTGCTGGTGTTGCTTGTCAGTGGATATTTACAGCGCTCCAAAATGCGCTGGCTACGACGCCTTGCACAATTTCTCCCCGGAATTGTTTTTGTGCTGGTGCTGTTGCTGTGGGTCTTGGATTGGGTCACAACCGTGCAATGGGGGAACAATCTTTCTGATCAGTTGATTTGGGAAATCATTCGCCATCTGCCTGCTTATCTCAACTTGCTGCCCATCAAAGTCTACTTGCTGACAGGGATCGCGATTGGATTGGTCTTTGCCGCCTATCAACGGTTGGCTGGGAGAGCAATTCGGGAATTTCCTCAGGTTTTACAGCAATCACAAATTGCCCTGCGGCAAAAACAGGGCTTGGGATGGTTGCTGATCGGGGTGATTAGCTACGCTGCACTCTTTGGGCTTTTGTGGCATCCCTGGATGGTGCGGTGGAATTACTGGCAGCGTGAACCGCTGGTGAGTTTATTTCTGCTGTCACGCGGGCATCTTTTCTTCCCGGAACAGGCACGGGCGTTTTTCCCTGCGACCCCACGAAGATTGCAAAATGCTGCGCGCGATCAACAGCTGCGACAGACGTATCCCAAAGCTGATTTTCAAAAACGAAATGTCATCCTGATTACTGTAGATAGCTGGCGTGCCGATCATCTGCCATTTTATGGATATGAGCGGCAAACTTCTCCTTTCCTGACCAGACTCTTTGAGCAGGGGCAGCTCAGGAAAGTGGCGGAGGCCAGAGCCGCGTGTAATACAACCTATTGCGCCGTGATGAGCATTCTGGCCTCGCGCCGGATGCCGGATCTGGGCAATGGGCTGTTTCAATTGCAGGATGTTTTGAAAGATCAGGGCTACCAAATCCATTTCCTGCTTTCGGGCATTCATACCGCGTGGTATGACCTGCGGAACTTGTACGGCAAAAGCATTGACACGTACGTTGATGGCACCTTGTTTCGGAATTATGTCGCGAACGATGATCGCGGCATTCTTGAGAAGCTTGACGAAATGCCAAATGCCACTGCCCAGCCTGCGTTTTTTTACTTTCATCTGATGGCCCCACATTTGATTGGTGTCAGGCTGCCGGAATATGCCGAGTGGCAGCCGGTCTCGCCAAAATTGCGCGTGCTGAATAATCGTGAGGTGAATCGCAATACCTATGACAATGGCGTGCGAATGGCTGATGCGATGATTGAGAAAATCTTTGCTGCGCTGGATGCGAAGGGCTACCTGCACGAATCAATCGTCGTCATCCTGGGCGATCACGGTGAAGCACTGGGGGAACATCAACAGTACAGTCATGGGCTGGGTTTGTATGAGGAAGATTTGCGCATCCCCTTTTTGATTGTAGATGCGCCGGACGTTACGTATCGCAATCTCATTTCCGCCACACAGCTTGATGTTGCGCCGACGATTCTTGATTGTCTGGGTTTGACGGTTCCCGCTTCGTGGCAGGGGCAATCGCTGTTTCGCGCAGCACCCGCTGTGGAATCCTTTCATCAGGCCGGACTCCGACCGCAGGAAGCGATTCTTTGGCAAGAAGGGGTGCATGTTTGGAAGTACATTATAAATCGTGCATCCAGGGCAGAAGAGCTTTATGAACTGCGCTCTGATCCGGGGGAAACGCGAAATTTAGTGCAGTTGCCAGAGGCCGCCGCAATTTTGCCTCGCCTGCGTGCCAGGCTGGAAGCGCAGTGATTTGACCTTTATCTCTTCTCTCGTATACTTAGCCATTACACTCCATTTCAATCAACTGGCAAGAGAAGCGCAGAATTCTCACACGGACACTTCTCTGGCTCGGAAAAATCTAAGGAACCTACAATGAAAGTATTCAGTTTTCTACCGCGTATTTTATTTAGCCTGGTTTTCGTTGCCTCACTGGTCATTGCCCAGGAACAGAAACCCCCGTCTTCGGGTGAAGTGGATGCCGCAAAGAAAGTCCAGATGGCACAAGGCATTCAGGCCAAGATCAAGCAATCAGAAGAGTTCATGAAAAAGAACTCAAAAAGCTCCTTGCGAATCAGAGTGGCAGATTATATGGCCAAGGAAATCGGCGATGTGACTGACCCGAGTCAACGCCTTGGCTATATTGAAACGTACTCCAAGATTTTTTCAGACGAGAAAGAAAAGGAGCTGGTTTTGCCTTATCAGGTAGATTCCCTGGCTTTAATCGGGAAGGTGGAAGAAGCCTTCAAGCTGGCTCCGAAAGCATTGGCGCTTGCCCCTGACAATCCCTTGCTCTTAACGCAACTTGCTCTGCGTGGCTCAAACCTTGTGCGACAGGGGAAGGCCGAGTTGGCAGCAGATACCAAACAATATGCGTCACAGGCGATTGCCTTGATTGAAGCCGACAAAAAGCCCGCAAATGTGAATGATCAATTCTGGGGCGAGTTCAAACCACGGTGGTTGCCTGAATTGTATCAGGCCCTGGGTTTTGTTGCCTTCAATGCTGGCGATGCCGCCGATGCGCAGGCAAAATTTCAGAAGGCAGTTGAGTTGAACCCGCTGAACCCGAACGGCTATTTAATGCTGGCCAGTCTGGCGGATGCAAATTATCAACGTGCCGCGATGGAATACAACACCGCGTCAGGTGCGGCCAAAGATGCCGCGCTGAAAAAAGCCTACGGCTATCTGGACGAAGTCATTGATAACTATGCTCGTGTAATTGGTGTTACAGCCTCGAAAGCGGAATATAAGCAAATTCACGATCAGGTTCTGCCAGCCTTGCAGGAAACCTACAAAATCCGCAAAGGCTCGACCGATGGGTTGGACGCCTTGATCGCTAAATATAAAAAGTAAGCCTGCCAGATGAAAAAAAAGAGCGCATCCTGTTAAGGTGCGCTCTTTTGCTTTTTTACTGAAAGAACCTAATCATCGTCTTTCATCGTCACAGTCGCATCCGTCAACACAGCGTATTTTGCGTGCCCTTCAAACACCAGCTTGGTTAAGACCTGCCCTTGATCCGTTTTTGAGGTCTGTGTCTGATCGTACTTCGCGTCTTTCTCCATCATTTCAACGGCAGCCTTGACGGTTAAGACCACATCACCATTCTCTTTGGCAAATTTGACTTCGCCCGTATCCGCATAAAAAGTGATTCGGTATTTCCCTTTTTTCAGCACGGTATTGCTGACGAACACGTCTTCATTAAAAGTGGCCGTTTGGTGATATTTCATATCATCTGCAACGGCAGCCACGTTGTTAATCCCCACCAGAGTCAGGCAGAAAAAAGTTAAGGCGATAAGATTAGTTCCTGGTTTTTTCATAATTGGTTTCTCCTCTTGTAAGTACCTTTCATTATTCTCTGCACCTGACTATGGCAAGCGATATGCCACAGGAAATTGCCTTAAATAACAGGGAATTCGTGCCGCGACGTATGAAATTCAGGCACCTGACCGAGCGAGAATCCATACAGCTTTGTATGCTCCAAGACCTGTCGGTGTACTAAGAAAAAAGCCCTGACCAAAACGATCAGGGCTTTGCGATTAAGAATTACGAGGAAACTTTAATTATTTTTCTGCCACGGGCGTCAACCACGTGACGATGGCTGAATCCGGGGATTTCTCGGCTTTCACCTGCAAGTTTTCAGGTTTGCCCAGCGTTCGATACAGTTGCTCGATTTTATCGGCTTGAAACCGATTGCCCGTGTTATGGATCAACAGCGGTGTAAAGTCAGAGATGGCAATTGCCGTAGCGAAACTACCTGCCCGATTCAAGCCTGGAATGGCGACTCGTTTCAGGTAATCGGCATCATTGTTATTGTCAAACTGAGTTGCATCCACCACCATTTGATCCACTCCGGTCAAATAGCTTTTCGCCAGCATGGCATACAGACCTGCTTCTTTGAGGCCGATGATGCTAAGCCGTCCGTTTCCTTTGACCTTATTCAGATAAGCCACGGCAGTGAGAATATCCTGTATCCGGTTCGCATCATTCAAACGGTTGTAGGTCGCAATGAATTTGTATTTGCTTGGCTCTTCAGACCCGTTTTTGCCCGGAAAACAATTTAAGAACGCCACCGTGTGCCCAGCCTTGGTCAGTTGTTCGATTAAGTCTTTGCTCCCGGAAACGAATTCACTTTCGGGTGAAGCAATGAGGACATAAGAATCCAACGGCTTTTGTTTGGATCGTTTGTCGCGGGTGGGACGCCAGATTTGCAAGGCGACCAAATCTTTCTGGTTGCGTCGCGAGATGAGGCGAATACCAGGCGGGTCTTTCATTGTTGTAGACAATTCATCCGCCGCAGGGTATTCCGCCATCAGGGCGTATTTTAGTGCTTTCCCATACTGTGACTTGAACGTTTCAAGTCCTGCCGCATTGCTCGGCAACGCTGCCTCAAATTGTTTCTTGCGCGCCGCGATCAAAGATTCTGCCAACTGCTGCTCATTCAGTTCGTTGGCAGGGCGCGGACGACCATAAAACACCATGAGTTCGGGCAGTGTCGGGACTGCGCTGGATTTTTCTTTGATGGGAGTGATTTCCTGCCGACCTTGTAGCCAATGAGCAAACCAGCCATAGACCGCTTCGCGGCTTTCGCGATGGTAATTATGCGGCGCGTCAAATTGTGTGTATTTAACTTTGTCTCCGGCCTCAAACAGTTGATAGACGCTTTGGACAGCAGGGAATTCAACCGTTGGCGTTAGTTTTGTCCAATCGCCAGTCGCCGCAATCATCATCATCGGGCGTGGAGCCATACACGCACCGATTTCCATGTTGTTCGTGTCAATGCGCAGCAGCGGTGTGTTCTCGCACAGGCATCCGCCTTGCATTGTCGAAGAAATCATATTTACAGGAGCGGAAACCTTGATGCGATCTTCAACGGCGTAAAGCAAAAATGTTTGTGTTCCGCCGCCTGATTCACCTGTGACGCCGATTCGATTGCGATCTACTTCAGGCAGGGATTCAATGAAATCTACGGCGCGGATCGAATTCCATAACTGTAGCCCCAGAATGTTGACGCCCCACAAGGATTCCCGCACTAAGCCTTCTTTGTGGCTGGCAAAATTATGCGTGATCGCGGTGCTATCGTTATATCCGACCATGTCCCAGGTGAACGTGACATAACCCTGTCGTGCAAAGTTTGCCGCGCGTCCCTGCCCGGAATTCAGTGGCTGATTTTCCAAACGACCATAGGCCCAATGTCCGTGTGGGGTCAGCACCGCAGGCAGTTTGCCTGTGATGTTTTTGGGCTTGTACAAATTGCCCGTCACATAATGACCGGGGAAGCTTTCAAAATAGACCTTCTCAACGGTGTAATCTCCCTTATCTACGAGATCGAAGACCTTGGCGTTGAGCGGCGTTTTTTCAGGCAATGGCCACAGTCCCGCCGCAAACAGGATTTGCCCGCGCAAATAGCTCGCTCGCGCCTGCCATTCTTCTTTCGACTTGTAAGGTTTGAATTCGTAGGTCAGGTCAAGATGCCGCACCTCCGATGCCCGGCGATCTGCGGTTGGGACATCCTGTGCCAAGACCGCAAACGATAAAAAGCAAATGACCAATGACCAATACCCAATGACGAACGACAATTGAGGAGTTTTCATATCCGAGTCAAGATTAAGGCGGTTGCGATGTATCCTACGGCTTCGAGCACGCCCGCGCCGACGTTTTGATCTTCTGCGATTTCATGATCCAGTCTGCCGTTGTACAAACTGAATCCGCCGCCGAGCATAATCATTTGGACGAGGATTTGGCGAACTGGATAAAACAGCAGCGTGAGCACTAAAAACAGGCCAAAGCTGATGAAACCTTCTTTGTATCCCGTGAAGGTTCCGGCCACGGAATAGCCAACCATCATCCCGATGGCTACCAACAGTCCGGCAAATCCCAGCGCGGCGGCGACATTGCCCTGACTGATTAAGGCTGCATCATCATAAGCCGTCAACAAGCGGAAGAGATGAGTGAGTACAATCAGCGCGACAAGTCCTGCGAGCCAGAACACAACTGTGGGGAGCAGCGCCCCACCGTCTCCTGTAAAGATTCCACTAGTTAAGCCGCTCACTGCCAGATAGGCACCCGCTGCGGTGATTCCGGCGGCAACATTTCCTTGTGCAATCTGGCTTTTTAAATCTGTCCCAGTGGCCTTGCAGTATCCCGTAAAAATCAAACCGGAAACCGTCAGCACAATGATGCCGATGAACCCATAGGTCGCGACATTGGCAAGATCGTTCCAGAACGAATGGGAAGGCCCGCCGAAAACAGGGATGATGACCTGAATCACGCCCAGCAGAAACCCGGCCAATGCAATCGCGGCTGCCTTGTTATCGTGATGAATGAGTGCCTCGGTCATCGAGACGCCTAAAATCAATTGGTACACGCCGCGTGCAATTACCAGCAGAATGACCGCTGCCAATGCGACAAAACCAACAGTTGTTGCATCCATAAATTCTCCTTTGCGGTTAGCTCAATCAGCGCTTGTTCAATGCCAGAAGCATCCGGCAACCTCCCAAGCAAAATAGAAAACTGGAACGAACGCTACTACTTTTTGACGATGAAGAAGACGGCACCCAAGAGTAACAGGAAGCCAACCAGATGGTTCCATTTCAGTTGCTCTTTCAAATACACCACAGAAAAGATACAGAAGATCAGGATCGTGATTACTTCCTGAATTATTTTCAGTTGAGAACCTGTGAATTGTCCATAGCCAAGCCGATTGGCTGGAACTTGAAAACAATATTCTGGCAGCGCAATTAACCAACTCACCAGAATTACTTTCCAGAGGGAAAAGCTTTTATATTTCAAATGCCCATACCAGGCAAAGGTCATAAACACATTGGCGACAACTAAAAGAATGATTGTTTGCATGGCCTATTGATTAATGCGATGAAAATCAGAAATGCAAGTCAGCCTGAAAAATCTTTTAGTATTTCGCGGGCGGCATTAAATCCCGGTGCGCCCATCACTCCGCCTCCCGGATGAGTGCCTGAGCCACACAGGTATAAATTCTGAACAGGAGTTCTAAATTTTGCCCAACCCGCTACGGGACGCATGAAAAACAATTGATCAAGTCCCATGTCGCCGTGAAAGATGCTGCCACCCGTGAGGCCGTATTCCCGTTCCATATCGAAGGGGGAAATGACTTGTCGGTGCAACATGATGTCCCTGATGTTGGGGGCATATTCTGCCAGCGCATCCAAACAACGATCTGCAAACTGATCTTTCAATTCATTTGTCCATTCGGCGTTCTTCAGCTTGTAGGGGGCAAACTGGGCGAAGATGCACATGATGTGTTTGCCGGGGGGGGCGATGGAATCGTCGTAGGCCGTCGGGATCGTGCATTCCAGCATCGGATTCGTGGCGGGGCGGCCCTCTGCGGCGTCATCCCAGGCGCGATCAATGTAATCCATCGAAGGGCAAACATGCATCGTGGTTTTGTGCGGCAGCCCTAAGCCTTCTGTGGGGAAAGCCGTGAAGTTTGGCAGGCCATCCAGCGCCAGATTGATCTTCACTGCGGAGCCGTGCGATTTGAAATTCGTGATTTGCGACCTGAATTCAGGGGCGAGCTGTTGTGCTTCGACCAAATGCAAAAAGGTTCGTTTGGGGTCGGCGTTGGAGATGATGCGCTTCGCATAAATCTCTTCGCCATCGTGGAGCACAACCCCTGTCGCTTTCCCGTCTTTGACGATGATTTTTTGAACGTCCGCCTCCGTTCGGATGCTTGCGCCGTGTGCCTGCGCTGAGGCCGCGATGGACTGACTGATTGCACCCATCCCCCCGCGAATAAAGCCCCACAAACCACGTGCCCCGGCGGCACCGCCCATGATGTGATGCAATAAAATATAGGCGGTTCCCGGTGTTGAAGGCCCGCCATTTGTACCGATAACGCCATCGGTTGCCAACGTGGTTTTGATCTCTTCGGATTCAAATCGCTCGTCCAAAAAGTCGCGCACGCTCTGCGTCATGATTTTCACCATCCGAACCAGATTGGCATCCCCAAGTTTGGCCGTTCGCAGTCCGATTTTTCCCAATGCGATCAGATCAGATACCTTTCGCTGGACAATGTTGGGCGGCGTTTCGAGCAGTAACGATTCAACCCATTCTGCTAAATGCTCCAGCTCTGCCTCGTAGCGTGAAAAATATTCTGCATCTCGTTTGGAAAATTTGGCGATTTGTTCCAGCGTTTTCTTTTGATCCTGAAAGAAGAACATATGTCGCCCATCAGGAAAGGCCGTGAAAAAAGACGGGTCTTTGGGATAGATATGATAACCGTAGCGAGCCAGTTCCAATTCCTGAATGATGCGCGGCTGCATCAGGCTGCAAAGGTAAGAAAGCGAGGAAACCTTGAAGCCCGGCCAGACTTCTTCTGTCACGCAGGCTCCCCCCAGAACAGCGCGTCGTTCCAGAACGAGCACTTTTTTTCCGGCGCGAGCCAGATAGGCAGCAGTGACAAGACCATTGTGACCTCCGCCGATAATGATTGCATCGTAAGTAATGGGCATAAATTATATCAATCAGTACAGCGACCGCTTGTATTAATCAGTACCGCGACCGGGAGGGAGCGATCAATAACTACTCTCGCGCTCCCTCCCGGTTCTGTAAAGCGTCATTATGCACGCAAGTCTTTTGACCTACCAGCCGAAGCGTGGCAAGTTACACATTCAACTTTGCCCCAATCAAATTTATGAGCAAAACTCGTGTCGAAATCGTGCAGGAAAATCTGGCCGACTATCTGGCCTCGGCTCAGCCCGCTCCAACCTTGTTGACCCAGAAGGCTCCGTTGCATTCAGCGACCAGCTTAACTGTGCAACAGGCTATCGAAATTTTTACCGATCAGGTTGCCAGCCGATTATTGGATGTTGCCGCCCGCGAACTGCGAAAAACGAATCAATCCTTCTACACGATCTCCAGCGCTGGGCATGAACAAAATGCCGTGCTGGGCGCATTGTTGCGATTGGATGATCCATGTTTTCTGCATTATCGTTCAGGCGGTTTGATGGTTGCGCGGTCACGCAAACTCGCGGGAGTTGATCCGATTCTGGATACAGTGCTCTCGTTTTGCGCGTCATCCGATGATCCGATTTCGCAGGGACGACATAAAGTCTGGGGCAGTAAGCCGCTCTGGGTTCCGCCACAAACCAGCACGATTGCCTCGCATTTGCCCAAGGCTGCGGGGATGGCATTTGCCTTGCGGCACGCCCGCAAGCTGAAGGTGACAGAAAACCTGAGCGATGATTCGATTGTGTATTGCTCATTTGGTGATGCTTCAGCGAACCACGCCACAGCACTTTCCGGCTTCAATGCGGCGCGTTACACCGTGCGGCGAGGCGGAGCCTGTCCGATGTTGTTCGTGTGCGAAGACAACGGCATTGGGATTTCTGTCGAAACCCCGCACAACTGGATTCACGATAGCTACAGCAATCAGCCGCACCTGAAATATTTTGAGGCAGGCGGGACGATGGATGAAATCTGGAATGTGGCCGAAGAGGCAATCCAATATTGTCGTCACCATCGCTCGCCAGTCTTTTTGCATTTGCATGTTGTGCGTTTGTGGGGGCACGCCGGAACCGATGTCGAAACCGGCTATCGCACTCTGGAAGAAATTGAAGCGACTGAAGCGCATGATCCGCTGTTGCTGAATGCACGTCGTTTGATTGAACTTGGCGTAGCCACGCCCGCTGCGTTGCAAACAATCATTCGCGATGTGCAGGCTCAGGTTGATGCCGCCTGTGCCGAAGTGGTGAAGCGTCCGAAGTTGTCTAGTGTGGCTGAAATCGTAGCACCGCTTGCGCCCTACGATGAAGCCGCGATTCGTCCGGCAGGCAATGAAATCGTGAAGCCTGAACTGCGGTCTGACTTTTGGGGCGATGCGTTGCCGGAACGTGCCACCGCACCAACGCGGCGCACGATGGCGGCGCACATTAACTCGGCGTTGGCCGATGAAATGTTAGCGCGCCCGGAAATGATTTTGTTTGGCGAAGATGTTGGGCGCAAAGGCGGCGTGTATTACGTCACGGCAGGTTTGCAAAAGAAGTTCGGAAGTCAGCGCTGCTTCGATACCCTGCTGGACGAAACAACAATCCTGGGCGTCGCACAAGGAGCAAGTCTGGCGGGACTGTTGCCCGTTCCTGAAATTCAATATCTCGCATACCTGCACAATGCACTGGATCAGTTGCGCGGTGAGGCTTGTTCGTTGCAGTTTTTTTCGTCTGGGCAATTTGCGAATCCGATGGTTGTTCGTGTGCAGGGGCTGGGCTATCAGAAAGGCTTTGGCGGGCATTTTCATAACGACAATTCCATCGGTGCATTGCGCGATATTCCGGGCTTATTGCTTGGCGTTCCTGCGCGTGGCGATGAGGCGGCAATGATGCTGCGCGGGTTGATCGCGACGGCTAAAGCCTGTGGGCGGGTTGCAGTGTTTTTGGAACCCATCGCGCTGTATCACGAAAAAGATTTATATGCCGATGGCGATAGCGAATGGCTTTTTGATTATCCCACAACAGAAAAACTTCTTTTGCCGGGCGAAATGGGAATTTATCACCCTGAAGCCAAAGACCTCTTGATTATTAGCTACGGCAATGGGCTGCGATTATCCTTGCAGGCTGCCCGACAATTACAGGCACAACACGGAATCGCAGCTCGGGTGCTCGATTTGCGTTGGCTGAATCCGCTTCCGGTTGCCGCGATTCGCCAGCACGCAGATGAATGCGGCAAGGTGCTGATCGCCGATGAATGCCGCACGACAGGAGGCGGGATCGCGGATGCTGTGATTGCCGGATTAGCTGAGAATAATTTCAATGGTGTATTGCGTTCTGTTCGCTCGATTGATACTTATGTTCCGCTTGGGGCAGCGGCAAATCTGGTCTTAATTTCAGCCTCCCAAATCGTTGCGGCAGCGCTGACGGTGAAGTGAATTTACAAGCTTTACAAACAATTTGCCTGACCTTGAAGCTTTCAACTTGAAGAGTTTGCATAATCCTGCGCTATCATCGCCAGGAAGTTCCCCTGCGGCAGGATCGTTCATCGGAAATAGGAGTCATTGCATGAAACTCAAACAATCTGCTTTTCCCTTATTGCTTCTTGTTCTCTTGCTGACTGCAACATTATCGGCGCAGCCAAAAAATCAAAGTAGCAAACAGGAAACGCCCAATGCTGACGCGCTGTTTGTGATGGATAAAGTCTGGACTATTCACCTGACGATTACCGCAGAGGATTACAAAAAGATGATGCCCGAAATGCCGAACCGTGGTTTTGGGCCTCCCGGACAGTTCGGCCCGCCCGGCCCGCGTCCCGGTCAGGATGTGGTTGTTCCTGCGCCTCCGCAAGGCCCACCGCCCGGTGGCATTGAAACCATTCCCCGCATCAACCGCCTGCCAAACCTTCCTCCCGGAGAAATCGGGCCAGACGGGCCGCCAAATGGGCCGCCGATGGGCCCCCCAATGGGACCAATGATGGAGCGGGAATATCCTGAGGTGCGCGCGACGTTTGAATTTGAAGGCAAGCCCGTAGGCGAAATTGGATTGCGATACAAAGGCAATTCCAGTTTTATGGGATCACGCTTCAACGATAAGCGATCCTACAAATTGGACTTCAATCAGTTCGATAAAAAGCTGCGTTTTTATGGCCTGACCAAGCTGAATCTGAATAACAATTTTGCTGACCCTTCGATGATGCGCGAAGCCATCGCGTATGAAATCTTCCGCGACGCTGGCTTGCCCGGATCGCGTACCTCATATGCGCGTGTTTATCTGACGGTGAAAGGCGAAAAGGAAAAGCAACTTCTGGGACTCTACACGATGGTTGAGCAGGTGGATGAAAAGATGCTTGCGCGGTTTTTCAAAGATAAAAATGGACTGCTGCTGAAACCGCAAATGGTGCAGGGCTTGCCGAACCTGGGCGATGATTGGAAGCCCTATGAAAAGCGTTATGGTGTGCGCAGTGAAGGCAAAGAAGCGGAAGCCAAACGATTCATCGCCTTTACCAAATTGGTCAACGACGCAGATGATAAGACCTTCGCCAAAGAAATTTCCTCCTACCTTGATGTCAAATCCTTCGCGCGGTTTATCGTCCTGAACAGTTTGGTGGCGAATCTCGACAGTATTTTGTCAATGGGGCAAAACTATTACATCTATCACGACCCAGAGCAGGGACGCTTTCAATTTTTCCCCTGGGATTTGAACATGGCTTTTGGTGGTTTCCCGATGGCGGGAACATCGTGGCAACAAATGGAATTGAGCCTGCTGCACCCGCATGCAGGCGAGCACAAATTGATTGATCGCGTGCTGGACTTGGAAGGGGTGAAAAAGATTTGGCTGGAGGAAGCGCGACAATTGCTGGAAACCGTCTATCGCGCCGAGAAAATCAATGCGCGGATTGATGCGCTGAGCAAAGCGATTCGCCCAGCCATTGCCGATGAGTCAGCGGATGCGCTCAGTATGTTTGAGAAAGCGATGAGCACCACCTTGCCCGACGCGCAATCACAGCTGCCACCGGATGGCGGTGGGTTTGGCGGGCGTGGCTTTGGTGGCCCTGGCGGCCCCGGTGGCGGAATGGGCCGAGCGCAGTTGCCGCTCAAACCTTTCATTGCCAAACGAATTGAAACGGCGCGGGAACAGGTGGCCGAAAAGAGTTTGGGATTTGTGCCCCAGCGTCGAATGGGCGGGCCGGGAAGACGACCTAATTAATTCCAGGTGGATTCTAGGATAACAACAGTTCCAAATCTTCGCGGTTCAGTGAACGAATCAGGCTGTTGTTGGCGCTGATGATGGCATCGGCTAAATCACGCTTGGTGTCCTGCAACTGCAAGACTTTTTCCTCAACCGTGCCCCGTGTAATCAGACGATAGGCAAAGACCTGTTTGGTTTGCCCAATGCGATGTGTGCGATCAATAGCCTGCGCCTCGACCGCCGGATTCCACCACGGATCAAGCAGAAAGACATAATCTGCGGCAGTCAAGTTCAACCCCACACCACCGGCTTTCAGACTAATCAAAAACAATTTGCAGTTGGGATCATTTTGGAAACGCTCGACCCTTTCCTGCCGATTGTGTGTTTGCCCGTCCAGATATTCATACGGAAGATTCGTTTTATCGAGATGTTCCCGTACGATGGCCAGGAACGAGGTGAACTGAGAAAAGACCAGCGTTTTGTGGCCTTCATCGGCGAGTTCTTCGAGCTGTGAAAACAGTACATCCAGCTTGGCACTGGAGCTTTTGGATTTTTTCGGATCAAGCAAGCCTGGATGACACGCGGCCTGACGCAAGCGCAGCAGCGCTTCGAGAATGTGCATCTTGGATTTGTTGATGCCCTCACGCTCAATTCGTCCCAGTAACGAATTGCGATAATGCTGCTTTATTTCGTTGTAAAGCTTCGTTTGCTCCGATTCCATCTCACAATAAATCGTTTGTTCCAGCTTGGCGGGCAAGTCTTTGGCGACCTGAGATTTGGTGCGCCGCAGAATGAAGGGGCGTAGGGCTTGCGAAAGTACCTGTTTGGTTTCTTCTTCAGGATTGCGTGCGGCGTTTCCGCTTAACCCAAAAACTGAAGCGGCTCCCAGTAAGCCGGGATTCAGAAAATCAAACAAACTCCACAGCTCGCCCAGATGATTTTCAATCGGCGTACCGCTCAGCGCGAGCCTGTGTTCAGCGTGAAGCAAACGTGCGGCTTTCGATGATTCCGTGTTGGCGTTTTTGATCGCCTGCGCCTCATCAAGCACAATGTAATCAAATTTTTTGTCCTTGAATAAAATGGCGTCATTGCGCAATGTTCCGTACGTTGTCAGGATGATGTCGTATTCATCGAAGTGCTCAGCAGTTTCCTTTTCTCGTTCACTGCCAGTGTGATTCAGGACTGTTAGACTGGGCGTGAACCTCGCGGCCTCGGCTTGCCAGTTGAAGACCAGCGACTTGGGAACCACGATCAACGTTGGGCCTGGACGATGCGGATTCTTCTGGCTTGCACGCAATTCTCGGCGTGATTCCAGCAGCGCCAAGGTCATCGGCGTTTTGCCTAGTCCCATGTCATCCGCGAGGCATCCACCCAGCCCAAATTTTTGCAGAAACTCGAACCAGCCCAGGGCTTCTTTTTGATAGCCGCGCAATTCTCCGACAAATCCGGCGGGAGGTTCCTGTGCTTTGATTCCGGTGAAGCCCTTCAACTCTTCGCGCATTCTGGCAAAGGTGGAATCGAACGTTACTTCGGGTTGTGCTGCAAGCAACGCATCCAGCAAACCGGCCTGCGCTTTGGTGAAACGAATATGGGTTTCCTGTGCATCGCCTGTGGCGGCGATGAGCCCATATTTTTTCATCCATTCTTCTGGCAATAGCCCAAACGTTCCATCGCCAAGACGAACCGTCGTTTGTCCGTGTTTCAAGGCTTCCAGCAATTCAGGCAACTGCACCGTCATGCCTTCAAAATCTACCGTGCCATGTAATTCAAACCAATCAATGCCGGACGAAACGCTGAGGTTGAAGTTGCCGGGCCGCCGATACATTTTCCCTTCGGCTTCGACGTGCCAGCCATTGTCCAATAACGTTTGGATGACTTTGGGAACACGATTTACTTTCAGCACCAGATAAGGATGTGGCGACTGATAGTCACGCTGTTCCTTAAATCCGAGTTGCTGTAACAATTCCAGGGCGGCGCGTTCCTGGTTTGCATCTCGTTTGACCAACTGTCGGGTTGCTGCCTGATAAAGCGAGGCGCGAGGGTCGGATTGATGAATGAGGATGCCGCCATAATCAAAGCGCAGTTCGCCTTTGACACGGTCGGCATACACTTTTTGCTCGTGCGCTCTGAGCAGTAAGCCGGGATGTGGCGCAACGGTTACTTCTTCAAAGGATAATTCTTCAGGGAGCCGTAATTTTGGTGTGTTCGCTAACTGATGTAAGGCTTCGATGAATTCTGCGCCTTGCGAAAGTGGGACACGAAAGCCATTAGATTTTTGCAGCGAGGTGAGCCATTTGCCCGCTTCTGCATTGCTCAATTCTAAAACGCGGTCAGCCATAAAGATCAAGCCTTCCGACGTGATGAGCACAATGTCAGGCAGGTTCAGTTCTGTCTGATCAGACTGGCGACGGATTGCTCCGGTGACTTGATATTGATCTGGCTGTTTTTGTACATCCAGCCAGAATTCGTAGGGTTCTTCTGCCGACCAATGCAGCGACGGGCAATCTGTTTGTCCCCCGGATCGGCGAATCCAGCAACGCCCCGTTTGGGCTGCCAATGGCAAAACTTGTCGGGCTAATTGTTCGCTGATGAGGTAACGATTATTGCTGGAGCCGTAATGGTACGAATAGCCAAGATATTCACGGCCTCCCAGCAGAAAGGTTAACACCTGACGATCCAGTGCATCCGGTAAATGAGGAATATGCGTGGCGCGCAGGCCAAGCGCTTTTAATTTGCCCCATTCCCCATTTTTCAATCGCTCGCGATAGTTTGTTTCAATGACGATGCCGGATTCATTTCCCCGCATCGAGGGTAGGTCAATGACAAAAATGATCTCTCGCCCGGCAGGCCATTGGAACGGTGGGGTAGATGAACTTTTGTACGCTTGCGAAATTCCCGAAAGAGCCTTTTGCCAGCCCTGCACGGGTGGTGATTGTGTGTGGGGAACTTCGCGGGCTGGTTGCAAGCCCCATCTGGCGCGTTGTGCATCCAGAATTCGTTGGCGTGCTTCCTGCGAAATCTGGCGTTGGCTACGACGATTGGAAAAATCCAGATCGTCCTCCTCGTCCTCGTCTTCTTCGTCGTACTCAAACTCCTCGAAATCGTCCTCGTCATCCTCAACTTCAAGCTTGATCACCAAATCAGAATTGTCGCCATTTCCTTGTAGAAACTTGTGATCTTCAGCAGCGAGGATGGCGGCGTATAAATGTTTGCAGGGTTCGTGTGAGGACTTAATGAAAGGGCAGCTGCAACAGACTGTGATTACACCCTCTGCATCTCGCTTGAGGCTGACATCATAGCGATGCTCGCCGCGCACCGTGGCGGTGAGGTTCCACTGATCCGCTTTTTTAATTTTTACTGCCTGACTTTGAAAATAACTCAATCCGCGTTGTCGCACGCCCACATTGAATTCAGTTCGCAAAGCCTGAGAAAGAGAAATCATTCTGCGTTCTATAAAACGATCAACTACCCTTGAACCAATGATTTTAAGGTTTCCTTGTACGGTGCCCGCGCGACGCCACGCTCGGTGATGATTGCCGTAACATAGCGGTTGGGCGTGACATCAAATGCCGGGTTGGCAATGGTGATGCCCTCCGGCGTTAATTGTGCGCCTTTGACGTGCGTTACTTCAGTGGTAGGACGTTCCTCAATCGGGATGTCCTCCCCTGATTTCGTTTGCAGATCAATCGTGGAAATCGGTGCTGCCACATAGAAGGGAATGTTGTTTTCTTTGGCAAGGACAGCAACCGAATACGTCCCAATTTTATTGGCTACATCGCCATTGGCAGCGATTCGATCTGCACCGACAACGATGCAGTCAATCTTTCCTGCCTTCATAAAATGGCCCGCCATGTTATCCGTGATGATCGTGACCGGAATCTGGTCTTTATGCAGTTCCCACGCTGTCAGCCGTGCGCCCTGTAAGAACGGACGTGTCTCGTCAGCAAAGACGGCAACTTTCTTGCCCGCTTCGACCGCAGCGCGAATGACGCCAAGCGCGGTGCCATATCCCGCCGTCGCCAGCGCACCCGCATTGCAATGGGTCAGGACAGTTGCACCATCGGGAATCAATTCGGCTCCATTGGCACCCATTTCACGGTTGATCGCAACGTCTTCGTCGTGCATCTGTTTGGCTTCTTCAATCAGACGGTTGCAGATTTCCGGCAAAGATAATCCGTCCTGTTTCAAGTTGCTGTACAGCGTTTTCATGCGCTCGATGGCCCAAAACAAATTCACCGCAGTCGGACGCGTGCCTGCCAGCACATCGCAGACGCGTTGAAATTGCTGGTCGAATTGTGCGGCATCATTAGTTGGGATATTTCGTGCTCCCAGCGCCACGCCCATTGCGGCGGCTACACCAATGGCTGGCGCACCACGCACGACCATTTCCTTGATCGCGTAGGCCACTTCTTCGTAGGTTTTGAAAACAGGGTAAACTTCTTCAGCGGGTAGCAAACGTTGATCAATCATCACAACGCCTTCATCTGTCCATTCAAGTGTCTTAATCATAGTTTCGAGTTCAGGGTTCAGGTTTAGGAAATCAATCGGACATAGTAATGGCTGGAAACGGAAAAGGGAAATCTGTTTGGTTTGTGCGGTGTTTGACTTCTGATTTCCAATCTGGTTTGCGGCATAGTAAATTAGCGTTTACCTCAGGAGCCTTACACTTCATCGCCTGCGGCTTCGATGGAGACACAGTATCACCAACGTTTAGGAATTGTGTTTATGAAGAAAAATATTTTGCCTCGTTTTCTGGCTGTCACCCTTGCCTTGTCACTGGTCGGCCAATCTTTTGCCCAATACAGAAAAGGGTTCGAGACCTCACGCATGGATACGGAATGCAAGCCGTGCGAAGATTTTTATAAATACGTCAACGGGGGCTGGTTGAAGACAGCCAAAATCCCGGATGACAAGGCCCGTTGGGGCGGCTTCGAGATTCTGGCGGAAAACAATCGCACGATTCTGAAAGGAATTTTGGAAGCGGCGGCAGCGAACAAAAAGGTGAAAGCTGGCAGCAATGAGTACATGATCGGTGCAATGTACGCCACCTGCATGGATGAGGCCGCGATTGAAAAGTCCGGTAAAAAGCCTATCGAGCCTTACCTGACACGGATTGCCAAAATCAACGATCTGAAATCATTGCAAGCAGAAATTACCGCGCTTGATAACCTGGGGCTTTCCGTGCTGTTTGGCTTTGGAGCCGGCCCGGATCTGAAAAACTCGACGATGAATATTGCCAGCTTGGGCCAGGGTGGACTCAGTTTGCCGAACAAGGATTTCTACACCAAAACAGATGAGAAATCGCAGCAAACCCGTGCCGCTTTTGTGAAGCACGTGAGCAATATGTTCAAGCTGCTCGGTGATACCGAAGCCGTTGCCAGCGCCAATGCTGAGACCGTTTTGAAAATCCAGACGAAACTGGCGGAGGCGTCATTGGCTCCGGTCGAGCTTCGCAATCCCAACAATCGCTACAACAAAAAGACCGTCGCGGAATTGCAGGAACTGGCTCCTAATTGGGAATGGAAAGCCTATTTTACCGGACGTGGTGCGGCTAGCTTCACCGAACTCAATGTTGGGCAGCCAAAGTTTCTCAAAGCGGTGAGCGATTTAATGAAAGAGATTCCAGTCGCAGACTGGAAAACCTTGCTCCGCTGGGAGGTCGTGCATTCCTCGGCAGATCAATTGTCTTCTGCATTCGTGAACGAAAACTTTGATTTTTACGGGAAAGTCTTAAGCGGACAAAAAGAGAAAGCTCCGCGTTGGCGCACCTGCACGCAGGTCGTGGATGGTTCCATCGGCGATATTCTGGGACAGGTGTATGTCGCGAAACAGTTTCCGCCTGAATCCAAAGCGCGGATGAACACCCTGATTGACAATCTGGTGCTGGCGTATCGCGAACGAATTCAGCAATTGGATTGGATGAGTGAGGCGACCAAAAAACAGGCTTTGCTAAAACTCAACTCGTTCGCTCGCAAGATTGGTTATCCCGACAAGTGGAAAACCTATGCTGGCTTGAAGATTGATCGGAAGTCGTATTTTGAAAACAGCTTGCGCGTTGGTCAGTTTGCCCTGCGGGAAAACATGGCAAAAATCAACCAACCCATAGACAAATCCGAATGGCTGATGTCTCCGCCAACCGTGAACGCATACTACATGCCGATCAACAATGAAATCGCATTTCCAGCAGGTATTTTGCAACCGCCCTTCTTCAACCCCGAAGCAGATGATGCGATTAATTATGGCGCAATTGGCGCGGTGATCGGTCATGAGCTGTCACATGGGTTTGACGATTCAGGCAGCCAGTTCGATGAAAAGGGAAACCTGAGGATGTGGTGGACGCCAGAAGATCGCAAGAAATTTGAAGCGCGGGCCGATTGTGTTGTCCAGCAATTCAATGGCTTTAAGGTTCAGGACGGTTTGAATGTCAACGGCAAGTTGGTGCTGGGCGAATCCATCGGAGACTTAGGCGGATTAACGATGGCCTATTATGCGTTCAAGAAATCACTGGAGGGCAAACCTCGTCCCGCGAATATTGATGGGTTTACTCCAGAACAACGATTTTTTATTGGCTACGCGCAAATCTGGGCAACGGTTGCCCGCCCTGAGTTTGAGCGAAACTACACGCTTTCTGATCCCCATCCGCTCGGACGGTTCCGCGCCAATGGCCCGCTTTCTAATTTTCAGCCATTTGCCGAAGCATTTGGCTGCAAAAAAGGTGATCCAATGGTCAGAGATAGCGAAAAGCGTTGCGAGATTTGGTAAGATCGCGCGTCAATTTTTTCAGGGGCGAGACTATTACCTTGCCCCTTTTTAAGCAATGAAAGGAACTGAACGATGAACAAGAGAATCAAACAGATTGTACTTCTGATTTCGTTGGTATTAGTTGGGGCTTTGGCGATTTCTGCGCAAAAAGCCACCGAGAAAAAGCCTGCAAACAAGGCAGAGAAATCAGCTCCGGCGGATACCAAATTTTTGGGCCGAGGCGATGGCATTGAGCATTGTGCTGTATCGGGGGAAAAACTGGATAGCAAAGACATCAAAGGCGAGTTTTTTGGCCGCACTGTCTATTTCTGCTGTGAGAATTGCTTAGCCAAAGCGCAGAAAAATCCAGAACTGTACGTGAAGAAAACCGAAGCTGAGCAAATCGAAGCGACCAAAGAATTCGCTGCCAAGACTGACAGCCATGACCATCACGCCAAAGAGGGCACCAAAGCCGAAGCCAAGTTCTTAGGCAAAGGCGATGGCATCACGACCTGCCCGGTCACTGGCGAACCGATCAACAAAAACGTCAAGGCCGAAATCAATGGTCGCACGATTTATGCCTGCTGTGCAGATTGTCTGGAAAGCGTTAAGAAGAATCCTGATCTTTATCTGAAGCCTGTTACTAAGTAACCTCGATGAAGAGTAGTTTTATCACCGTAGAAAATAAGATAAGGGGCAATTGATCAATTGCTCCTTATCTTATTTCTGGATTGAAATCTAAAAGATCAATCCGCCAGACCACAATCAGCCAACTGGTAATCAATACACTCTCCGCTGCTAAGAGAAGCTCCTCTAGGATAAGGCGTTCCTAGTTGAAAGCCCGTACCATCTCCGAAATTAATGATTTGTGGCACCAGAATAAGTTTATTCGGTGAGACATTGTTTTCCTTAAAATGCCTCGCATAGTTGCTCGCTGTTCTTGGATCAACTTTTAATACAATTATCTCCCCTGGCTTAATAGAAATATCCGCCTGATCTGCTATGGCGCTATTGTTGATCAATTTTGGATTACCCCAGGAAATTTTCAAACTGAACGGCGCTCCATTTTTGCTGTAGTCCGCAAAGTTGATAGCAAAGTTAATAAAGTAAATTGGCTTTGATGAAATATTCTTTACCTCCATTTGAAATCCTGCTGGGAATTCAGGTGCTTGAAGATTTCTATAGCCAATAATTTCAATCGCTTCCTGTGGAAAGGTTCCTTTATGTAATTCAACAGTTCTTGTTTGGAGGATTTTGGCTGAGACATAATAGTACTTATTGGCTAAAACCACAGATAGAGTAAGTACCATAAGAAGGCAGGCTAGAGTCCTTCTTGTCCAAAAATCGAATCTTTTCATTTCTAATGGCTCCTTTGCTGAAGATTAGTTAACAGTTTGGCAGAGTTTGAGTTAGCTGAGAGACTTGCAATTGGACAGTCTCACGAAGAGATGTATTATTAATATTATTTTCTGTCAACTGAAAATCTGAATATTTTTAAGAAATCTGTGTGAAGCTTTACGCCAACAATTTCTTCACCACATTCCCATGCACATCCGTCAGCCGGAAGTCCCGACCCTGAAATTTGTACGTTAGTTTCAAATGATCCAGTCCCATTTGATGTAGAACTGTTGCGTGCAAATCGTGAACTTCGACTAAATCCTCGACCACGTTGTAGCCAATTTCATCGGTTGCGCCGTGAGTAATGCCCGGTTTGAATCCTCCCCCCGCAACCCACATAGAAAAGGCACGCGGATGGTGATCGCGGCCCACGAGCTTTGAGCCGCCGCGAGCTTCATTGACAGGCGTTCGACCAAACTCGCCGCCCCAGATCACAATGGTTTCATCCAACAATCCGCGTTGTTTCAGGTCAGTCAGCAACGCGCCAATCGGGCGATCTGTCTCGCGGCACATGCGTGGCATCTTGGTGACGATGTCTCCGCCCACGCCATTGCCGTGCATGTCCCAGCCCCAATGATACAATTGCACAAAACGGACACCGCTTTCCACCAAACGCCGCGCGAGCAGGCAATTATTGGCAAACGAAGTCTGACCCGGTTGCGTGCCGTACGCTTCGTGAACGCTGGCGGGTTCTTTGGCGATGTCATTCAGTTCCGGCACGCTGGTTTGCATGCGATACGCCAATTCATACGCGGCAATGCGCGTGCTGATTTCCGGGTCGTTGATTTCCTGTTGCTTGATTGAATTCAAATCGCGCAGGGCATCTAGCGAATTGCGTCGGACTTCGCTGGAAATGCCTTCGGGATTGGAAACATACAACACCGGATCGCCCTTGGAGCGAAACTCTACGCCCTGATGAACGGTCGGCAGAAAGCCGCTGCCCCAGCATGATTTCCCCCCATCAGGATTTGCCTGCCCGGAAATCAGCACGACGAAGGCAGGCAAGTCTTTGTTTTCGCTGCCAAGGCCATAACTCATCCACGCACCAAAACTTGGACGCCCGGCGATTTGATGCCCGGTGTTCATAAAAATCTGCGCAGGCGCATGGTTGAACTGCGTCGTCTTCATTGACCGAATGATCGTGATGTCGTCGGCGTGTTTGGCCAGATGCGGCACCATTTCGGAAAGCTCATTGCCGGATTGTCCATGTTTTTTGAACTTGAACGGAGTCGCCTGCAATTTCGGCACGCCTTTGGTAAATGCAAATCGCTCGCCTTGCAAATATTCTGACGGGCAATCCTGCCCATCGTGTTTCGTCAACGCAGGCTTGTAATCGAACAAATCCAATTGCGACGGGCCGCCAGCCATGAACAGAAAAATGATGTTTTTGGCTTTCTTCGTGGCAGTCGGCTTTATCGCCTCTGCAAGAAGCTTGTCGTTCAGCAGGGAAGACAACGCAATTGATCCAAGTCCGATGCCGGACTGTTGGAAGAAATAACGTCGGGTGATATGTCGAAGTGAAGAGTTTGCAATATCCATAATTTGCTAATCTTTCTTTTCTGAATCGGATTTCTTCCGCCAGAGCCGTGTCACAAAACGTTCGATGGGCCCACCAATGATCAGAACCAACAGGATGATTCCTACTGACAACAGTACGAATCGCCAATAGCCAAGTCCACAAGCGATGCCAAGCCCGGCAGCACACCAGATAGTCGCCGCCGTTGTTAGCCCATAAATCTGAATGCCCGTGGAATCTCGAATAATAACGCCTGCACCCAAGAAGCCGATTCCTGTGATGATGCCTTGAATCACGCGACTCAAGGCATCAGGATTCGTCAAATGTCCATCGTCCGTGAAATGCAAACTTGAAAACGTGATGATGGCGGAACCTAACGTCACAAGCGAATGCGTTCGCAACCCGGCAGGCTTGTTGCTGAGTTCGCGATTCAAACCAAGTACACCACCGGCAAGCAAGGCGCTTCCTAATCGAATGAGTACCTCAACAATGCCAACTGCATGAATAGGGTCCATAAAAAGTGCTTGCTGACAGAAGCCTGAACGTTGGGAAAGTCCGAACGCACAGCCTAAATAGATGCGCGCGCCGTCAAGCTTCTGCCACTTGTTATCCTCAGCTTACAGGGGGCGTACCCAGATATTGCGATACCGAACAAGATCGCCGTGATCCTGCAATTTCAACGGGCCTTTATTCGGATGTTTCAGGTACAGCGCAGGTTTGTCATTGAATGTCTCGCCATAAATCTGCGAGTTGTTTTGAATGAGCACACCATTGTGCAGCACAGTCATCCGCGCAAAACGCGTGGGTTTGCCCTGCTCATCAAAACGTGGCGATTGGAAAATAACATCGTAAGTTTGCCATTCGCCTGGCTGGCGCGAAGCATTGACGAGAGGCGCGTGCTGCTTGTAAATGCTTCCGGCCTGACCGTGAAAATACGTTTTGTTCTGAAATGAATCCAACACCTGTAATTCATAATGTCCCATCAAGAAAATGCCACTGTTGCCGCGCCCTTGCCCTTCGCCTTTGACGACGGAAGGTGTCGCCCATTCGATGTGTAACTGGCAATCACCAAATTCCTGTTTGGTGGCGATGTCGCCGGTTCGTGGCATGACTTCAAAATATCCATCCTTGACTGTCCATTTGGCTTCACTGCCATCACGCAAACTTTTCCACCCGGAAAGATCCTTACCATCGAAAAGCCTGATGGCATCTGAGGAGGCGTCTCCCAGTTTCGCGCCGGGCGTAATCACCATCGGTTCTTTGGCGGGGGGATCGAATGGTTTCAGGTCTTGCAGCGTGATCGGTTGTACCTGACTGACCGCCGAAATCCCAAGCCCGGCTGCGAAGGCCAGGGCGACCAATCCAGCGGTTTTTGTCAAACTAAATTGCATGTTGTGTGTCTCCTCTACAGGGTTAATTGTGGTTATTCCTTAGTTAAGGTTTCGTCTAAATTCAAAAGCACATTGGCAACGATGATGCGGGCGGCAAAATCAGCCAGCGGTGTTGGCTCCACCGTCCGGGTTAATTGTCTGGCTGCCTTTTCATCGTTGCGATAAATCGTGAGCTGTTGTTCGTATAAAGCCAGCAGTCGTGAAAGTTCTGCTGGCTTTGCTGCGCGTGACGTACAAAGCCGGAATCCATATGCAACCTGTGATTTCAACTCCCCGCCGCCCTCGCTCACCATTCGTTTGGCCAGCGCGCGCGCATTTTCCATCGCGGCTTCGTCATTCAGCAGCGTCAGGGATTGCAGCGGCGTGTTCGTTCGGGGGCGTCGCACGGTACAAACCTCACGTGTCATTTGATCGAACGTCGACATGGCAGGATGCGGAGACGTGCGACGAATGAAGGTGTACAGGCTGCGACGATAGCGATCTTCGCCCTGGCTGGTGAGCCATTTGTCAGAACTGTACGGGTTATTCCAGATGCCTTCGGGTTGGACGGGGAACACGCTGGGGCCACCGATTTTACTGCTCAACAACCCGCTTAGCGATAATCCAAGATCGCGCACCATTTCGGCCTCAACGCGAAAACGTGGGCCACGCGCCAGCAAGCGATTGTAGGGGTCTTTTTCCAGTAAGGTTGATGATGCCTTGGACGATTGGCGATAGGTAGCGCTCATCACGATGGTTTTGAGCAAAGCTTTGATGTTCCACCTCTCTGGTACAGTACCGCGAGCTGTAGCGAGCGGGTTTGCGCCAGAGGCCAGGTCGCTACCGCTCTCTGTACCGTTCCGAAATTCCACTGCCAGCCAATCCAGCAACTCAGGGTGCGATGGCGCTTCGCCTTGTGTGCCGAAATCTTCAGCCGTGAGCACCAGACCGCGCCCGAAGATGGCTTCCCAAAAGCGATTGACGGCGACGCGCGCGGTGAGCGGATTGCTTTCATCCACCAGCCAATAGGCCAACCCCAAGCGATTGATCGGCGCGGAGTCCGGCAACGATGGCAGGACGGCAGGCGTTGCGGCGTAAACCTTCTCAGTCTTATTCAAATATCCGCCGCGTTCGTGAAAGTAGGTTGAAGGGCGATCATAGGTTTGCTTCTCGCCCATAATTAACGCGGTCACGATCTTAATGTTATCGAGCTCTTTCTTGAGTGCCGTGATGCGGTCGCGTTCGGTTTTATACAGCGGCGAAAGATCGCGAAAGAGCTTTTTGACATCTGCCGTTTGCCGCTCTGAACGTTTTGCCGCAGGCATTGCCAGCACAGGTTTCATCGCGGCTGGAATGCGAACAACCTGCATTGGATCGGCACTATTCGTCGCCGACAATCGCACTCGCCCCAGCCCTTGCCCCAGCCCGCCAGCAAAATGTTTCAGGGTGACAGTCAGTTCGCCTGGGTTCAGCAGCGGGGTCTCGAATTGCAAAACCATTTGGCGCGGCAGTCGTTCGTTTTGATCGCGTGTCGCATCAATTGACCAGCCGCCCGGATTATCGTTGACGGCCATTGTTTTCGGCGGTTTCAGGAAGCGATCTACATCAAAAAAGGAGGCGTTGTTGTCTACGCGAGCCGTGGCGATTTTCGCGGCTTGTTCGTTCGTTGAGACAGTCACCGAACTCAATACAAAATTTCCGTAGGGATCACGACCGGGGCCACCACGCGGCAGGCGGGCATCTGGCAAGACTTCGATCCGCAGTGCCGAAAGATTTCGCGCTGATGTTCTGGCTTTAATGACGTAATCATCCCGTTCAGGATTTTCACCGCTGACCAGCAGGGATTTGTCATCAAGTTTGGTAAACGTGGCTCCCCCTGTGGATTTGAATTCAATTGGGTCAAGTGGAATCCATTTGCCTGCTTCAGCGATTTGGTCGGCTTCCCATTTGGTCAGTGCCGCGACGGTGGCTGCGGATTCTTCTTTGATTTTGGTTTCGAGTTGGGAGATTTCGTTTTTCAGGGCGCTACGCTTTGCTTCCTGTTCAGGCGTGGGTAATTCCAGTTCCGGTTCGACGACCCAGCCTTCTGAGTTGCCGAGTTCCAGAATCTTGTATTCGTGGTTGTCAAAGAAGGCCATCAGCTTGTAATAGTCCTTCTGCGAAAACGGATCGTATTTGTGGTTATGACATTGCGCACAGCCCATCGTTGAGCCAAGCCAGACGGTAGCAGTTGTGTTGACACGATCAATCAGGGTTTCAAAGCGCGCTTCCTCGTCGTCCACGCCGCCTTCCTGATTCAGCAACGTGTTGCGGTGAAAGCCGGAGGCGATTTTCTGGTCAATGCTGGCACCAGGAAGCATATCGCCCGCGAGTTGCTCAATCGTGAATTCATCGAAGGGCTTGTTTTGATTGAATGCATTGATGACCCAATCGCGAAACTTCCACATCACGCGCGGACGATCTTTTTCATATCCGTTTGAATCGGCGTAGCGCGCCAAATCCAGCCAGGGACGCGCCCAACGTTCCCCGAAGTGCGACGAGGCAAGCAGTTTGTCTACAACTTTTTCATAAGCATTCGTGGAATTGTCCGCCAGAAAATCGTCTATCTCCTTGATGTTTGGCGGCAGTCCGATCAGGTCAAGGTACAAGCGCCGCAGGATCGTTTCTTTGCTGGCTTCGGGTGAAGGTTGCAAGCCTTCTTTTTCGAGCCGCGCGAGGACAAAAGCATCAATCGGATTGCGCACCCACGCGGGATTTTTGACAGTCGGCACTGTGGGACGAACAGGCTTCCGATAGGCCCAGTGAATTGGCGGTGCTGCTTCCGGCTTCTGGCTTCCGACTTCCATCTTCTCATCCCAAACCGCGCCTGCATCAATCCATTTGCGGATCAGTTCAATTTGTTCCGGTGGGAGCGGGTCGCCACCCATCGGCATTTTCGCCTGACCATCGGAACCTGTGAGCCTCGCCAATAAAATCGAGGTGCGGCTGTTGTTTGGCAAAATGATAGCCCCACTGATGCCGCCTTTCATCGCCGAAGCTTTGTTATCCAGTCGCAATTGCCCGGCTGCCTTTTTGGCACCGTGACATTGAATGCAATGCGCCTCGAAAATCGGCTTAATGTCACGATTGAAGTCTATGGATTGACTGGCCTGGACGAAGCGGGCGGCCATCATCACGGAAACGGCAACAATCGCACAAATCGTCAATTTGAAAATCCTGCTCATTGAGTCCTCGAAGGTAAATGGAATGCGGTTTTGTGTTCAAAGGAGAAGCGAAAGTGTAACGAATCTCAGCGGTAAGATAAAGACTGCAAGCCAACCAGTTAACGCCGGAATTGATCTGACAAATCCAGCAGGAGCCGCAAACAAGATGTTTGCGTTACAGATTCCGTGAAGTTGTACAACAAACATCTTGTTTGTTGCTCCAAAAATTTTTCTAAAATGAGTCGCCGGCCCGTTTTTGCAAATGGGGGCGAATATCGGCAAACCATTGATAGAGGCGATTGGGGTGAATCCCTGCCCAATATCCAATGCGCAACGCATACATCAAAAATGTTGTGAGCCAGGGGCCATTCGCGATGTAGCGTCGTCCTGAGATCACAATCGGTTCACGAATAATGACGAATTTCCCGTGCTGTTTTACCTTCGAGACGAGATTGACATCCTCAAAAAGGGGCCAGCCCTCGAATCCTCCCACGGATTCATACACCTTGCGGCGAACAAATATTCCCTGATCGCCCGTCGCGGTTTTGGTGACTCTGGTGCGAGCATTGATGCCTTTGGCAATCAGCGGGAGTGAACGGGGAAAGGCTTCTGCAAATTGGATAACGAAGGCTCCGCCAATGACCGCCGGATTTTGCAACACCTGCTTGATGCAATCGTACGCGTTTGCAGGCAGGGTGCAGTCGGCGTGCAAAAATAACAAAACATTGCCAGTTGCCTGACTGGCTCCGACACGCATCTGGCATCCGCGACCGCGTTCTGCATCCAACACCGCCAGGTCTGTTTGTTTCGCCAGCCATTCGCGCGTGCCATCCCTGCTGCCTCCGTCAACGACGATGATTTCCGACTTGGGAAGACCGGCTTGCAAATGGGCAATGGTAATCGGTAAATTTTCCAATTCGTTCAGCACGGGAATGATGATCGAGAGTTCCATGACAGCCGCGATACTTAAATCCCTCGCGGATTCTGTCAAGCCTGAAGCCTCAAACCCTAGGGCGAACGCATCACTATTG
>JAFDVL010000065.1:23827-73289 GCA_018268995.1 Acidobacteriota bacterium | reverse complement strand
GAATTGCTGGAGGGCGAAGAACTCCGCGCGCAGTTGGACAATGGAGCACTCGCACCGCGCAAAGCGATTGAGTATGCCCAGCAAATCGCGGCGGGACTGGCGTCGGCGCACGCCAAAGGCATCGTGCATCGAGACCTGAAGCCAGAGAATTTATTCGTCACGAAAGACGGGCGGGTGAAGATTCTCGACTTCGGTTTGGCGAAGAGTACGCCGCTCCGCAATGTATCAGCGGATTCCGAAGTGGCGACGCTCAAACAGATCACGACGCCCGGCACCGTGATGGGAACCGTGGCGTATATGTCGCCCGAACAAGTGCGCGGCGAAGTCGTAGATGCGCGCTCCGACATCTTTGCCTTCGGCCAAATCCTGTACGAAATGCTCGCGGGCAAGCGAGCGTTTGACGGAACGACGATGCCGGAGTTGATGTCGGCGATTCTGCGGGATGAGCCGCCGGAATTGAGTGCGACGAATCCGCAACTCGAAAAGATCGTGCGCCGCTGTTTGGAGAAGAAGCCGGAGCTGCGGTTTCACTCGGCGCACGACCTGGGCTTTGCGCTCAGCACGGTCGCCAGTTCGTCGGGCAACCATCGCACCGAAGCCGTGCCAGCGTTGCAAACAGTAACCCTGACAAAGCCTGGCGGCTGGCGGGATCGCATCGCGTGGCTGGTCGCAGGCGTGCTAGCCTTGGCGTTGCTCGCGCTCGGCGTGGCGTATGTGCGGCGTCCGGCGCAAAAAGCGGAAGAGATGCGCCTGTACGTCAATCCGCCAGAAAAAGCGACACTTTTTGATTGGCCGACGATTTCGCCGGATGGGCGCACACTGGCCTTTGTGGCAGATGTAGACGGTAAAACGCAACTTTGGGTGCGTCCGTTGGAGGCGACAACTGCGCGACCGCTGGTCGAAGTACGAGATAGCCTGCCAACCCCGTTCTGGTCACCGGACGGCCAATTCATCGCGTATTTCGATATTCCCAAGCTGAAAAAGATTGCAGTGACTGGGGGAACCTCCGAAACCCTGTGCGATTCGCCATTGAACGGCGGTGGCACATGGAATCGTGATGGAGTCATTCTGTTTGGAGGTGGGCCCGGCGGTATCAAGCGTATCTCCGCCAATGGAGGAACCGTTACATCCATTACCAGCGTGGATACCGCACGTGGAGATAGCTATCATTGGGCACCAGTCTTTCTACCCGATGGACGCCATTTCCTGTATTTCATAGAGAATCCCGACTCGGCCAAGAGAGGAATTTATCTTGGCTCCTTAGAGGGCGGCGAAACCCGACAGATGCGGCTCATTGAAGCTCGGAAGGTGGGAATCGCCGCGAATCCTGCGGATCAGCGCAAGGGGTATCTGCTATTTGAGCGACAAGGAGCACTGTTAGCGCAGCCCTTCGATTTCAACCGCAAGGAATTGGTGGGAACTCCTGTACGAATCGCTGATCAACTCTCAGTCTCAGGTGCCCGCTTTCCAAAGTTTTCAGTAGCGACGAACGGCGTATTGACGCTGCTGGATAGGGAAGCGGATACGCAACTTACCTGGTTTGATCACAGCGGCAAAAAGCTCGGAATGCTGGGTACGCGAGGGCGATATTCCTTTCCCAGGCTTTCCCCTGATGGGCAACGTCTCGCGGTAGGGGGGATAAATCCAGCAGCGCAATTCAGCGATATTTACCTATTCGATCTGGCAAGTGGCACGGGCACGCCCTTCACCTTCGATCCGGCGACAGACGAACGACCGATCTGGTCGCCGGATGGCAGCCGTGTTGTCTGGGGGTCTTTTCGTTTAGGAGCGCTGAATCTTTTCCAGAAAGCCGCGAATGGTCTTGGACAGGATGAGCTGTTCTTGCGATCTACTTATACAAGGCGCGCCTTTGACTGGTCAACGGATGGTCGGTTTATTCTCTTCGGTGAAGGAAATCCGCAAACCTCTGGTGATTTATGGGTACTCTCAATGGAAGGCGAGCGAAAGTCGTGGCCCTGGCTCAATACTACTGCGGCGGAAAACTACCCCAGGTTTTCCCCGGATAGCCAGTGGATTGCCTATCAGTCGAATGACTCGGGCCGGGACGAAATCTATGTGCAAGCGTTTGTGCCCAACGCTCCGGCTTCCGGCGGCAAACGGCAGCTTTCGACCAATGGCGGCACGAATCCGCAGTGGCGGCGCGATGGCCGGGAATTGTATTACCTCTCTGCCGAAGGCAAGCTGATGGCGGTGCCCATTACGCCGGGGGCGGAGTTGAAGGCCGGTACGCCCAAAGAACTTTTTACACCGAGTGGCTATCGGGTGAACGCCGACCGGGGCTACACGTTGACGGGCGACGGGCAGCGGTTTCTGTTTGTGACGAGCGCGGAAGAAGCGAGTCTGCCGCCATTCACGGTCGTGCTGAACTGGATGACGGAGAAGAAGTAGCGTGCCAGTAGCCTTTGCTCACGCCTTGTCATTACCTGGTTTTTTGCACGAACTCAGCCCGCAAATGCGGGCTGATAAACGCCTCAGCCAATGTGTAAAAAACTGGGTAATCACAAGGCTCACGCGCGGGATCCTGACACTGGATGGCGAACAACTAACAAAGCAGAGGAAACGAGAATCTATGCAAAAAACGATCACCCGATTTTTCCTGGCCCTTGTGGTATTCACTCCTGTCGTCGCGCAGCTCAAATCCGGCCCGCCGCTGCGCCATCAACTCGTGGCGGATTGGGCGAAGCTGCCCGAAGGTTGGAATTTTGGCGAATGTTCGGGCGTCACAACTGACCGGCTCGACAACGTGTGGGTCTTCAATCGCGGCGCGCATCCGGTGCTGCAATTTGATCCTGAAGGCAAGTTCCTGCAAGCCTGGCCCGACATCAAAATTATGTCGTCACATGGCATTCGCGTAGACGACGATGGCAACGTCTGGCTTGTGGATGTCAAAGGCCACGTCGTTATCAAAGCTACCCCGAAAGGCCGCGTGCTGATGGTGCTGGGCAATCGGCAAGGTGTTGCGGGCAACAACGAAAGCCACGATGCCTTCAATGAACCGACAAGCGTCGCCTTCGACAAACAAGGCAACATCTACATCTCGGATGGCTATGTGAACGCGCGCGTCATCAAGTTCAATCGCAATGGTGAATACATCAGGCACTGGGGCAAGAAAGGGATGGGCGACGGTGAATTCAATTTGGTGCATGACTTATGCTTCGACGAAGAAGAACGGTTGTACGTCGCGGATCGCAACAATCAACGCATTCAAATCTTCGATAAGGACGGCAGGTTTCTGGGGAAATGGATAGGGATTGGTTCGCCCTGGGGATTGGCCTATTCGGCAAAAGAAAACTGTATGTATGTTTGCGACGGCGTGAACAATCGCATCGTGAAGTTGAATCTGGAAGGGCAAGTGATCGGCAAGCTCGGCGGCTATGGCAAGGTGCCGGGCAAGTTGGATTTCGCGCATCATCTGGCGCTGGATTCAGCGGGCGATTTGTATGTGGCGGAGATCAAAAATTGGCGCGTGCAAAAGTTCTCTGCGCGGTGAGTGCTTGATGATTTTCAGGCTGCGAGCGCAATTTCGACCCACACAATTTTGCACGCCTGCTTCGGGTGAAATTCCACGACGTTGTAGCCGCGCCGCAACAACGACAACGGAATTGCAAAACTGAACACCATCGCTTCCGGCTTTGGTCGTGGCAGCTCGATTGCGCCCGTCAGTTTGCAACGCTCGCCATTCACGCGCAGTTCGCTTGCTGTAACTTCTGCTTCCGACATTTCTTCAATACCAATTCGCGCCGACGGATGAAACGTTGGAAGGTTTTTTCTGTGCTTCTGATCGTGAACCAAGCGCCAGCAGCGAAGCCAATTGCAAACATTGGCGGCGCGAAATCCGGTTCATTCTAGTTTGTCCTTTTCCTGTGATTTGCAGCGCGCATCATTGCATACACCAAAGGCACAAAGCTATCACGCGAATGCTTTGTGCCTTTGGTTTGGTGCTGGTTGGTGCTGCTTTTGCTATCGCAGGTGCTTATCAAAAAATTCGAGCGTGCGTGTCCACGACAGTTTTGCCGACGCTTCGTCATAACGCGGTGTTGTGTCGTTGTGGAAGCCGTGCTGTTTGCCGTCGTACATATGCACGGCATAAACCTTCTTGTTGGCTTTGAGAGCTTCTTCGTATGCTGGAATGTTCGCGTTGATGCGCTCATCATTCCCGGCGTATTGCAGCAACAACGGCGCGGAGATTTTGGGGACATCCGCGACGCCTGCCTGACGACCATAGAACGCCACGCCTGCATTCAAATCTTTGCCCAGCAGTACGGCCAATTGATTGACCATTCCACCACCAAAACAGAATCCGACCGCGCCGAGTTTGCCGGTGGAGTCGGGACGCGCCTTCAGCCATTTGGCTGCGGCGACGAAATCTTCGGTCATCTTTGTCCCGTCCACGGTGCGAAATTTCGCGGCGGCATCTTGTTCGTTGCCCGGATAACCTCCCACTGAAGTCAATCCATCTGGCGCGAAGGCGATGAAATTCGCGGTGGCGAGGCGACGGGCGACGTCTTCAATGTATGGATTGAGGCCGCGATTTTCGTGAATGACGAGCACGACAGGGTACTTTCCATTTTTCGCTGGACGCGCGAAATGGCCTTTGATCGAACCGTTCCCGTTTGGCGATGGTACGGTTTCCGTGCTGACCTTAATGCGCTTATCGTCGAGCGCGACTTGCTGTGCCCAGGCGTAATTTGGTGTCAGGCTTTCAAATAACGCCGCTGCGGTCAGGCCAGCTGTAGCGAATCGGCCCAGATGATCCATAAACGTGCGGCGATCCATATCACCATGCTGCCATTCATGAAACAGGTCTAATAACTCTTGCGGGTAGTCGGACGCTTGCTTACGTTCCATTTGGTCTCCTTGTAGGGGGGAATGCGCGGCACGAGATGATTCTCAAATGCCGCTGGTTAATCTTATTTGGAAAATCGTTTGCTTATTTTCTATAACAGCTCCTAAGACGAACGCAATATTGGGTTGGATTCGATTTTTGCTGAAGGCTTGTGGCGTGGAATATCGCACCGGGCAAGCCTGTGCTAGACTCCTCGCGCTTTGCGGCTGTATCTACGGCAATTCACCATTGCATCAATCAACTTTTCGAGGAGCCTCGCATATGAAAGTCAATTCGGTACTCCAGCGGTTTTTGTCGTTGTTCCTGATGACCGCAATGGGTTGCGCTGTTCTGGCACAAACTCAGCAACGCGGCGTCACGCCCGCGCCTGACCGTCGTGCAGACGAAGGCGAAGGGCCATTTGATCGCCTTGTGATTCGCGGCGCGACGATCATTGACGGCACGGGCGCACCCGCGCAGGGCCCGGTAGACATCGTGATCGAAAACAATCGCATCCGCGAAATCCGCAGCGTTGGCTATCCGAAAGTTCCGATTCGTGAAGCCGCGCGTCCGCAAAAAGGCACGAAGGAAATTGATGCGAGCGGGATGTATGTGCTGCCCGGTTTTGTGGATTGCCACGCGCACATCGGCGGCGTCGCGCAAGGCACTCCGGCGGAGTATGTTTACAAGCTGTGGATGGGAAATGGCGTGACGACGATTCGTGATCCCGGTTCAGGCAATGGCGTGGATTGGACACTGAAGGAACGCGAACGCAGTGCCGGGAACAAGATTGTTGCGCCGCGCATTTTCGTCTATGCCTCACCCGGTTCAGGCTGGGACAAAGGGCCGATCAATTCGCCCGATTCCGCCCGCGAATATGTGCGCTGGGCCAAGCAAAAAGGCGTGGATGGTTTCAAGATCATTGGCAATGCGCAGTTGTTCGATCCGGCGATTTTCGCGGCTCTGACCGATGAAGCGAAGAAACTCAGCCTTGGCACGACAACGCATATGCCGCAAACGGGCGTGGTGCAAACCAACGTGATTCAGGCCGCGCGCATGGGCCTCGGTTCGATGGAGCATTGGTATGGGTTGCCAGAATCGCTGTTTGCCGACCGCGTCGTGCAGGATTTCCCGCTGGATTACAACTACAACGACGAATCGCATCGCTTTGGGCAGGCAGGGCGCTTGTGGAAACAAGCCGCGCCACCGGGCAGCAAGAAGTGGAATGACGTGATGGACGAACTCATCAAGCTCGGTTTCACGATTGATCCGACGATGACGATTTATGAAGCAAGCCGTGATCTGGCGCGGGCGATGCGCGCCGAATGGCACGACAAATACACGCTGCCGTCGCTCTGGAAGTTTTATCAACCGAGCAGGGAAGCGCACGGTTCGTACTGGTTTTATTGGACGACGCAGGACGAGATTGAATGGAAGAACAATTATCGCCTGTGGATGGCGTTCCTGAATGAATTCAAAAATCGCGGCGGACGGGTGACCACGGGTTCGGATTCGGGCTTTATTTACAAGCTCTACGGCTTTGATTACCTACGCGAATTTGAGTTGTTGCAGGAAGCTGGTTTTCATCCACTCGAAGTCATTCGTTCGGCGACATTCAACGGGGCAGAGTTGTTGTCGCAACAGCAAAACAAACCGATGGAATTTGGCGTGTTGCGTCCCGGCAAGCTGGCAGATTTAGTTATCGTACCGGAAAATCCGCTGGCAAATTTCAAGGTGTTGTATGGCACGGGTGCAATCAAGCTCAATGATCAAACCAATCAGGTCGAACGCGTCGGAGGCATTAAATACACCATCAAAGACGGCATCATTTACGACGCAAAAAAATTGCTGAGCGATGTCGAAAAAATCGTCGAAACCGCCAAGAAGCAGGCGCAGACGGCAAGTAAGTGAGCAGCAGGGAAAGAGAACGAGCGAGAGAGAGATTGAGGGAATTTTGTCACGTCTTCTCTCTGTCGCTCTATCGCTCTATCGCTCTATCTAAAAATTTTCCTCTCCCCCCAAAATCCAAACGCGTAGCAAGCGCGTAATGTAAAACGAGAGCCGACAGGCTCCTTTCTCAAGTAAAGGATAATTATCTATGGAGACACAAGCACCTGCGGGGATGCCCGCAGTCCCTCCGCCTATCGCGATTTTACAGATGATTGGCGGTTACTGGATTTCACGAATGCTTTATGTGGCAGCAGAATTGGGAGTGGCTGATCTTATTCATGAACGACCTCGTCCAGCTTCAGAGCTGGCTGATGCGACAGGCATGCATTCACGTGCGTTATATCGAGTTTTGCGCGCGCTGGCTGGTGTAGGCGTGTTTACGGAAGACGAGTCTGGCAACTTTCATCTCACGCCTGTCGGCGCAGCGCTGCGCAGCAATGCTCCGGGTTCTATGCGCGCAATGGTGCTAAGTGAACTTGCCGGGGAGCACTTCGATGCCTGGACGAATCTGGCGCAAAGCGTCAAGACCGGCGAAATTGCTTTTGATCATAAATACAGCAAAGACGTGTGGGCATATTATGCCGAAAATCCCGCGCGGGCGGCCATCTTCAACGAATCCATGACGAACGTCAGCGAGGCAACGAATGCGGCAGTGGTTGCAGCTTACGATTTTTCGTCCATCCAAAAACTGATAGATGTTGCGGGCGGGCACGGCAGTTTATTAGCAGGTATTCTCGGTGCCAATCCTCATTTGAAAGGCGTGTTATTCGATCAGCCCCACGTCGTCAACGGCGCTACGGCAAAGCTGGCAACCCTGGCAGATCGCTGCGAAGTGGTCGGCGGCAATATGTTTGAGGAAGTGCCGAGTGGAGCGGACGCATATCTGATGAAATGGATCATTCACGACTGGGATGACGAACATTCGTTGACGATTCTGAAAAACATCCATCGTGCCATGACTGAAAACGGCAAGCTGTTACTGGTCGAGATGGTTGTTCCGCCCGGAAATGACATGGATTTTTCCAAGTTGCTGGACATCAACATGCTGGTGATGACGGGCGGTTGTGAACGCACAGAAGCCGAATACGCCGCGCTGTTGAATAACGCTGGATTCAAACTTACCCGAATTCTTCCAACCCAAGGCCCGGCGAGCATTATTGAAGCCGTGCGGGTCTGATTTAACCATTCAACTACAAGGAGACATTATGAGCGAACAAGACAATATCCAAGTGATTCAAAAGGCCTATCAATGCTTTGGACAAGGCGATGTCGCAGGCATTCTGAGCACTTTAACCGACGATGTCGTTTGGCACGTCGCGCCAGTTGCAAATGTTCCGTACACGGGCACACGCAACGGTCACGCGGGAGCTGGCGAATTCTTTGCCTTGATGGCCGAACAAGAAGATGTGCTTGCCTTCGAGCCGCGCGAATTCATTGCACAAGGCGATAAGGTGGCTGTGATTGGCCATTTTGCCGGACGTCCCAAATCCACCGGACGCGAGTACGAAACGTATTGGGTACACGTCTTCACGATGCGGGATGGCAAAATTGCCAGCTTTGTCGAATATACCGATACGGCTGCAATTGCGGCTGGTTTTGCAAAGGCGCAAAGCGCGTAAGAGCTGATTGCGTTAATTGAAGAGGGGGCAGGAACGTGTCTGCCCCTTTTTCCAGTAAGCGGTGAAGTAGCGTGTGCTTTCTCACGCGATATTTTTCGGGAGGTACTTTATGCGAATGATGCTCAAAGCTTCGATGAGTGTGGAAGCCAGCAATAAGGCCATTCACAACGGAACGTTCCCTCTGATTATGGAAAAGATATTAGCGAAACTTCAGCCAGAGGCCACGTATTTTATGGCGTGGCAGGGCAAGCGAACGATGCTGGCGTTTTTTGATCTTAAGGACGCTTCCATGATTCCGCAAATTGCGGAGCCGCTTTTTTCTGGATTGAATGCAGAAATAGATTTTATTCCGGTCATGGTGCAATCCGATTTGCAGAAGGGGTTGGCAGAAGCCTTAGCCAGTTAAAAAGGAGGAGCCCATTGTTCGTAGAAGAGATTGCTGCGTTAGGTCGTCTTTTTTTTGCTGAACAAGATCGGCTTCGTGGCGGCCCTGCCGATACGCTTTGTGCGCCAGAATACACGGCTTACATTGGCGGCAATCCGGCCATGAATCTGGCTGGGCATCAGCAGTTTGCCGCGATGTTTTATGCTGCCTTTCCTGACCTTCGGCATGCTGTCGAAGACACTGTGGCGACGGCAGAAAAAGTAGCCGTCCGCTTTACGTTACACGGCACGCAAACGGGCACGTTTCTGAATATTCCGGCGACTGGGAAATCCATTGCCGTTTCTGCGATGGCAATCCTGCACGTGGCAGAAGGAAAAGTTGTGGAATTGCGAGGCGTCTTTGATCAGGTCGGGATGTTGCAACAACTGGGCGTGTTGGCTGCGTAATTTTTTGTGCCCCCAAAAAGATTGAGCGTGAGCAATAGGATTGAACCTGGTGTTGCTCACGCTCTTTTTATTTCGGGCTGTCGGCCAGATTAGAAATTGAACCGTAGTCCAAATTGCATCTGGCGCGCATCAGACGCCGACGTGAAGCCCAACGGGCTTGTTGGCAGGCGATCACGTCTGCCACGCAGGTTGTAATTTGTGAGAGGCACCGCTCCGCTGACGTTGCATGGTGTGAAATTGGCTCCACTCGAATCCGTGCAGGCTGCGCCGAGCACGTTGTTTATACCAAGCAGATTCGTGCGATTGGCCAGATTGAAGCCTTCCACCGTAAATTCCAGATACCTTCTATCATTCGCAAAGAAGCGCCGCGCCAGCCGCAAATCGAAGCTGTAATACGGCTCGCCTTGCCCGGTGTAACGGCCCGCCAATCCCGGTCGGTCGCTTTGGGAACGCCCATCGTTGTTGGCATCAAAACCCAGCAACAAGTTGAAGGGGCGTCCGCTTTGCCCGACAAAAATCGGCGAGAGCACCCAGTTCGACAAGAACGGATTCTTTGCCGTGCTTTGCAACACGCCGCTGACTACCAGACGATGCCGTTGATCAAAGGCCGACAACGAACGATCCAGCCCAATATTCAATGGGTTTTGCGCTGACCAGTCGCTGTTGTAATCCGTCACTTCGTCAATGGATTTCGCAAAGGTGTAATGCGAGTTCAGGCTGAAGTGTCGAGAAAAGCGCCGTTGCAATTGTACCGTCAGACCGTGGTAGAACGAATTGGCGGTGTTTTCATAGATGTTGTCCTGAAAACGCAGCGGATTGCGAAAGTCGGTAGTAGACGTAAAGGTACGCAGGAAGGTTGGGCCGCCCAATGGATTCAAAACACTGGGTGCGCCGGTTGCCTTGAATTGATTGATGTCGCGATTGCGTGAAAGATGCAAACCGCGCGCAAACAAATAAGTCATTTCCAGCGAGAAGCCTTTGCCTAAATCGTGTTGCGTTCCAAAGCTCGCTTGATACGTGGTTGGATTGCGATAGTTCGGCCCCAGACTGAAACGTGCTTCCAACGGTGTGCCTGGTCCCGGTCGCAGGTTAATCGGCGCGGCGGTCACATCGGATAGGACGATGGGGCGTGTGCCGATGATGCCTCGTCCCCGGGCTGGCTGCGTCCCGACCGCCGGATAGCCTAACGTTTGATAAACCGCAAACGATGAAGGCAGGCCAAGCGCGCCGGAGGTGGCTGTGGCTAGCACGAGATAAATCGAACGCGGATCATTCGTGCCGCCCAGCACCGTTGTCACGTTGGCAATGGCATTGTTGAGCGTTCCGGTGAAAATGCCGCCGCCGCCACGAATGACCGTCTTCCCATTCTTGAACGGGTCCCACGAAAACGAAGCGCGTGGTTGAATATCGCCGCCATACGTGGGGACATTCAAGGGTTCATTGTTGACGGAATACCGCACGCCATAATTCAACGTGAAATTCTGTGCTAATTTCCAGGTATCCTGGGCATAAATGGAGTTGCGGATCGTCCACTGTTTGACGACCGAAGTACCGAAGCCCTGTTGATACACGATGGGCAGGTCCAAATTGAATGATTGCAACGCGGTCATTGGGACTTCAAACACATCTGCCAACCCATTACCGTTCGCGTCGCGATACGGTGTGCCGGGGGCAGCAAGGACAAACTGATTGATCGGGTTCGCTACCTGCGCCGCTCCTGTGGAGCCAAGCAGATTCGCGATGGGAATCGCCGCGCCGAAATTAAAGCGCCCGCCCCAATAGGTTTGATTGTCTGCGTTCAGGAATTGAAAGAGCATGGCCACGCCGAATTTCACGGTGTGATTTCCTGCCAGCAGAGTGACGTTGTCGTAAATATCGTAATGTCGTTCCAGGTTGGCGGAAGGCAGGAAGATTTGCCGTCCGAATTGCCCGAAGCCTTCGATATTCAACTCTGGGCCAATTGGGTCATTGGGCAGGAACGAAGTTTTTGTGTAGCTGAATTGTCCTTTCAATTCATTGAACAGCGTGGGAGCGAACTGATAATTGTGCGAACCCACGACTCCACCATTGAAGCCTTCATATTTACGCCCGCGCGACACAGCAATCAACGATCCGGCAGCCTGATTTTCAAAGTCACTATTCGTGAAGTTGAAACGTAAATATCCATTGCTGCGATCCGTGAAATTGTGATCCAGTCGCGCAGAATATTGCGTTTGCGATTCATTGAAAGGGAATTGTCCGCTGGCATCGGTAAACAATTTGACCGTGCGCGCGAAATTGGAGGTAGTTAAATTTGCGCGTAATGTTGCTGCGCCTGTTTTCAGTGCCGCTGGTGCCGCAGCACTATTGGTGATGAAATCGAAAAGCTGCGCCTGCTGACGCACTGTGGCGTTGGATGCTGTAGTGCTTACCTGCAATAACGTGGGATCAGTCAGCAGATTGATGAAGGTGGTTTTTTCCTGGCTCAATCGTTCCACTACGCCAAAGACAAAGGTCTTATCTTTTCTGAGCGGCCCACCAATTGACCCACCGTACTGCTGTCGGTTGAAAGGTGATTTGCCGTTTGGGTTGAAGTCGAACGCATTACGCGCATCAAAGGTCTGATTGCGGAACAGGCCGAAGAGGCTGCCGTGCAATTCGTTGCTTCCTGATTTGGAAACGATGTTCACGACACCGCCGGAAGCACCGCCGAATTCTGCGCTATAGCTGTTGCGCACGACCTGAAATTCCTGCACGGCTTCCTGGCTAACGGTTGCCTGAACGCCGCCGGATGCACTCATGGTTTCTGCCCCGTCCACCGAAACCGAATTGCCGCGTCCGTTGTTGCCGCCAAAGGACAAGCCGGATTGCGGTGTTTGGGCCACGCGATAATCCGCCGCGTCTGTAATATTTTCAGCGCTCGTCACGCCCGGCGTGAGTAAGGCATAATCCAAAAAGTTGCGCCGATTGATTGGCAAACTCACAATCTGTCGGTTTTCTATCGTCGAAGCTTGCTCTGTCCGTTGTACGTCAACGACTTCTGCCCCGGCCACGACATCAACTTGTGCCTCAACCTGCCCGGTGGTGAGCTTGATTGGGATATTGGCCTGTTGCCCGACCGTCAGTTCGATTCTGCTGATATTGGCGCCAAAACCAGCAGCTTCGACTTTTACTTCATAGACGCTGGGCAATAAGCCAATGAAAACGTAATTGCCTTCTGCGTCCGTCACGACATTCCGGCTGGTGCCTTTCGCCGTATCTGTCAACGTGACTTTCGCGTTGGGAATAATTGCTCCAGTGGCATCGGTGACCTGCCCTCGCAATTCTGCCAATGAACCAGAGGCTTGAGAAAAAACTGGTGTCAGACCAATAGCCAGTAGGAAAACAGCTATTAGTAAAAGTGAGATGCTGGTTTTTTTGGTTTGGACTGAAGATATTTTAGGTGCCTGTTCCATACGCTTCTCTCCTATTTGTGTCAGATGGACTGGGTATCAGATAATCACGAGCAACGTAGCGGATAAAATAAGAGAAATCAAGCGGCAGGCTTTTATGGATTTTGATTTCATCATTATTGGTTCTGGCTTTGGTGGCAGCGTCTCTGCGCTGCGCTTAATCGAAAAGGGCTATCGCGTTTTATTGCTGGAAAAAGGTCGCCGTTTGCAAGCCGCAGATTTCCCGAAAACGAACTGGGATTTGAGGCGTTGGTTCTGGCTTCCGCAGGTTGGTTGGCGTGGGTTATTCAAGCTCACGTTTCTGCCGGATTTGACGGTTGTTTCGGGCGTTGGGTTTGGTGGTGGCTCTCTGGTGTATGCGAATACATTGCCGATTCCGGGCGATGACTTTTTCCAGGCAGCATCGTGGTCGCATCTGGCAAGTTGGAAAGAAGAGCTTGCGACTCATTACCAAACCGCGCGGCGAATGTTGGGGGCGACGACGAATCCACGGATGACCTATCCCGATGAAGTGTTGCACGAGTTGGCGCACGAACTGGAGCGCGCCGAAGAATTCCACGCCAGTGAAGTCGCGGTGTACTTCGGCGAAGCGGGCAAAACCGTGCCTGACCCTTTCTTTGGCGGCAAAGGCCCTGCTCGGACGGGCTGCATTTATTGCGGCGGTTGCATGCTGGGCTGTCGGCATAACGCGAAAAATACGCTCGACAAAAATTATCTGTACCTGGCCGAACGACAAGGCTTGCAGGTGGAAACTGACACCGAGGTAACTGCCGTGCGCGCCCTTGAAAACACGGGCTATCGCGTCGAAGCCAGGCAACACAGGCAGACAAAAATCTTTACCGCAAGCAAAGTGATTTTCGCGGGCGGTGTACTCGGAACCGTGCCGTTGCTGCTGAAAATGAAAGCGGATCCAAACGGCTTGCCGCGCTTGTCCGCATGCTTGGGCGATTTTGTGCGCACGAATTCAGAATCCATTATTGCTGTCGTGTCTGAACAGCGCGAACGCGACTTCTCCGCAGGCATCGCGATCAGCTCCATCCTGCACACGGATGAGCATTCGCATCTGGAACCCGTGCGCTATTCGTCCGGCTCTGGCTTCTGGCGTTTGCTGACTGCGCCGCACGTCAGCGGAGATCGGCTGGTCACGCGCAGTGCCAATTTGCTGCGACTGATCGCACGCCGCCCGCGCAAAACGCTGAAAGCTTTTTTAGTGCCGAATTACGCGAAGCACACAATGATTCTGTTGTATATGCGCACGCTGGAAGGAACATTGCGGTTGAAGCTGGGACGCAAAGGCGTCACCACCGGACGTGGCAGCGGCCCGCAGGCGATTGCCAACATTCCCGAAGCCGATGAATTGGCCGAACGCATTGCCGCGAAGATTGATGGCCTGCCCACCAGCCTTGTGACCGAATCGTTTTTAGGCATTCCCACAACCGCGCATATTCTTGGCGGTTGTTGTATGGGCGAGAGCGCAGAAACAGGCGTGATTGATGCTCAGCATCGCGTGTTTGGGTACGATGGCTTGTACGTGATTGATGGATCAGCCGTATCCGCAAACCCCGGCGTGAATCCATCGCTGACCATCACCGCACTGGCAGAACGCGCGATGAGTTTTATTCCGGCCAAAGGTCGCGACTATGGTTTTCAATCAGCGGTACTGACTTGTACATCTCCATAAAATCTGATGAGATGTTAAGGCACTCTCTGTTTTACCCAATCGGTCACGATTACCAACATGCTCAACTTACAACCGAACCCGATTTACTATTCTTCTGAACATGAACAATTCCGCAAAACCGTGCGCGAATTTGTGGCGCGCGAGATCACGCCGTTCATCAACGAATGGGATGAGGCGGAAACATTTCCGCGTGCCCTTTATCGCCAGTCCGCAGAGATTGGAATCATCGGAATCGGATACCCGGAGGAATATGGCGGCACGCCAGCGGACGGGTTTTATTCAATCATTGTTGCGGATGAACTTTCGCGCGCAGGCAGCGGCGGATTGATTGCCTCATTGCTTTCGCATTCCATCGCTGCGCCGCCGATTCTTGCCGCAGGCAGCGCGGAACTAAAAGCGCGTGTTTTGCCTGCGATTTTATCCGGCGAAAAAATCGCGGCGCTGGCGATTACCGAACCTTCGGGCGGTTCCGATGTGGCCAGCCTGAAAACGACCGCGATCCGCGATGGTCAGTGTTACATTGTGAATGGCGAAAAGACCTTCATTACCTCTGGCCTGCGCGCCGATTATTTCACGGTTGCCGTCCGCACAAATCCGGCAGACAAAGGCGCAGGCGGTGTTTCGTTATTGCTGGTCGAACGCGACACGCCCGGCTTCACGCGCACGCCGCTCAAGAAAATGGGCTGGTGGTGTTCGGACACTGCACACTTGCATTTCGATAACTGTCGCGTGTCCATTGCGAATTTGATCGGCGAAGAAAATCAGGGCTTTCAAACAATCATGCTCAATTTCAATTCAGAGCGATTGGGGTTAGCCGCGCAAGCCTATGGTTTAGCCAAAGTATGTTTTGAAGATGCCCTGGCGTGGGCACGCGAACGCAAAACCTTTGGCGCGCCGCTGGTTGAACGTCAAGTGATTCGGCACAAGCTGGTGGATATGGCGATGAAACTGGAAGCTACGCGGGCGACGTTAGAAGACCTGACCTCTCGTGTCGAAAACAACATCGGCGCACCGAATCTTTTGGTCGCGCAAACTTCAATGCTGAAAAATTTTGCCACGCAAACGATGCAGTTTTGTGCCGATCAAGCCCTGCAAATTCTGGGCGGGATGGGATACATCCGTGAATCGCGCGTCGAACGCATCTACCGCGAAGTGAAGGTTCTGATGATAGGTGGCGGAGCCGAAGAGATCATGAAAGATTTAGCGGCGAAACAAATGAAGCTGTAACAGGCAATTGAAACAAAGAGTTTAATAACGCGCATGGAGTACAAGCTTCAGCTTGGTTTTTTCCTGATGAGCGAAAAACCAAGCTGAAGCTTGTACTCCATGCTCCGCAACTTCAGTATCAACAAATCAGTCTGAAGGGGAATCAATGGGACTAAGAATTTCTCTCACAGTTTTATTATGCGCAGCGATTGCCATCGGCGCGGTTTCGATGCAAAAACGCCCACGATTATTGGGTGTCGCGCACATGGCGCTGTATGTCACCGACATCGAAAAAACGCGCGGCTTCTATCGGGACTGGCTTGGATTTCAGGAACCGTATGATCTGAAAAACGCTGATGGCTCGCTGAGTATGACCTTTTTCAAGGTCAATGAAGAGCAGTACATTGAAATCTTTCCAGGGCTCAAACCAGAACAGGATCGGCTGAATCACATTGCGTTTCAAACCGACAATGCTGAAGCGTTGCGTGTGTATTTGGCATCGCGCGGCGTCAATGTCCCAGACAAGGTCAACAAAGTTCGCATCGGCAACACCAGCTTCAATGTCAAAGACCCTGAAGGCCACACCGTCGAATTTACGCAATATGAGCCGAATGGATGGACGCGACGCGAGAAAGGCAAATTCCTGGGACTGAACCCGATTTCCAAACGCATCATGCACGTTGGCATTATCGTGGGCGATGCGCCGGAAGCGTCGAAGTTTTATACCAATGTGCTGGGGCTGACGGAGTTCTGGCGCGGCAGCGCGCTCAATGCCAAAACGGTTTCGTGGATGAACATGCGCCTGCCCGATAGCCCGGATTACGTGGAGTTTATGTTGTATTCCAATTTGCCCGCACCGACCCAGCGCGGCAGCCAGCATCATATCTGTCTGGAAGTGCCCGACATTGAAAAAGCGCTGGCACAACTGGAAGCCAATCCGTATCGCAAGCAATACACAAGAACGCTCGAAATTCGCACGGGCATTAATCGCCGCCGCCAGTTGAATCTGTTCGACCCCGACGGCACGCGCATCGAATTGATGGAGCCGCGCACCGTAGACAGGCAACCACCGCCATCGTCAACGCTGCCTTTGCCGCAAAAGCAATGAGATGCTAAGTTGTTATGACCATGAATTCTGTACAACCCGAATCCATCACACGCCGCGATCTGCTCAAACAAGGAGCAATGACCGGAGTCGCAATCACTCTTATAAATCCAATGACAAACGCTGCAATTGATTATGAAAAATACGACGGCCTTGGCCTGGCCGAACTGATTCGCAAAAAACAAATTACGCCGCTGGAATTGCTGCACGCCGTCCAGCAACGCCTCGAAACGGTGAACCCAAAGATCAACGCCTTTGCCTCACTGTTTTTCGACAAAGCCGAAGCGGCGATCAAACAAGGCCTGCCCGAAGGCCCATTCAAAGGCGTGCCGTTTGCGCTGAAAGATTTGGGAATGAATTTAACGGGCACCGTCACGACCTATGGCAGCCGCGTTTGGAAAAACAATCTGGCACAGTCGGACAGCACATTGGTCGCGCGGTACAAAAACGCGGGGCTGGTGATTTTTGGCAAAACGACTTCGCCGGAACTCGGCTTAACGACGACGACCGAATCTGTGGCATTTGGCAAAACGCGCAATCCGTGGAATCTGGAACACACGAGCGGTGGTTCCTCCGGCGGTGCTTCGGCGGCAGTGTCAAGCCGCATTCTGCCGATGGGACACGCCAGCGATGGCGGCGGTTCGATTCGCATTCCAGCTTCGTGTTGTGGGCTGTTTGGAATAAAGCCGACGCGCGGACGTGTGCCGTTTGGCCCGGCAGCGCTGGAAGGCTGGAACGGTTGTTCAGCGCATCACGCCGTGACGATTTCCGTACGTGACAGCGCCGCCTTGCTCGACAGCACACACGGCGCAGAACTCGGCGCACCGTACACTTGCCCGCCGCCCGCGCGCCCGTTTTTGAAAGAAGTGGGAACCGATCCCGGTAAATTGCGCATTGCGTACGCACCCGCGCCGCCCGGTGGCGTGGCGGTGGATACCGAATGCAAACAAGCCGCAGCCGCAGCCGCGAAGCTTTGCGAAAGCCTGGGCCATCGCGTCGAAGAGGTTCCGCTGCCGATTGACAACGCCTTCTTCCGCCAGTCGTTTTTGACAGTGATTTCTGTTTCGATGGCGCGCGCGCTGGAAGATGCGGCGAGTGTGCTGGGGCATGCCGTCACCGAAAACGATGTCGAACCCGCGACGTGGTCAATGTATCAGCAAGGCAAAAACATCAGCAGCATCGCCTATTCGCGCAGCATCTCCAACATGCATCAGGTCGGTTTGGCGATGGCGAAGTTTCAGGAAAAGTACGATGTGATTCTGAGCCCCACGCTGGCGAAACCACCTGTCAAATTGGGCCTTCTGAGCCTTGATAATCCCGCGCGCTACGGCAAAGAGGTTTCAGAATTCAGTCCGTTCACGGCGCTGTACAACGTGACGGGACAGCCTTCGATGTCCGTGCCGCTGCATTGGACGCGCGATGGATTGCCCGTCGGCGTAATGTTTTCGGCGCGCTTCGGCGATGAAGCAACGTTGTTTCGTTTGGCCGCACAGCTTGAAAAAGCCAAGCCGTGGGCGGAGCGCAAGCCCGTTGTATAAGAGATGATTTTTGCCACGAATTGACACGAATTATCACGAATGATTTTTGCCACAGATTTACACAGATTTACACAGATTCTATTTCTCTTCTAAAAAAATAATCTGTAGCAATCTGTGTAATCTGTGGCTGATAAATTCTGCCTTCTATTCGTGCCAATTCGTGTCAATTCGTGGCTAATATTTTGAGGTTTCTATCCATAACACTGCACCTTCAGGAGGATTTATGAAACGTTTGTCCATTCTGTCCCTCGCCGTTTTGCTCGCGCTTGCGGCCCTTTCGTTCTCGATACCTGTCACACGCGCAGACAAAGCCGATCCCGTTGCGGTTCCGCCCGAATCGGTTGGCCTCTCTGCTTCGCGTTTAGGCAATATTCGCGCGGTTATGAGCCAGCATGTCGCCAACAAAAAGATGGCGGGCGCGAGCGCCTTGATCGCTCGGCACGGCAAGATCGCGTATCAGGAAGCGTGGGGCCTGGCCGACACCGAAACGGGTACGCCAATGAAGTTGGACACGATTCATCGCATCTATTCGATGACGAAGCCGATCACCAGCGCTGCGTTGATGATGCTGTACGAAGAAGGCAAGTTTCAGCTCAACGACCCGATTGCGAAATACCTGCCGGAATTCGCCAAGATGACCGTCGGCGTCGAAGAGCGCAATCCGCAAACTGGTGCCATCAGCTTCACGACCGTGCCTGCCAAACGGATGATTACCGTGCGCGATTTGTTGCGGCATACGGCAGGCTTCACCTACGGCGTGTTTGGTGACACGTCCGTAGATCAAGCCTATCGCAAGGCCGGCGTTCTGTCGGATTTGACGCTGAAAGATTTTTCGCTGAATTTGGCGAAGATGCCGTTGATGTACGAACCCGGCACGCGCTGGCATTACAGCGTGTCCGTAGACCTGCAAGGCCGCCTCGTCGAAGTTCTCTCCGGCAAATCGTTCGATCAGTTTTTGCAGGAACGCATCTTCACGCCGCTCGGCATGGTGGACACCGGCTTTACCGTCCCCGCGAGCAAAAAGAGCCGCTTCGCTCGCCTCTACACGCCGAACAAAACCGGCACCGTAGACCCGATTGCCATCTGCAACGGACGCGATGATTGTCTCTCGAAATTCCCGAACGCCGCGCCTTCGATGTTGGAGCAACAAGGCATGCTGTCAGGCGGTGGCGGACTGGTTTCGACGGCGTACGATTACCTGCGCTTTAGCCAGATGATGCTGAACAAAGGCACGTTTGAAGGCCAGCGATTATTGAGCCGCAAGACCGTCGAATTGATGGCGAGCGATCACCTCGGCACGATCCCCGGCATGTCCGCTGGCAACGGCTTCGGCTTAGGTTTCGCCGTCAGCAAAGCCCCAGGCGAAGCTGGAATGATGGGCAGCCCCGGCGAATTCAATTGGGGCGGCGCAGCAGGCACCAAATTCTGGATTGACCCCAAGGAAGATATGATCGGGATTTTTATGATTCAGATTTTGCCGAACAGCGTGGATTACGGCTCAGCGTTTCGGGTGTTAGCGTATCAGGCGGTGGCGGATTAAGTGGAAAAGAGATGGCGGTTTACGATGCGGCGCTTTCGCTCTCCAAGCGCCGCACTTCCTGCAAAAACGCTAATGGCTCAATGACTCGCAAGGGGCGAAATCGCTGGCGAAATTCTTTTGCTTCCGAACTGTGCGCCGTCATCAAATCCAACAAGTCACGATCACGACTGACCAGGTAATCCGCTTTCATTTCACCTGCAAGGCAAATGTACGGCGCATCATCGGGGTCACGCGAATAGTAGAATTTCGTCGGCACGTGACGCAGAATGTGGGCGCTTTTTCGCAGTCGCAAAAGAAATGCCCCAATGACCTCATCTGTGAGTGCCGGAAAATGCTCTTTGATTTCGGGACGATTTAGAACGTCCTCAACTTCCGCTAAAATTTCTTCGCTCAAATAAAGCCGAACCAGCCCTGCATCAACCAGACGCAAGCATTCAGCGGCCACACTCTTTTCCCGTGCAGCGGCCTGCAAATACACATTGCAGTCAAACACTGCTTCGACTAAGGCTTTGTCGTTCATTGTTTGCGGCGGGCTTGCGACGCTTCACGACGGGCTTGTCGAAACAGGCTGTCTAAGTCCTCATCGCTGATACCGCTGGCTTCGACCTCATCACGGAAAGGCTGAAGGATTTCGTCAAAGGATTTTTCGGCCAGTTGACGCACTCTTTGCCGTTTGAAAATGGCTTCGCGGACGACAGATGCAACATACTCCGTCAGCGGCACACCTTCGGCTTTGGCTTGTTCGGCTGCCGTGCGTTCGACTTCGGGTTCTAGTTCCACTGTGACTGTCATAATGCAGGAATTCTAGCACAAGCGCACAGGAAGATAGGATCGGGATTTTTATGATTCAGATTTTGCCGAACAGCGTGGATTACGGCTCGGCCTTTCGCGTGCTGGCGTATCAAGCGGTGGCGGACTGACAATTAGAACGAACGATTTAACGGAAGAGGCGTGCCATTGTACTCCCTATGGTACGCTTTCCGACGCAAAAGGTGTTGCTTAAAAAATTACAAGATTATCTCGCGTTCACATTATCATCTCAGAATCTTCGGTTGAGTTAATCTCTTCTTTATCTGTTTCTGTATGTTCTGTAACGATATTTAGCGGCTCATTAAATAGACATTCAAATATTTCATGGAATCTCTCTTGTTTACGTAAATCTTTAAATAATGGCCAATCGCGATAGAACATTTTACGCATGCTCCCAGAGGCACCAATCCTATTTATAATTTTGTAGGCTTGTTCATAGTCATCGCGAATTATGGCATCAGCTAGGCGAAAATTATCGCTAGCAGCAGTCCAGTCCTCTTTTGACATTATTTCACTGGCCTTTTCTTGCTCTCCATCCCATTTATATGCCTGTGCGCGATTAACTATAAACATTCTCCGTGCTTGATCATTTGAGTGCTTCTTTATTGTTTCCAATGCAAAGTCGAGAAGCTTACAGGCGAGTTTATTTTTCCCTTCGGTCAATAAGTCATAGCAGATAGTATTTAAACTGTCATCCGCCTCTTCTCGTTCTTCAGGAAGGACTTTCCGCCACAAGACATGGGCTAATTTCACACCAATCTCAAATAAACATTCATAGGCTGTCTTAAAATACTCAGGCTCTACATAAAGTTGCTCACCAGCCTTAGCGTCTTTACCTAGTGAAACGCGATGCTTATTACATACCGACAAATATTGGTTTGAAATAACCCCACTTGTATGAACAAATAAGTTGCGTCTTTCGGTAATTTCGATGAACGTCGGCCAAATATGCAGCTCTTTTCTGAGTTCTACTTTAAATTTACGTTCAAGAGATTCGAATTGCTCGCTATGACTTTGACGCAAGAAATTCTCTATCTCTTTTTCCAAAATATAGTCCTTAGCTGACTCAATCGAATCAAACTCAAGAAGCTGTTCTAAAGTAACCGATCTTTCGGATGAGTTTAAAAGCTCTGGCTTTAATAAGTATAAGCTTCTAAGTATGCGGCCTAAAAATGCATCGTATTGACTAACCAACGACACAACAAATGTTGTTGGTATTAGCTTTAAGGCGTGTGACGATTTTGTTCGACGGTCTAATAATTTTCGATATTGGCCTACGTGATCCATTGGAACGAGAATTCTTTTTTCTTCACCTTCCATAGCCTCTATTTTACAGAAAGATTCTTCAAATTCTCTGAGCTTTTTTCTCACATCACTATTCACATGAGAAACGAGAAGCATTGTTGCAGGCAATACCTCAGCAAGGCTATCTATTTGTTTAGTATATAGCTCTAGTTCTAAGCCTAAGTCGGATTTGGATGGTGTTTTTAAATCTTTGCTTAGCTCCTTCAATTCAGATATAGGTTGGATAGGTTTATTGCTCATTGTATATTTTACTTCCTTTAGTTGGCCAGCTTGGATTAGCTGAGGCACTACTATTTATTTTCTCGTTGCTCGACGTGGCGGCATTCTCTTATCATCTCCGCCCGCTATCACAGCGCAAATCACCTTTGCTTCGTAGCAGTAAAGCAAGTTCCGTGTTTCCGTTCGGCTTAATCGTGTGTGTGCAAAACTCGCATTCCCGATGGCCTCCGGCTGAATTGTGCGAGACAGTAGCGAGTATACGCAGGCAGAGGCGAGAGACAAGAATTATTTTTGTCCCGCAGGGACGCCGGGACATTCGCCGGGGATGGAGTACAAACGCAATCCCCGGAACCGTTCGCCACTCAAACGCGCTAGCCCCAGCAGGGGCGATGGACTCTTTGTTAGTGTTTGGTTGCGTCGGGTTGGAGATGCTTTGTGCCGTGCTTGTTGAGACATCTGGTCTACGCGAACAAACGGCGGATATAGCAGGGGGATTTTCTTTCAGCCACAACGTGGCGAAATCCAATAGCCCAGCGCAACGCGCTGGGAAACTGCGGCGATTTTAGTCTTAGCCCTGAAGGGGCGAAATAGCTATCACGCCCCTTCAGGGCTTTTGTTTTTACGACGATTCCAACCCAGCGCGTTGCGCTGGGCTATTGGATTGCGCTCTTTCAGAGCTAAAGACAAGATGGTTCTGCTTGTAGGAAGAAAGTTTTCTGGGGATTTACGCTCCCGCTTCATCCCCGACTAATGTCCGCAGTGCCTCCAGCGCAAAATCGCATAGACGTTGCCTGTAACCTTACTCAGCCTGCTCGACCATAAACTGTTCGATCTTGCCGTCAGGCCATGTTTGGGTGCTGAGCGAAACGGTGCGATTGCCACAACGAATCCGAAACGAACGGATGGTCATGCCGCCGCGCAACACTTCTCCGGTTTGGACGAATTCGGTTGGCGCTCCCAACGGGCCAAGGCTCGCGGCAAAATCGGCGACGACTTCTTCGGAAAAGTAATCGTTGGCGTTGGCGCTGAACACGGCGCGATCCACTTTGCCTTGTTGCAACCCGATGAAGATGCGGCGCGCTTGTTCGAGGATGCTGCTATTGCCGGTGTTGGTGGGTTCAAACAGGACGCGCGAAATGCCCGCCGCAATTTGCCCGTCTGGCCCTGCTGCGCCGGGGTAGATGTTGACGAAAACCACAATCGCCGCGCGGTCATCGGGATAAATGTGGTTCGCCGTCAAATAGCCGGACACCGCGCCACCATGCGAAATCAGCCGTCGCCCGTTCGCCATCCCAGCATTCACGCCCAATCCATAGCGCGTCGGCAATCCGTTCTTGAGCAAGACTGTCGTTTGCATCGTGCGATACGACGAGGGTTGCAGGATTTTCTGCTCGATCACCGAGATGTTCCACAAAGCCAGATCGTGCGCGGTCATCGCCAATTGCCCGGCGGCAAACAACCATCCTTTCGCTTCTTTCGGAGCCGCACGCAGTGGCCCCAACGCGTTGCGCAAATGTCCCTGCGCGTCTTTTTCGCCGAGCGGCGCTTCGTCGGCGTCGTACACCGAAGTCATGCCGAGCGGCTGGAAAATCCGCTTGCGCAGGAAGTCAAAGAACTTCATGCCGCTGGCCTTTTCGACGATCAGCCCGGCGATGATGTAATTCGTGTTGCTGTATTGCCACTTGGTGCCTGGATCGAAATCCAGCGGCTTGCGCGCCCATTGCTCCAGCACACCTTGCGGCGCAATCGGGTTGCGCATCGCGGTGAATACATAATCGTGCGGCCAGTAATCCTGATAGCCTGCGGTCATCGAAAGAAGCTGGCGGATCGTCACCTCGTTGGCGCGCGTCAGGTTCGGCAACCACTTGCTGACCTTGTCGTCGAGCGTCAATCGTTTCTCTTCGGCAAGTAACAGAATGGCCGTCGCCGTGAATTGCTTGCTGACGGAACCAATGCTGTAGCGCATCGAAGTCGCGGCTGGCGTGGCTGGCGTCAATCGTCCCGAACCATACGCGCGTTCGTAGACAATCTTGCCGTCCCGCACGACCGCAATCGAAGCGCCTGGTGCGCCTGTGGCTTTGAGCGTGTCGGCGACGACGCTGTCAATGCGTGATTGTTGTGCGGTGGACAGTGTGGCCTGTGCGTGGGCCGTGATTGTCAGAACGGCAATGACAATCAGGGAACGAAGAAAGAAGTGATTGGTGGTTTTGACTCGCATGACAAGTGCCCTCTATTCGATGAAATGTTGTTCCCTGTACGACAGGCGGCTCGCCTGTCAGCGGTAAGAAATTCTGTTCTCTGACAGGCGAGCCGCCTGTCGTACATTTTCGGCCTCAATCTCTTGCAGCAGCGCATCAGCCTCGGCAAATTGATGTTCGCTGAAGACGCGCACGCCTGCCTGTTGCAACAATGCGGTTGTCACGCCGGGATGATCTACGCGCGTGCCGGTGAACGTGCCGTCGTACGTGTAGCTCGACCCGCACGATGGGCTGCCTTCTTTGAGCACGGCGACGCGAATGCCGTGCGATTGCGCGAGTTGGGCGGCAACTTCGGCACCGCGAATGAACTCGGCGGTCACATCTTGTGTGGTGGACGCAAGCACGCGCGCAGTGCCTGCCAATACGCTCGTACCGCCTGCGCTGTTGACGATTTCGGCAGGCGGACGCGGCACAGGCAATCCGCCTGCGACTTCCGGGCAAATGGCTACGACGCGGCCTTCCTGCACCCATCGCTGCAAAATGTCATGATCGCTGCGTTTGTCGCCGCCGTTGTAACGAACCGCCTCGCCCAATAGACAAGCGCTGACAAGAACTAATTCCATATGGGTTCCTCGTACCGTACCGCTGTCTAAATTCATTCAGCTATTCGCAGGCAATTGATTTGCCTGTGCGCGGGGCATAGAATCCGCTTTCTGCAAAAACTACACTCATTCCGCCCTACATCAGGAGGACATCGAACATGACACAATCTCTCAAGTTAATGGTCGCCGGATTGCTGTTGATCAGCGCCACCATCGGCGCACAACCCGCCCGTCCGCAAGCTCAACCACAAGGGCAGGAAGCTCGCCCTGCCGCCGCCACCGATACGCCGCGTGAAGAATGGTCGTACACAGATCGCAGCATTCAGGTGGGCGGACAAACCATCCCGTACAAAGCTGCTGCCGGAACAACGATGCTCAAGAATGAAGCGGGCGAACCGATTGGCCTGCTCTATTCTGTCGCCTACACGCGCAGCGATGTGAAAGACCTTTCGACGCGCCCCGTGTCATTCGTGTACAACGGCGGCCCCGGCTCGGCAACGATGTGGTTGCACATGGGCGCATTCGGGCCGCGTCGCGTGCATACAGTGAACGGCGAATTCACGCCGCCTGCGCCGTACAAGCTCGTGGACAATAACGAAAGCCTGCTGGACAAAACTGACCTCGTGTTCATTGACGCGATGGGAACAGGTTACAGCCGCATCGCGGGCAAAGGAACGCCGCGCGATTTCTATGGCGTAGATGAAGACGCCAACGCCTTCGCGCAATTTATTGCCACATACATTAGCCGCAATGATCGCTGGAATTCGCCGAAGTTTTTGCTCGGTGAAAGCTACGGCACATTCCGTTCGGCGGCGGTTGGCAACCTGCTGCAAAATCGCTACAACATGCACCTGAACGGCATCAATCTGATTTCGTCAGTGCTTGATCTGGCGACGATTACCTTTTCCGCAGGCGATGATCGGCCTTATATGTTGTACCTGCCGAGCTATGCCGCCGTCGCGTGGTATCACAAAGCCTTGAAGAATCGCCCCGCCAACCTCGCCGCGTTTATCGAAGAAGCCCGCAAGTATGCGCAGACCGAATACGCCGAAGCGTTATTCAAGGGCAGCACGTTGACCGAAGCACAACGCGCAGTAGTGGCGAAGAAATTGTCTTACTTCACGGGCCTCAGCGAAGACTATTTGCTGAAAGCGAATCTGCGCCCGACGCTCGGACAATTCAATGTGGAGTTGTTGCGCGGTCGCGGTTTGACCAGCGGTCGCATTGACGCGCGCTTCACAGGATACACAGGCAATCTGTTATCCGAAACAGCACAGGGCGACCCGGAAGGCCCGGCAGTTGGTGGCGCGTACACGGCGCTGATCAATATGTACAACCACGACGAATTGAAATTCGGCAAAGACAAAACCTACAACAATCGCTACAGCAACAGCGGTGGCTGGAACTGGACGCGTGGCGGCGGCTTTGGACGCGGCGGCGGCGGTTTCCCCAGCGCACCGAACACGCAAAGCGATTTGACGCAGGCGATGATTACCAACCCGAAATTGCTGGTGCAGGTCGAGAACGGTTACTACGATATGGCGACGCCGTTTTTTGCGACCGAATACACGATGACGCATCTGGGCTTGCCGAACGAACTCAAGAAAAACATCAAGCTGAACTACTACGAATCCGGTCACATGATGTACCTGCGCGATGAAGACCGCGTGCTGTTGCACAATAACGTGGCGGAGTTCATTGATCGCGCAACCAATGGCGTGAAGCCGTAGCGAATAATTTTTTAAGAGTGTCATCTGAAAAAAGTCCGAATTAGCCTGCGGATGCAGGCGGCGAGCATAAAGCCCAGGGTGAAGGCGCTAGCCGCAACCCTGGGAACACGCGGAGCAAGAACGTCAGCCCACGAAGCTATCCCAGGGTTGCGCGCCACCGTCGTTCCGCTCCACCCTGGGCTTTATGCTTCCGCCCAACTTCGCGGGCTAACAACTGAGGTTTTTATGGAGTGTTTGATGAAATCTCGACATTTTCACCGTTTGATTTTGGCAGCCTTCGTTGCTGCGTTACTCACCATCTCCGCTTTCGCACAAACCAAACTGCTGCGCTTCCCTGACGTGTACGGCGACAAAGTCGTGTTCACCTACGGCGGCGATTTGTGGACGGCTTCCACTTCCGGCGGCACGGCCACACGATTGACCGCGCATCCGGGCTTGGAACTCTTCGCCAAGTTTTCGCCCGATGGCAAATGGATTGCGTTTACGGGACAGTACGACGGCGACGAACAGGTTTACATCGTGCCGAGTACGGGCGCAACTCACCTACTATCCCGCGCGCGGGCCATTCACGCCGCGTTGGGGCTATGACAATCAGGTGTACGGTTGGACGAACGATGGCAAAGCCGTGCTGTTTCGCGGGCATCGTGATTCGTGGACGCTTGGCGAAACGCATCTGTACACGGCTGCGGTGACGGGTGGCGCGGCAGAGTTGTTGCCGATGCCGGAATCCGCGTTGGCAAACGTAAAAGGCGAATGGATCATTGAAGGCTACGGTGTTGATCTCGACATCGAAGTCGAAAACGATCCGAAGTCTGTTTTGGCAGGCAAAGACCCGCAACTCGAACGCGCCGTTACTGAAGTGATGAACAAGCTGAAAGTGAAACCGACCACATGGCCGAAGCGTCCGGCGGCTCCGGTCAAGACAAAGTAGAAATTAATGATTCGTCCACGAAGGCACGAAGAAAGAGGGAAAGAGAGAAGGAGGGAAAGAGGGACAAAGAGATAACGGCTCGCTTTTTCTCTCTTTCGCTCCGTCGCTCTTTCTCTCGTTCGCCCTTTCGTCTGACTTCGTGGAGGAAAACAACAGGAGCCCATCTATGAGCACTCGCACATACACCTTACCGCTTGAACAAACGCAATGGCACATTCCTGGTCACGGCGCGCAAACCATCTTCAATTGGGAATACGACGAAGGCCGCGACCGCTTGCTGACGTTGTATGAAAAGGGCAAAAACAATCAATGGAACGCGGCGAATCGGATTGACTGGTCAATTCAAATTGACCCGGAAGACCCGCTTGGATTCCCCGATGAATATTTGCCAATTTATGGCTCGAACGAGTGGAACAAGCTGAATGCGAAAGAACGCGCCAATGTGAAGCATCATTACGAATCGTGGCGATTCTCGCAATTTTTGCATGGCGAACAGGGCGCGTTAATTTGCACGGCGAAGATCGTGCAAACCGTACCCGATATGGACTCCAAATTTTATGCCGCCACGCAGGTCATTGATGAGGCGCGGCACGTCGAAGTCTATTCGCGTTACCTGCAAGAAAAATTGCAACTGGCGTATCCGATCACCGGGCCACTGAAAACATTGATCGAACAGGGCGTCAGCGATTCGCGCTGGGATGTTACCTATTTGGCAATGCAAATTATCATTGAAGGCCTGGCGCTGGCGGCATTCAATGTCATTCGTGATTTGGCGAAAGAACCGCTTGGACGGGCGATCAATGCGTATGTGATGCAGGACGAAGCGCGGCACGTCGCGTTTGGTCGTTTTGCGTTGCGCGATTATTACCCGCAACTCAGCAGCCAGGAAATTGCCGAGCGCGAAGACTTCGTCATTGAAGCCTGCTATTTGATGCGCGACCGCTTTTTGTCCGAAGAAGTGTGGGAGCGGCTCGGTCTGGATGTGAAAGATTGTGTGACGTTTTTGGATGCTTCGCCGTTGATGCGTGAGTTCCGGCGGATGCTGTTCACGCGCATTGTGCCAACGCTGAAAGACATTGGTTTGTGGGGGCCTCGTGTGCGCGAAACGTTTGTCAAAATGGAAGTCCTGAATTTTTCTGAAGCCAATCTGGATGAACTCTTCAGCCACGACGAAGCGGTCGCCGTCGAATTTGATCGCCTGATGGCCGGACGCGAGAAAAACGTCGAAGAAACGATTACACACGCATAGATATTGAGGTAAGAGATTTTATGTCATTACGCATTATCGCTTTTGGCGCGCACCCGGATGATTGTGAATTGAAAGCGGGTGGCGTCGCTGCGAAATGGGCGGCACAAGGGCACAACGTGAAATTTGTTGCCACCACGAACGGCGACGCAGGGCATTTTGAAATGTCCGGCGAAACATTGGCGGCACGGCGCAAAGCAGAAGTCGAACGCTGCGCTGAAATTCTCGGCATTGAAACCGAAGTGCTTAATATTCACGACGGCGAACTGATGCCGACGCTGGAAAATCGCAAGACATTCACGCGGCTGATTCGTGAATGGCAGGCAGACATTGTGCTGTGTCATCGCCCGAATGATTATCATCCCGATCACCGCTACACGGGCGTGCTGGTGGAAGATTCTGCGGTGCTGGTGGTTGCCAAATTCTTTGCGCCTGATACGCCTGCGCTTAGCAAAAATCCGGTCTTTTTGTATTACTCCGACAACTTCAAAAAGCCGTATCCGTTTGATCCTGCGATCATCGTCGGCATTGATGATGTCGTAGACAGAAAGCGCGCGGCGATTGAGGCAATGCCGTCACAATTTGCTGACAAGGATTCGTGGATGGGCCGCTATTTGCCGAATGTGCCAGAAGATGCTGACGCGCGCCGTGTCTTTATTCGTGAATGGCTGATTGATCGGGATGCGGACGTGGCCAATGACTATCGGGAATTGTTGATGCAGCGGTACGGCGCGGCAGGGCAGACAATCAAATATGCCGAGGCTTTTGAGCTTTGCCAGTACGGCGCACAGCCTTCGCCTGCGCAATTAAACGAATTGTTTCCACGTTAAGGAAAAGGAATTGCAACTAGATCAAAACAAGCCTCTCAGCCTGGCACTAGGCGCAGGCGGCGTGCGTGGCTTTGCCCATATTGGCGTGCTGGAAGCTTTGGCTGACCGAGGCTTCACCATCACCGAAATCGTTGGCTCCAGTGCTGGCGCGATCATTGCGGCGTTTTATGCCGCCGTGGGATTGAGTTTGCCGGAGCTACGGAATTTTGGTCTGAACCTGACGTCACAGCATTTATTTGCGTGGGCATTACTTCGACGCATGCCGGATGCCGTGCGCCAAAAGTATGCGCATATCGCAGGCATTATTCCCGGCCATTTGGCGCAATTGGCAAATCTTTCAGGAAAAGAATTGCATCACGGTGTCGAACGACTGGGGATGGTGTGTTATGACGTGAAGCGACGCGAAGAAGTTTTCTTTCACAACCAGCAGGCTGAATTTCCCCTGGAAGAGGCAGCGCGCGGTTCGGCTTCGATTCCGGGCTTTTTCCCAACGCGACGCTGTGTGGTGGCAGGCCGAGAATACCGATTGACTGATGGCGGCGTGATCAACAAACTGCCCGTAGACCGTTTGTTTGCCGCACCGTTTCAGCCTGCGCAAGTTCTGGCAATAGACGTTTCCAATGTCGAACCACTGCGGGCGGCAAATCGCGCCAAAGTCGAAATGCTGCGTCAGCAGTATCCTGATGTTACCATTGAAATCATCACGCCTGATTTACTTGGCAAAGGCACGATTATTTACCGCAAAGAAGAATTACAGGAAATCATCGAAGCTGGTAGAAGAGGCTTGGAACACTTATCCGTCGCCATCTAAACCAGCGCATCGTGTCTTTTCACGCAGACATGGTTTCTGTTCAATTGTCCCTGCAATTCGCTCGTGTTAGCTTCGCGATGTCACCTGATTCCCCCGCAATTTACACCCTGGAGAAAATCATGCTGAAAAGATACCTGTCGTTTTTCCTGATCGTCGTTTTGTTGCAGGCAAGCAGTGCAATTCCCGCGTTTGCCAAATCAAAAGCCGAGAAAGATGCGGCGCACGCGGCAAAAGTGAAAGCTGGCATTGTGAAACTGGGAGTCGGTAAGCAGGCGCGCGTTTCGCTCAAATTGCGTGACAAGACAAAACTCTCCGGCTATATCAGCGAAGTCCGCGACGATGCTTTTGTCGTCGCCGATTTGAATACGGGAAACACTACGACAGTTGCTTATCCGAACGTCACCCAGGTCAGAGGGAATAACTTATCCACGGGCGTAAAAATTGCCATTTGGGCAGGTGTTGCCGTTGCCATCATTGTCACGCTCTATCTGGTTCGCGGTGCATTTTGTGACGGATGCGATTAGCCGCAGCTCTGAATTTTTACACCACATTTTGCTGCTCCTGTTGTAGCAACTGTCGTTTGCGTTCAATGCCCCAACGATAGCCGCTGAGGTCGCCGTTTTCGCGCACTACACGATGGCAGGGTGTGACCAGCGCTACAGGATTTGTGGCACATGCCCGCGCAACGGCCCGTGTCGCAGTGGGTTGTCCAAGGCGACGCGCAATTTCACTGTAAGATGCCGTCGTGCCGTACGGAATGCGTCGTAACTCTTCCCAGACGCGCTGCTGAAACGCCGTAGCGCGCACATCCAGCGGTAAATCCAAATGCGGGGATTGTCCGTTCAGATGTTGCAGAATCGCTTGCAGGTGTTTTTGTAAGCCGGATGCATCCGGGGTAAGCTCTGCCTGCGGATATTCATCGCGCAAATCCTGGACTAATTTTGTATCTTCATCTCCCAGCGTCACCGCGCAAATCCCAATTTCTGTTGCTGCCACCAGCAAGCGTCCGAGCGCAGAATCTGTCGTAGTAAATTGAATCGTCATTCCTTTTCCTCCCTTGCGATAGGTTGCGGGTGTCATTCCGAATTGATTCGCCGCCTTTTCATACAAGCGGCTGCTGGACCCGTAACCCGCTTCATACATCGCGTCCGTGACAGCTTTGCCATTGCGGACTTCCACTTTAAAACGATTCGTGCGTAAAGCTTCGGCATACTGGCGAGGTGTAATGCCCATCAGTTTTTTGAAAAGCCGTTGCAGGTGAGATTCGCTGAGATGAGTTTGCGCGCTAAGTTCGGCGAGATTGGCGTCCGCGTCTTTCGCGATAAGTTGGCAGAGTCGTTGTACGGTTTCTGCTTGTGCATTTTGCATCGGCGTTGCATTGGGCCGACAACGCCGACAGGAACGAAAGCCTGCCTGCTCGGCTGCCTCAGGCAAGGCAAAGAACGTTACATTTTCTCGCTTGGGTTGCCGGGACGCGCACGAAGGACGACAGTACACGCCCGTCGAACGCACGCCGTAATAGATCACGCCATCGAAAGTGATGTCGCGCGCCTGCACGGCATTCCAGCAGGTGGTTTCATCTGTTGGCAAAATGTTCATCGTTCGATCCTCCGGCTGAGATGATAGGTTGTCAGCCTTAGAGAATCTATCCGATTTCTGCTTTGCAATTTGTTTGTCGCAGGATATTTCTACCTGCTTGCGGACTGGTTCGAGGGCACGGTTTTCTGTTCGATAGCGAAAAGATGATTCTGCCCCCGCACAAAAATGACACCTTCAGAAATCGCAGGCGTTGCCATCAGCGACTCCAGCGGCTTGTTGACCACGATACGAGGGCCAGTTTTGCGCGACGCCCATGATTGAGAAACTGAGCCATATCATTACTGTCAATAAAGCTTTCATTTTTTCCTTTCACTGCCGGATTTCACGACGGTCTTTTGGGTGCGGATTGCACCGGGCAGAAACAATGAATCCAACACTTGTCCGGCACGTTTGTGCAGGTCTTGCGGCGCACCATAAAACGTCGCTGCCGTTTTCCCCCGTTGGTCGAAGACAAACATCGTGGGCACGCTGGTGATCGTCCCAAAAGGCGCAACCAATTCGTTCGTGCCTGTCACGACGCGGAAGGGCAAATTGAGCGATTGCGCCAACTGGCGGATTTCCTGGTCTTCCGATTCAACCGCAATCGCAATCACTTCTACTTTATCGCCGTACCGCTGTTTGACCTCGCCCAGCCACGAAAGCGTCGAACGGCAAGGCCCGCACCACGTCGCCCAGAATTCAACCACAACGACGCGCCCCGCCAGCATCGCCGAATCAATTTGCGCGCCTTGTAAATCCTGTGCGGCAAAGGCGGGCGTTGCAATTGCGAAGCGAAGGATGCCACATCGTTTTCCGATAATGTTATTGAAACTAACAAAGCGCGTTGCTGCTTGAGCGCTTCGTCAAAGGCAGATTGTGCGGTTGCGGGAGTACGGCCCGTCCACACTGACACGAATATCAGAACCAGTGCAATGAATTGGTATTTCATGTGAACTTAACAACAAGATTGTTTGTGGCCGCTGAATCTTTCTATGACAAGTCGTGTGCCGCGCGTTGTGGCAAGGATAAATCCAACAGCAGAAGCAGTTAGTTTTTTGCCCAGAAATCAGGCGCTATTGCGGATTGTTCGTTCTTGAGAAATCGCAATCCCAAAAACGAACGATTTCAATCAATGCACTTTCTTTGCGAGCACGGTTTTGCCGTGTAACGTTGCCTGAATCCCTGTCGTGTTAGTTTGATTATCTGCGACAAACTGAATCGGGATCGGCCTTGCAAGACCCAGATGAAAGCCCGTAAATTCGGTGGCGGATTGCGGCAGGAAGGTCGTTCTCAATACAGGCAACAAGGCAATCGCAATGCCGCCTAAATTTTCGCCTTCCCAGCGCAAGCGGCGCAATTCAACGCCACGCTCAAACCCTAGTCGCACGAAGCTGCGCGCAACTTCCGGTTCAGGAGCGGTGCCGATGACTTCGATGGTTTTCAGTACGCCGTGTTGTTTTTCCAATCTTGCCAGCCAGGCGTCCATCGTTTGTTTTGCTTCATCGGGCGTCGCCTGTTGGGCAAAGGCTTTGATTGCCAACGCGTATTCGTGTTTCTGGACTTCGTTGATTAATCTGAATGTCAGTTCGTTGTATTGCGCGAAGGCTTGTCCCTGGGTTGCGTTCGCACTCGACAGCACATTGATCGCCTCTTGTCCTTCAGCACCGATTTGTAGCGCATCATTCTCTGTCTTAACGATCAGCTTTGCGCCGGAGGGCAACTGATACACACCATCGTATTTTTTCAATTGCTCTGGTTTGAGCGCGATGAAAGTCGGCGGCAATGCGTAAGGCTTCTGAAAAACAAGACCCTCAATCGCAGGCGCAACCGTGTGAATCAACAGAAACCGCGCCAGCATTTTGTTCGATAGCACGATGACTGTGACGCCTTCATCAAGGTAGCGTTGATAGAGCGCATTGAAGCCCTCAAACGTGATGCCATCGTGTTGCGCCACCATTGTTCCGCGCGCCGTTTTATGCAGCGCCCAGCCGTAGCCGTAGCCGCTGCCATTGGCATCTGTCGGCACGTGGAAGGTAAAAAGTTTTTTGGTTGCGGCGGCGGAAAGGATCACGTTTTGACGGAGCGCCTGTTCCCACTTGAAGAAATCGTTGGCCACCGTGCTGAGTCCCCACGCGCCACGCTTATTCCAATTCAGCGGCGTGTTTTGTGTCAGCCCGTGATCGGCTGCTTCGTCGTAGGCGTGTGCCAATCGCGCTGAGTTCTCACATTGAAAGCAGGTGGATTGCAGCTTCGCAGGTTTGAATAAATTTTCCTGCAAATAGCCTTCGTAACTTTGCTTCGAGACGGTTTCGATAATCGCCGCGAGCAGCCCAAAACCTGCATTGGAATATTCATATCGTTTGCCCGGCTCAGCACGTAGTTTTGAACTAAGCATGCATTGCACAAATTGTTCACGCGTCATTTTGTCTGCGCCCGCACATTCAAACTGGAACCCGGAAGTATGTGTCAGCAGGTGATGCAACGTGATGCCGCGTTTGTCGGCGGGCACGTCCGGCAAGTATTTTGCGATAGAGTCGGCGACCTTCAGCTTGCCCTGACTTTCAAGTTTCAAGATTGCGGTGGCCGTGAATTGCTTGGTTAGCGACGCAATGTCGTAAATTGTCTCTGTCGTCGCAGGCGTGCGATTTTGCACGTCGGCCCAACCGTAGCCTTTGTGCAACAACACCTGATCGTCTTTGGCCACCAGCACCGTACCGGAAAAACCATAGGCTGCCAGGCGCGCCAGGTATTGATCTATTTGTTCGCCCAAATTATTTGATGCGGTGGGTTGTGCTTCGACAGGAAACACGACCCCCACAATGATCAGGATCGCGCCGAAAATAATTCGTGACATTTGTAAAACCCTCTGGCAAGAAGTAAGCGCATGGAGTACAAGCTTCAGCTTGGTTTATTGTCTGCCAAGTTAAAAAGCCAAACTAAAGTTTGTACTCCATGCTTTTACGAAATGATGTTTGCTTCCCGTAATGCCGCGATTTCGTCTGGGCTGAAATTCCAGCTTGTCCACACTTCATCTGGGGATTTTGAGTTGCGCTGGATTTCTGGCGCGGTGCGGCTGAATCGCGGAGCTGGGGCGGGTTGTGTCACGCCGTCAATTTCAACAAAGGTTTCACGCGCGACATTGTGCGGATGCTGCGGCGCTTCGTCCAAATCCAGCACAGGCGCAAAGCAGACATCACTGCCTTCCATCAACGCGCACCATTCCTCTCGCGTTTTCGTCTTGAATACCTGTGCCAATTTTTCTTTCAGTTCCGGCCAGCGTGCTTTGTTCATCTGCTCCTGAAAGGCCGCAGGATCAAGCCCCATCTTCTGAAACAGCAGCGCATAAAATTGTGGTTCGATGGAGCCGATGGCAACATATTTGCCATCGGCACATTCATACGTGCCGTAAAAATGCGCGCCGCCATCCAGCATGTTTGCGCCGCGCTCATTCGTCCACGTGCCCATCGCTTTTAATCCATAAATGATGGTCATCAACGACGCCGATCCATCCGTCATCGCGGCGTCAATCACTTGCCCTTTGCCGGATGCTTTGGCTTCCAGCAACGCGCACACGATGCCGAACGCCAGCATCATTCCGCCGCCGCCAAAATCACCAACCAGATTCAGCGGCGGTACGGGATTGCCTCCACGTTCGCCAATCGCGTGCAGCACGCCGCTCAGGCTGATGTAATTGATGTCGTGCCCCGCAGCGGTTGCCATCGGCCCGGTCTGTCCCCAACCTGTCATCCGGCCATACACCAGACGTGGATTCCGTTCCAAACAAACTTCCGGCCCCAAGCCCAGCTTTTCCATCACGCCGGGGCGAAAGCCTTCAATTAACGCGTCGGCTTGTTCGATCAGGCGCAACGTTGCGGCGACGCCAGCGGGTTGTTTGAGGTCAACGCCAATGGAGGGCCGCCCGCGCAGTAACAGATTGAATTTGCCGCGCGGGTCTTGTGCGCCTTTGCGCTCAATGCGAATGATTTCAGCGCCCATATCCGCCAACATCATCGCGCAAAATGGCCCTGGCCCAATGCCCGCGAGTTCAACGACACGGATTCCCTGTAATGGTCCCACAATATGCTCCTTTATTAGTTGTGCAGATGCGTCGGTTGCACAACCTATCGTGAGAAAACGATTCGGTCAAGCCACGGAATCAGCACCGTGACCAGTAGGAACGTGAAGAGATGGCCCTATCGGTCGCATTACTGATTTACATGAAATTCCTCGTGTGTAGGGCGGACAATTCATCTGCTTGTTCGAGGCTGAAGCCGAGCTTTTTCAGGCGGGCTTTGCGCCCGGCGTGCATTTCGGTTTTAAGTGTTTGGACTTTGGCAAATCCATCCGCGATGGCTTCAGGTCGCCACGATCCGGCAGCCAGTAAAATCAAGGCATCAAAAATTTCTTCGTTCAATCCGGCAGTTTGTGAGAGCGCATCGTGACGGCGGTTGATTGCCATTGCCAGTCGCCCGCGTAAGGTCAGATCGCCTGCGAGTTGATATTGCAAATGGCAGGACTCTTCGGCGATAAGCATTTAGCCTTCCACTAAAATTGTGGCATCTGAATTGCTGGTATTTTAGGCGATACGGGAATTCGTATCGGGTCTAATCTCAGAAGTGGCTGGATGTCAGGGAGCGTCTTGTGGGGTTTTATAAATCTCACTCCACTATTGATGATTAGTTAAGCTGTCCGAACCAGTCGGTATTATTGGGGGAATAAGCTGACTGGTTCGGACAGCTTTTTGTTTTTTGTCAGTCAATCCCGGCTTGAAACCCGCATCACGCGCTTCGTAAAGCTTATCTCAGCCTCTGCATTAAAAGAGATCGCCTGTTTTGTTTGAATGCAGTGATGCTGGTAAAAACTGATACATCCCATTTTGTAAACGGCTAGTTGTGAGGGCATACCAGTTGCCTCATAAGCTAATCGTCATCAAAAACTGATTTTCAGAGAAGCTGAACTGTAAGCCCTCCCCCAACAAGGAAATGAGGTAAAAGTATGTGCGACTATTCATTAATGGAAGTGCCCAGCAGACTTGCTGAAGAAGGCGAAACATTGCAGGTATTTGCCTTTCCGACGGGAACAAAAGGCTTAATTGCCAAGGCTTCTGCTGCCCGCAGTTTCTGGCAGAACGTTAAAGATTTCTTTGCGAAAGAGCCAGAAGCCCTGCCTTGTGCGGTTTGCATTCCTCCCGGCGCACAACTGACATTGCACAACATTACTCCTGCGATTCAACAACAGTTCAATGTCGCTGCAACAGAAAATGTAACGTTTACGCAGTTACACGCGGATGCAGGCTATCATCGCGATGCAATCCGCTTTGGCGATGGGCAAACATTAACGCTGCAACGGCTTCGACCGGGACAACAAGTAAATGTGATCCGACTTTCGCTGCCTGAGGACGCCGAACTGATGTCTCATGAAATTGAAACCCCAGCGGAGCTATTCGTTGGTAGGTAACATGCGAAGTTGAATGTGTACGAAGAACTGACAGTCTATCTGGCGAGTGTTCGGTTTTATTACTTTGCCGTATGTTTTAAGTACGCACTGTTGAGTTGTTCTGGCTAAAAAGGAGAGGTTCTCTTTGTGGTCTCTACTTTGCAAAGTAGAGATATGTGGTTTGATGTAAAGAAAAATGAGCTTTTGATTTTGCTACCTTGTGGGGACAGGTAGCTGGATTCGGCAAGCTGCTCTAGTCGCTGATTGGTCGAAGAGGCAACTGGGCAATATCGGTGGCGGGCAGTTTGTCGAATCTTTTCAGAGACGTGCTGAACTTGACAACCAGTTATTGTAATCGTGAGAAGTTCGTTGCAAGGATTTAGTAGTGAGGTCATAAATCTCCGAGTAAAGTTAAGAACGCTACGAAGAAGCGGCCAAAGCTGTCTGTATCACCGATACCTGGATGACAGGGAAGGAGGTCAGACAGCTTTTTATTTAGGAAATGACATGATGCTCCCCACTGAACACGATAGTGCTTCCCATTTGGTTCTCTCAATGAAAGGCAAATGAACAAACGCCACAAAATGTTTTCTCCAGGCAGTTGGCCTTTTCTCACCCATAACATGTACCAGCTGCGCAGTTGCCTGATGTAAGAAGCATTGCATCGTGACTCTGTTGACATCGTACCGCTCTTTATACTGTCACGAAGTCGCTGATGCCAGAGGGGGATTCCGTTGGTGACTGTAGCCGGAAGGAATAAGGTACTTTATGTCTGAAGCGGCTCCCATCATTATCTTGAATGTGGAAGATTATCAGGCTAGCCGAACTGCAACCAGCGCGATTTTAGAGCAGGCAGGCTATCAGGTCGTGGAGGCTGAAACAGGAACCAAAGCGATGGAACTGGCTGTTTCAGTCAAGCCCCATCTGATCTTATTGGATGTGAAGCTCCCGGATGTAAGTGGATATGAAGTTTGCCAGCGCCTGAAATCTACGCCTGCGACAAAGGTGATTCCGATTCTGCAAATTTCCGGTTCGATGGTTGAAGGGCGGGACAAGGTGCGGGGGCTGGAAGGCGGGGCAGATGGGTATCTCATCAAACCGGTTAGCCCGGCGGAACTGCTGGCCACGATTCGAGCCTTGTTGCGAATTCGGCAAGCTGAAATGCAGGCGCGTGAAAGTGAGGAACGATTGCGCCTGGCACTAGATGCCGCTGTTCTGGGAACCTGGGATTTGAATGTAGAAACAGACCAGGTGATCTGGGGCGGACACCACGCGGAAATGTTCGGTTTGCCTGCCACAACCAAGAGTATTAGTGGGGCAGAATTTTTGGCCCTGGTGCATCCGGCAGATCGCGATGAACTGCAAACCGCGCTGGGACAAGCGTTGGCTGAAGGGGACAAATACAAACATGAATTTCGCATCAACCAGCCCGGAGGTGAGATACGTTGGATGAATGCGCAGGGGCAGGTTTATCGTGATGATGCAGGGCGTGCCAACCGCATTGTTGGAATCGTCAGAGATATTACTGAAAGCAAGCAGGTTGAAACTGAACGTGAACGCCTGCTGGCACGAGAACAGGCTGCGCGCGCGACCGCCGAAGCTGCAACGCGGGCGAAAGATGAATTTCTGGCGCTGGTTTCGCATGAACTCCGTGCGCCGCTCAGTTCGATTCTGGGCTGGGCCCAGATGCTCCAGCCGCGTGCGTCAGGCTCGTTGCCCAACGTTGCGACGCTAACGCACGCTTTGCAGGTGATTGAACGAAATGCCCGTAGTCAAATGCGGCTGATTGAAGACTTACTTGATGTTTCGCGCATCATCAGCGGCAAATTGCGCGTGAATCCGCGCTTGCTGGAACTACTATCCTTGCTGGAAACCACTTGCGAGGGACTACGCCCGGCAGCTGCCGCCAAGCGGATTGATTTGCGCCTGCACGCGTCCGAAATTCTTGGCACGGTGTATGGTGATCCAGATCGGCTGCAACAGGTCATTTGGAATTTGCTTTCCAATGCCATCAAGTTCACGCCAGCCCAGGGGCTGGTCGAAGTGCGCGCCACACAATTGGACGAATGCGTTGAAATTTCTGTGCGCGATACAGGCAATGGCATTAGTCCTGAGTTTCTGCCCCATGTTTTTGAGCGACTTCGTCAGGCAGATAGCTCCAATAGTCAGCGCAACGGCGGACTGGGGTTGGGGCTGGCGTTGGTGAAACATTTGGTTGAATTGCATGGGGGCACTGTAAAGGCGCAAAGTGACGGCGAAGGGAAAGGGGCAACTTTTACCGTCACTCTGCCAATGGCGCATTTAAAGAAGGTGGAAAACGACGTGCAACAGGAAAAACAACTTTCTTCTCCTGCCGCAAAAAATCACAGTGCTTCGGTCTCTCTGTTACAAGGGGTGCGGCTATTGTTGGTAGATGATGATGAATTTGCGCGTGAACTCGTCACCCTGATGCTGCAACAGGAAGGCGCGCAAATCACGACCGCAGCTTCCGTCAAAGAAGCGATGCACATCATCAAATCATCCGCCCCTGGACAACTTCCCCAGGTACTGATTTCTGACATCAGTATGCCGGAAGAAGATGGGTATGCGCTGATTCGGCAAATACGTGCATTGCCAGTCGAACGAGGCGGGCACATGCGCGCTGTTGCGCTGACCGCCTTTGGCCGACCCGAAGATCGCGTGCGGGTGATGACCGCAGGCTTTCATACACACGTGACAAAACCTGTTGAGCAGGAGGAATTGGTTGCGGTTATTGCTTCGCTGGCAGGCCGCTTTGAACATAACACCACCGCGCAAGGATGATGGAATCATGCAAAAGAAAACTTCTGTCATGAAAAAGACTTTCGCGCATCTGGTTCTGGCCCAGCAAAATGAAGAGCTTGCTGTCAGGAATCTGGAGCTGGAGCAACGGTTGGCCGCATTGCAGCAAGAACTAGCCGAACGACAGCAGGCGGAAACCAGATTGCGTCGGCAGCAGGAAGAATTACGGGCGAGCGACGCCAAGTTGCGCGCTTTGGCAGATCACCTTCCTGCCTTGATTTCGTATGTGGATCGCGATGGGTACTATCGGTACGTCAATGCCAGCTATGAAAAATCTTTTGGGCTACAGTCACATCAGATCATAGGTCATCAGGTGCATGAGATTTTAGGTGCGGCTTATCCACGTGTTGCTCCGTATTTGCAACGTGCCCTGGCTGGCGAGTGTGTTACGTTTGAGTTTGAAATGGATTTTGCGCAGGAAGCAAAAGTGATGTTCGCGCACTACGTCCCGGATGTGGATGCACAGGGCGAGGTGCAGGGGGTACATATTCAGGTGAACGACATCACGCAGCGCAAGCGTTCAGAAGAAAAACTGCGGGAAAGCGAAATGCGCTTTCGGATGTTGGCTGACAACATGTCGCAATTTGCCTGGATGGCAGATGAGCGAGGCTGGGTTTTTTGGTACAACCAGCGTTGGTTTGACTATACCGGAACCACACTGGAAGACATGCAGGGATGGGGCTGGCAAACAGTTCATCATCCCGATCATGTAGACCGAGTGACCCGGCGTATTCAACAAGCCTGGGATACGGGCGAAGAATGGGAAGATACGTTTCCGTTGCGGGGCCGCAATGGCGAATATCGTTGGTTTCTCTCGCGCGCTGTGCCGATTCGGGACGAATCAGGAAAACTGATTCGTTGGTTCGGGACGAATACTGACATCACCGCCGAACGCATATCGCAGCAAGAGCGAGAGACCCTGTTGCAACGCGAAAAGCGCGCGCATAACGAAGCCGAAGCAGCGAACCGCGCCAAAGATGAATTTCTGGCGCTGGTTTCCCATGAACTTCGAGCGCCACTGAATGCCATGCTGGGCTGGGCGAAAATCCTGCGCGGCGGAAAGTATAAGCCGGAAACCCTTTCTCACGCGCTGGAGGTGATTGAACGGAGTGCCCGTTCCCAACAGCAGTTGATTGAGGATTTACTGGATTCGTCTCGCATTATCAGCGGCAAGCTGCGACTGGAAATGCAGCCCGTGGACATGGCGATGTTGATAGAAACGGCGGTGGATACAATGCGTCCAGCCGCAGCGGCTAAAAATATTACTATCGAAACCTGTTTTCTGGGCGAAATTGACGTGATCACCGGAGACTCAGAACGCCTGCAACAGATCGTTTGGAATCTGATTTCCAATGCCGTGAAATTTACTCCCGCTGGTGGACACATCAGACTTCAGTTAGAGCGCGTTGATCCCTATTTGCAGTTAATCGTCAGCGATACGGGTAAAGGAATTGCGGACGATTTCCTGCCGCATGTTTTTGATCGCTTTCACCAGGCAGACAGCTCTACTACACGACGTTATAGTGGCTTGGGTTTGGGCCTGGCTTTGGTGCGACATTTGGTAGAATTGCATGGCGGAACGATCCGCGTGGAAAGCCCTGGTGAGGAACTGGGGACAAGTTTTACGATCAACCTGCCTTTGCGTGCTGTCCGTCCGCTGGCTGACGAATCCGCCTCTGCGACGGAACGGCACAGTCTGCCAAAGAGTGAATCGCGCGTGCTGGCAGGCTTACAGATTCTGGTTGTAGATGATGGCGCTGATGCGCGTGATCTGATCACGATGATGCTTCAGGAGCAAGGCGCACAGGTGGTTGCCGTCAGTTCGGCGGAAGAGGCGCTGGCAGCATTGACACAAACTGATAAAACGCCGTTTGCCTGTTTGGTTTCTGATATTGGGATGCCCGGCAAAAATGGCTATGAATTGATGCGATACGTCCGGGCATTGCCCCCGCAACAAGGCGGCAAATTGCCCGCTGTGGCACTGACTGCTTACGGACGCGCCAAAGATCGCATTGCCGCCCTGTCCGCAGGGTTTCAGATGCATGTCCCGAAACCGGTTGAGCCAGCTGAATTGGTAATGGTGATTGCCGGGCTGACCGGGCGAGTTGGAAAAGGCATGAGTGCCTAAACTCAATCGGCTCATGAATTTTTACTGAGCTATTTCAGTAAGTGAGCCAGGAGAAAATTATGAAAAACGCGAGAATCTTGCTTATTGATGACGATCCGGGGATGGTAGACCTGACCAGTTACCAGCTTGAAGAACAAGGCTACCAGGTGGTCTCAACGGGAAGCGGGACAGAGGCGCTCAAATTGGTTAGCGAACAATCTTACGATGTAGCGCTGACGGATTTGCATTTGCCTGATGTGAACGGCATTGAGTTGGTCCGCAAGCTTAAAGAAGCCACACCCAGCACCGAGATCATTATGATCACGGGCTACAGTTCCGTGACGCGTGCGATTGAGGCAATTAAGGCCGGAGCGTTTTACTTTGTCGAAAAGCCGGTTGAGTACGAAGAGTTGCTGGCACTGGTTGAGAAAGCGCTGGAGCGTCGTCGGCAGGCAGAAGAAATCAATCAGTTGCGGGACAAACTGAAAGACCGCGATTCGTATTACAACATCATTGGCAGCAGTAAGGCGATGCAGAATTTGTATGAAGTTATTGATCGCGTCGCAGAGTCTGATGCCAACATTATGATCATTGGCGAATCCGGCACGGGCAAGGAATTGATTGCCAATGCAATTCATTACAAAAGCCTGCGCGCCAAAAAACCATTCGTCAAAATTAATTGCTCCGCTTTGCCGAAAGAGTTGATCGAATCGGAACTCTTTGGCCACACCAAAGGGGCATTCACAGGTGCTTCATCCGAAAAGAACGGCTTGATTGGGCAGGCCACAGAAGGCAGTCTGATGCTGGATGAGATCGGGGAAATGCCGATTGAATTGCAGCCCAAACTGCTGCGTGTTTTGCAGGAGCGCGTTTATTACCGACTGGGCAGCGAAAAAGCATTGGAAGCAAACTTCCGGCTGATCTCTGCCACCAACCGAGAGCCGCGTGATGCGATCCGTGAGGGGCATTTACGCGAAGACCTGTATTACCGCATCAATACCATCGAAATTCGCGTTCCTCCTTTGCGTGAACGGGCGGAGGACATTTTGCATCTGGCCGAGCATTTTTTACGGGTGTATGCCCAGAAGTATGAGCGTCCAGTGCAAATGATCTCTCAGGCGGCATACGAACAGATGCTGTCGTATTCGTGGCCGGGCAACGTTCGCGAGTTACAAAACGTCATCGAACGTGCGGTGCTGTTGTGTAAAGGTAATACGATTGAAGCGGAGGCTTTCCCGTTCAGCCGTGCGCCCGTCACGACTGGTTCCGCTGATCCAGTGGCAGCGCCTGCCGCAGTTGCGCTTCCTGTGAATGGCCCTGCCGCATTGACCCTCAATCAGGAAGAGCCAATCTTGCAGCAACTGGGACGCCTGATTGTCAGCAAAGTGCCCGAAGTAAGAGGGGACGACAAGCGGTTTGATGTTTTTGATATTGTGGAGGGCGCGGTTGTCAGCGCGGCGTTGGAACGGACCAGAGGCAATAAACAAGCGGCTGCCAATTTACTTGGTGTCTATCGCCCTCGGCTTTATCACATGCTCAGGAAGCATAATATGCACCAGCCACAAAGCGAGGCAGAGGAGGATTCCGTCAGTCACATGGCCGCTGAGTCAGGTCATTGATGCGCATCATCTAACTAGCTCGGTGTAGCGACAAATTGAGTTGAAGGCGCAAACAAGATGTTTGCGCTACCAGTTTGCAGAAGATGTACAACAAACATCTTGTTTGTTGCTCCGAAAATTTGTTTTAGCCATCCCTAAAACAACAATTCCAGCAGCACCCGATGATCTTTGAGGAAAGACTATCGGGTGCCTAATCCCGCCTGATAGATCAAGCAAGTAAATTGCTACGAAGCACAATAAACACCGTCTATTTTCCTCTTATCCACCACGCCGCTTTTCCTACCTTGTAGGCAGATCGAACACAACAGCTCAGGCACACGCTTTGCACAAACAGGTAAAGCTTGACAGTGGTTCTTTCAAGTAATGACAAGCGGCAGATTTAGTTTGGTTTGTGTATCGCTCGCATTCACAACTGTCCGCCATGATCACACTGTTCATTACTCCTGTCAGTGCTAATTGAAGCGGCCTTCTTGTTTCGTTGATTGCGCTGCTGAAATCGGAGAAGAGGATGTCGAAATATTTATTTCCTTTACCAGTGCTTGCAGTTGCGTTCTGGCTGATGCTGATGCTGATGGCCTGTCAGCCTCCCAAACCCTCTGCGCAGGCTCCCACGCTGGAGGTAACACCACTGGGAAAAGAGATTGGGCAATGGAAAGTCGTGCTGTCTGAAGAAACGAAATTCATCGTTACTGCTCCCGGTGCAAAGCAGGTGAGAATTATTTATCAACCTGTTACTTCAGTTAGCCGACAAGCGGAATTGGCTTTGCTGACAACACCAGATGCTGAGGGAAAATTTTTGTGGGCGTGGAAACCTGACCCGGATTTTACCGGGGAGGTTTGGGCAGAAGCGAGCTGGCCCGATGGCACACAAAAGAGCACTAATAAATTTTCGCTGGCAAGTGAGGAGGCAATCAGTTTAGGCGGCAACATCCCGTTAGATAGCATTGGGAATTCTGCCGAAACCAATAAATCCGCACGTTCTGACAAGTTGACTGGCGGAAAGATTTCAAAGACTTCGCTGGTTGCCGGGGATCATCGCATCTGGATGACGGTGGATGTTCCTGCTTTCCGGCTTACGCTTTGGCAAAACGGTTATGAAGTGAAGACCTATCAGATAGGAGTTGGCCGCCTCGATTTTCAATTGCCTGTGGGCGAACGCAAGGCAACCGAAATTATTTGGAATCCAGATTGGATTCCACCCGATTCCAAATGGGTCAAGGATGTAGAACCGGGCGAGAAAATCGAAGCCGATGATCCCCGCAATCCGCTGGGCAAAATCAAAATTCGCCTGGGCAATGCGATCCTGATTCACGAGGCGTCGAAGCCCTCAGATATTGGGCAGCTGGCCTCGCACGGATGTGTGCGGATGCTGACAGAAGACTTATATGATTTAAGCGAAAAGATTGTGGCTGCGCGAAAATTACCTGTTACCAAAGAACAGATAGAGAAATCAAAAACGAATACCGAACGTCTGGCCCTAAAGCTTGATCCGCCCATCTGGGTAGATGTGAATTACGACACAGCAGTGGTCGAAAGCGGTGTCTTACATCTTTACCCGGATGTGTACAAACGCAATAAAGACAGCCTTGCCAGCTTGCGCAATACACTTAGCGAACAGGGAATCACATCAGCTGACGAGGCAATGCTCAAACAGCTGCTCGAACGTGTGAATAAAACACAATCATTTGTAGTGGGATTAGCCGACTTGAAAGCAGGGCGGGCGCTGGTTGCTGGCAGACAGGTTCCGCTAACCAATGTCACTGAGCCAAAAACCGATGCCTGAGTGAGAGTACAGGGCGCGGGCCTATTGTCCGCAACTCTTTTGAAGAGGGTTCCCAATGACAGCAAAAGAAGCAATTACTAGCACGCCTGTTGCCCAACCTGAATGGGGGTTGCTGAAAATATTGCGCGAAACCTTTGAGTGGTTTGGTGAGTTGGGCCTGTTTGTTTGGCGATTCATTCGTGCGGCTCTGACACCACCGTATGAAGGTCGGGAATTGCTGCGGCAAATGGATGAGATTGGGGCTAAGTCGCTGCCTCTGGTTGCGCTGGCAGGTGGAGCAATCGGAGTTGTGCTGTCCATGCAAACGCGCGACAGCCTGGTGCGATTTGGTGCCAAGTCCTTTTTGCCAATTGTGATTGTGATGTCAATTATCAAAGAGAGCGGCCCGATTATCACAGCCCTGGTGATGAGCGGACGGATTGGGGCGGGAATCGGCGCTGAACTCGGATCAATGAAGGTCACAGAGCAGATTGATGCAATCGAAGCTTCGGCGGTGAACCCGCATAAATTTCTGGTGGTGACGCGTATTCTGGCTTGTATGTTGATGCTGCCGCTCTTAACGCTGGCCGCTGATTTCTGCGGGATTATGACGGGCTGGGTGGCAAACGCATTGTCTGATCGAACTCCGCTCCAACTCTTTATCAACAACGGATTTGAAGATGTCGGGTTCGATGATTTGTTTCCCTCGCTGCTCAAGGCGTTGGTGTTTGGTTTCATCATCGGGCTGATGGGCTGTTTTCAAGGCATGCGAGCTTCAGGCGGAACTGAAGGCGTCGGGCGCGCTTCGACCAGTGCAGTGGTTCTTTCTTCGTTATTCGTCATTCTGGCAGATGTGGTGTTGGTGCGATTAATCATCATGTTTTTCCCGTAATTGGCGCAAAGGGCTTTTATGAAAATGGAAAACAATTCCAGTGAACCCGCGATTCGGATGCAGGATTTGCATAAAGCATTTGGGCAACAAGTTGTGCTGAATGGGGTGAACCTTGATGTCCCGCGTGGCCAAACGTTGCTGGTACTGGGGCGCAGCGGCACTGGCAAAAGTGTCTTGCTCAAGCTTCTGATCGGATTACAGAAACCTGATCAGGGAGAAATTGAAATCAACGGCGCACCGGTAACTTCGCTGCCATTGAAGGAGTTGAATGAGACGCGTAAGAAAATCGGATTTCTGTTTCAGAATGCGGCCTTGTATGACTCTTTGACAGTCGAAGAAAACGTCGCCTTTCCACTGCGACGACATTCAGATCTGCAGGATAGTGAAATTCGCGAACGGGTGCGCGAATTGTTGGCGCAGGTCGGGATGGAAAGTGCGCTGCAAAAGATGCCTGCCAATATTTCAGGTGGGATGAAGAAACGCGTTGGACTAGCGCGAGCGCTGGCACTTGATCCAGAAATTATGTTGCTGGATGAACCGAATGCCGGGCTTGATCCGATTACGGCAGGTGAAATTGATGAACTGATCCGCGATATGCAACAGGAACGCGGCATCACATCGGTGGTCGTGACCCACGATATGCGTAGCGTTCACACCATTGCAGATCGTGTGGCGATGCTGAATCGCGGAGCTATCGTTGCTGAAGGGACTCCCGAAGAACTAAAGCAAAGCGATGACCCGTTTGTCGTAAATTTCTTGCAGGAAAAACAGGAGAAATAACCATGTCCAGAACGGCACGTCTAGGAGCATTTATTTTTGCCGCGCTGCTTATTTTCGCGGTCACCGTTTTCCTGATCGGCGAGAAGCAGTTTCTCTTTAGCCGCACTTATACCCTGAAAACGACCTTTGATAATGTGGCGGGTCTGGATGAAGGCGCGCCTGTTCGCGCGGGTGGCGTGCGCATCGGAACCATAAAAAAGATTCTTTTGCCAAGTCGTCCCAGTGACAAAATTTTGATTGAGATGCAATTGGATGATTCCACCCATTCTGTAATCCGAAAGGATTCTGTAGCGGCTATCGAGACAGAAGGTTTGCTGGGCAGCAAATACATGGAAATCACGTTCGGTTCTGCGCAGGGCGAACCATTGCACAATGGCGATTTGCTGCGAAGCCGTCCGCCGCTGGATTACGCTGACATTGCGCGTAAAGCTGGGAACACGATTGAGTCTGCCAAGCAGGCCATTGATTCCGCCAAAGATGCGATTGATATGTCCAAGGCTGCCATTGGCAATCTGACGACGGCTACAGATGATGTCAAATCCATCACTGGCAAGATCAACAACGGCGAAGGAACCATCGGCGCGTTTGTGAATGACCGGGCGACCTTTGAAAACATCAATGCGACTACCGCTTCATTGCGTCAGGTCGTGGATGAAGCCAAATCCGGCGTGGTTTCCTTTCAGGAAAATATGGAAGCGCTCAAGCATAATTTTTTGCTTCGTGGCTTCTTCAAAGATCGCGGCTACTTTGACTCTTCTGACTTGACCCGCTACGCGGTGGATCAATTGCCCGAAGCAACGCCGGTCAAAAAATTCACCATCACCAGCAAGGATTTATTTGATAAGCCGAATAACGCCAAGCTGGATAAAGAAAAGCTCCTCAATGAGGTCGGAAAGTACCTGGAAGGGAATGAGTACGGCGTTGTCGTGATTGTTGCCAACACAGGGTCACAGGGCACAAAGGAGCAAAACTTAAAGCTGTCACAGGCCCGCGCCGCTGTGGTACGGCAATATCTCTCTGAGACATTTAAGATTGACGATTCGCGCATCAGAACGCTGGGGCTGGGCGAGAGCGCACAAGGGACAGTGGGCGTAGATGGAACCCTGGAAATTTTTGTTTATGCCAATGATACCGGCGCTCGCGTGGCTGAAGTGAAAGCGAAATAGTTGGTTGTTTGAGGATGTGTGGAAGGACTAATTATGCCAAATGACAGATTACGACAGTTATTGAATTTATCTTTTGCCATCACGCTGCCCATCGTTGCAGTGTTAGTGAATCTGGGAATTACCGGGCCAACAATTGGCGCGATTTCAGCTCGATATCCGACGTATGTGGTGCCTGCTGGCTATGCGTTCAGCATCTGGACGTTGATTTTTGCTTTGTCTGTTGGCTATGGCGTGTGGCAGTCGTTGCCCGCGCAACGCACGAATCCGTTGTTGCGCCGAATTGGCTGGTTGACTGCTGCTGCACTGGCTTTGACTTCTCTTTGGATGCTTGTTTTTCAGCGCTCACTGTTTTTGCTGAGCCTGGGAATAATGTTTCTGCTTTTGGGATCGTTAATCGCTGTCGTGGCAAGACTCTACCAACAGGTAAACGTATTTTCAGTTTCTGAGAAATGGCTTGTCCACGTCACATTCAGCATCTTTCTGGGCTGGATCACGGTCGCAACCGTGGCGAATGTCGGGCAGATGTTAGTTGCAGTTGGATGGAACGGATGGGGGATGGACGCTGAAAACTGGGGGCTTGTTGCTATCTTGTTGTCGGGCGGCATCGCATCCGTTGTGACCGTGGCAACACAGGGCAATGCTGCTTATGCCCTGACTGTAATCTGGGCACTGATGGCAGTCGCCGTCAATCAATTTTCTCGCGCAGTTCCGACTAACTCGACGATGGTTGGGACGGCGGCAATCAGTATGATTGTGCTGATTGCGGGCGCGCTTCTGGTCAGCCGCAGGCGTGGCCTGCATCAGAAGAACTATCCTCACTCAAACCTAGATCGGTTTTCAATTCAGTGGATGGAGCCGTCACCCACGTCGCTA
>JAFDVL010000065.1:0-23816 GCA_018268995.1 Acidobacteriota bacterium | reverse complement strand
TCGCTACCGCTCCGGGTACAGTACCGCGAGCGGTAGCGACCGGGTAACCATACACGCAACTGAAAACTGATCTAAATACGGACAACAAGGGAGAACGTTATGCCAGTTAGAACAGCGGAAGCTGAATGGACAGGAACTGTTACGGAAGGTCGCGGATCGGTAAAACTTGGGAGCGGGGCATTCGAGGGCGCTTATTCATTTCGCTCGCGAATGGAAGATGGCGTGGGCACCAACCCGGAAGAATTAATTGGTGCTGCCCACGCAGGTTGCTTTTCCATGGCCTTATCCGGGCAATTGACTCGTGCGGGCATTACGCCAACGCGGATTCACACCACCGCACAGGTACGCTTCGATAAAGTTGACGCCGGGTTCGCCATCACCAACATTACGCTCAACACAGAAGTCGAAGCGCCCGGTTTGGAGGATGCCGCATTTCAGCAACACGCGCAGGAAGCCAAAATGAATTGCCCGGTCTCAAAGGCATTAGCCGGGACGCAAATCAATTTACAGGCGAAACTGCTGTAAGTCGTCGTCTTGGCTCTTATTGCTTTTGTTCATGATTGGGGGATACCATGTCTCATCATAAAGAAAATCCTGCTTTGCCGCAGGAACCCGTTCCGTTTCCTGAGACGACTGATCCGAAGCTGCCGGATTTTCCGATTCCACAGCCGGATAGTCCTGTACCGGGAGGGCCTGCGCCACAGCGTACCACGCCTCCTTATAACCCAACTGCGCCGGAACCTCCGGTTCCCCAGCCTGTGCTTGATCCACCGTAACAGGATTTTGAGTCAGGCAAAAGTAGAGGAATGTTTTCTTAACCTATCAGGTCTTTTTGTGAATTGGAGGCGTCGCGATTGCTCACCAGCTTTAATCCGCAACAACTTTCTTTTCTGATTATTTTAATCGGCGCATTTCTGCTTCTTCTGACCGAAAAGCTGCGGAATGATTTGGTCGCTATCCTGATTATCCTTGCGCTCTACCTGACTCGCGTTTTAAGCCCGACTGAAGCGCTTGCTGGCTTTTCCAGTGAGCCTGCCATTGTGATTGCGGCAATTTTTGTTTTGAGTAGTGCCCTGCATCAGACTGGGGTTTCAGAAACCTTTGGGGTCTGGATTGGCCGATTGGCCGGCCATAGTTACAGCCGCATGATTGCTGTGATTATGCCTGCGGTTGCGGTGCTTTCAGCGTTTACGCATCACGTCACGACGACCGCAATCATGTTGCCCGTTACGTTGGAGCTGTCGCGTGAACGCAATATCCCCTCCTCGAAATTGTTAATGCCGCTCTCGTTTGCGGCATCGCTGGGAACCACAATTACGATTATTGGCGCGCCCGCTTTTTTGGTGGCAGATGGCATTTTGCGACAGTCCGGGCGACCTGGGTTGAGCATCTTTTCCATTGCTCCTATCGGTTTAGTTCTTTCTTTGGCCGGGACGCTGTTTATTTTGCTGGTGGGCCGATTTTTATTGCCTTCGCGACAGGGAAGCGAAAATGCTGTGGATCGTTTTCGCCTGGATGATTACTTCACCGAATTTACGATCCTGCCGGATTCTCCGTTTCTGGGCAAAACGGTAGATGAGGTTGAATCAGATGACCGTTACCAATTGAAGGTGATTGGCTGGCTCCGAAATGGCTATCGCTTGCGACGGCCTTATGGGGATCAACAGTTGGAAGCAGGCGATGTGTTATTGATTCGCACACGCCCTGAAGACCTGGTCGCCATTCGACAGGAACCGGGTGTCGAGCTGCATCCGATAGTCAAACACGGCGCAGAAACACCTGTTCCGACTGGCGATCAGGAAGAGCTGACCGACTTATTAGTGCAAGCGGTGGTTGCCCCTGGTTCGGAACAGGTGGGGCGCACAATTGGTGAGATTGATTTTCGCCAACGATATGGCGTGGTGGTGCTAAGCCTCTGGCGCAAGCAGGGATGGTTTGACCAGGAATTAGCCAAGACGCGTTTACGGCCCGGTGACGTCCTTGTCTTGCAGGGCGATGAAGAAGCATTGGCGCGCGTCGAACAGGATCGGGCGTTTCTCATGCTGATGCCCTTTCAAGGAGAACTGCGGTTGCGGCGTAAAGCCCGACTGGCAGGCTTCATTATGCTGGCAACGATTCTGGTCAGCGCTTTTAACTGGATGGCGTTGGAAATGGCTGTGCTGGCAGGGGCTGCTGCGATTGTGTTGACGGGATGCCTGACAATGCGGCAAGCCTATCGTGCGATTGATACACGAATCTTTGTTTTTATTGCGGGTGCGCTACCGTTGGGTGTCGCAATGCAGAAAACCGGAACCTCGACCTTGATTGCCAATTGGCTTTCACACGGCTTACGTGGCTGGCATCAAATCGTAATTTTACTGGCTCTGTTTGCGGTCGTGGCTGCACTCACCCAATTGATGTCAGATGCCGCCACCACTGCCTTGATGGCTCCGGTTGCCGTGGCACTGGCACAAACGTTGGGGTATCCACCTGAAGCCTTCGTGATAACCGTGGCAATGGCAGCGGTCGCATCTTTTCTCACGCCTATCGGGCATCACGGAAATCTGTTGATCTATGGGCCGGGGGGCTATCAATTCCGCGACTTTATTATTGTCGGAACGCCCCTGACCATCTTAATTGCTTTGATCGTAACGATCATGGCTCCTGTCGTTTTTCGCTAACCCGCCGCTATTTCCTCCAAAACCGAACCCTCGCATTGTCGGTTAGTTTGCCACGTTCAGAATGCGTTACGGCTCATCAGCGGCACATCGGTTGCTCCTTGTCTCTATGTCACAAGGGGCGCGATCAATTACGGGGCGGCCTGCTATGTGGCAATACTGAGAAGGAGAAAGAAATCATGGCTACAATGCCTAAAACCCATACCAGGATGGGACAGGAAATGACGCGTTGTCTGGAGCTTTGTCAGCAATGTCATCGCGTTTGCGCTGAAATCCTTAATACACAACGCGCGGATTTAAACGAACCCTTGCAACGGCTCTTGCAGGATTGCGTAGACATCTGCCAAACCAGCGCCAATTTTATGATGCGCAGTTCAGAGTTTCACGGACAGACCTGTGGACTCTGCGCTGAAATCTGTTTGAAGTGTGCCGATGCCTGTGAGGAACAGGCGGGTGACAGTCGGTTGGCGGAATGTGCCAGGCTTTGTCGTCAATGTGCGGAAGCTTGCCAGTTGATGGTGGCAATGGCGACACCCAGATAGAAAAGCCCGTGCGTCACTTTGCCAACATCCTACGAGAGGTAATTCTGTATGGCTTAATAACAGTCCTCGCAGCAGGTGCTCTATAAGTGATCACATTGCATTTTGCTCATACACCGCTTGACGCGAAAAAATGGGAAATGGTCACAAATCGCTGTGGCATATAGCTTGCGATACATCGGTTAGGAGATAGTAGTTGAGAGACGGCTTTTGAGGCATAGTCGTTTTATTTTGCTACTGGGTGAAAATCGGTAGACGGATTCGACCAATTGCTATTGTTGCCAAACAGCAGACGAGGCAACTGGGGCAAAGGCGATAAATAGCAATTGGTCGAATCCGCGGTTTCCGATGGGCTGTAAAAGCAGACGTTTTCGTGGACGAGTATTATTGACTGGAATTTCTCTGGAACATAATAAGTCTTCTACATGGGTTGGAGAAGGGACTTAGCTGTTTGATCGTTGTTACCCAGCATTTACTGTGGTAGCAACACTCAAACAGCTATTTTTATTTAGGTGCCGAGAAGAGATTGGTCGTCAGCCTATAGGGCAATGGCATTGAATTAAGAAATGTACGATAGGCGTCTCGCCTGTCGCTGGCTGAAAAAAATGCAGCGGCGACAGGCGAGCCGCCTGTCGTACATTGGGCGTTCCCCGTTTTTTCTTCACAAACATAATCAGATTCAAATTGCCTTACGCCGATGCAAGACACTTGCCTGCGCGCGTGATTTACTGCAAAGTGACGACAGGCAAACGCCGATTTAAATCTAGTAACTGGGAGAATCGTACATGAAAGACTCGCACCTTCAGCGTGTTCGCGTCATTGATTCGCACACGGGAGGCGAACCAACGCGCGTTGTCGTCAGTGGCGGGCCGGATTTGGGCAAAGGATCGCTTGCCGAGCGCCTGGAGCGCTTCCGGCATGAGTTTGACTCATTTCGTTCTGCTGTCGTCAATGAACCGCGCGGGAATGATGCCATTGTTGGCGCGTTGTTGTGTGAGCCGACCGATCCTACCTGCGCGGCAGGCGTTATCTACTTCAACAATGTAGGCTACCTGGGAATGTGCGGGCACGGAACGATTGGCTTGATGGTAACGCTTGGCTATCTGAATCGCATCACGCCCGGCACGCATCGCATCGAAACGCCAGTCGGAATTATCGAAGCGACACTGGAAGAAAATAATTATGTCAGTGTCGCCAATGTGCCAAGCTATCGTCAGGCGACAAATGTTGCGGTCGAAGTGCCCGGCCACGGCGTCGTCACGGGGGACATCGCGTGGGGCGGCAATTGGTTTTTCCTCGTCAACAGCGGTAACAGTTACGCGCTCACCCTCGACAATCTGGACGCGCTGACCGATTTTACGTGGCGTATTCGGCAGTCGCTGACAGACGCAGGCATCACAGGTGCAAACGGGCAGGAGATTGATCACATTGAAGTCTTCGCGCCTTCTAACATCGCAGGGGTGAACAGCAAGAATTATGTTTTGTGCCCTGGCAAAGCTTATGACCGCTCGCCCTGCGGCACTGGCACCAGCGCGAAACTGGCGTGCCTGTACGCTGATGGAAAATTGCAGCCCGGCCAAGTCTGGCGACAGGAAAGCATCGTCGGCAGCGTGTTTGAAGGCACGATTCGTGTGATCGAAGACCAGGTTTTCCCCACCATCAAAGGTTCCGCCTTCGTCAATGCCGAAGCCGATTTGATTTTGGATGAACGTGATCCTTTCTGTTACGGAATCCGACAATGAGTTCTTATGATCTGGCCATCATTGGCGGCGGAATTGTTGGCGCTGCATGCGCACTAGAAGCAGCGCGCTCCGGCCTCAGTGTGATGGTTATCGAACGCCGCGTGATTGGTGGTGGAGCGACGGCAGCGGGGATGGGGCACATCGTGGTGATGGATGATTCTGACGCGCAATTTGCCCTGACCAACTATTCCCAACAACTCTGGCGTGAAATCGCGCACGAATTACCAAACGACATTGAGTACGAAGAATGCGGCACGATGTGGGTTGCGGCGGACGAAGAAGAAATGGCCGAAGTGCGGCGCAAGCAAAGTTTCTATGAAGCACGCGGCGTCCCGGTTGAAGTGCTGGATGCAAAGGCTTTGGCCACAGCCGAGCCAAACCTGCGTGCAGGTTTGGCGGGCGGTTTGCGCGTTTCGCAAGATAGTGTGATCTATCCCCCCTGCGCCGCGCGGTATTTCCTCGAACAGGCGCAAGTCTTCGGCGCAAAATTACATCTTGGCCACGGCGTTGTTGCCATCAGCGACGAAGGCGTAACGCTGCAAGATGGTTCGTTCATCAGTGCCGGAATCACCGTCAATGCAACGGGCAGTGTGTCACCGCTGTTGACGCCGGGGATTGACGTACAACCGCGTAAAGGGCATCTGCTCATCACAGATCGTTATCCCGGTTTTGTGCGGCATCAGTTGATTGAGTTGGGGTATCTGAAAAGCGCGCATTCCATTTCCTCCGATTCCGTTGCCTTCAATGTACAGCCGCGTAAAACCGGGCAATTGCTGATCGGTTCTTCGCGGCAATACGGCACTGAAGACCCAAAAGTCGAGGCCCGAATGTTGAGCCAGATGCTGGCGCGTGCCGTGGAATATTTGCCGGGACTGACGAAGCTTTCGTCGGTTCGTGCCTGGACAGGATTTCGCGCCGCCACGCCGGATAAGTTGCCGCTGATTGGCCCGTGTCCCGGCCACGAACGCTTGTATCTGGCAACCGGGCACGAAGGCTTAGGGATCACGACCTCAATGGGCACCGCGAAATTATTAGTGGATCAATTGCTGGATCGCACTTCTAAAATTCCCACCGCGCCGTATCTGCCAAATCGCGTTCACGAGGAGGCGATGCATGCCTGAAACCATCCAGCTTTCTGTGAATAATCACGCACTTATCGTTCCGGCTGGCAGTTTAGTTTCGACTGCGGTGTTCCTTGCCGATCAACTTGCCTTTCGCCGTTCGGTCACGGGCGAAGCGCGTGCGCCGCTATGTGGAATGGGAATTTGTTTTGAATGCCGCGTGACGATCAATGGCGAAGCTCACGCCCGGAGTTGCCAGATTGTTTGTCAGGAAGGAATGGAAATTCGCACCGATGAATAGGCAAAAACACAGTTGCGATGTGTTGGTGATTGGCGGAGGCCCGGCGGGACTGGCAGCGGCAAGCTGTGCAGCACAAAGCGGCGCTCGTGTTTCCATTGTTGACGATAATCCGCACCTTGGAGGGCAGATTTGGCGCGGTGAACATCAGAACGCCAGCAATCAGGAAGCTGCCTTGTGGCTGCGACGGGTGCAAGAGGCAAACGTCAATTTCATCGCAGGCGCGCGCGTGTTTGAGCAACCAGAAAAAGGCCTGTTGCTGGCGGAAACCTTCGACAGTGTGCTGGAGCTACGCTATCAAAAATTGATTTTGGCGTTGGGCGCGCGCGAACGCTTTTTACCCTTTCCGGGTTGGACGGTGCCAAATGTAATGGGCGCAGGAGGCTTGCAGGCGCTGGTCAAATCCGGCTTGCCGATTCAGGGCAAAAAGGTTGTCGTGGCTGGCACGGGGCCCTTGTTATTGGCGGTCGCCGCATACTTGCACAAACACAGCGCCAAGGTGTTGTTGATTGCTGAACAGGCTAAGCAGGCGCAATTGCTGGCGTTTGGTTTTAGCCTGTGGCGTACGCCCGGCAAGATTGGACAGGCGTTGCAACTAAAGCGCGAATTGCTGGGCATTCCTCATCGGATGGGGTGCTGGCCAATAGCTGCCAGTGGCAGCGAAAAGCTGGAATGCGTGACCTTGCGACAGGGCGCAAAAACGTGGGATGTGGCATGTGATTATCTGGCCTGTGGATTTCATTTGGTGCCCAATCTTGAATTGGCCGCCATGCTCGGCTGTGCCTTGCACAAAGGTGTTGTGCGCGTTAATGAAACGCAGGAAACGTCCATTGCCGATGTGTATTGCGCAGGCGAAGCAACCGGAATCGGCGGCTTGGAATTGTCGTTAGTTGAAGGCCAGATCGCAGGCTTTGCGGCGTCTGGGCAATCGGCTTCGGCCCGCGCGCTATTGTCTGAGCGAAAGAAACAACAACGCTTTGCTGATGCACTCAATCGTGCCTTTGCCTTGCGTGACGAACTCAAGGACTTACCGACTGCTGACACGATCATTTGCCGTTGCGAAGACGTTTCTTTTGCCCGTGTGCAAACACAATCCAGCTGGCGCGCCGGAAAGTTGCAAACACGTTGTGGCATGGGGCCATGTCAGGGACGCATTTGCGGTGCGGCAGTAGAATTCTTTTTAGGCTGGCAACCAGAATCGGTGCGCCCGCCCGTTTTCCCCGTCAAAGTTGGAAGTCTGATTCAATCGGCGGAAACCGCTGAATAAAATTCCTGGTTTTGAACTTTGGTCTTAGCGATTGGCCACAAGCCAGAACCAAAGACCAAGGCGCAAAAACAAAAATCAAAGAGGTTTCATTTATGACTATGAAATGGCAGGGTGTGATGCCTGCAATTACAACTGGACTAAAAGAAGATTTGAGCATTGACCACGAGTTTGTGGCAAAACATTGCAACTGGCTGGTAGACAATGGCTGCACTGGTATCGTTACGCCCGGCTCGCTCGGCGAAGGCGCGACGATGACCTTCAATGAAAAGCTCGAACTCTGGCAAACCATCGTCAAAGCCGTAGGCGACCGTGTTCCCGTTGTCGCCGCAATCTCTTCGCTCAGCACGGCGGAGGCGGTTGCTTTGGCGAAAAGCGCCGAAGAAAAAGGCTGTCGTGGCTTAATGGTGTTGCCGCCGTATGTGTACAACAGCGACTGGCGCGAAATGAAAGCGCACGTGGCTGCGATTTTCAATGCGACGAAGCTTTCCTGCATGCTCTACAACAATCCGGTTGCGTACAAAACCGATTACCTGCCAGAGCAAATTCAGGAACTTGCCAGCGAACACGAGAACTTTCAATCCGTCAAAGAATCCAGCACCGATGTGCGCCGTGTGACCGCAATCAAGGCGTTGGTCGGAAATCGGCTGGATGTTTTTGTGGGCGTGGATGATGCCATCGTCGAAGCGATTCCTGTCGGCGCGGTTGGCTGGGTTGCCGGCCTGGTCAATGCTTTTCCGAAAGAATCTGTTGACCTTTTCAACTACACGCAACAAGGCCAAATGGACAAGGCGTTGGCGCTGTATCACTGGTTCCTGCCGCTGCTCAGAATGGATACGGTCGTGAAATTTGTGCAGTTGATCAAGCTGGTGCAGCAGGAAGTTGGCATGGGGAACACGCGGGTACGTCCACCGCGATTAGAAATCGTCGGCGCAGAGCTTGAGCAGGCTCAGGCTGTAATTCATGAGGCACTCAATAATCGTCCCAAGCTTTAAGCATTAAACTGAGGGCAAGCGCGAGCATATCAACAACAGCCTTACCTGCGGCAGTCTCCCCTGTTCCACAGCCAGACTTTAGACGTGTGCTTGCCCTCATTGAATAAGGGGAGAATTGCCCGCCAAAGTGTTCACGGCGAAAAATAAAACTATTTCGGACAACCACCAGTGTGTATGGACACACTAAAACGTCCATCGCCGAACATAAGTCCGCCGCGTCAGGCAATTGATGAAAATAGGAGAGTGAGGGGCACGGAAGAACCACTTGCGTTGTTTGCACAGCAAGCGGGTTTATAACCAATAAATCAAACTGCCATCGCAGTTCTTCCAGACATTGCTGCGATCATTCAACCACGAAATGGTTCCATTGCTATCGGACAGCGTTACGTTGCGCCACGGATCAATATACTTAATAGAACCGGTGTCAGGATTGCACGCCGTCACAACAATCACGTGCGAACCGCTGCCCCAATTTCCGGCCACCCAATACGGCCCGTGCGATTTGAGCGCATCGTGCAACACTTTGGCATCAATGTCGCCGCCGCCCGCCCAACGCAAGCCCAGCATTTTGGCGGCTTCCTTGCATTCGCCCGGCGCAATTCCCGCCGTTTCCATGTAATACGGAAACAGATTCGGGGATTTATCCAGTGCCGCTAAAATACTGGCTTTGTTCGCGCTGACAGAACCACCGTTGTCAATTTTCCATTGAAACAGCATTTGAAAACAGGTGAGCCAGCACGTCGTGCTGGTCGGTTGATTCATGGGTTTTACTGTTGGATTCACTTTGTACATTGCCATAAAAAAATCTCCTTGGGGGCGGATCATAAACGAGTCGCTGCCGCCCGCAAAGAAGATTGTTTCGCCGCTGTCATCATTTCCAATTGCCAATCAAAATAAACGGAGCCCAGTAATACGGATGTGCGTACGGCGCTTTGGTATCAGGCTTGAAGGGCGGCTGATTCGTCGCTTTCGGCGCTTCGTGCACAATCTCGCGCGCTGCCAGCGTTTCGCCCGTCACTTGCAATTCGCCCCGCAGAAGTTTGATTTGGGCTTGTCGTAGCGCTTCGATTTTCGTGACCTCGGCTTTCGCTTCGCGCAACTTGTAAAACTCCTGCATCAGGTTTTTCGTGCTGCGATCTGCGACGGGCCACAGACTTGCCACGACGGCTTTTGCGCCTTGCCGTTGCGCCAGCACGCCGAAGCCTTCCACTTCTTTGCCGTTCGCGCCGCTGCCCCCCGTCGCCGTGTTGCACGCCGAGAGCGTCAACAAATCCACACCCGCAAACACATTCGGCAACGACTTGATTTGGGCGAGGCTCAGGAACTGCCCATCGCCGAGCAGCAACGCCGAATTCGTTTCATTGCCGGGCTGAAACCGGAAGTGGCTGGCGATATGCACGACCGGGTTGCGCTTGCGCAGTTCACTCAACATCGCTTCTTGCGTGAACGCTTCGTCCAGCTTGATCGAGCCGGGCAGCACGCCCGTCTTCGCGCCTGCCTCTTGAATAATCCCGCGCATCTCTTCCAGCACGCCGGGCAACGCGGGAATCGTCAAGCCGTGCGCTTTCGTCACACCCAAGCCGAGTGCCGTCCATTTGCGGCTCGGCTCCACGCGCAACCGGCTTTGGCTCGCGGGTGTGAAGACTGCCGTGCGAAAGCGTTCGACCAGATATTGCTTGCCATCGTGCAGCGCCGCGACCGGCAAATAGCGCAGCACACCGTCCAGCGACCACATCACCATCTGCGCTTTCGTGCCTTGCAAATCTTTCGCAACGGGGCCGACCAGAATTTTGTAGAGTTCCTGCGCGAGCGGCAGCGGATCGAGCTTCGGATTTTGCAACACGTCCCGAAAGGCCAGTACCTTGCGATTCAGTTCTTCGGCTTTGATCGGATATTCGTAGCCTTTCTGAAAATCGGCGGTCGTCAAAATCACGCGGTACTTGTCTTCGCCCACGAGCGTGTAAAGCGCCACCACACCTTTGCCCAGTTCGCGCAAATCTTCCATCAGCCCTTGCGATTCGCGCAGTTGAAAGGCGCGCGCATTGGCGTCCGCGTTCTTGCTCATCTCGGCAGCCAGGCCGTCGAGGAATTTCTGAAAGGCTTGTCCGGCGACGACGAGATCGGCTTCGAGTTTGGTGAGGCGTTGTTCCTCTTCGGGCGTGCGGGACTTCTTGTCGAGCAGCGCATTACGTTCTGTGCCGATTTCCGTGAGCTTGTCGGCGATCTCGCGGTAGCGTTTGTCGAGCGCCGCTTCTTCGGGCGTCAGTGCAGCTTTCTCGGCTTTGGGCGCATTGGTTTCGTCACGACGAATGTACTCGAAATACTCTTCTTCCTTAAGCATCCGAATTACCTGTTCGGCTTCGGGCAAACGGCCTTGCGAGATTAGTAAATCGGCGAGAGTTCGATAAGAGTCCTCTTTGGATTTGAGAAAGCCCTGTTGTGTTTCGCGGTCGAAGCTGCGTATGTCGTCACGGGTTTCCTGATGAAGGTTGACCGATTGCTTGCCGAAGAAGATAGCAAGGTGGGGTTGCTTGTTAGCCTGCCAGCTAGTCATCAGGTCGTTGAGTGCAATCGCCTCAACTTTACGCACTTTTATCTCGCGTGCCAGCCGCAATGATTGCTCATGGTAAGTAATCGCATTCTGATACTGGCCTATTGAGCGATAGACAATGCCAATTGCGTTGAGAATGCCCGCCTGGGCATACAAATTCTTTATCTCGATTGCGATGCTGAGCGACTGTTCGTAGCACTCAAGTGCCTTTTCAAAGCGGCGCAGTAATTGATAGCTATCGCCTAGACTGGCGAGCGTACTTCCTTCGCCGGGCCGAAAGTTTATCTCGCGGACGATCACTAACGCCTTCTCGTGGTACTCAAGTGCCTTATCACGATTGCCTAGTTCGCGCCAAGCGCGCCCCAGCCAGTTAAGAACTGTTGCTTCGCTATCACGAAACTTGTTTTCGCGTGCGATAGTCAGTGCGTGTTCGAAAGATTCAACCGCTTTCTCTGAACGATGAAGTGATAGATAAGCCGCTCCTAGCTCAATGTATGAACCCATTTCGCTGCCGCGATTCTTTATCTCGCGGTTGATCGCCAGCGTCTGTTCGTAATATTCGATTGCTTTGGTATAGTTGCTCAGATGAGCATAAGCCCCGCCTAGTGTACTGAGCATTTCTCCTTCTCCTCTTCGATCCTTGATCTCGCGCCGGATCGCCAATGATTGCTCGAAGTACCCAACAGCCTTTTCATAGCTGAAATGGTATTGCGTAATGCCTATGTTTCTGAGCGTGTTTGCTTCTTCAGACTTGTCCTTCAATTCGCGTCTGATCGCTAACTCCTGCTCCTGGTACTCAAGATTTTTCTCAGGACGGCCTAGCAAGCCATAGATACCTCCTATCAGTGCCAGTGTATTTGCTTCATTTCTCCGATCCTTTAATGCGCGTCTGATCGCCAGCGATTGATTGAGGTATTCAATTGCTTTCTCATGTTGAGCCAGCAAGCGATAGGCATTGCCCAAGGCAAACAGCGTGATGGCTTCGCCTCTTTGGTCTTTGAGTTCACGCCTGACTGCCAGCGCCTGGCTGTAGTACCCAATTGCTTGCTCATAGCGGCGCAGCGTACGCTGGAGGTCGCCGAGAAGATTAAGCGTAAAAGCCTCCCAGTACCTGTCACCTAGTTCGCGCCACAAGGCTAAAGCCTGTTGTGACTTCTCAAGCCTTTGCTGCAAGGAAGTCTGCCCGGTCAATTGATCTACTTCAATCAGCAGACGTTCAGCGGCAATCCGTTGTTTATCCTGCGCTGTGGCCGCAGTACGCATCTCTAACTGCACCTGATAGGTTCCGTTCCGCACATCGGCATTGCGTATTTTGACTTGATAATTCCCACCGGATTCTGCTTCATAGGAAAGCGATTCCAAGTTGCCAGCATGCACAAGATTCACCTCAATCAATTGCTTGCCGTCTGGTACAACGAGCGCTACCGCTACATCAATCCCTTTCTGCTCTACCACGACGCGCATAAACTGCCCTGCCGTCAGCAGGAGTTGATAGGTGTGCGTTTGCCCGCCCACGATTTCGCGCTCGACGCTCTGACCAGAAACCAACGCCATCGGTTCCGACCCCACCTGCGCCGACACACGCAGGCACAGGCTCAACAGCACAAACAAAAAGCAGTACATTTTTCTCATCGGTCAACCTCCTTCTGCTGAGACAAGCGTAAGGCCGAAGCGAATTCCCTCACGGCAATCGAAAAAAATTGTGCGGGGGCGACAAACGCCGACGCGAATCCATTTCCATTTCTTCAAAATGTCGTTTGATTGGCGTGCGCAAGCATCTGCCTCCCGCGCACGCAAGTCAAGCGTCAGTTTTTTCTTCCACGAAGGCACACGAAGGTTCACGAAAGTTTTTGACAGGATTGACAAGATTTTCCGCAAGATTAACAAGATGGTTTCAATCTCTTATCTAACCTGTAAATCTTGAAAACAATCTTGTCAATTCTGTCTGATCTCCTTCGTGTCTCTTCGTGTGCCTTCGTGGAAGAAATTACAAATTCATCGCGTCCAGCTTCAACAACGTGTGCAACAACACATTCGCGCCGTTGGTGATGTCGGCGGGCGTGGAAAATTCGCGCGGGCTATGGCTGATGCCGTCGCGGCTGGGAATGAAAATCATGCCGATGGGACAGAGGTGCGCGATCTCTTGCGCGTCGTGACCGGCACCGCTCGGCAGCAGCTTCGTCGTGAAGCCCAAGGCGCGCGCGGCTTCGTCAATCACGCGACGAAAGCGGGCATCGGTGGGCGCGGGTTGCGAGGACGTGACTTGCTTGAAGTCGAATTTCGTTCCGGTGGCGACTTCGATCTGGCGCACTTCGGCTTGAATCTTTTCATAGAGCATTTGCACCTTCGCCGCATCAAGATCGCGCAAGCCCAGACTCGTCGCCACCCGGCCCGGCACGATGTTGAAGGCGCCGGGGAAGGCTTGGATTTTGCCGACGGTTCCGACTTGGCGACCGGGAACAGAAGTCACGATGCGATTGACGGCGTCAATGTATTTCGCAGCGGCGAGCAGCGCGTCTTTGCGTTGATTCATCGGCGTCGTGCCCGCGTGATTGGCAAAGCCGTCAATCGTCACTTCCCACCAGTTCACGCCAACGATGCCTTCAACGACGCCAATGTTGATTTGCTCCTGATGCAAGAGCCCGCCCTGTTCGATGTGCAATTCGACGTAGCCCGCAAGGTCGCCTTTCTTGCGAACCACACTTGCCAACTTGTCCGGGTCGCCGCCAATAAACTGGATGCCTTCACGGATCGTCTTTTTGCTGTTGGTGACGATGCTCAGGTCTTTGTCAGTGAGTGGTCGCGCGAGCGCCGCGCTGCCGATGGTTCCGCCTTCTTCGTTTTGAAAAAGCACGACTTCGAGCGGATGGCGCAGGCGCACGTTGTTTTCCGCGAGCGTCTGCGCGACTTCAATCGCGCCCATCGAACCGACCTGTCCGTCGTAGCTGCCGCCCGCCGGAACGGAATCAATGTGCGAGCCGATCATCAACGGTTTGCGTGCGGCATCGCTGCCCGCACGCCGTCCGACGATGTTCCCTGCGGCATCAACGCTGACTTCGAGCTTGGCCTCGCGCATCAACTTCATCGCGTAGTCGCGGGCTTGCAAATCTTCGGCGGAGTATGCGACACGGTGCGTGCCGCCTTCGGGTGTTTTGCCGAATTGCGCGAGTTCGGACAAATGTTGATTGAGGCGTTGCCCATTGATGCGCAGTTGGAATCGGGAAAAAGGAAAGACGAGCGATGCGCTGGCAGCGAACAAACTCCAATTGAATGCACGACGTTTCATGAGGCTCTCCATTATTTACGATGATCTGCTCGGCGGTAAAATACCTGTACTGCCAGGAAAGGCATTTTCACCACAGAGACACAGAGATTTCACAGAGGCACACGGAGTCTTTTGAGATTGCAAACTGCGCCGAGGCGAACGATTCTCGGTGAATCTCTGTGCGGCCTCTGTGTCTCTCTGTGGTGAAAAGGGTATTCCTTCTTAGCCCTCAAAACAAAAGCAGGAAAGATATTACAACGCCTGATTGACTTCTTCTGCCGCGCGATGGCCGGATTGCAATGCGCCGTTCATCCAGCCGGGCCACGGCGAGGTGTGATCGCCCGCGAAATGCACGCGGCCTTCGGGCGTGGCGAGGTGTGGCAGTAGCGTTTTCATCTGCCCCGGCGCAAACCACGCATACGCGCCGCGCGTCCATTCTTCGTCATCCCAACAAACCGACGCGCCGCCTTCGTAATGTTCGCGCAGGCTCGGCAGCAGCAGTTCCATTTGCTTGCGTGTGAAGTTGACTCGTTCGTTCGCCGTCATCGCAGCGAGTCTGCGCGCTTTGGCTCCGGCGACGTAGGCTTCCAACATTCCGCGCGTGCCCGGCAAATAATGTGCTTTGTCATAGGCGGTCATCATTGCCAAATCCGTTGTTGCCGATCCGGTCAACCCTTCGTCCAGCCAGAATCGGTTGCGAGTTTGCATGAACACACGGACGACGGACGTGTTGCCGAGTTGCGCGATGGCTTGTTGTTTCGCCACCGAAAAGCCGGGAACGATGGCGATGCGTCGCAGCACTGAGAAGGGAATTGCGCAAATCAGGTAATCGGCGGTGAACGTTTGCTGCGGTGTGCAGATCACGCGCACGCCGCGTACACCTTGCTCAATGCGTGTCACGGCTTTGCCGTAATGAATCCGGTCGCCGAGCTTTTCGGCAAAGGCTTTGGTAAACACATCGCTGCCGCCGCGAATGAAAAACGATTGTTTGACGGTGGCGCGGGGCGCAGCTTCGCAAAGCATATTCAGCGCCGAAATTGCCTCTGCGCCTTCGCCTAATTGATCGGCAGTGCCGAGTTTGAGAACCTCCACCGCGCCGAGCGAAGCGCCTTGTTGTCGCAAAAACTCCGCGAATGAGATGCGGTCATATCTGGCAAGCGAAGGTGGCGGCCAATTTGTCGCTTCGACATCGCCGAGTTCTTTGAGCACGGGCACAACGTACTTGGCCCACAATGCGCTGCGGCTCAGCCCCTTTTCATCCGGCTTCAAATCTACGGGCCAGTCAACCGCGCTTCCCGGTTTCAGCAATACTCGTTTGCCGTGCAGGTGATACATTGCAGCCCCGCCATGCGATTTCATTGGATCAATCGCGACGCCCAGCAATTTCAGGTATTTCATCGTCCAGGCGTGATTATCAAAAACGTTCGTCGCACCCGCTTCGGCATACATTCCCGCCGGAAACGCATCGCGCAATGTCCAGACACGCCCGCCACTGCGCATCCGTGCTTCCAGAAGAGTGACGTCGTGCCCGTTCTGCACCAGTTCATAAGCGGCAGACATTCCTGCCAGTCCTGCGCCAATGACAAGCACTTTTTTCTTAGCTGTGTTTTGGGGGCGGACGGAAAGCGCTGTAGTCAGGATCAGGTTTTGGCGAAGAAATTCTCTGCGATTCAATATGTGTTCCATAGGAATTGTATTGTGGCTCAAGTCTCATTGGCGCTCCAACTCGGAAGGAACGTTCGGGCATTACACCAGCAACAATACAAAAATAATATTGTCATCGGACATTTGATCTTCGCTTTCCCGCCGACTCCTGCCGATGTAACTGAGGCTGGCATCGTTATACACACACTTCATTCCTGCAACGCGTATACCTGAAAATAGGCTATAAGAATCAAGAAAATGAAACCACAGAGAACAAAGAGGTGCTCATCAAATGAAGAACAAACAAGGGGTTTGATCTGTTCTTGCTCTGTGTTTTCCGTGCGCTCGGTGGTTCAATAAATAATCTTTTTCTTGAAGACTATAGTGCTGCGTCGTGCGGCTAATGCGTTGCTTTGAAGCAATACATTGTACCGCGCGTCCGCACATAAATCTGACCATTGCTTAGGGCAGGGGTTGCACCAATCTCATCGCCCATTTCGTTGACGGCCAGCACTTCCCATTCCGCCCCAGCTTTGAGCACGGTGATCTTGCCTTCGGTATTCGCCAGGAACACTTTGCCATCGGCGGCAATTGGTGAGGCGAAATACTCGCCCAGTGCGTTGGGGGTGCGCCCCTGTTTTAAGAGGCTGCCGGTCGTGGGATCAAGCGAGGTGATGATGCCGCCGGTTTTCACCATGTAATACACATTCTGATACAACAGTGGCGCGGGAATGTACGGGATGTTTTTCTGCATACGCCAGCGCACTGCGCTGGCCGCAATCTGGCCGCGCGCGTTGCCCGGACGCACGGCAATCGCGCCCCATTCGCCTTGGCCATAGGCGCGTGCCTTGTCCCATTCCGCATTGATAATGACCTTGTCATCGTTTTCATCAATCCAGCCGAAATGTTCTCCTAAACCTGGAAGATTGTGAAACTCCTGAAACGACAACCGCCCGTCTTTGTCCTCGTCATTTTTCTCCAGCATGGACGCGAAAGTTGGCAGCCCCGGTTGATTGCTGCCTGACGTGGAAACCATCAGCGTGTCGCCGTGAACCAGCGGCGTGCCCATTGAGCCATCAGAGGCCAGCGGTAGCCACCAACGGCTTGCACCAGAAGCCAAATCGTAAGCATCAAGCCGTGAGGAACCAAGCACAATTAGCTCTGTGCGATTCGCCTCCGGTCGAAAGATGATCGGGGTTGACCAACCAATGGAAGCGCCCGGTCGGTCGGTCTTCCAGCGCAAACGTCCGGTCGCACGGTCAAGCGCGATGACAAACGACCCCGAAACCTGATCGCAAACCAGCACGACCAAGCCTCCGGCGATGATCGGCGAACCTGACATGCCATAGAAGTTTTTGAAAGGGCCAAGCGCATAACGCCAGCGCTCTTTCCCACTGTTGTCATACGAAATCAAACCCAATTCAGGGAAGAAGGCTACGACTCCGCTCGCATCAGCGGCTGGCGTAGGCGACGCCGGATCGTTGGCTTTGTATGCGCCCTGCACGTGTTCGCGCTTCACATCCCGCCGCCACAATTCACGACCTGTGCGCGTGTCGAGGCAGAACGTAATCAAGCGTTCGCCTTCACTCGCCGTGCCGTAAAGCCGCGTGCCTACCACGATGGGCGACGATTGCCCATAAGGGATCGTTGCCTTCCACGCCATGTTTTTGGTCGGTGAAAATTCGACGGGATACCCCGTAGCTGAATCTACGCCTGACCCGTTCGGCCCGCGAAATTGCGCCCACTGTGCATTGGCGCGGCCAGCCGTGGCGAGCAACCAAAAACAGAGCGAGATGAAAAGGAATGAGCGATTCGTAAACATCAATGCGCTGATTTTCTTCATGTTTCTCCTTCGGTGTATGGCAAAAGCCAAGCTTGCGTGTCGGTAGCCCGCGCGTGAGCAAGGGCTGCATTTAGCCAGCGCACCTTGCCTCAACGGGTGCTTTCTTGAGGCCGCCGTCCTTCACAGTCGGACTACTGAAACGTCGTTGTGCCGACTGGGAAATCCCCCCCTTCGTGCTTACTGAATAAGGGGAAATTCGTGAGTAAAAGTGTTCATCTTGGGAAGTTTCCGTTCGTCAATGATCTTTTTGGCCTCGGCGAGGCGACCGCTCGTGGCGTAGAGCCGTCCTAAAGTCATCAGTGGCTCAGCCGTAGCGCCTTGCATTGATTTTGCTTTTTCGAGCAGCGCTATCGCGGCTTCGCGGTCACCGGGTTTTTCGAGCGAGCGAGCCAACTGGGTATGTGCGTACGATGCGTTGGGTTTTGCAGGATAGTGCATCTTTCGCAACAGCGCGAGATCAAAACTCACGCCCAAGTATAATCCGCTACGACGGGCCTTTGATTTTCAGCACGACAAACGTCACATCGTCATCCTGCGCCCGACCTGCGCTCCATTCGTCGCCAAGACGAGTGAGGGCAACAATAATCTCCGCAGAAGATTGCGAGGCAAGCGCGAGCAAAGCGTTGTGTATCCGCTCATACTCAAGCATCTCGCCGCTTGCATTAAAGCGTTCGGGTAAGCCATCACTCATCAGCACCACGACATCATCTGCTGCGAGTGTCACTTCCTGCTGCTGATATTGATACTTTGTTACTCCGCCTAGTGGCAGCGCCCGCATCGCAATCTCTTCGACTTCTGCACTCAATGCACGATAGATCAGCACCGAAGGCATTCCGGCAATGCTGACGCTCATCTGTTGCCCCTGCACTTTGACCATCGTCATCGCCATAAACAGCCCGCGCAGCTTCATCTCTTTCAGCACCGCGCTGATGCGATGAAAGATGTGCGGGATGTCGGGATGATAGGCCAGCGACACGAACAAACTTTTGACGGAGGAAACCAGCGTGCCAGCTTTCAAGCCGTGCCCCGTTGCATCGCCCACCGCAATCGTCAGCGTCCCGTCATCGCCCAGATGAAAGTCGTAGTAATCGCCGCCGACTTCCGAAGCGGTTTTCATATACGCGGCGATGTCGAGATGGGGCAGGCTCGGCAATTTCTTCGGCAGCATCGAAAGCTGCAATTGGCGGGCTTCTTCGAGTTCGGCGGCGCGGCGTTCGTTTTCGGCTTTGACTTTCTCGTGTTCGAGCGCGGCGGCGGAGAGTTGTTTGACCTGCACGAGTTGTTCTTCAAGGTGTTTGTTGGTGCGGGCGTAATCGCGCGCCAGATAAAGTGAAAGGGAAAGAATCATCCCGAAACTTCCGATGGCATACAGCAGCGGGATCGGGCTGATAAGCGACATTTGCACCAGCGTCAGCGAGAAAAGCAGAACGCCGACGCCAACGATGCCTGCGCCGGGAAGGCGGCGGCGAATCGCCCCCACCACGAGCCTGAGCGCCTCCAGCACAATCACAACCGCATAGAGCGTCCCGATCACTTGCCAGTTTTTCACGGGCCACACCTGCCACCAGAAAATGACGCACAACGCTCCCGCCAGAAAGCCCCACATCCGACGTGGCAGTCCCGGCGTGAAGGCACTGTAGAGGAAGGCCAGCAGCGCGAGGGGCAGCAGTTGCATTGCGACCGTGGAAACAAAGAGCAGCAGGTAAAACCCTGTCATCCCATAATGGCCTGCCAGATAGGGAACGTTGACGGCATCATTGATCCCGAAGCCCAACAGAAACAGACCATAAAAGAGATTGCTCCGCTGGCGCGCGAAGAACGCGAATAAGAGCAGATGGAGAATGCCGAACGCGAGAAAAGCTGTGGCCTGGACAGCAAGGTAGCCGAAGGGAAAAGGCCACCCGCCATAGCCCACGCCGCGCTGACTCGCCGTCGTACCAAACTCCCGGAACCGGCTGTGGAAACCAATTCCAGCGATACCGTTCGCGTTCTCGCCACCCTGCAACATGAACCAGGCAAAGAAGGAGTTCGGATCCGCCGCCTGTTGGATTGAGTAGCGCACAGCAATGACTTGTTCCGAATCAGCCTGCAATACGACAGCCAGCGGCAGCGCATTCGGATTGAATCCCGTCTCCTCCGCCAGCATTTTGCCCACGACACCGAAACGCCGAATCAGCTTGCCATTGACGTAAATTTCCGACGCGCCGAGGTGCGCCATTTCCAGATTCAACGCCTGATTCGCCAATTCCGGCGCAACGCGCAGATGCAAACGAAACCAGCCAATGCCGTGCCAACCGCTCGGACTCTCCTGTGGTTTGGCAGAACTGGCGAGCGTCGCCCACGCGCGATCATCGAATTGCGGATCGGCAAAGCGCGGATCATCGTCGGGCGCATACTTCCAACCAAGCTTGTCGAGTTCGACAGCTTGCCCGTTTTGCAGTTGGTCAGCGGTCAAGACCGTTTGCGCTTGTACAGTAACGACTGTCAGCAAGAACAATGTAGCGAGAAAGGGTAAGCGTCGGAGCATAGAGTTTCGTTATGTCGGAATTAAAGCACGGCGCTTCAGACATCATCTTTTGGCATCAAGGCAGGATAGGTATGACGGAGCCAGTTCCGCACTTCCTGCTGAAGCTCGCGGCAAAATTCGATCAACTCTGAAGCATCCTGATCTGTCACGACGCCGGTTCGGTCATATTCCGCCGTGTTGCGTTTGCGGCGACAGGTTTCCAGATAATCGGCATCGTCTTTCCGTTGCTGTCCCAAAATCTCTGGCAACGCGGCAATCGTGCGGTAATGTTGCAACGTCTTTTCCGGTCTGTAACCCGAAGCATACAGAAGAATGGTGCCCAGCTTGAGCGCAGCGTTGTAGGCAATCCCAAAACGCCAGTCTGCCGAGATGTCGCCTGTGGCATCTGCCAGGTCGCGGGCGACAATCGCAAACAAGTCAGCGATTTCTTGGGGACTGGTTTGGTGTGGTCGCAACCAGCCGTTATTGGCCCATTGTGACAAGCTCATCTTCGTTTCCTTTCACAAATAGTTTGGGTGCAGCCAACACGGTGCTGATGAAATGATCGCGCGCCTTTTTTCGGCGGGTGAATTCCTCGAGGGTAAAGATATGCGGATTGATCTCGCGCCCGACTTGCGCGGTTACACCTGAGAGCAACTTGCCAAGCTGGCGGAGGCTGACCGTTCCGATCACGATGAGGTCTACATCACTTTCCGCCTGTTCCGTACCCGCCGCCACCGACCCAAAGACAAACGCCAACGGGATGTCGGCAGGCTCTAACGCCGTGCGGAGTGCTTCGACCAAGCCATCCGTTTTCAGCACCAGATTGCGAATGTCCGGGTAAAGCGGATGGCGCGTGTTGGCGCGATAATACGTGCGGTTTCCATCAAGCCGCGATTCGACTACGCCCAGCCCCAGCAGCCGCTTGAGTTCCTGCCGCACAGTGCCATCGGCCAATCCCGACTGCCGCTCAATTTCGCGTCCGTGCAATTCACGCGGTACGACGCCAAACAACAAGCGGAAAATTTCAGCTTTGACGCGCGAAGAAAGTAATTCTGCCAATGTGTTCATATTGCGCGTTTATACCACGCGATTGCGCGGTTTTACCACGCGAAGCACTGCGCGTGAGGATTTTGCCATATCTGGTTTTTGCGATGCCGCATCGCCAGATGAAACGTCTGTGGCAGATTGCGCACGCGCATCGTGATTTGCACGTAAGAAGTGTCGGCGGGATTGATGGCAAGCGTGTATTGATTGATGATTGTTCCTGTTTCCATCTTTGTTTTTTTATTCAGGAATCCCGACTTTCCTGACCAATTCCTTAAATCGTGGGTCGTCTCGCACGAAGTCCCATTGTTTTTCGACCTTTAGTCCGCACAATGTCAGGTCTCGCTCGTCATACGCTTTGTTCAGATATTCGATCGTCTTGTCTTTGTCTTTGCCCAAGGCGTATGCGTTCGCATAATCCATCGCCGCAACATATCCATTAGGGTCTTTTGCCTGTCTGGCGTTCAGTCGTTCGAGGAGTATTTCCTGCCGCATCCGCCCGTAGCCATCCCAGCCGCCTTTTTCGTAGGCTTCTTTCAATCTCACAATATTTTCGGGTTTGAAATTTTTCGCTACCTTCGCACCGAGCAGGTATTCATCGACAGCCTGATCGTATTTGCCTTGAGCCGCATAAATCAAAGAGTTGACAAGATGAAAACGTGCTTCATCGGGAAATAGCTCGTTGAACTTCTTATTTTGTAAAAGTGCTTCGTCATATCGTCCGGCACGCAACAGGTAATAAGGCGCAGAACGATTGATAACCATCGAAAACGGATCGAGATCAATTGCTTTCGTAATTGCTCTGACACCTTCATCGTTTCTGCCGCTCGAGACTAATAGGAGTGCATACCATTGATGAGCTGTCGCGTAATTCGGATCGAGTTCGATTGCCCGTTTGTATAATTTCTCCGCCCCTGCAAAGTCATATTCATAGTCAAAAAGGACTCTTCCGAGTGATACGTGGGCTTCCGCCAGGTTCGGATCAAGTTCGAGAGCCGTTTGTGCTGCTTGCTTCGCTTGCGGCGAATATTCTTTCGGTCTTGAATCAACATATTCGGGAAACAAAGTGTAAGTGTCGGCTAAACCGCTGTAAGCAAGGGCGTAGTTCGGGTCTTTTTCGATGGCTTGTTTGAAAAACACGACTGCCTTTTGAAAGTCTTCGCTGGTTCGTTTGTTCCAGTGGAAACGACCTTGCAGATAAAGCTGATAGGCTTCGTTGTTGTCGGTGGATTTCTTCGCCAGCTTTTGCTCGCTTTCGCCCGACAGTTTCAGTTGCAGTTTGCTCACGATTTCGGTGACCATCTCGCGTTGGGTGGTCAATAATTCCGAAAGTTTCCGTTCATACTGCTCGCCCCACAGAGATTTGTTGGCACGGGCATCCACCAACTCAACCGTGATGTTCAGATTGTCGCCCCGCTTGGTCATCCGTCCCGTCATCACCGCATCTACGCCAAGTTCGTTGGCGATCCTGGCAACATCCGTCTCCTTCCCCTTGTAACGCATCACCGAACTCGTCGGGCTGACCCGCAGATCGGGAATCTGCGTCAGCCGAAAGATCACCGATTCCGCCAAACCGTCAGACAAATAATCCGTGTCGGCATCGGAATTCTTATTTTCAAACGGCATCACCGCGATGGAATTGATTTGTCTGGTCGCCGTGAAATAACCGTACCCGAAATATCCGCCAACAACGAGCAGCAAACTCAAGCCTGCCGCGAGCCACCATTGCTTTGGTTTCGGATGGTCAGGCGAAGTCGGTTGCGCGCTGGCGGCAGCGGTCGCCAACGCTTCAGGCGCAGCGGCAGTGGCCTGCGGCTGGATCAGCGTTTGCGCTTCAACCGGCGCATCGTCGGCGGAATTGCGCTTGTTTTCCGCCTCGACCAGCAGGCGCGTTTGCAGCTTCTTCAAATCCGCGAGCATCGCCTGCGCGCTGGCGTAGCGTTCGTCGGCTTTCTTTGCCAACGCCTGTTGGAGAATCCGCGTAAGTTCGGCGGGAATGTCCTGTGCAATTGGTGGCGGTTCTTTTTCCAGAATGGCGACGATGACGTGATTGACCGTTTCGCCTGTGAACGGCTGACGGCGCGTGAGCATTTCATAAAGCATCACGCCGAGGCTGAACAGATCAGTCCGCGCGTCTACGGGATTGCCCCGCGCCTGTTCGGGCGACATGTAGGCAACGGTTCCCATGACTGTGCCGGGCAGCGTTGATTGCGGAGCTTCCGAGTGCGGAGTGCGGAGTGCGGAATGCGGAGTATCAGCAGCCGGTTGCATCAAGGTGTCAGCATCTTCCGCACTCCGCACTCCGCACTCCGCACTCCGCACTCCGCACTTTGGCGAGGCCAAAATCCAGCACCTTCACGATGCCGTCTTTACGCAGCATCACGTTTTCCGGCTTGATGTCGCG